>JALYOF010000034.1 GCA_030857025.1 Pseudomonadota bacterium | reverse complement strand
GCAAGGAAGCAATCTACCACTCACAGTTGGGCGACTGGCGGGCGCAGTTGGCCAAGCGGGGCAGTGACGGCTTGCGGCCGCAACGGCCCGGTCCGACGCCCAAGCATGATGCGAAGGATCGCGAGATCCAATCGTTGAACAGCAAGGTCAAGAAGCTGGAGAAAGAACTGGCCATCGTCAACGGCTTGGTCGAGCTCCAAAAAAAAGTGCAGGCGATGTTCAGCGCGATGCAGCAGGACGAACGGCCATGCACGCGCTGATCAACGAGACGCCACTGCCGCGTGCACGCGCGTGTGCCGCGCTCGGTGTCGCGCGAGCTACCGGGTATCGATTGCAGCGGCCCGTGACGCAACGGCATTGGGTGCGCAACGCCTCGCACCGTCGGCTGAGCGAGCCGCAACGGGCCGCCATTATCGACATGCTGCACAGCCCGCGTTTTTGCGACCAGACCCCGGCGCATGCGTATCACACGCTGCTCGGCGAGGGCGTCTTCCTTGGCTCGATCCGCACCATGCAGCGCCTGCTGAAGGAGGCTGGCCAATCCCGCGACCGACGGCCCATCCGGCCCGCACAAACGCACGCCATCCCACGTCTGCAGGCCTGCGCGCCGAACCAGGTATGGACTTGGGACATCACCAAAATGGCACTCGGCCAACGCGGTTCGTGGCTGTACCTGTACGTGCTGATCGACCTGTTCAGTCGCTATGTGGTGGGTTGGATGATCGCCGAAACGGAGAACAGCGCGTTGGCATGCCGCTTCGTCGGCACCTGCGCGGCGACCTGGGACATCCCTGCCAACAGCCTCATCGTGCACCAGGACCGCGGCGCGCCGATGACGTCGAAGAATTTCATCGATCTGCTTGCCGAACTCAACATCGACAGCAGCCATTCGCGGCCCCGCGTGAGCAACGACAACGCATTCTCCGAGGCGCACTTCAAGACGCTCAAGACCCAGCCAGGTTACCCGGCACGCTTCGCCGACGACCACCATGCGCGCCGTTGGTGCGGCGAGTTCTTCGACTGGTACAACGACGAGCACCAGCACAGCGGCTTGAACGGACACATCCCCGCCGATGTCTTCCACGGACGCGCCGAGGCCGTCACCGCAGTCAAGCAAACCGCGCTGGATACCGCCTATCGCGATCACCCTGAGCGCTTCGTCAATGGGGCGCCCCGCGCCAAGTCGCCGCCGATCCTGGTGTCGATCAACCCGCTTCCTGAGACCGTCGTGGCGCTGCCTGCCCAGCCGCACAAGAACGAGATCGACGGCTCGCGTAGTGCTGCGGCCCACGCCAGCAGAAAACGCCAGCGAACCCAGCCGGGCTATCCAGAAGGAGATGAAACGACTGTCTCAAAGGTATTGACGCGTTCCGCTGCCCCGATGTCGCGGACACTCCAGAGCGATACGTTTCGTCAACGACACACCTTACCCAGAATGACTGCTTCTGGCGGATAGCAGACCTCGTAGTGCCACAAGCGGTGAAGCGGGTGATGCGCTGGAATCGGGTCATGCACTAGTTGGGAAGCAGCTCAGGCGGGTAGCTGGTATCAATCCACATTGGCCAGTCGAGACAATTGAAGATGACCACATTGTAGTAGTGGTGACCCTTGGTGCCGCGGACGCCAGGAACGATGATCCCGTCTATGCACAGCTCTCGGACCACATTGGCGAGACGCTGTGCTGCCTGGTAGTCGAGATCCAACCGCTCCGCACGATCGAAGGCGAGGTGAAGCGCTGCATGAGCGCTCGCATCGGACAAGTCCAACAGCGACAATGATGCGATAGGTAGATACCGCGCGTAGTAAACGTGTTCGCGAGGCTTCGCGTACTGCGCCATCTCAGCACTGAGTCCGCGAGGATCCATACACAAGTACAGTACGGACTGACCCGCTTGGTTGTAGCGTCCTGCAGCTGGCGCCACGGGAGGTGGGCCGAACGCCAACGGATCCTTTGGATGGACTTCCTCGGGAAAGCACAGCGCACGATACGTCAGTGGCGCAGCACATCGCGGGAGCTCGGCGATGAGTTCTCTGACCAATTGCCGGCCCCAAGCCGAAGGGTCATCTGACGCGCCATCAAGCCATTGGTTGACCAAGCCCTCGCACACCTGCTGCTCCATAGTGAATGACTCGGACACTCGGCCCGTATGCGCGCGGGTCACGGACGTCCCGGCTTCAGGGGTGCCGAGGTCTCGGATGGCTTCTTGTATCTGCTTAAGAATCGCTCCCATCTTAGAAGGGTACTCGTGCGGGAAATTGAGCCCACCAGTAGAGCAAACTCAGGGCCAGACAATATTAGCGTTTGAAACAGATATGTTCTCTCTCCCATTCGCTGTCCCCATTTTTGCTGATTGGTCTGCGCTCTGCGTCTTGCCGTCCATGCGCCGGGGGATGCCGCAGCATACCCCCGGCATTTCAACGTCCGACATTACATGCGGCGCTTTCGCACGGCCAACAGCCCACCCCTGCCAGCGTTCATCGCAAGCAATGCAGCCCGGCCGCCTCAGTGGTGGCCGTTGCCGACCGCGCCGCCCTGGCCATCGGGCAGCAGCACGCGGACGTTCTGCATCATGCCCTGATCCTCATGGTCGAGAATGTGGCAGTGCAGTACGTACTCGCCGATGTAACGCTGATAACGCGTGCGCACGTACAGCGTGTAGCCGCCTTTGACGAACAGCGTGTCTTTCCAGATGCCCTTGGTGCCTGCGTATTCCGCATCGCCGCTGCCGGGCACGCTCACGTCCACTCCCTGGGCGTCGAGGATGCGCGATACCTGGAACGGGTTGACGTGGATGTGGAAGGGATGACTACCTGCCGCGGAGGTGAGGGTCCATTCTTCGACGTTGCCGAGGATCAGGTCGCGCGCGGTTGCGGGGTCGTAGGACTGGTCGTTGACCATGAACTTGCCGCCGGCGATGTTGAACTCGACCTTCTGCCCGCTGTTGGGCGTCAATTCGCGGTCGGTGATCGTCGCATGCGGCACGAAGGCGTCCAGCCGCAGGTCGCGTTCAAGATCGGCCATCACTGCCTGCTTCATATCGTCCGGCATCCAGCGCCGCGCCGCCAACATCAGTTGCCGGGTCAGGTACACCTTGGGGTCGTTGCCTACCGCCACGCCGGGGGCGACCGACACCGTGCCCAGAAGTCGTCGGCTTTCGGCATCGCCGGAAACCGAACCGTCGGCCGGAATATTGCCGTCGATCACGCAGTACTCGCCCGCAGCCGGAAACACCATCAACAGATCGCTGCGATAACCGGGCTGCAGGATGTTCTGGGTCTTGCTGATCGCCTGGCCGTGGGTCAGGCCGTCGCTGGCGATCTCGAACTGGGTCAGCGGCGCGCCCACGCAGTTCTGTGAAATCCACTCCGCGTGCTGGTCGAGGCTGCGCAGCGATGCCGGTTCCGCCGATCCGAGCATCGGGATGAACTGCAGGTTGATCGAATCGCGGATGCCCGCGTGGATGTTTCGCCAGCGCTCGACGCGACCGGCCATCGCATCCGCGAAGCGCGGCATGATCTGGCCGTTGATGCTGGTGTAGCGGCCCGACGGCCCCCACACGCCGAAGCCCAGCTGATCGTAGTTTTCGATCGTGCCCACATCGTCCGGGCCGCAGGCCCAGGTGCCGTCGGGGTTCTTCTTGATCGGCGAGTTCGGGTCGTCGGGGTTTTCGCGACAGGCATAGGCCACCTGCTGGAACACCACCACGCGCTCCTTGAACGCGGTGCCGGTTTCGTCGCGCAACAACGTGTCGATATCGCCGTTGCTGACCGGCGTCGGTGCGCGATCGCCGTGGATGATCAACGCGCCGGCCATGCCGCTGGACACCTGCAGCGCGGTGGAGCCATGCAGGTGCGGGTGATACCAGAACGTGCCCGCCGGATGGGTCGCAGGAATGTTGTATTCGTACTCGAACGACACCTTGGGACGGATGGTGATCAGCACGTTGTCGCTGTTGCCGCTGGGGCTTACCCATAGTCCGTGCGAATGCAGGTTGGTCGAATTGAAGCAGTGCGGGATGTTGATGTCGTCGGGCTTGCAGTTCGGCTGTACCGCCAGTTCGTTGTTCAGCCCGACGCGCACCGTCTCGCCCGGCCGGGTCTGGATGGTCGGCGCGACGAAGGGCGTGAACGGGTTTGCCGGAGCACCTTCGGCAACATAGCTGCGAAGACGCACGCGATCGAAGCGCTGGCTTGCGGGGTTGTAGATCCGTCCCTCGGTGAGGCGGATGTTGAGCAGCGGGTCCTTGTCCGTGGGCGGCGGCGGTGAGGCCGACAGGCGCATGCCTTTCAGCACACGTGGGCCTGCCGCCGGCTGTGCGCGCTGCATCGGCACCAGCACGGGGTCGGCGACCACGCGGTCGGTGGGCGGTTCGGCGGAGCGATCGCCGTCTGCGGCGAAGGCGGGCGCGGCGACCAGCAGTGCAAGCGCCAGAGCGCTGGCGCTGCCCGCAACACAAGGTCTGGACGGGAACGGACGATGTTGCATGACGTATCTCCTTGTCTGATCGAATGGAACGACGCGAGCGCGCGCCCATAGGGCCGTACTGCCCTCGACTGTTCTGGATGCTCCCTGGTGTCGCGGATGACAGGACTCCCCGCCCTGTGCGAGCAAACGATACGCGCATTCTCCGGACGCAGCGCATGCGGAAACGTCGGTCCCAGTGGGATCGGCTCATGCCTGGTCGGCGTCATCAAAATGCAACCATGTTTCCAATACAATGGAAGCATGAACACCGCCCAGGCCCTCGATGCATTGGCCGCGCTCGCGCAGAAGAACCGACTGGCGATCTTTCGCCATCTGGTGGAACTCGGACCCGAGGGCGCGTGTCCCGGCGACATCGCGGCGAAGGTCGGGGTGGCGGCGGCAACGCTGTCGTTCCATCTCAAGACATTGCAGCAGGCCGGGCTGATCGACGCCGAACAGCACGGCCGCAGCATCACCTACCGCGCGAACTTCGCCGCGATGCAGGGGCTGATCGGCTATCTGGGGGACAACTGCTGCGGCGGTGACGCATCCCTCTGTGCCCCGGCTGTGCAGCCAGCGCGCATCGCCCGTTCCACCGCGCGCCGCGCGCGCTGATCCCGTCCGTTCCACGGAGCCAACGACATGACCATCCACGCAGGCATCAACGGTTTCGGCCGCATGGGACGGCTCGCCTTGCGCGCCGCCTGGGACACGCGCCCAGCCGAGGGGCAAGGGCTGGTATTCGTCCGCATCAACGACCCGGCCGCCGATGCCGCCACGATGGCGCACCTGCTCAACTTCGATTCGGTGCACGGACGCTGGCGGCACGAGGCGCGGCACGATGGCGACGCGCTGCTGATCGACGGGCACCGCATCGAGGTGACCCGCAACAAGGACATCGCGTCCACCGACTGGTCGGGCTGCGAGCTGGTGATCGAGGCGTCAGGAAAATTCAGGACGTCCGCGGCACTGCAGCCCTATCTCGATCAGGGCGTGGCGCGGGTGTTGGTCACCGCGCCGGTGAAAGACGCGGGCGTGCTCGACGTGGTCATCGGGGTCAACGACCACCTGTTCGATCCTGCGGTGCACCGCATCGTCACCGCCGCCTCGTGCACGACCAATTGCCTGGCGCCGGTGGTCAAGGTCATCCATGAAGGACTCGGCATCCGCCACGGCAGCATCACCACGATCCACTCGCTGACCAACACGCAGACGATCGTCGACGCCGCGCACAAGGACCTGCGCCGCGCGCGTGCCTGCGGTTCGAGCCTGATCCCGACCTCGACCGGCTCGGCGACCGCGATCGCCTCGATCTTCCCCGAACTCGCCGGGCGGCTCGATGGCCTCGCGGTCCGCGTGCCGCTGACCAATGCGTCACTGACCGACTGCGTGTTCGAGGTCGAGCGCGCAACCACGGTCGACGAGGTCAATGCACTGCTGCGGGCTGCCTCCGAATCCGGGCCGCTGCACGGCATCCTCGGTTACGAGACGCGTCCGCTGGTGTCGATCGACTACCGCACCGATCCGCGTTCGAGCATCATCGATGCGCTGTCGACGCGGGTGATCAACGGCACGCAGGTGAAGATCTACGCGTGGTACGACAACGAGTGGGGTTACGCGAACCGCACCGCCGAGCTCGCGCTGAAAGTCGGCCGCGCCGGACGCTGAGCCGATCGCCATGGCCCTGTCGCCCGCGTTGCGCCAATACGCGCTGATCACCGGCAATTATTGGGCGTTCACCCTCACCGACGGCGCCCTGCGGATGCTGGTGGTGCTGCACTTCCATCAGCTGGGCTATTCGCCGCTGCAGATCGCATTGTTGTTCCTGTTCTACGAATTCTTCGGCGTGGTCACCAACCTGGTCGGTGGCTGGCTCGGGGCGCGGATCGGGCTCAACCGCACGATGAACATCGGCCTGTGCCTGCAGATCGCCGCCCTCGTGATGCTTGCAGTGCCGATCGGCTGGCTCACGATCCCGTGGGTAATGGCCGCGCAGGCGCTGTCGGGCATCGCCAAGGACCTCAACAAGATGAGTGCCAAGAGCAGCGTCAAGCTGCTCGTTGCGGAGCGTGGCAGCGTGAAGCGGCTTGTTGCGGAGCGCGGCGGCGCGAGGCTGCACATTGCGGAGCGTGGCGGCGGGCAGACGCCCGCATCGGAGGCGGGCAGCCGCAGTGCTTCGACGGCCGACCTCGAAACCACGCTGTATCGCTGGGTTGCGGCACTGACGGGCTCCAAGAACGCGCTAAAAGGTGCCGGATTTTTTCTGGGCGGAGCGCTGCTCACCGCGATCGGTTTCCGTGGATCAGTACTTGCGATGGCCGCCGCACTGACATTCGTCTGGATCGCCAGCCTGCTGATGCTTCGCCGCGACCTGGGCAAGGCGCAGGCAAAGCCGAAGTTCCGGCACATCCTCTCCAAGAGCCGCGCGATCAACGTGCTCTCGGCCGCTCGGCTGTTCCTGTTCGGCGCGCGCGACGTGTGGTTCGTGGTCGCGCTGCCGGTGTTCCTCGCGTCATCGCTGGGCTGGGATCACTGGCGGGTCGGCGCGTTCCTGGCGGCATGGGTGATCGGTTACGGCGTCGTCCAGGCGGCCGCGCCACGCTTCAGCGGTGGGCGCACGGCGCAGGCTCCGGGCCGCAGCCAGGCGTTTGGATGGGCGCTGGTGCTGGCATTGGTGCCGGCGGCAATCGCGGCACTGCTGCCCGATGCCGCGGCGGGGCAGGTGCTGGTGATCGGGCTGGGCGTGTTCGCCGTCGTGTTCGCGATGAACTCCGCGTTGCACAGTTACCTGATCGTGAGTTTCGCCCGCGCCGACGCGGTGTCGCTGGACGTGGGCTTCTACTACATGGCCAACGCCCTGGGGCGGCTGCTCGGCACCGTGCTTTCTGGCTGGGTCTACCAGGCCGCGGGATTCGTCGCCTGCCTGTGGATCTCCGCCGCGTTCGTGCTGATCGCGGCGATCGTGAGCCTCGCGTTGCCGGAGCGGGCGACCGCGCCTGGGTCGCGGTCGCCCTGAGTGGCGGCGACTAGAACCCGTACTGCGCCGAAACGCCGAAGAGGTTCACCGCACTCTCATAGGTGCCTGCAAGGCGATGCCCGCCTTCCGACGGCGGCCGGGCAATATCGATCCGCGGGGTATCCGGCTCGATGCGGGTATAGCCGAACGACAGCGACACGCGCGGGTTGTACTGCCAGGTCGCGCCAATCGAATACCACCGGCGGTCCTCGTCCGGCAGCCTCGGGGTGCGGGTTTCCACCGTGGTCGGGGTCTCGTCGAAGGCGTAGCCCGCACGAAGGGTCCAGGCATCGTTGAGCCTGTACTCGCCGCCAAACGCCATGAAGCGCGTGGTATCCCAGCTGAAGTCCTCGACCGCGTTGGCGTCCTCGGGGTTGTCGAAGTCGATCAGCACCTGCTGCACCGATTCCCAGCCGGTCTCGGTGTAGCTGGCAGTCAGGCCCAGGCGATCGTTCACGTCATAGCCGATCGAGAGCGTGGTCGTCGCAGGGGTGGTCAGTTGTGCGCTCGCGCCGCCGTCCCGGAACAGCCCGCCGCGACCGACCGCATCGAACACCGCGCGCGCCGTCGCGGGCACGGTCCAGTCGGCCTCGCCGCTCAGGTCGTAATCGATTTCCGAACGGTGCGAGAGGCCGATCGACAGGCGATCGCTCGGGCGCAGCAGAATACCCGCGACCCAGCCCAGTCCGGTGTCGTCGCCCTGCACGTCGACCCGCCCGTCGGCGGCCTGGGGACGCGCGAATGGCGCCGGGACGCCCGCGCCGAACAGGATCGTGCCGAAATCGACGGCCCGCGACAGGGTCACGTCGGCATGAGAATAGGTCAGGCCCGCACCGACGGAAAGCCGGTCGGGAATGATGTCCACGGCCGCCGATAGCGTCAGGTCGATGACCTGCAGTTCGGAGGTCTGTCCGAAATAGCGGCCGACCCAGCCTTCCTCGTACTCGGTCGCCAGGCCGAACGGTGCGCTGACCATCGCACCGAGCGCGAGACCGTTGTCGAGCTTGTGCACCATCGAGAACGCAGGTACTGCTGCGACGTCGCCGGCCTCGCCCCCGTCGCCGCCGGTGAGCGGCTGTCCGGAAATGTCGGTGCCGCCGCCCTCGAAGCGGAAGCTGAGGTCGATGACGCTCAGGTCGGCCTGGACCGAGGTGCCCTCGAAGCGGGTCATTGCCGCGGGGTTGTTGACCACCACGGAGGTGTCCTTCTCGGCAACAGCTGTGTCGGAGAAGGCACTGCCCATCGACTTGACGCTGTTTTCCTTCAGCTGGAAGCCGGACGCGTGGACGTGGCCGGCGGCGGTGGCGCCAGCGATGCCGAGCGCAAGCGCGGAGAGGCGGATGAGAGGTCGGCTGGTTTGCATTCGGAATCTCCATTGACGGGCAAGCGGCGGCCAGACCGCCGCGCGAGCTGTGCATGCGGGCCACGGCGTCCGTACCATGGTGCACGGGCAACCTGGTCGCCCGAACATGATACGGACGCGAAGCCGCGGCACCGGCCAACGGTGCCAGCAGCCCGGCGAACGACACGCTGCCCGAACGCCTGCACGGAAACCCAAACCTTGTTTCTCGCCGTCCCATCGCGCCAGAAGTCTCCGCCACGCTGGGCCACGCCCCTGCTGTTCGCGGTGCTGTGGGGCTGTTTCACCGGCCTGAGCCTGCTGTCGGAATGGCACCAGCAGGAGTGGATGCTGGAATGGGGTGCACTGTCCGGCGGCCTGGACAACTGGCACTGGCTGCGCGACGGGCTGCGGCTGTTCGGTGCGCTGTTCCTGCACGCGGACTGGGCGCACCTGCTGGGCAACCTGGTGTTCCTGCTGATCTTCGGCCTCCCTGCCGAGCGCGCGATGGGCCCGATGCGATTCCTGGCGCTGTTCCTGCTGGGCGGCGCCGTCGCCAATCTCGCCGCCGTGGTCGCCATCGGCACGCCGGACCGGTTGATCATCGGCGCCAGCGGGGCGGTATCGGCGCTGATGGGTGCTTACGTGGCGCTGTTCCCCGGTGCGCGGCTCGGGGTGGTCGTACCGCTGGGACTGTTCCTGCAGTTCGTGAAAGTGCCCGCTGCCCTGCTGATGGGCGGCTGGGCCCTGCTGCAACTGGTCTTCACCTTCGTCGGCCCGGCGTTCGGAGCCGTTGCCTGGTCCGCGCATCTTGCCGGCTTCGCGTTCGGGATTGGGTTCGCGCTGATCTCGCGTGCCGCCCTGGCGCGGCGCCAGCGCCGCAAGCGGGGGTTCTGAGGGCGGAGTTTTGGATCGGATCCAGGAAGGAGCCAGCGGCCGCGATCGGCGCAATCGGATTGGCACCGGCCTCGCGCGTTTCGCGCCCTATACTCCAGCGATGGCCAAGTCTCTATACAAAGTCACTTTTCTCAATGCCGGGCGTATCTATGACCTGTACGCGGGTCGCGTGGTGTCCGGCGACATCTGGGGCTTCGTCGAAGTCTCCGAGCTTCTGTTCGACGTGCACGACGGCATCGTGGTCGACCCCACCGAGGAGCGGTTGCGCGACGAGTTCGCCAACACGCGCGTGCTGCACCTGCCAATGCAGAGCGTGGTGCGGATCGAGGAAGTCGAACGCAAGGGTCCTTCGGCGATACGCGACGCCACCACCGGCGAAAAGGTGGTGACACCGTTCCCGATGCCGGGAAAACCGCGCTAGCCGACGTCAGCTTGCCCGGCTTGCCGCCGACACTGGGCGTGTAATAGCGCGCGGTGATGGGCTTGGCCCAGTCGCCATAGTCCAGTACCACCAGCATCTGCACTTGTTTGCCGCAGGTTCGACCGCTGCGGAAACTGACGTTCCGCCTGTGGCGAAGCCTGCAACCGCTCCGTAAAGGTCATCTCGAACAGGGTCAAGGTACGCCCGCTCACCGGCATGGCTGCACGCAGCAGATGCCATTGCCCATCGGTATTGAGGCGGCACCGATCCACCAGAATGATGGGACGAGGGCTGCGCACGAGCCAGCACACCATGCCCCGTAGAGACGCTCCCGCTCCACGTGCAAGCGATGTTTGCCCCGCAGCCGATCCAGCCGTTTCAACGGAGCGCGCACGCGTTCGGCCCCGGGCCAGCTGCGCGCCAGATCCATCAACACCAGCCGCCGCCCCGCAAGCAGTGACTCCACGGAGAGCAACAAGGTCTGGCAACGCAGCGCGTGCATGGAACCGAGTGCAGAGGCCATGCATCTTTGCAATACTGTCGCTGCGCTCATGGGTCTGCAGTCCTCCTTGGTGTCGTAACCTGAAGACTGCGCCATGAGCGCACTTTTTTACACCCTAGGTCAGCGCAACTGCTTGATCC
>JALYOF010000024.1 GCA_030857025.1 Pseudomonadota bacterium | reverse complement strand
CGCCGATCCCGCGGCGCCGCGTATCCGCTACATGGGCGAAGACGCGGTGGGGATCGCGGTGTCGATGAAGCCCGGCGGCGACATCCTGCAACTGGGCAAGGCGCTGGATGTCGAAACCGAACGCCTGCAGCGCGCATTGCCGGTGGGCATGGAACTGCATCGCGTCGCCGATCAGCCCGCAGCCGTGCGCGATTCGGTGGGCGAATTCGTGCGCGTGCTGGCCGAGGCGGTGATCATCGTGCTGCTGGTCAGCTTCTTCTCGCTGGGCCTGCGCACCGGCCTGATCGTAGCCGTGACCATTCCGCTGGTGCTGGCGATGACCTTCGCCGCGATGCAGTACTTCGGCATCGGCCTGCACAAGATTTCGCTGGGCGCGCTGGTGCTGGCGCTCGGCCTGCTGGTGGACGACGCGATCATCGCGGTGGAGATGATGGCGATCAAGATGGAGCAGGGCCTGAGCCGCATCAAGGCTGCGGCATTCGCGTGGGACTCCACCGCTTTTCCGATGCTCACCGGCACTTTGATCACCGCCGCGGGATTCCTGCCGATCGCCACCGCGCTGTCCGGCACCGGCGAATACACACGATCCCTGTTCCAGGTGGTGACCATCGCGCTGATCGCGTCGTGGATTGCAGCGGTGGTGTTCATTCCCTACCTCGGCGCCAAGCTGCTGCCCGATCATGGGCGCGCCGCGGCACCCAGGCCCGGGTCGATCGGCGCGTGGTGGAGCGCGCGCCGTAATCGCCTTGCCGAGCGCCACCCGGCGCTTGCCGATTTCATCGCGCCGGTGCCGCATTACGCGGCTGCCCACGATCCCTACGCCACGCGCTTCTACACGCGTTTCCGCGGCTGGGTCACGTTCTGCGTGCGGCGCCGCTGGCTGGTGGTCGCCGCGACCGGGGGCCTGTTCGTGCTGTCACTGCTGATGTTCCGGTTCGTGCCGCAGCAGTTCTTCCCCGACTCGGTGCGCTCCGAGCTCATGGTCGACATCGAGCTGGCCGAAGGCAGCTCGCTGCTGGCGACGCAGGCGCAGGCGCAGAAGCTGGAGGCGATCCTGGCCGGGCGCGATGATCTGGAAAGCTACGTCGCCTACGTCGGCACTGGCTCGCCGCGCTATTACCTGCCGCTGGATCAGCAGCTTCCCGCGTCCAACTTCGCGCAGTTCGTGCTGATACCTGCCGGCGTCGACGAGCGCGAGGCGATTCGCAGCTGGATCATCGAGAAAGTCGCACCGCAATTCCCGGAGCTGCAGATGCGCGTGACGCGCCTGGAGAATGGCCCGCCGGTGGGCTACTCGGTGCAGTTCCGCGTGTCGGGCGAACAGATCGACCGGATTCGCGAGGTTTCGCACCAGGTGATCGAAAAGGTCCGCCTCAACCCGCACGTCGCGAACGTCAACATCGACTGGAACGAGGCCACGCCGGTGGTGCGCCTGCGGGTCGACCAGGCTCGTGCCCGCGCCCTGAACGTAAACTCCGCCCAGCTCGCGACCTTTCTTGGCGGTTCGCTTTCCGGCGCACACGTCAGCACGTACCGCGAGCGCAACGAGCTGATCGAGATGCGCCTGCGCGGCGAGGGCGACCAGCGCCTGCGACTGGACATGCTCGACAGCCTGATGGTGCCGACCGCGAGCGGCAGGAGCGTGCCGGTCAGCCAGGTGGCGACGCTGGAGCACGGCTTCGAGGAAGGCGTGATCTGGCATCGCGATCGTCGCCCGACCATGACGGTGCGCGCGGACATCTACGACAACACCCAGCCGGCGACGGTAATGGCGCAGATATCGCCGACGCTGGACGGCATCCGCGCGCAACTGCCCTACGGCTACGCGATCGAAGCAGGCGGCAGCGTCGAGGATTCCGCACGCGGGCAGCAGTCGATCCTGGTCGGCATGCCACTGTTCCTGTTCGTGGTGTTCACCCTGCTGATGCTGCAGCTGCGCAGTTTCTCCCGCAGCGCGCTGGTGCTGCTGACCGCGCCGCTGGGGCTGATCGGTGTGACCCTGTTCCTGCTGGTGTTCCAGGTGCCGTTCGGCTTCATCGCGATGCTCGGCACGATTGCACTGTCGGGCATGATCATGCGCAACTCGGTGATCCTGGTGGACCAGATCGAACAGGACCGCAGCAGCGGCATGGCGCCGTGGCAGGCGATCGTCGAAGCGACCGTGCGCCGCTTCCGACCGATCGTCTTGACCGCGTTGGCGTCCATCCTCGCGATGATCCCGCTCTCGCGCAGCGTCTTCTTCGGCCCGATGGCGTTCGCGATCATGGGCGGGCTGCTCGTCGCAACGGCGCTGACGCTGCTGTTCCTTCCGGCCCTGTACGCGGCGTGGTTCAGGGTCGAGGTGCCTGCGTCGTCAAGGCAAGGGCCGCTTGCCGGGACGGGGGCTTCTGTCCCTTAGGCAGGCTGTTGGCGCGAGGCGCTCATGCGGCCGTAACAGCCCCCATGAGCCATGCATTTCATGCGCCTGGTCGCACGCAGGGGCAACGATCGTTACCGGATTCTTGCGTCACCCAAGCCGGTGGACGCGCCGTATTTCCAGGTCGGCCTGGTCCATCGCGTCGGTGGTCAGAGCCGCGGTCCAACTCCGCGCCCGGATGTCTACTCGTCTTCCAACGCCGCACTCTCCGGCGGCAGCAAGCGCCCCACCGCACGGCGTATTGACTCCTGTCCGTGTCGTGGCCATTCGTTCCGGAACGCCTCCCGCCGGCTGATCATGCTTTTATCAGCAGCTTGCCGCGATGTTCGCCAGTGAACAACGAGTTGAGCGCTGCCGGCAGATTGTCGAAACCATCGATGACGGTCTCTTCGAATATGACTTCGCCCGCCCGGACCCAAGGGGCTACGATGCGAGTCATCTCGTCCATTCTGTGGACGTAGTCGCGCGCCAGGATGCCTTGCACGGTTGCGCGTTGGTACAGCAGGTGGTGGAACAGGCGCGGACCCAGTTCCGGCGCATCCAATCCGCCGCTGTACTGGCTGATCTGGCCGCAGATGACGATGCGCGCGCGCCTGTTGATCAGCGGGATCACCGCGTCCGTGACGATGCCCCCGACGTTGTCGAAGTAGACATCGACGCCACCCGTCAGCAACTTGATCTCGGCGCTCATCGCATCCGCATCCGCAACGGCCTTGTAGTCGAGCGTCCAGTCTGCGCCCAGCGTGTTCCGCAACCATGCGCATTTGTCCGCGCCGCCCGCGATGGCGAGCACCTGCGCGCCGTGGCGTTTTGCGAACTGCACCACCAGTGAGCCGACCGCCCCCGCCGCACCCGACACCACCACCACCTCGCCAGCGCGTGGTCGTCCCGCCTCGGTCAACCCGAACCACGCGGTCCTTCCCGGCATGCCCAGCACACCCAGTGCCGTGGTCACGGGCGCCTGCCCGGGATCGACGAGCGTGAGCGCGCCGGCGGCAACACGCGCGTGGCTTTGCCAGCCGGTGTAGCTCTGCACCCAGTCACCGGGCGCGAACTCGTGCGTGTTCGATGCGAGAACCTGCGCCACCACACCCCCTTTCTGCACGACACCGAGCGGATGCGGTTCGGCGTCGTAGGTAGGCTTTCTCGACTGCCCGATCCGCATGTAGGGATCGACGCTGAAATAGCGCGCCTCGATGATCACTTCGCCTGCGCCCAGGGTCCTGTCGAGCGGTTCTTCGAGAAGTTCATAGTGTTCGTTGCCGACAGTGGTGTCCGGGCGGCGACGGTATATCCATTGACGATGCAGGAGCTGCATGGTGTTTCCTTGATCCGATGCGAGCATGCTACTGCGTGGATGCGGTAGCAGAAAGCAACATATAGTCATGTTTTTTGTCCCGACGGAACCGATGATTCTTTCCGATCTGCGCATATTCGTACGCGCCGCGCTGCGTCCCTCGCTTGGCGCGGCTGCCGTGGACACGCACCTCACCCCGTCCGCCGTGTCGAAGGCACTGCGACGTCTGGAGGCAAGTCTGGATACAACACTGTTCGACCGCAGCGCCAAGCAACTGGTGCTCAACGACAGCGGCCGGCGCCTGCTTGCGAGGGCACGTGTCCTGCTGGCTCTGGCTGAGCAGGCCAAGGCGGATGTGATGGCCGAGCGCGCCGCGATCGAGTGTCGGCTCGCTGGACCGGCCCTGCTGTTGTGGCGGCACAGGCATGGCGCAGGCCAGGCGCTGCAAGGGTGGCCTCAGGCAACGCTGAGCATGCAGACCATGTTCGAGGACGATGCATTGGCGGCGCTGGCGCGTGGTGACATCGATGCCGCCATCGTCACCGGCGGTGCGGTTGCGCGGCGTGGCGCCAGCCGGTCGATGGGCTGGCAGTCAACAAAATTGGGCGAGATGAACTTCCAGGTAGTCGCGGGAAGGACGCATCCGCTGGCGCGCCGCAGGAAGGGTGGCGCGGTGGAAGCGACCAGCGCCCAGGTGCTGGAGCACGACTTCGCATGTCCGCCACGGTCGCTGTTCTGCGGGATGCAGAGCGGGGCGTGTTCGGATGGCTGGCGCGAAGACGAACTGCCCCGAAAGATTCGTTACTGGACCGATGATCTGCAACTGCTGCTGGGTTTTGTCAGGTCGGGCAAGGCGCTGGCCTACCTGCCGGATTTCGCGGTGGCCGAGGCGGATCTGGTGCGTATACGCGTCAGCGACTGTGCATTTCGCTGTAAGGAGCAGGCATTTCTGGTGTGGGACAGGACCCATGCCGCGCAGTGGCAGCACGGCCTGGCGCGTGCGCTCTCCGAAAAGAGGGATGCCGCAGTCTCGAAGCCGAGGGTGCCACGTCGGAGCCCGGGTGGACTTGAAAGCTGATGTGGCACCGTTCCTGAGAGGCAGGACAGCGCCATATCGCCTGTTATTCTCGTTCCTGCGGGGCATCGGGGATGAGTGCGGTGGAAAACGACGTCACTCAATTGTTGCAGCGCCACCACAAGGGCGACCGGGCGGCGTTCGACGATCTGGTGCCTCTTGTCTACCAGCGGCTACGCGTGATCGCGCGAGGACAGTTGTCGCGCGCCGGCCAGCGTGATCGCACGCTCGGTACCACGGGACTCGTGCAGGAAGCCTATCTGCAGTTGGTCGACGAGCATGGCGTCGACTGGCAGGACCGGGGGCACTTCTACGCGATCTGCGCGCGCGCGATGCGCCGCATACTGGTCGACGCCGCCCGCCGCAGGCATGCGGCCAAGCGCGGCGGTGGCGTGGTCGACCTGACGCTGAAGCCCGACATGATCGCGATCGACTCGGAAGCCGAACTGGTGCTGGCTGTCGACGAGGCGCTCGACGGGCTGGCCGCGTTCAACGAGCGCCTGGCCCGGGTGGTGGAATGCCGCTATTTCGCCGGACTGACCGAAGAGGAGACCGCGCAGGCGCTGGGCAGTTCACTGCGAACCGTGCAACGCGACTGGATGCGTGCGCGGGCCTGGCTGCTCAAAGCGCTGGGATGACCACGACCCGCGACGAGGCTCCCGACCCGCGGGTGCGCGTGGATGCGCTGTTCGACCAGGCGTTGGATCTGGAGGGGCAGGGGCGTATCGCATTCCTGGATCGTGTCACCGACGGCGATGCGCCGCTGCGCGCCGAGCTGAATGCACTGCTCGCGCTCGTCGAAGGAGGAGCCCAGGCGCTGGATCCCGGTTCCATCGCCGCAGGTGCACTGTGGCAGGCCATCGCCACGGGTAGCGCGTATGACGGCCTTGACGGCAGCCTGGCATCGGGCAGTGCCATAGATGCCGGCCGCGTCGTCGGCGCGTGGCGGCTTCAGCATGAGCTGGGCCGCGGTGGAATGGGTTCGGTCTACCTGGCTGCGCGCGTGGACGGCGGCTTCGAGCAGCGCGGCGCACTCAAGCTGATCCGCGCCGGTGTCGATTCGGACGACTTCCTGCTCCGTTTCGCGCAGGAGCGGCAGATCCTCGCCACGTTCGACCACCCCAACATCGCGCGCCTGCTCGACGGCGGGCGCGACGAAACGGGCAGGCCGTACCTGGTCATGGAGTGTGTCGAAGGCCAGCCCATCGATCGCCATTGCGACGCCGGATCGCTCGACGTCCCCCAGCGCGTCGCGCTGTTCGTCGCCGTCGCGCGAGCCGTTTCCTACGCGCATCGACACCTGGTGGTGCATCGCGACCTCAAGCCGTCGAACATCGTGGTCACGTCCGATGGCGAAGTGAAGCTGCTCGACTTCGGCATCGCCAAGGTGCTGTCGTCCGGCGACGCCGGCATGGAAGCGCTCACGCGCACATCGGCGCGATTGTTCACGCCGGAGTACGCCACGCCCGAACAGCTGCAGGGCGGTTCGGCGACTACCGCTGCGGACGTTTACCAGCTGGGACTGCTGCTGTACGAACTGCTCTGCGGCCAGCGCGCGCAGCGCGTCCTCGACGGGTCCGCAGCGACGCTCGAAGACGTGGTCTGCCGACGCGAACCCGTGCGGCCGAGCGTGCAGGCGATGGATTCGACCCCGGCCACGCTGGCTGCGCGACGTACGACGGCGCCGGCGTTGCGGCGCGAACTGCGAGGCGACCTCGACACCATCGTGCTCAAGGCGCTGCGCAAGGCGCCCGAGCGCCGCTATGCATCGGCTTCCGAGTTGGCGGACGATCTCGAGCGCTGGCGCCAGGGCAAGCCCGTGCGTGCACGGCCGGAGAGCACGCGGTATCGAACCGGCAAGTTCCTCAAGCGCCATCCGTTCGGCGTGTCGGCGGCGGCGGTGCTGCTGGTCGTCCTGGTCGCGTACGCGGCGACGGTGACGCTGCAGGCACGCACGATCACCCGCGAACGTGACCGTGCCCAGGCCGAAGCGCGCAAGGCGGAGCAGGTCAAGGCGCTGGTGCTGCGCCTGTTCCAGGGCGCGGACCCGCAGCTGTCCGGTGGGGCGCAACTCACCGCGCGCGAACTGCTCGACCGCGGTTGGTCCGGTATCCAGGCCGAGCTGGCCGGTGAACCCGACGTGCGGGTCGAACTGCTGGACACCATCGGCGAGGCCTACCGTCAGCTCGGCTTGTACGATCGAGCCGACCCGCTGTTCGAACAGGCGCTGCTGGATGCGCGGGCGTCCACCGGATCGCCACTGCTGGTGGCGCGTGCGCTGCGAAGCCTCGGGCGCCTGCGCGGCGACCAAGGCCGACACGACGAATCCGAGCCCATGTTGCGCGACGCCCTGGATCGCTATCGTTCGGCGCTGGGCGACCGTCATCCGGAAGTCGCGGCCACGCTGGACGAAGTGGGCCTTGTGCGGTTCCGTCGTGGTGACGCCGCTGGCGCCGAGGACATCTATCGCCGGGCCCTCGAAATGCGACGTGCGTTGCTGGGCTACGAGCACGTGGATGTCGCCGACAGTTTGGATTCGCTGGGCCTCACGCTGCGTCAGCGTGGCGAATACGCTGCGGCCGAGCCGCTGCACAGCGAGGCCCTGGCGCTTCGCCGCCGTCTGTTGCCGCCGACGCACCCGAACCTGGCCCGCAGCATGTCCGACCTCGCGCTGGTGCGCACGGACCTGGGCGAATACGACTCCGCCGAAGCGCTGTATCGCGAGGCGCGCACGATCATGGCCCAGGCCTATGGCGCGCGGCATCCGCACGTCGCCACGGTGGCGAACAACCTGGCGCGACTGCTGCAGGTGCAGCGCCGCTTCGACGAGGCCGTGCCACTGCTGCGCCAGGCGCTCGACATCCGCCGGGAGGCACTGGGCGAGCGCCACGAGACGGTCGCCCTCACGTTCAACGACCTGGGGCTGACGCTGGGCGAGAGCGGCGACCTCGCTGGCGCCGAGGTTGCCTACGGGCAGGCACTCGCCGCCTATGCGCCGGACCACCATTGGCGCGCCGCGACGATCTTCAACCTGGGTCGGCTGGCAGAGAACCGCGGTGATTTCGCCGTTGCCGAGCGCCACTACCGCGACGCGCTGGAACGGCAGCGCAGGGATTACGGTCCCGATCACGACCGGGTCGGTACCGACCTCAACCGGCTCGGCGTCGTCCTGCACCGCCAGGGCCGGCTGCGCGAGGCTGAAGCCCACATGCGCCAGGCGTTGTCGATCTTCCGCACACGACTGCCCGATGGGCACCCGCGCATGGCGTCGGTGCTGATGCCGCTGGGCACGCTGCTGCTCGAGCGGGGCGACCACGAGGACGCTTCGCGCATGCTGCAGGAAGCATGGCGCGTCCGCCACGACGGCTACGGCGCCGATGACCAGCGCACACGGGAGGCCGCGATGCTGCTGTCCCGGGCGCAGGCGTACAGCGCGTCACCATCGCGGCAGTGACTGCGCGACGCGGACGCCCCGTTCGTGGCCGGGGAGCGCACGGCTGTGGCGGCCGCAAGGCCAGGCCGCCACTTCGCGCCATCAGCCTTTGCAGTTGCCGGTCACTGTCACGCGCACGCGGCGCAGGTTGTTGGACTCGTCGGCTTCAGCGACCACGTCCGGCGCATCGGCATGGACATACAGCATCCAGGTCCCCGGCTTGAGCATGATGTGCCCGTCGCTCGCGGCCTCGGCACCGGGTGCGAGCGCAGGCAGCGGTTGTTTGGCCAGGACCGGGCCACCCTGCGTATCGCGATGTATGCGATTGACCGTCTGCGTCGTGCCAAGCACGCCCTGGTTGCGCGTGCGGTGAAGGAAGCGGAACCCGCAGGCGCCTTTCTTGCGGAACGCCGCCGCCGACGCCGGCAGGCTGGCGCTCGATCCCCATTCCATGGAAGCCGGCCCCACCTGGAATGTGTCGGTGAGCGCCAGGTCCGGCCCTGACGATTGCGCCTTCGGTGAATCGCGCCCCTGGCCGGGATCCCCGGTCCCGGGGCCACCCTGCAGCGGAGCAAGGTTCATGGCGATCGTCCCGGGCACGCATCGCATCACGGGGTTGACTCCCGGCGCGACCGGCTTCCATCCCTTCGGACACTCCGACGATGCCGCGCGTTGCGAGCGCGACCGCGAGGCGATCGCTGCGATGTCGTCGGGCAGGCACCGCAGCAACGGATTCACGCCAGGCGCAACGGTCGTCCAGCCGGCGGGGCATCCGCTCGCGCTACCCGCGCGCGTCCCCTGGTCGATGGTCAATCGAGCCGGCAGGCAGCGAAGCACCGGGTTGACGCTCGATGAAACCGGTTGCCAGCCCGATGGACAGCCGCGCGCCGGCGGCGACTGCTGCTCCGGCAGCGAGGCGATCAGCGCGCTGGGCAGGCAGCGCAGCGCCGGGTTGACCCCGGCCGGTACCGGTGCCCATTCCGCCGGGCACTGGCTGGCCCTAAGGGGCGCGGCTTGCTGCGCCGAGGCAGTACCCGAGGGAAATGCGAGGGCTGCGGCGATCGCCAGCAGCAGGGCGGGCGAAGCGCTGCGAAGCAGTTCGCGTGCCTGCGGCCGGGGGGACGAGTGCGTTGCGGTAGGCAGGGACGACATGACGATTCTCCTTCAGGACGGGATTGAACCCACACCGCAATGGTCGTTGCGGCCGACTCACGGTGGCGGGTCCTGAGCAAGTCGGCAATTGCGGGCGAAACCCGCCACCGGATCACGTGGCGCGTTCGACAGGCGGAGGGCAGGTGATCGCTTCGGGTCGCACTCCGCTTCCAGTTGGAATCGAGGTGGCGGGATTTCCGCGCCGGCTGCGACTTCACCGGAGCCGGCCGTGCGAGGTCGGCGCCAACGCTTCGTGCCTGGAGATCCGACATGCATCGCCCCCTGTTTCGCATGACCGCGTTGCGCCGCGGCCTCATCGCGCCCGTGCTGGCCCTGCTGTGCTGCGATGCGGCCTTCGCCCTCGGCGTGTCCAAGGGCGTGTACCGCATTCCCTACGCCGATGGTACGCAGGTGCGAGTCGGCAGCGACAGCGTCGATCACAGCCCGCCGGGCCGCATCGGATTGAACGGTCGCGGCGGCGGGCCATACCGGATCGTCGCGGCGGCCGACGGCACCGTGCGTCACGTGGTCGATGGCTTCGACCAGCGCATCGACTGCAGGTACCTGCCGGTCGGTGAGCACAGGAACAACTACGTCTGGATCGAACACGCCAACGGCGAGTGGACCAAATACACCCATATGGCCAAGGGCTCGTCGACGGCGGCGGGGCTGAAGCCGGGTCAGTTCGTGAAGGCTGGCACGGTCGTGGGCGAGGAGGGCGACGTGGGCTGCGCCACCGGCGATCACCTTCACTTCGAGGTGGGTGTGCCGAAGGCAAGGGACGGGATCGCCATCGTCGGCGGATTCCTCACCGGCAACGCCGGCAGCGCGCGCAACCGCATCCCGCGCATCTGCGGCATTGCGGGAAGTGGCTTCGAGAGCGGCGTTTCCTACGACGCACGCAAGGTGCCGGGCGCACTTCCGGCGGGCGCCATGGAAATCGTGCGGCACGGGGTGGCGGCGCGCGATTTCCAGTGCCTGTTCGACCAGGCGGTCAGCGCGGGATACGTGCTGGACTGGATCAATGGCTTCGACGTGGGCGGTCGGGTGTTCTACAACGCGGTATTCCGGCCCGCGGGCACGATGACGGCCGCGTTCAACGGACTGACCGCCAGCCAGTACCAGCACCGTTTCGACGATCTCACCGGCAAGGGCTATCGCCCGCATCTCGTCGACGTGTACGGCACGACCGGAGGATTGCGCTATGCGGCGATCTTCCGCCGCCAGGACGGTCCCGCCTTCCGCGCATATCACGGCCTGTCGGCCGACAGGCACCGGCAGCGCGTGGACGCCTGGACGGCCGAAGGCTATCGGCCACGCGCCATCGCCGTGGCCAGCAGCGGCGGTGAACGCCACCACGCGGCCATCTTCGAGAAGGTCGACATCGGGCATTGGCAGGCCGAAGCGCACCTGGACGCAGGCACTTACCAGAAGGCCTTCGACGCCAACGCACGTGCGGGACGTCATCTGGTTTACCTCGACTCCTACGTGCATCGCGGCCAGCCGCAGTTCTCCGCGATCTGGAGCTCCAGGGCCGACCCGGGCTACTCCGCCGGGCACGGCCTGAGCGCTCGTCAGTACGAGCAGGCGTCGCAGCAGGCCGCGGCCAAGGGCCTGCGCACGCGCAATGTCACCGGCTACGCCGTCGGCGGCAGCGCGCGCTACGCCGCGTTCTGGCGCAGATGACCGGATGCAACGCCACCGTGCGGTCTCCACATGCATGGCGAAAAAAAGTGGCGGGATTCGTCCGCACACCACGACTTCATGTATCGAGCCCGCATCGCGGCTCGTTTCACCCACACAAGGACCGATCATGGACACAGTCACACACACCTGTTCCAGGCACACCTCGCCTCACGCCGATCCGCCGGAACGTGCCGGCTCCGCACGCAGAATCGCGAACCGCAGCCTGCGCTCGGCGATGCGCATGTTCGCGCTCGCCGGACTGGCACTGTGCGCATTGCAGGCCTCGGCCGCGCCGTGGGCGGCGCGCCATGGCCTCACCGGTGCGCAGTACCAGCAGGCTTTCAACGACTTCGACAAGAAGGGTTACCGACTGACATCGATTTCCGGTTACGAAAGCGGCGGCGGTGCGCGCTATGCGGCGCTGTGGAGCAAGGGCGGCGGCCCCGCCTCGGCTGCACGACACGGATTGAATCCGCAGCAGTACCAGGCCGCTTACGACGATCTGGCCAAAAAAGGCTACCGCCTGACCTTCGTCAACGGCTACGCGGTCGGCGGCAAGCCCTACTACGCGGGCATCTGGCAGAAAGGCAGAGGACCCGCGTCGGCCGCGCGCCATGGAATGACGGCCGAGCAGTACCAGGCTGCAGTCGACGCGATGGTCAAGAAGGGGTACGCGCTGTCGCACGTAAGCGCATTGTCGATCGGCGGATCGCCGCGTTTCGCCGCGATCTTCGAGAAGGGCCAGCCGGCCTGGGTCGCAAGGCACGGGCTTACATCCGGCGAGTATCAGAAAGCCTTCGATGAATTCACCCGGAAGGGCTACCGCCTCAAGGTCGTCAGCGGTTACCGGCAGGGCAGGGGCGATCGCTACGCGGCGATCTGGACCAAGGCGGGAGGACCGCACTGGTCGGCGCGGCACGGCATCAAGGACCAGCACTACCAGCACGTCTTCGACAATCATCTCTATCAGGCCTACGAGCCGCAGTACGTGCAGGCCTTCAACGGCGTCGGTGGCGTGCGCTTCAATGGCTTGTGGACCAACAACGTGTTCAAGGCACAGGACCTCGCGCTCATCCAGAACAAGGCCCGCGACTACCTGAAGGACAACGACGTGGAAGGCGTGTCCATCGCGATCAGCCGCAACGAGAAACTGGTGTACGCCGCGGGCTTCGGCAAGGCCGATGTCGGAGCCGGCGAGCCGGTGGGTCCGATGCACCGCTTCCGCGTCGCCAGCGTCTCAAAGCCGATCACCCGCGTGGCGGTGATGCGCGTGGTGCAGGACACCAACCTCGACACCGGTTCGAAAGTGTTCGGCCCCGGCAGCGTTCTCGGCGGCAGCTATCCGACCCCTGCGACCAACCCGGACATCGACGACATCACCGTGCAACACCTGATCGGCCACCGCGGCGGCTGGGTCAACGTCAACAAGGACGGCGCCGACAGCGACCCGATGTTCGCCTACAGCGGCACCGGTCACAGTGGACTGATCACCTGGACGATCGACAACTATCCGCTGGGCCTGGTGCCCGGCGCGAAGTACAGCTACTCCAACTTCGGCTACAGCCTGCTCGGTCGTGTGATCGAGGCGAAGACGGGCAAGAGCTACGAGACCTACGTGCGCGACGCGATCCTGAAGCCGGCGGGTGCGAACGGCATGGTCATCGGCGGCGACAAGGAAGCCGACCGGAAGCCCAATGAAGTGAAGTACTACGGTGGCGGTGCGTATTCCAGCGTCAAGCCACAGCGCTTCGATGCGCACGGCGGCTGGATCGCCACGCCCATCGACCTGCTGCGCTTCATGAAGCACGAAACCGTGCTGGAGACCCCGTACTCCCACAACGGCGCGATGAGTGGAACCAAGTCGGTCCTGATCCGCCGCAGCGATGGCACCGCCTACGCCGCGACCAGCAACAGCTCCAATGGCGGCACCGACAAGCTCAAGACGATGATGGAGGAGATCACCAGCGGCGTGTCGGCGTGGCCGTCCCACGACATGTTCTGATCGAAATGCGGGCACCCGGCGCTGCCGGGTGCCTGCGTCGCGAACGAGTGCGTGGCCGTCGTTCAGTCCGCTGCTGCCACGGACCATTTCCATGCCAGACGAACAGGCTTGAAAGCGGCGCTTCGATGATCCCCAGCACGAGGTAGAAGTGCCACACGGTCGTGCCTTTTCGCACCGGCCTTTTCCGCGGCGCAGTGCAGTTCACATGCCGCGTCGTCGCCGGCTGGGCCGTTCGTGCCCTTTGACGACAGCCGCAGTGCAGGAACCGCGCAGGAATACGGCCCGGTCCTGCAACCGGGCCGTTGAGTTACGCGGAGCGGAACCGGCTACTTTGTCTTAGCCGCGAGTGCAGGCGGGCTCGGCGGGACGACGGCATTGACCGGCACCGCCCACGAGAAATCGGCTTTCGTGAAGTTCGCGAAACAGGTTTTTGCCGCGGGCGCGGTGGACAGCGTGCAGGCGTTGGTGTCGAAGTCGATCGGCGCCAGGTAATCGGCGGGATAGTTCATCGTGGACAGGCTGCCACCTGTCAGTGTTCCCGCCGTGGCGGTGCCATGACAGCTCATGCAGTTGCTGCTCTGGCCCGACGGAATCCCGGCCGAGGTTTCCAGGAACGGATTGAAGCAGACCACCATGTCGGTGGAATCGTTGCCCTTCGTCTGGTTCCATGCCGTGCACATCGCGTAGTTGCGCCAGGCGCCGGTCACGTTGGCGGTCATGCCCTGCTTGCTTCCCGGGAAGTCGTTCGGCGCGTCTGCTCCCGGCTGCCACCAGAAGGTTTCCCACGTCCAATTGACGATCGCCTTGCTGTTGACGTGCATGCCGCCCAGCACGCCGTAATCGCCGGCCACGGCTTGCAGTCCCTGGCCACCGTCGCCGGAATTGTCGATCAGCGCATTCCAGTCAGCTGCTTCGGCGGCGTCCATCGGGAAGTGGTAGATGGTCGACAAAGGTGCATACAGGAAGGTTTGGCACGACATTGCCGACCCCTTCACCATCTGCGCGATCTGCGCGGGCGTGGCGGGCACCGGAGCGGTGTCGGGGCCTGCCATGTTGGCCGGATCGAGCAGCACGCAGGTAAGCCAGGTATCCGGTGTCGCGTTGGCCGGCGTCGTGGACAACTCAGGCCCCATCCACAGCGGCATCGGCGTGAGTCCTGTGGCCTTGACCACGAAGATCACCGGCTTGGTCTCGATCGCGGTCGAGCCTTCGATGTCTCCGCTGTCCGGCGTGTACGGCGCATCCACCACCTTTCGCGCGCCCACCGGGGTGTCCGCAGGCCAGGACGCATTGAGCTTGGAAAGGTCAGTGGCGGACGTGTAACTGTAGGCCACCGCGTTGGTGGTCTGCGGAGTGTTCAGATACGTCGCCATCGCCGGATTGAACTTGTTGAACGACACCACCTGCGTGTCGGCGGCGGTGTTCACGCCGGCAGTGCGTGCGGCATGTCCGAGCTGCGAGGCGATCTGCAGCGCGCGCGCGGGACGATTGAGTGCCTCACAGCCACCGGCGCTGAAAACTTCCTCGTTGCCGCACCAGGTTTCCCACACAGGCAGCGGCGCGCCGTTCCACGACTGGCCCGAATCGCTGGTCATGCCGGCCCAGAGATTCCACGACGCGGTGGTGATGTTGTCGATCTGCCAGGTGTCGGCCCAGGCCTGGAACGTGTCGCGATCACCGGGGTAGCCGAATCCGGCCGGGACATCGACCGGTACGATCCCCATGGTCGGCGTCGATGCGACTTCCACCGGACCCGGCGCGGCCTCGACGAGTGCCGAGGACTCGCTTGGCTGGGACTGGTTGCAGGCCGCGAGCACCATGGCCGCGGATATCACTGCGAGCTTGCGTATTCTCATCTGACTTCCTCTGTCGATTGAACGCGGGCCTGCGACACGCCCCAAACCCTCGTTCCGCAGTCCGCATGTTTGAGAGTTGCATGCATGGTTGCGCGCCAGGGGATCAGCCCTGCACCCACCGTGCACGCGTGAGCATACGCGGACCATGCATCGCTGGCGGGACGACAGTGGCGTCGGGTGATCGTGGGTCGGCCAGACGAAAATCAGAGCCGCCTGCCGCCTGCCGCCTGCCGCCGCTGCGAACGCCGATTCGCAACGGCGGCGCAGTTGTGGCTCCGCCAGGGAGTGTCACCGCTCGAGGGAAATGCCATCAAACAGTACTAATGGTTTAGTACCAGAACGCAAAAAAAATCACTTGCCGGGTGGGTGCAGGTTCAAGGCGGTGATCTTCCAGCCTCCCTGGGCATGCGCTGCGGAGACGACGATGTCGACCTCGCCGCGCGGTCCACTCAGTGCGAAAGAAAGATGCGCCTGTCCTCTCTCGCCGTGGCGCCCGCTGACGCGCATGTCTCCATCGACCGACTCCGGCACCACGGCGACCGGGTTGCCGATTGCGTTGCTCACTGCCGGATCTGCAGCCACGAGGCGCAGGATCGCCGCGAAATCAGCCGACCCGGTGATCGATGGTGGTGCGGGTGGTGCAGGCGGCGATTTGGGAGCATGCGGCGGCGCCCGTGCGGACGGCGGGAGCGGCGCATCGGGAGCATTCGATGCCGGAGGCGCGGGTGGCGCGGGCCGCGCATCGGGTACGTTCGGCGGCACCGGAGGTGCGGGCGGCGCCATCGCTGCTGCTGCTGAAGGCGGTGCTGGCGGCGCGGGCGGTGCTGGCGGTGCTGGCGGTGCTGGCGGCGGAACGCTCAAGCGTGCCACTTCGTTGATCCATGCCCGCGCGGCCGGGTCGATGGCGCGGACCGTGCCGTCCTCCTTGTAGACCTCGGTGATGCGCCCCTGCGCATCCATGCTGGCGCGATGGTAGCGCTGCTTGTCCAAGCCCCGCGCCGTGATTTCGCGATAGTCACCCGGACGCAGTGCGCCCTGCGACGACGATTCGATGTGCAGCACGGGCACCTGGCGCCTGGCAGCGTCGAACTGCGCGGCAATCACCACGCCGGACGCCAGCAAGGCGATAAGTCCGGCTGGAACCCACCAGCGGCTGTGCCGCATCGGTGGAGCGGCGAGAAGACGGTCGATGCGTTTCATGAGTGAGCCTCCGTGGGCTGCGAGCAACAAGCGGGGGAGTGGATGCCGTTGCCGCTCGAGTTCGGCGAGCGCCTCGGCCAGGGCAATGGCGTCCCCGCAGGCCGCCACCGCAAGATCGTCACAGGCATGTTCGCGTTCCTGCCGGATGCGGCGGCTCAGCCACCACGCGGCTGGATGGAAGAACAGCAGCGATTCGGCCACGCATTGCAGGCCGTTCCACATCCAGTCGAGACGGCGGATGTGCGCCAGTTCGTGTGCAAGCAACGCCTCGACCTGCTCCTGCGGGAGCCGGGTCAGCAGCGACAGCGGCAACCAGATCACCGGCTTCAGAAGTCGCGCCGTGAATGGCGTCACCACGTCGTCGGAAAGGCGAACGGCCACCGCTCGGGAGATCCGCATCGCGCGTTGCAGCGTGTCGACCCGCAACTGCCACTCGGGCGGCAGCGTGCCGGCTGGGTGGTGTTGCAGTGCGGCGACCAGTCGCCAACCACCGAGCCGGCGCAGCAGCATCACCGCGACGCCTGACAACCACAAAAGGCTCAGTCCAGCGGCGAGCCCACTGGATTGCTGCACGAACACGCCAGGCGTGGCGCCCAACGCCGGCGCTGTCATGGCAGGCAGCATGCCGGCATTCACCTCGGCGGCCGGCTGCAGCCAGAAGCCCGCGAAGCTCAGTGCAGGCGCGGCGACCATCGCCATCAGGAAGGCCATCGCGACCGTGTGGCGCAACGCAGCGCTCTGCCGGTCCAGCAACTGCAGCGCGATGGCCGCAGCCGCCCACAACAGCGCAGCTTGCCAAAGCGAATCCAGCAGCGCCTTGGCGAGGGCCGGTGCGAATCCGAACTGCGCGTTCCACAGCAGGTCCATCAGCGTTTCCGTCGGGCCTTGGCCTGCGCGATCATTTTCGAGATGGCCTCAAGCTCTTCGGCGCTGGCGGTGTCGTCATCGATCGCGCGCTGGACCAGCTTCAATGCGGAGCCGGAAAACGCGCGCCGCATCAGGTCGTTCAACAGCGAGGACTGCACCACGCCTTCTGCGTGCACCGGCAGATAGGTGTGGCTGCGCTCGGACTCGTCGCGGCGAACCAGGCCCTTGTCGGCCATGATCGTCAGCATCTTCAGCACCGTGGTGTACGCGGTGTCCTTGTCGCGGCTCAGTTCGTCGTGCACTTCGCGCACGGTCGTCGGACCCTTGCGGCTCCAGAGCACGCGCAGGATCGCCAGCTCGCCTTCGGTGGGGTGCGGTGCAGCCATGTAATCCTCGATCCGTAATATACTAAGCAATTAGTACTACCGCGTTAGTACCCGTGTCAAGCGGTGGCCCGAGTCCTGGTTTCGGGAAGCGCCACCCGTCCCGCGACCTGGCTGGCATCCCCCGCGTGACATCGACCGATGGCGCAGGCGAATTTCATTGCCCATGAGGCCGGCAAAGCGCCGCGTATCTATGCGAGAAGACGCCTCGGCCCGGCTCCATCGGACGCAGCGACATCGCCCGGGTTGTAAAGCCGGCAACGATTCATGGACAGGCAGCCGCAGCCGATGCACCCGTCGAGCGTGTCCCGGAGCCGAGTGAGCCGGGAAATCCTTTCGGTCAGGTCCGCATGCCAGCGCGACGACAGCCTTTTCCAGTCCGATCGCGTAGGCGTCCGGTTCGATGGCAGCGTGGCGAGGGCCTCGCCGATCGCCTTCAGAGACACTCCCATCTGCTGTGCCACCTGGATCACCGCCAGTCTTCGCAGTGCGTCTCGCCGGTACCGCCGCTGATTGCCGGCGGTGCGGGTACTGAAGATCAGACCCTGTGCCTCATAGAAGTGCAGCGTGGACACGGCGACTCCGCTTCGTCGCGACAGTTCGCCCACGCTCAACACGAAGTCCGCCATGGTCTTGACCTCAAGCTTGGTTGAGGTTCGATACTGGGCGCATGAGCGATTCAACTCAACATCAAGCGGCAGGCACCGGAAGTCGAATCGAGACTGGAATACCGGTGAACGCCAACCGTCCACCCGATGCAGCCGAATCCACGACTGGCGTCGGCGACTCCGGAATCCTTTCGCAGCCTTTCCGCGCTGCGACCATCGGTATCGTCGGCCTGGTCTCGGTCGTGGCCTTCGAGGCGATGGGCAGCGCCGCGATCATGCCCGCGGCTGCGGCGGCGATGAACGGAATCCAGGTTTACGGATTCCTGTTCGGTGGTCCGCTGGCGATCTCGCTGCTGGGCATGGTGCTGGCAGGGCAGTGGAGCGATCAGCACAGCCCCATGCGCGCGGTGTGGATCGGTGCCGCCTGCTTCGTTGCCGGACTGCTGGTGGCCGCGCTGTCGGGTTCGATCTGGTCGCTCCTGCTGGGCCGCCTCGCCACCGGGCTGGGCTCGGGCATGGTCGGGGTTGCGCTTTACGCACTTGTCGGACGCGTGTACCCCGCGGCGCTGCACTCGAAGATTTTCGCTGCCTTCGCCGCGGCATGGATGCTGCCGGCGCTGGTCGGTCCAGGACTCGCCGGCCTGATCACGGGAGCATTCGGCTGGCGCTACGGCATCATCACCGCCGCGGTGCTGGCCGTGCCGGTTTGCATCCTGCTGCTGCGCGTGCGGACGACTGGCGCAGGCAAGCGGCCAGACGGCGCAAGCGGCACCGCAGGCACGCGGATACTGTGGGCGTTCGGCGCGTCGGGCGCCGCAATCATGCTGCATCTGCTTGGGCAGTCGGACGCGGGGCCCGGTGCGGTCGATGCGCAACGACTGTCCGTTGCGACACTGCCTTTGCTTGCCGCGGCCGTCGGACTGCTGCTGGTCTCCGCGCGGCGTCTGCTCCCGCAGGGAAGCCTGACTGCCAGGCGTGGCCTGCCCGCGGCCATCACGCTCAGCGGTCTGTCGCAGGGCGCGTTCTTCGCCTCCGAGGCCTTCCTTCCCTTGCTGCTGTACCGCGAGAAGGGCGCGTCGATCGCGGTCGCCGGGCTCGTCCTGTCGGCCGGTGCGGTGAGCTGGTCGGCGGGCGCTTTCTTTCGTGCGCGCTTCCACCAGCGCGTCAGTGTCGCTCGATTGCTTCGATCGGGATTTTCGCTGATCGCTGCGGGGATTGCGCTGTCTGCGCTGGTCCTGCTGCCTGCGGCACCGCCACTGGTGGCAATGCTCGGCTGGACGCTGGCGGGTGCCGGCATGGGGCTGGTGTCGCCAACCCTTTCGGTCGTCACGCTCGCGCTGGCATCGCCTGGCGCACACGGCCATGCGGGTGCCTCGCTGCGGCTGAGCGCCGCGCTGTGCACGACTTCGGTGCTCGCCGTGAGCGGTGCCACCTTCGCCCTGCTTCTGACCATCAACTCGATTCTTGCGTACGCGGCCTCGTTGGGGCTGGCTGCGGTGCTTGCGGTGCTCGGTGCGTTTCTCGCCCATCGGGTCGAAGGCCCGCGACTTGCGTAGCCGCCCGGGGGTTTCCGGGTTCCGCCAGGATGGCAGCAATGTGCTGATTCCGAAGTGATACCGCCGACCGGTGGCCCGGTCACTACGCTGAAGACTGCGTCCGACGCGCGACGAGTGGTGCCGGTGTATCGTTCTGGCCATATCGGATCCGACCGGCCTTGCCCCCGAATGAGCCGGCATCGATGTCGGCAGCTTTTCACTCAAGGATGAAATCAATGAAAAAGGAACTGCCGATCCCGAAGTGCTTCGACAATCCGGCCGACGCCGCGGCGCGGCTGACCGAGATGTTCGTCGACATTGGCCAGGCGCGTGACACGAAATTGAATCCGCCGCCCGCGCAACGTGCGGTGTTCCGCAAACTGCATGGTGTCGCCCACGGTTGGCTCGAGCGCCATGAGGACATGCCGCAGGAATGGCGGGTCGGCATCTTCGCGCAGCCGCGGCTCGACGCCTGGATGCGCTTTTCCAGCGATACCGGCCCGACCGATCCCGACCTGGGCAGCATGTGCGGCATCGGCCTGAAGCTGTTCGGTGTCGGCGGCGAGAACGCGCTGGGCGAAGTCGGCAATACCGCCGACCTGATCATGCAGAACATCGACCGCTTCTTCGTCGACACGGCCAAGACGATGGTCGAGTTCACCTACGCGGGCGTGGTCCAGCACGACTACAACGCCTACCTGGCCAAGCACCCCGCGATCAACGACGTACTCAACGACATGGACGCCCCGCGCGGTTCGTGCCTGACCAATACCTACTGGGCGATCCTGCCGTTCCATCTCGGCGACGAGATCGTGAAGTACCGATTGGTACCGGAGACTGCGCCGGAAGACGTGCCCGACGACGGCAATGACTACCTCCGCACTGACCTGACCAACCGGCTGGCTGAGCGCGACTATCGCTTCGTCCTCGAGGTCCAGCGACGGACCAATCCAGAAACGATGCCGCTGGACCAAGCGAACGTCGTGTGGCCGGAGGATGAGAGCTGCTACGTGCCGGTGGCCACGCTGGTCATCCCGCGCCAGCGGATCGATGCACCGGGGCAGCCCGAGTACGGCCAGAATCTGGCCTTCAATATCTGGCGCGTGCCGCCGGCCAATCGCCCGAGCGACCAGTCCTCCATCGCGGTCGTGCGCCGCCAGGTCTATGCCGCGGGTGCGGCCATGCGCCATCGCGCCAACGGCCAGCCGGTCGGCGATCCGGTGTCGCCGCGGGTCCCCGACCCGGACCCGCTCGATCGCGACGACTGCATCGTGCAGGCGGTGATCCATCCCGCGATCGGCATCGCACGCGTCGGCACCAGCGACGAATACTTCTACGGGCCCGAGGTCACCGACCCGCAGCCGCTGCCTCCGGGCAGTTATCGCGACAGCGAAAAAAGACTGAAGCGGCAGGCGGCGCGGTTCCGCGTCTACGGCGTCAATGCACGCGGGGAAATCGTCCGCGAACTGAGCGGCGGGGAATGCGGCGCGACGATTGAGTGGAGCGTTGAACTCGCCAACCAGAAGGCCGCCTGGTACGGCTTCCAGCTCGCGCTCGACATCCCCGAGGCGCATTACGCCCCACCGACGACGCTGCGCAATCCAGGCGTCGACCGGGCGAGTCTGGCGATCACGTCCGAGCCGCGCGTGCTGAAGGGTGCCAAGGCCGGACCCGAGACGTTCGAAGGCACGTTCATGGACATCCCTGTCTACCTCGGCGAGGCGATGACCGATGCGGAACAGCGCCTGACCGTGCTGGGCGGCAAGGGCGTGTCTGCGAGCGTCGACGGCAGCGCCGCAATCACCTTCGCCAACAACGAGGGCTGGTTCGACGACGTGTCCGACGGGCCGGTCACCGCAAAGGTCACGTTGAACGGCGAGGCGATCCAGGTGATCCCGGCGTGGATCGTGGTCGCGCCGCCCAATTACGGCCCGCAGCGCAAGTCGGTGCGGACCATGTGGGACCTGATGCGCGACGTTGCGATCAACAGCGGCAAGCTGGCCGCGCCGACGCGCCCCTCCTTTGCGCGCGACATCCTGCCGATCTTCGAGCGGATGCAGGGCCTGCAATGGGTCAACGCCGGATTTGCCGCCGGCTTCGGCTGGGAAGGCGTGTTCGACCTCACCAGCACCGCCGCGCTCGCAAGGCTCGGCAGCACCAGCCCGGCGTACCGCGAGCAGCGCCGCGTCATCTACAACAACTTCCGCAACTTCGATGCGGACGCCAACTCACCAGTGCCGTGGCCGTGGCTGTATGGCGACGCGATGAACATTCCGCCGGTTCCAAGTCCGCGTCAGAACGCGGTGCTCAGCGATTGCCAGATGGCGATGCTGTGGCAATGGTCGGAAGGCAATTTCGACGCCGACCACGACAGCGCAGCGCCGCCGCCGACCGACATCGACCAGGTGCCGGTTGCCGAACAGGGCGACATGCTCACCCGCGCCGCGCTGGAGTTCTGCCTCGCCGATGCCTTCCATCCCGGTTGCGAGATGACCTGGCCGGTGCGCGCCGCTTCGATGTACATGGCACCGTTCCGGTTCCAGCATGCGCCAGAAGGCTGGGTTGCGCCGCGGCCGGCGGAAATCCTGACGCCGGACGATGTGACCATCCCCAACGGCCCGCTGTTCGGCCAGATGGCCGGCGGCATCACCCGCTGGATGGCAGTGCCGTGGCAGACCGACACCAGCAGCTGCCGTTCGGGTTATACGCCCAGCTACGATCCCTACGTCCCGACCTTCTGGCCGGCGCGCGTGCCCAACGAAGTGCTGACGAAGGAAAACTACGCCATCGTCATGGACAAGAGCCGCCCGCTGTCGGAACGGCGCAAGGCGTTCGCCAACCGCGAGGCGTGGATCGAGCCGCTCGGCGCCGACGGCTATACGCACCAGATCAACAACATGGTCCATCACTTCGATTTCCTGGGCGTGGTCGAGGTGCGCGAAGGGCCGGGCGATGCGGATTTCCCGGCGACGATCGAGGTGGAGGACTACGCGCGGCTGATCACGCCCGAGCAGGAGCAGTTGACGGAGCCGCGCAGGTTCGGGGCGGCACCCGCATTGCGGGTCGCGCCCGCGGCGCTTCCGGGCCCGGTCGAGCGACGCGGTGTGCGTTCGGCGACCGAAGTCGATCTGTCGGGCATCGCGCTGGTCAATCGCTTTCCGAACGGACTGCCGCCACAGCGACGATGACATCGTTCGACGTCGCGATCATCGGCGCGGGCACCGCTGGTTCGGCCGCCGCCTGCATGCTGTCGCCCAGTGTGTCGGTCGCGCTGGTCGATCGTGTCGACATGCCGGGCTGGCGCATCGGCGAAACGCTGCCTGGCGCTGCCCGGCGGCTGCTGGTGGCATTGGGCGGCTGGGATCGGTTCGCCGCCGCGGGCCACGGTCCGGCCCCGCTCAAGGTCAGCCGGTGGGGATCGGACTCGGCGGTGGAGCTCGACGCAATGCGCGATCCCGATGGCGTCGGCTGGCGCCTGGATCGCGCGCGCTTTGAGGTCGACCTGCGCGCCGACGCGGTGGCACGTGGCGCGACCTTCGTGGGTGCCAGCGTAAGCGGACTCGTCCGCACCCGTGACGGTTGGCAGCTGTCGCTCGACGACGGGAACACGATCGCCGCACGTCGGCTGATCGACGCGAGCGGGCGACGTTCGCGACTGCTGCGCGGGTTCGGACAGCGACGAATGGTGATGGACCGGCTCGCATGCGTGTATCAGCGCGTGCCACAGACCTGCTCGACCGACCCGACCACCTACACGCAGTCCGTTCCCGAAGGCTGGTGGTACTCCGCGATGCTGCCCGATGGAGACCGGCTGGTCGCCTTCCATGCCGATGCGGACGCTCCGTCGCTTCGTCGCGCATTGCATGTCGGCCCGCTGACCATTGCGCTCGAATTGCCCGGAATGGCGGAGGCGATTGGACCCGTCGATGCCACTTTGTCTGCAAAGCCGAAGCTGTGCGCGGCGAACAGCGTCGCGCGCAGCGCCGCAGGCGACGGTTGGCTCGCTGCAGGCGACAGCGCGATGGCACTTGACCCATTGTCGTCGCAGGGACTGTTCAACGCGCTCGCGACCGGACTGGAGGCAGGCGAGGCAACGCTCGCGCTACTCAACGGCGACAGCGGCGCGACGCAAGCCTACGCCGCCCGCATGAGCCGGATCTGGCAGGCCTATGTCGGCCATCATGCGATGTACTACGGAATGGAAACCCGCTGGACTGATGCACCATTCTGGGCCCGGCGGACACTGCAGTGATTTCACTGACGTAAGAAAGAGCACTGGCCTCCCAGTGCTCTCCTTTGCTTTCAGGTTTCCCGTCAGTAGTACGGACGCCATTGCGGCCACCACGACTGCCGCTATACGGCTGGGGGCCAGCACTCTCTCGCTGGTCCGTCGGAAGATTATTTCAGGACGATCAAGTCGACTACCTGCTGCACCGATTTGAAGTCGGAAACCGGGGTGTAGTAAAGGTCGTAATTGCCGTTCCTGCCGTGAATCCATCCCAGTGCCCAGTTGCCATAGAAAACAGGGCCGCCACTATCGCCCTCCTGCACGAAGCTTGTGCCGGTACCGGGGTTGGGTATGCGACGCAGGTAATTCGCATTCCATTGGGGGTTCGAGTAGACCGTAGTGGGGCCGTGGGTGCCACACGTCTTCTTCGTTACCCGGCCGAACTTGCAGAAGACCACATTCTCCGTAGGATAGGTGTAGTTTTCCACCGGTACGTAGGTCGAGCCATCCCAGAAATAAGGCACCGGCGTATCGCCTGCGGTGTCGGTTGGCTGCGCATACTGTATGTCGAGGCTGTAGTTGAACATGTCCGTCGGCAGCTGCAGCGTGTCGCCACCGCTCGAATAGCTGCTGGTCAGGCTGGTGTTGTATCGGGCACGATTATTGTCCATGTGACCGGCCGTGGAAGTATAACGTCGCGTCCCGGCGTAATCGCCGAGAGAGAAGCCGGTCGTGCCACCGCAATAGTCGCTGCAATAAGTCGGGTCGACATTGTAAGCCTTGCCGGCGTCGATATAGCCGAGCGGAATTATCTCGTCCTCGATCACCTCGATGCCGTGCGGGCTGTCAATCGCTCCTGATGCAATTGCCCGCTGCACGGCAGCCTGCGCTGTTTTCGTCAGCAGCTCGATTCTGCCGGTTTCGGGGTTTACGCCGACGCTCACGTCCTTCAGGCCCGCCGAGACAAGCTGTCGCTTGAGTTCCTCCAGCCGCGCGTAAGTGCCCTTTTCCGAGTAAACAGCCTGCACCTTCTGGACGGTCGCTAGTCCGGGAGGCAGCAACGCCGTGATGTCGATCGAGGGATCGGTAAGGCCGACCTCGATCGAATCCGCGTTCACTGCGACGTATGAGAATGTATCGGGGTGACGGTCCTTGAGGCGTTCGATGAACATGGCGAGCGCCGCCTGCCGCCTCAGTTTGCTGGTCGCCTCACCGATCGAAGTGCCGCGCTCCTGAGCGAAGTGCTTCGCCTTTGCATTGCCCGGGTCACTAAACTCACTGCGCTGAACGGTATGGGCTGGAGCGACGCGGGCCGGGTCGACCTCAGGGCGTTCGGACACAGGCTCGGACGACTGAGCAAGCGATCCAGTGGAAAGAAAAATCGCGGTAGCGGTGATGCCAAACAACGAATACTTGTTCATATCAACTATTCCTTGTCGACAACGTTGAGGATGTAAATGGGATCGCCGGCGCAGCCAGGGAGTTCGCTCCGGTCATCGGGAGGCGATTCATAGGCGATCTCGACGGTCCGGCCAATCGGGATCAACTGCCCGTCCGGCAGCCGGATGGCCGTCGATCTGTCTACCCATGTGCTCCCGGGGGGAAAGAGCGCGGGTGAGCGGTGGCCTGCGGGCTGGACGCGCTCGAACACAACGCAACCGCCCACAATCTTCAGGGTCCCGGAGTTTCGGGTACCAACGATGATTTCCGGGGGCTCGTAATAGGAAAGCGAAGGAGCAGGTGCGCCTGGCGGTACTACAACGCCCGTCGGTGTCGCGCACGCCGTTACAAGGATAATGAGACCGACGCCAAAACCAATGGTCAGTGGCTTCGAGCTTCCATTCATATCTTCCACCATCTTCAGCATCAATGAGGCTGCAGCTTACGACTCGCTGACATGAAATGATGGTGAAGAAAATGGGGCGAAGAGAAAAGCCCGGTCGCGATCCATATGCAGACTACCTGTTCCAAGCCGAATCGCGCGGCAGCCTTTGGATTGGAGCAACTTATCGATCAGGCGACGAGTCCGAGGGGTCGTCGCGTCAGAACTTCACGTCGAAGCCCAATGTACCAGTATTGGTCAGCAACCATCTCGTTGCGATGCGATAGACCTGCGGAAAAAGGGATACATCGATAACAGGCGCACTACGCGACCGGAGTCCATGAATCACCGTTTCTCAAATCCTGCGCACCAGGACTTCGGCAAAAACAACGCAGGTTATCCAGGACCCCAAGAACAGGATGTCAAAGGCGAGCCCCGCCGGGAGTGGCTCTCCAGTGATCGCGTAAAAGGGGACGAGCACCAGCCACACGGCCGTGCCCCCCATCGCAATTGCATAGGCACGGATCATCCAGTTGCGGTGGCGGATAAAATCCCGCTTGCGGATGGCCTGCATCGCGATGGCCAAAGCCACGCCCAACGCGATTCCGAACAGCAACCGTCCGCTGCTCATGGCCACCGAATACGCGTCGGGAAAGCGCCAAAGCAGACCCAGCGAACTCAGCGAAATTATCGCCCCCGCTGCCACAAACACGCGCCCCATAACCCGGTGCAATCGCCCATATCTGCGCATCAGTACACGCCCAAACTGGATGGGACCAAGGATGCTGAACGTAACGCCGACCAGCGCGTGCATGAAATGCCAGACGGGGGCGGAGCTCAGTCGCCGGCTCTCCTCGGGCAGGGCCCCCAGTGGAATTTGCACCACTTGCACCAGCGCCGAAATGATCGGAATTAGACTACCGAAGAACAATGCAGCAGGCACGAGAACTGGTTTAGAAAAAAAACGAGCCACTTCAAATAACCCCTTCTATTGATCATTCTTATTTGAAGTGCCTCGCAGCCCATAGGTGAATACTCAGCTAAACGGGCATACAAAAGACCTTTGCGATTTGAAACGCGAGCTCCAGCGTGGGCGAGTACATTGCATTCTCATCGCAACGATCGTCTGTCGGGTGACCCCGATGCGCTCGGTCAAAGCTTACACCATGCAAAGTACCTCTTAGATATCGGTTTCGCGTTGCACCGCCACTGAAAATCATTAGGCGCCCGCGATCAGGCTCACAGCACCAGGCCCAGCTATCGACCTTGCGAATCCCGCTTTCTGCGCACCAGGGTCGGCTTGCAACGCTGTGCTGCGGGGACGGTGTCAGGGAATTCACAGGAATTGTCCCTGACATGAATGGCACTGACTTCAGCGTCCATGAGTTCGCGTTTCCTCGCGCGCAAGGTGTCAGCGTTTGGATGCGTCCAGATCGTTGTCCAACGCGGCGTCTGGCGATGAGACGCAGCATGGCTTGCGAGGTCTTCGCATCGGGATGCGCCAAGAAGTGGCGGTAGGCCATGCTGCAGTGCATGCCTGAAACTCAGCTGGCGCGGCAACAGGTCCTCCGTGGAGGCTGTTTGCAACATCATCACGTTGTAAGCCAGCAGATGCACCCAGATCTCTTTGGTCGCGATGGCGGGCTCTTGCAACTGTTGTGGAAATGCGGCCTGGTTCGTCGGCGTGTCCGCCATCGGCGCGGACGTGTCATCGACCAACCGGACCGGCCGCCCTTGCCATTTCCATGCCGGCAGCGCCGTAGCGGTCATCGCTTGGCCATCGGGCACCTGACAACACTTGCATCAATCCGAACCGAAGAAGCGACGAAACGCGGGTCGGTTTGAATGAATTGTCAGTCTTCAGTCTTCAGTCCTCAGTCCTCAGCTCGAGGCGCCGGAAGCAGACAGGCGCACGGCGAGCGATGTCGCCGCACGCCCTTCCTGCATCTCGACGATCAAACGGACGCGAGGTACGCCAGGGCACGAGCGCGGTACTGCGCCACCGGTTCAAAGTTGATCGTTTCGCCGAACCCGGTACCCGATCCAAAGCCACCACCGCCCGTCCCGCCCACCGAAAGGTCGACGAGGTCCACCGGCAGCTCGCTGGCGAGGCTTCCGTTGGCGTTGTTGAACGTTCCGTCGTCGCTCCACTTCCGGGTCTGCGCGATAAGCCCGGCTTTCAATGGTCCTTTACCCACCGTGCCCAGCAGATAGCTCCAAGAGGTGGGGATCTGCACCGTGGCCGCGCCACGCGATGGCGGCCCGCCGCCGGCATCCACTCCGAACTCCTGAAATTCCTTGAGCGTCATCACTCCGACCAGGTACGACGAGCTCCATTTCCGGGGGGCCGCGGGCTGCTCCCCGGCCGGAGGGAGGGCGACGTAGTAGCCGTAGCCCACGGGCGGTGTAACGTTGAGCTCGCCCTGCTGGAACGAGGCGAGCGTCAAGGCGTCGCCGTTCGCCAGATTGAAGTACTGCCACGACCAGCCGTTCAGCGGCTCCGGAGCGTCGACAAACGGCAGCGGGGCCGCGGCGTTGGCGGAATTCTCCAGGCTCGTCGCCATCAGCTGGTGATCGACCCAGCCGCTTCCGCCCTTCACCTCGTAGACCTTTCCTCCCACGCGGATGGTGCCCGCCACGTCGAGCTGCGGCCAGCTGTAGTAGATGCCCGGCGTCGGGGGCGGCGTGACGCCCGGTGTCTGCGTGACGCCCTGCAGGAAGAACGCGTCCGCCGCTGCGACGCGGGGGTTGCTCAGCGTCAGGTCGACCCGCGTCTCACCGTCGTCCATGTACATCCTGAGCGGCAGCACGTCCACGGAGCCGCTGACGAAATCCGCGCCGCACCGGAAGAGCAGGGGTTCGTTCTCGGCGCTGAACTCGGCACATCCGCCGACCGCGGTCCACTGGAGGTTTGGCCGCCGCCGCACGTACGAGGTCTGCCCGGTGGTCTGGACCGTCACCGTGCCGACGGAAGACGTCAGCTGCGCGTCGGTGTCACTCCAGCCCGCCATCTCCTGGACTGTCATCCCGACCACCCGCTGCCGCTGGATCGAGTACAGCACTGCGATCCGGCCGGCATCCTCCGGATCGGCGGCGTTCACGACGTCGAGGTGCGCCCCGACCCAGTACCACTCCGCTCCCATCGAGAGGTGCAGCCGGTGGTCTGCCGGAAAGACCGGTGAGGTCGGGAGCGGGTTCTCGCAGTCCACGGAAGCCGCGCGGCCCAGTAGGCCCGCAACTACGGAGGCGACGTACGGCGCCGTTTCGGGTGATGTGGAGTCGAGTTTCCCCGCGGCGGCGACGAGCTGGTCGAAGTCGGGAATCTGGACGAGCTCGGGACCCTTCGTCCAGAACTCTCCGACGCGGCGGCGGGCTTGCTGAAGGTACGCAGTCAGAGCAGTGGATGGAGACATGGCGGCACGCGGTGGAGAACTGCTCCCCGCACTCTGGCTGTCTGCTGCGGCTTGTTGATGATTGGAATGCTCGACGGTGCTCATGAAAGACTCCTGTCTGAATGTAGGACGGCTCCGTGCCGCACGGCCGAGAAAGGGGGCCAGAAAATATCGCTTTCCAGCGCTATTGTTCTCTGGCGCCATTCTTTGGAGCCGGTGGGTTAACTACCTCTCCGTCCCCTTGTTCCTGGCCCCGATCTCATCGAAGCTCCAGCCGTTGTTCAATCAGAAAGCGTAGCACCGTCAAGCCACCAAAGTTGCACAGGCACCGGATTGATACCGATGATCCTTGTTACAGTGCCTTACGGCTCCTTGGTGAATAAGTCGCTCCGAATAGGGCTCAGGTGCTGACGTTTCCCCACCTTTTTCACGGATGCGGAGCCATGTTCTGGCGGGCCTCGGGTGAGCGTGATTCAAGCGAGTTAAGCATGGCTTGGACAGGCCGGGGTAGCCATCTAGGTGCCAGCGCTTCCCAGCCGAGCCGGACCAACGAATACACCTGCGCTTGGTGGCGAACGGATTGAGCCGTCGTTGGAAGCCATCCGCCTTGGCGGCCACGCCCGCCCACCACAGGCGGCAAACATCGCCAAGGCGTGCAGCAACAGCAGGATATCGATGCGTTCGCTTTTGCGGGTCAGGCTGTCCTCGAAGGCCTGGCGATAGCGGTGCGATTTGAGATCGCGGAAGCACAACTCGATCTGCATCCGGCGGCGAGAAAAGGGCCACCACTTGCGGTACCGCGAGTTCGCGCAAAGACAACGACACAGCCCACAGCCATGGTTCCGCCTGCCTTCGTGCGCATTGCCGGCTGCTCTTGCTGCGGCGTGTTCCGCCTTTCCACCAGAACGACGGGCCGAGGGCTGCGCACGCAGTCTTTGAGACCTTTTTTTCGGCCGCTTGAAGCGCCTCGATTAAGATGCTAATTACTCACCGGACGCGAACACGCACGCGTGCCGATTTCTTTACAACTCGCATTCCATCGAAAGTTGGCTGCACGATGGTCCCGTCGGGAAGTGTATAGATTGGCATCATCATGATCTGGTTGTCATCGGGAGTGATCCTGTCCCCGCCCGTATCGAGGTGACCCAGATCGAACCTTGATCGAGCCTCCCGTCCTGTTTCAAAATCGATCATGGCAAGCTGAAGCTGCTCGGCGCCATAGTTCTCCACGGGCAGATAGATGAGCCCGGTCCTGGTGGACAACTTGGCGGTAGCGGTGGAAGAAATGTCGTTGTTCCGCCAGACGACCCTGCAACTGTTCCGGTCCAGAGCGACATCAATGCGCCATACGCCTGGCGCCATGCCGTCGGTGTGAGCGTTTATGCGGGTCGGAGCACCCCACCAGTTCTGGACGATAAGGCTGTTCCGATAGCCGACCAGTGTGTTCTCGTTCGCGCTACGTCCGCGAGAGAAAACAGGAACAGAACAGACCTGGCGGCGGCCGTTTGTGGGCGACCGGTGCCGGTTCAGGACAATCACGTTGACTCGACCGTCAGCGTTGTCGGTGAAGGCGACAAGATCATCGCCGAGCAGTGTCGGTGTGGACCCCGATCCAAAATGCGCAATCGTCCCGGCTTCCGGTTTGCAGGTACTGGCTCGGCGATAGTCATGAGAGAACGCCACGCGCCCGCGTCCAGCAACCATCTCGAACTTGTACAGGGCATGATCCGAAAGTACATAGATCCCGCTCGCGTCCATTGCAATACCGTTTTGAATCTTCTCGTTCGATCCGTGGCCTTGGTCGAATTGATGGAAATAGTCAATCGTCCGTGCCCCGCTGATGTGTCCGACAAAGGCAGCTTCGCGCGAATTGCCGGTGCCGGTAAACCAGTATCCATCCGTGTAATCAGGCATGACTTGTGCGATCTGATGATCACGCGCATTGAGTCGCAGACCCGCGTGCATCCCTGGAAGAGGCTTTGACGTCATATCGATGGTCGCCACGCGTTGAAGTACGGCCGCGCCCGTGCCCGCTACCTTGACGAAATTGATGACGTTACTATCGTCAGCGAAAATAACCCGGCCCAGGTCATCCATCACAAAGTACCCGAGATTCAACGGCGCACCGTCGTCTTCTTCGGCCTCACACGAGTTGTCACCCAGCTTCACGCCGGTGGATACATCCATGGCGTCAATAGGCTGATAGCTGGTGCTGTCAAGGATCGACAACTGGAAGGCGACCCCCGTCAATCCCCAGTCAATACCGGGATCACCGCAGAATCCGAGCAGGTTCCCATTCGGGTCCACCATGAAGTTAAGGCATAGCCCGATTCTCCCAGCTCGCCTGTTCCTGACAGTTTTCAGTGTGAGCTCATCGGTCGCAGTCGGCGTCGGATAGTCACTCACGGCCGAGTTGTAGTGGTCGAGGTGAATGGCGGGTAAGGGCGCAAGGCGGGGGTGGGGACGCATGGCGCCGGATTTCGGCGGCAGGACCCCTTCATAGAGGGGTGCAATCAGGTCATCTCCAATGCGAGTGGTCGCGTTGATCTCGCTCGGCACAGAAAAATTGACCGTCTTCTGCAGAAGGGCGCCCGTCGTATCACGCGCCTGGATCGCAAGCGTGTAGGCGCCGGGCTTTTTACCGGGGAACCGAACGCGGTTTCGCACATCGATAATGGAGGGGCAGGGGACGCTTTGGGCATCCCCGGTGCCGCAGACATCTACGTGCAGGACTCTGGTGCCGCCCGGTCCGGTAACGCGGTAATTAACTTTCTTCAGGCTCGCGTTTGTAGCTGCAGCAACCGTGAACGAGAATTCTCTCTCACTGGCGTCGTCACCAGCAGGAAAACCAAGCGCCGCACCGGCGTCCGGGTAGTCTACGTTGACATAGCCGGGCACCTTTCGCAGCGGATCGCGCGGTATGGGCACTGGGACCGGGCGCGTGAGACGCGGCGTTTTCTTCTGGCCCAGCACCTGACCCACTTGCGCCGACTGTGCAGAATTTGCACCCAGCATGAATGCGATGGCTACTGCCACAGTTCCGACAAACTTATCCATGATGCTCTCCCTGCGAGTTCTAACCCTTCAAATCGTCGCACCACTCACGCCGATACACAGGCGAGGCATTGGCTGAAAGCTGTGGTGAGCGTTGTGCGAATGGATCCGTGGCAGTGAATGGACTTGCGGAGCCCAGGCAGAGGCTGCGTGCCATGGACCGCGAGTGGTTCCTGGCATGCTACCTCATGCTTTGTCAGGCCTAATCGCCCGGCCGTCGCCCATTGGTCCTGGCAGGCGGACGCCCGATGTAAACATCGCCGTCAACCGCTTCCCCGCGATCCGCCCTGCCACCTTCGCGGCGTTCGGAATTCATGACGGCGATGCGCCCGCTTCTGGTGATGTAAACAGATCCCGACCACCGAAACGAATGATTATTCATCGCCAGCTGAAACGAGTCCTTTTGCTGGGCCACCTTCGTCAACTCAATGCTATTTCCATTTCGATTGACTTCAAAAACCTGCAGGGTCTCGTCATCCCGTCCCGCACCATCCGTGCCGGTCATTGCAAACAGGTAGATCTGTCCGGTGCAGTCGGTCACGAAATTCATTCCGCCGCCAGCCCCCGCGTAGTTGTTGTCCATGTCGCTGCCATAACCGACGCTTGCTGGTCTGTAGAAGTCAAGATATTTCCATGTGGTTTCAGGGCCAAGCACTGTATTTGAGCTTTCGTAGAACCATATGCCCTTGGTGCCGTGCTGGGCTCCGGCGACAGCCGTCAGATATCTTCCGTTGTCCAGTTGAACAAAGCCGACGGTCGCGGCATTCGCGTTCTCAATATTGACCCTGTCTTGTTGCGGCTCTCCTCTAGAGCCATCCAATGCAAGCTGGTTGACGAATGCAAAGCCATTGCCTTCCACTTTGAGAAAGATGATCGATGCATATTTCTCCGGATTCTGTGGTCCTTCCATGGCTATCGCGACCACCTCGCCCTGGGATTGCATCCCGCCCGGATGATCATAGTTCCCGAATCTCCGGGTGTTTATCAGTGTAAAGGGTGCCCGATCCTTCAGGAGCCTGGCGTTGCTGAAAACGGCCTCCGTAGCTCCCCGGATATCTTGAAACGCGATATGAATTCCGCGATTCGTGGTGTTTTCGCTCAATACCATGCGCCCCCGTCCTTTCAAGTCGGGCAGCCGGGTAATGCCTTGGACATGCTTCTTGAACTTCCAGTTTGCGTCCAGCGGGAACTGGTAGGTTGTGTCGACTCTGGAGATGGAAAGTGCATCCGCTCCAGACACCTGCGCCACCGTTTCCACCGCGCACTTGTTGCAGGCCGGATCACCATAGTTGCAGAGTTTTCCCAGTTTTCCCGAAGCGAGGATCGCTGGTCGCCCGACCATGGATATCGGTGCCAACTGGATTCCCCGAGGCGGAATCGTGAATTTGTAGACTCCCGAAACATTGATTCCGGCGCTATCCAGGGCCTGGATCGACAACCTGTGTTCTCCAGAACTACCGGGCGGAAGCGGGAGGGCTTCACTGAAAGTGACGCTTGTCCCGCAAGTTATGCTGATGGCTTGGCCTGTTCCACAAAGATCTCGCTGCAGCAGGATCTGGTGGTCCGCGCCGAGAACGACGAAACTGGCTTTTTTGACTTTCTTCCCTGGGGCTGCGTCCACTTTGAACTCAAAGGGCTCCTCGCTTTGATCGCCTCGGTTGGAGAGTTCGATCGTTTGGTTTTCGGCCGGGTACTGGATTGAGATCGATGGCGGCAATGGGACTTCGCGCAAGGCGGGAGGCGAAGCGACGTAGGGCCTGTCGCCCGAGAGTGGCGCACGTTCACGCAGGCGCGCTGGTCCGGACTTTGCTGTCTGCGCCACGGAGTCGCGCTGGGGTTGTTGCAAAGGCCGGTCAGAGTGGCGCTTATGGGGAATTTCACTATCGAACAGAATTGGCTGGACTGACAACATGAATATTGCGATCGCGCATTCCAATAGACGGTTCATTTTCGTATCCTCCGGCTTCCATATCCCGCGTTTGTGGAGCGTTCGTTTTCCCTATTATCAGTGAAGGGAAGGTCTGAACAACTTGCGCATACGACCGACAATAGCGCGACCTGATGAGAATGACGATCGAGGCAGCTCACGCTCGGTGATGTCGAAGGCCTGGGCGAGCGCATGCACACTCGCCGGGAGATCTTCGTGGCTGCCGACACCGGCGTCATGATCGGACCGCTTCCACAGGAATCGCGACTGAGCCTATTTTCTCGGGTACTTCGCCGGAATGAATGAGTTCAAAGAACCCATCGGTCGAGAGATGCATGGCACAATCGTGAAGAAGAACCGCCTCAATCATCGCCGCACCGTTCTCAGGCGTTAACGCGGCCCAAGCTGCAGGAGGTATCAGCGATTCTACGGATCGCAACACATTGTTAACGTGTGCAATTCCGTGATCGGTGTACTCATAAAAGAAGGGGGTCTTGTTGTCGGAGAGCCAAACCGAAAAATCCGCTACGGCGCTATGGAGAGGTCCAGATACCGAGGGCTCTGCCGAAACTAAGTTAGCAAGACCCTCTGGAAGTTCAATTTTCAACACGAATGGTCTAGCCACGCTGCCACCTCAAATAAGCATTCAACAAAATCAGCAGCGGCTCGCGATCCACGCATTCCACCCCTACCTCCATCTACCCGCACGCACGACATTCCTGACTTGCCCTGATCCGCCTTGCCGGATCGAACGGTGTCAGGTCACTTCCAGAAACGCCGATAAAAGCAGGCGGAAAACTTGCGGACGCCTCAGTGTAGAGGGGTCCTTACGTGCCTCAACCCTCATCCCCCCAAGGCGCAGCCGGCACCTCCACCGCCTCCGTCAAATCAAACTCAACCCGAAACATCCTTCCACCCGGCCGCGAAAGCTCATACACGAACTCCTCCCCCGGCCGAAGCTCAATTGCCCAGGTATTCGTAACCGACGCAGTCAGCCCCTCCTTCTCGAACAACGCCTTCGAGAACTCGTCGACCGGAAACTCCTGACGCTCGGCCGTTCCCGCCGCAACGCTGTCGCCGCCATACATGGTGGTCGCATCGTCGGTGCCGTCTTCGTGGCGGTGATCGTGTTTCAGGCGCAGGCGGGTTTCGCCTTCGGCGTTTTCGAGCCGCGTGATCGCCCAGGTGCGCGAGCGGTCTTCGCCGACGTGGAACGGGACGCGCAGTTCGTCGTCGCCGCAGCCGCGTACGTGCATGATCAGGGGCTTGTCGGCGAAGGGGTTCGGGCCTGGCGTGGCGGGGGTGTCCATCGCGACGCGGCCGGCGAAGGCCTGGCCGCACATGTCCTTGAGGTTTGCGTAAAACTGATCGGCCGGGGTGCGCACCGCCGCTTTAGTCGCGGCTTCGGTCTGCGCCGGAATTGCAGCAGCTGCGGTCGCCGTTTCCGCGGATGGGCGCGGAGCGCAGCCGGCGAGGGCGACGACGAGGGCGGTAAGGGCGAGGCGGGCGGGTTGGTTCAGGATTATGGTCATCGCCGAACCGTACGCGCTCGCCACAGGCCCCGCAATCGAACGTTTCTGCCGCAGCGCAACAGGCGCGCCGCGCATGTGACTGGCCCCATAACGCGTGCCGTGGTGAAATGCGCGCATGAAGCGGGGGTATCGGCAGTGGTTCGCCGGTTGAGAAACACCCTTCGAACCTGATGCGCGCGAAGAGCCTGGCTCGACGCCGCCGTAGGGAAGCTTCGCCGGACCGGCATCATGCCGCCCGCGCGCCGCCCGCTTCGTCCCCGGCTCACCCGAGCGCCATCCAGGACGAATGCCATGAATGCGGTGCCCTCCGAACTGCTCCAAGAAGCCGACCGTCTCTCCGCGGACGTGGTCCGTCCGATTCCCGGCTCCAGCAAAACTCATGTGTCAGGTTCGCGGCCGGACATGAAGGTGCCGATGCGCGAGGTCGCGCTGGCGCGCACGCCGACGATCTTCGGCGGCGAGGACAACGCGCCGCTGGCGGTGTACGACACCTCCGGCCCGTACACCGATGCCAACGCGAACATCGATCTTGCGCAGGGTCTGTCGCCGCTGCGTGCGGCCTGGATCGCCGAACGCGGCGACACCGAGGTGCTCCCCGGCCTGTCGTCGGAATTCGGCCGTGCGCGTGAGCACGATCCGAAACTCGCCCACATTCGTTTCGCCAATCGCCCGCTTCCGCGTCGTGCGGTGTCTGGCGCGAATGTCACCCAGATGCATTACGCGCGTCGAGGGCTGATCACCCCGGAGATGGAGTTCATCGCGATCCGCGAGAACCAGCGCCTTGATCAGGTTCGCGAGGCGCACCTGTTGAACCAGCATCCCGGCCAGAGCTTCGGCGCCAGCATCCAGAAATTCATCACTCCGGAGTTCGTGCGCGACGAGGTCGCCCGCGGTCGCGCGATCATCCCGTGCAACATCAACCACCCGGAAAGCGAACCGATGATCATCGGCCGCAACTTCCTGACCAAGGTCAACGCGAACATCGGCA
>JALYOF010000006.1 GCA_030857025.1 Pseudomonadota bacterium | reverse complement strand
CTCCTTGCTGCCAAGGGTCGAGCGGGTCAGGATCTGGTATTCGGTTGTCACGTCCTGAAACACCACAGCGCGGTATTCGGGATGGATGCCGTCTTTCATGGCACGCACCAATCAATGCGAAGAGAGCCACGCAGTATAGGGATCATCCCGGGCCTCTGCAACAGGCGCTCGACCTTGTTTCACGGAAGGCCCGCGCACCGGACGCCGGCGGAAAGATCTCATGCCCCGGCATAGCGTGCGGAACTGCCCACCCAGCGCAGCACGATGCGTCCGGCGAGATCCGGCGACTGCTGCAGCAGGCTTTCGCCGATGGCCTGCACCCGCGGCAGCAGGTCCGCGTCGCGTGCGAGGTCGGCCACCCGGAAGCCGGCAATGCCGGTCTGGCGGGTTCCCAGCAGTTCGCCTGGGCCACGCAGTTCCAGATCCCTCTCGGCGATGACGAAGCCGTCGTGAGTCTGGCGCATGGTCTCCAGCCTCTGCCTCGCCAGTTGCGAGAGCGGCGACCGGTACAGCAGCACGCAACTGGAAGCCGCGGTCCCGCGACCTACCCTGCCGCGCAACTGATGCAGTTGCGCCAGCCCGAGCCGCTCGGCGTTCTCGATGATCATCAATGACGCGTTGGGTACGTCGACTCCGACCTCGATCACGGTCGTGGCCACCAGAAGATCTATCTCGCCCAGCTTGAAGGCACGCATCGTGGCCTGCTTGTCTGCCGGCTTCATCCGGCCATGCACCAGGCCGATCCGCAGCCGCGGCAACTGCGCGGACAGTTCCTCGTAGGTGCTCTGTGCTGCCTGGGCAACGACCTCGTCGCTTTCGTCGATGATCGTGCACACCCAGTACGCCTGGCGACCGTCGGCACAGGCGGCTCGGATGCGCTCGACCAGTTCGGGACGGCGATCCGCGTTGAGTGCGGCCGTGTGCACGGGGGTTCGGCCCGGAGGCAATTCGTCGATCGACGAGACATCCAGGTCCGCGTAGGCCGCCATTGCGAGCGTTCGCGGAATCGGCGTTGCAGTCATGACCAACTGGTGCGGGACGATGGCGCCTGCACCCGCGCCGCCTGCTCCCTTGTCGCGCAGGGCGAGTCGCTGGTGCACGCCGAATCGGTGCTGCTCGTCGACGATCGCCAGGGCGAGATCGCGGAAGGCCACACCGGCCTGCATCAGCGCATGGGTGCCGACCACGACCTGCGCTTCGCCAGAGGCTACCTGCGCCAGCACCTGTGTCCGTGCCCGGCCGGTGACCTTCCCCGCCAGCCAGGCGACCCGCACTCCCAAGGGCTCCAGCCACGCGCGCAGATTGATGAGGTGCTGCTCGGCCAGCAGCTCGGTAGGCGCCATGAGGGCAACCTGCTTTCCCGCATCCACTGCGATCATCGCGGCCATGGCAGCCACTACGGTCTTGCCGGAACCCACGTCGCCCTGTACCAGGCGAAGCATCGGAGAAGGTCTGGCGAGATCCTCGCGGATTTCGGCGAACACGCGCCTCTGGGCTCCGGTCAGCGCGAACGGCAAGCGCTCGCACAGGCGCGCCGCAAGCGTTACTCCGCCGAGCACCGGCGCCGCGTATGCCTGCTGCGCCATTCGCTGGCGTCGCAGGCTGAGGTGATGGGCGAGCAGCTCCTCCATCGCCAGCCTGCGCTGCGCCGGATGCACGCCCGCGTGCAGCGCGCGCATGTCGACATCGGAGGGCGGACGATGGACAGTCAGCAGCGCCTCGCGAAGTGGGGGCAGGCCCATTTCGTCAAGCCAGCCGGCGGGCAGCAGTTCGAGTGTCTCGTTTCCGGGAAGCCGATCCAGCGCGAGCACGATCAGCCGTCTCAGCGAGGCCGGGCCGATTCCCTCTATCCCCGGGTAGACCGGATCGAGTCGCTCGCCAAGGCTGTCATCCCCCGTATCGAGAAGGCGGTAGCTCGGGTGCACGATTTCCAGCCCATGCTGACCCGGACGCGGGGTCCCGTAACAGCGGACACGCGCGCCGGGTGCGAACTGCGCGACCTGCGCCGCACGGAAATGAAAGAACCGCATGACCAGTGTCGAGTGCGAGTCGTCGCCGATGGCGACACGAAGCATGGGTCGGTAGCGGAAGCCACGCTCGACCGCCTCGACCCGCCCCTCGACCTGCGCCGGCACCCCGGGCTGCAAGTCGCGGATCAAAGTCAGCCGCGTCCGGTCCTCGTACTGCCGCGGCAACTGCAGCCACAGGTCCTGCAGGCAGACCAGCCCGCGAGAGGCGAGTTTTTCCGCGATCTTCGGACCGCAACCGGGCAAGCAGGTCAGTGGTGTCTCGCCGACCACCGCGAGCGCCGGTGCAGGCCGGGCCACGCGCGCCATTGCGTGTCAGGCCAGGACCAGCACCGCATCGACCTCGAACGCGGCGCCGCGCGGAAGCCCGGCGACCTCAATGGTCGATCGCGCCGGATAAGGCGCCTGGAAATACTCGGCCATGACTTCATTGACGACCGCGAAGTCACCCAGGTCGGTGACATACAGGCCCAGGCGCACGACCTGGTCCAGCGACCCGCCGGCAGCGACGCAGACCGCCTGCAGGTTGTCGAATGCCCGCCGCGCCTGCGCGCCAATGTCGCCCTCCACCAGGTTGCCGCTGGCGGGATCGAGCGGAATCTGTCCCGACAGGTAGACGGTGTCACCGGCGCGGACGGCCTGTGAGTACGGTCCGATGGCGGCGGGGGCCTGGTTGGTTTGAACGATCCTGCGAGTCATCTGGTCTCCGGCGCAGCGTGCGCGATGGCGAAGGCTGCAGTCTAACCGGGCACCTCGGCAGGCGCGTCGGTGCAGGCCCCGATTCGTCGTAGGAAAACCGCTCGAAGTCCTGCACACGAGCACCACGCCGAGCCGGCCCGCGCGACGGACGACATCGAAGAGGCGGCGGTCGCGCGCAACACGGCCTTGGTTTCCCGGCGCGCGGCAGTGAGCACGCGCCTGGAGATGCCGCGACGCCTGGACGAGCCAGCTCCCACCGCGCCCGCTAGGCAGGTATGAAAACCTGCCAGCGGACCAGAAACCCGATCAGCGCCAGATTGGTTGCCGCGATCATGGCCAGCCAGAGATGGGGCCGCCGCTGCAACCCGCCCTTTCGCCAGGCTCTCCGAGCACGACTGACAGCGCGGTGAGCACGACCAGCACCACGGCGAGCGCAGCCAGTCCGTAGCCCGCCAGTGGCAGTCCGAACAGCAGTAGCGCGGGAGCCGCGGTGGTGACGATCTTGAACAGCAGAGCGCACAACCCGATCAGTACCAGTCCACCGGCGAGCAGCCCGGCGTACGCCAGTGCCAGCGCGCGGCGGTCTGGCGGGCGAGCCGCATTCCGCCCGCCCGTGTGCCACGCAGCTTCCGATAGGCGGCTGAAGGGCACGCCCAGCGCGAACAACGCGAACAACGCGAACACAGGATCAGCGCACCAAACCACGCGCCAGGCCGCCATGAAAACCCAGGGTGGTCGCGCGAGTCGTTCTTCGCGCGTGCGACACGCGCAGCCTCCTCACTCGGCTCACAAATGTGATTCATTACACGAGTGTGTACAGCGCGCGTAGAGTACCAGTGGACGGCCCCACGCAAGCGTGACGTGCGCCCCGTCGCATTTTCGACACCCGCACCGCATGATTCACTTGCTTCGAGCGAAGACGGGCTGCCCGTGGCCGACCCAGGGATGGTGGTCGTGGGTCGAGGCGTGCCGACCGTCAGGCGCTGGCTAGAAGCGCTGAACCGCCAGTACCACGCCCAGCCGGCGCACGCGACGGATGACGTCGGCGAGGTGGCGGCGGTCGGCGACCTCGATCGAGAATTTCATGACCGCGATGCTCGCGTCGCGCTCCAGATACTCGACGCGATCGATGTTGGAGTCGGCATCGGCAATCGCCGCGGCCACCTGGGCGAGCACGCCGGGGCGGTTGTCCACTTCGATCCTGAGAGCCGCGCCGAAATCGCCCGACACCTGCCGGTCCCAGCCGATCACGACCCAGCGGTCGGGCGACTTGCGGTACTCGGCGACGTTCGAGCAGTCCAGCCGGTGCACCACGATGCCCTTGCCGGCAGTGTGGTACCCCATGATGTCGTCGCCGGGCAGCGGCAGGCAGCAGTTGGCGAACGTGATGATCCCGCGCTCGGCACCTGTGATGAGTATCTTGTCCTGCGAGAGCGGTGCACGGTCCTGCCGCTGCGGCTCGCCGGATTGTTCGCGCGCAAGCACGCCTGCTACCTGGCTTGGCATTCGGTTTCCCAGCGCGATGTCGGCCAGCAGCGCTTCGAGTCGCGGATAGCGGTGCTCGTGCAGGTACGCCTCCATGCGCTGCGTCGGCAGGCGCTCAAGCGAGCTGTCGAGTTGCTCCAGGGCACGATCCAGCATCCGGTGCCCCAGTTGCACTGCATCCTCGTGCTCGATCTGCTTGAGCTGCTGGCGGATTGATGTCCGGGCCTTGCCGGAAACGACGAACTCCAGCCATTGCGGCTTCGGAACCGACGACCGCGCCGTGATGATCTCCACGCGCTGCCCGCTTGAAAGCCGCGTGCGCAGTGGAACCAGCTTGCCATCCATCCGCGCAGCCACTGCCTGGTTGCCTACGTCGGTATGCACCGCGTAGGCGAAATCCAGAGCGCTGGCATTGCGCGGAAGCGAAAGGATGTCGCCCTTGGGCGTGAACAGATAGACCTCGTCGGGGAACAGGTCGACCTTCACGTTCTCCAGGAACTCCAGCGACGAGCCGGTACCGTGCTGCGATTCGACCAGACCGCTGATCCAGGTATGGGCGCGGCTCTGGGCACTGTTGTGGGATTCGCCGCCATCCTTGTAGGACCAGTGCGCGGCGATGCCGCGCTCGGCGACGAGATCCATTTCCTCGGTGCGGATCTGCACCTCCACCGGCGATCCGTATGGCCCGAACAGCACCGTGTGCAGCGACTGGTAGCCGTTGGCCTTTGGAATCGCGATGAAGTCCCTGAAGCGCGCGTCCAGCGGCTTGTAGGCCCCGTGCACCACGCCGAGTGCGTGATAGCAGTTCGGGACCGATCCAACGACGACGCGGAACCCGAACATGTCCATCACCTGGGTGAAGCTCTTGTGCTCACCGCGCATCTTCGTGTAGATGCTCCAGGGCGATTTCACGCGGCTCACCAGCCGGTTGGGCAGCTTTTCCTTGGCCAGGCGCTGGGCCAGGTTGGCCTCGATCTGCACCAGCGACTCGCGACGCACCACCGGCTGGGTGCGGATACGCTTCTCGATCACGGCGTGCCGCCACGGATGCAGCGTGCGGAAGCCAAGGTCCTGCAGTTCGGCCTTGATCAGATTCATGCCAAGCCGCTGCGCGATGGGGGCGTAGATCTCCAGAGTTTCGCAGGCGATGCGCTCGCGCGCGCCAGGGCTCTGGGACGCCAACGTGCGCATGTTGTGCAGCCGGTCCGCGAGCTTGATCAGGATCACGCGCAGGTCGCGCGACATCGCCAGCAGCATCTTGCGGAAACTCTCCGCGGCGGCCTCCTGGCGATTGGCGAACTGGATCCGGTCGAGCTTGGTTACACCCTCCACCAGTTCGGCGACAGTCGGGCCGAACTCGGTGGCCAGCGCTTCGCTGGTGAGCGGCGTGTCTTCGATGGTGTCGTGCAGGATCGCGGCGATCAGCGTTTCCACGTCCAGACGCTGTTCGGCCAGGACCTTGGCGACCGCGATCGGATGGGTGATGTAGGGCTCGCCCGACTTGCGCACCTGGCCCGCATGCGCCGCGGCGCCGATCGTCCACGCGCGGCGCAGCAACGCCAGTTGCGATGCCGGCAGGTAGGCGGCGGTCTGCTCGAACTCGCGCACATAGTCTGGCACCGTCTCCGCAGCCATCGCGGCGGATTGGGTGGCGGCCTGGTTGGCGGTCTGGACGGTCATCGTGGGGACCAATCTACGCACGCCGCGCCCCGACACGCAACGCGTGGCGCGCTCATGAAAAAAGCCACGGCCCCAATGACGGGGTCGTGGCCTGATCTTGCCTCACCCGCGGCGCGCCGCGGGCGCGGACGCTGTAGGCGGTTCAGTCGTCGTTCTTGGACAGATCGTCGTCCGCAACCACTTCGGCAGCGGCCCACTCCAGCGCCTCGCGCTCCTTGCGCTCGCGCTCGGATTTGTCGACCGCGTCGATGTATTCCGGATTGATCTGGCGGGCGGCGATTTCGCGCAGCGCCAGCACCGTCGGCTTGTCGTTGGCTTCGCTGTTGTCCAGCTGCGAGGCGACGCCGTTGGCGAGCTGGCGGGCGCGCTTGGCGGCGAGCATGACGAGTTCGAAGCGGTTGTCGACCACTTCCAGGCAATCTTCGACGGTGATGCGGGCCATGGTGCTCCTGGCGGCCGACAGGCCGTCCATGCAGATACGAGGGACCGCGAAGTGTAGC
>JALYOF010000003.1 GCA_030857025.1 Pseudomonadota bacterium | reverse complement strand
GAGTCCGAAACTCCCGCGCAGCAACTGCGCTTGAGGGCTGGTGATCTTGCGGGGAAAGCGTTTTTCTTTGGTTCCGTTTCTTTTGGCGCTTACCAAAAGAAATGAACTCGGCCTTCAGGCCGAAAGCTCTTGATCCTGATCCTGATCCTGATCCTGATCCTGATCCTGATCTTGATCTTGATCCTGATCTTGATCCTGATCTTGACCCTGATCTTGACCCTGATCGCGATCGTGATCGTGAGGGCACCTTGAATCGGAGCGCCAAAAAGCAACAGCTTCCGCCTGAAGGCGGGTGACTTTCTTTGATGACGCCAAAGAAAGTAACCAAAGAAAGGCGTCTCCCCGACAGGGCAACAGCTCGAATGCGCCGTCACTGCGCGCGAGTTTCCGACTCGCCATCCATGGCTCGGCGGAAACCGCCGGGCATCCATGCCCGGCGCCCTACGGGTCCAGACCGCCTAGATGGCAATCGCGGTGGAGGAGTCAAAAGCAACGCAAAGCAAGGCAAAGCAAGGCAAAGTCAGGAACAAAAAAAGGGCGCCTTGCGGCGCCCTTCGTCAAGCAGGATCCCAGCAGTGGATCAGGCGGCTTCGCCCATCACGATCACCTTGACGGTCGTCTCGACGTCCGCGTGCAGGTGGATCAGGATGTCGTACTCGCCGGTGCGACGCAGTGCACCCTCGCCCATGATCACCTCGGACTTCTCGACCGGGTAACCGGCCTTGGTCAGCGCTTCGGCGATGTCGCGCGGCGTGACCGATCCGTAGAGCTTGCCCTCGGTGGCGGCATTGGCATGGATGGTCACCGAGGCATCGGTGAGCTTCTCCTTGCGGCTGTCGGCTTCGGCGTGGACCGACTGCGCCTTGGCTTCGTACTCGGCACGCCTGGTCTCGAAATCGGCGAGATTCTTGGCGTTGGCCGGCACGGCCTTGCCCTGCGGCACCAGGAAGTTGCGGCCGTAGCCCGGCTTCACGTCGACCTTGTCGCCGAGGTTGCCGAGGTTCTGGACTTTCTGCAGGAGGATCAGTTGCATGGTGGTGCTCCGGTTTCGTTAGCGGGCCTGTAGGCCCGCAGCAGGATTCGCTGTCCGAATGAGGCGGTCTGTCGTACCGACGATCTGGCGCTCACTCCTGTCGTCCACGCGCCACGGATGCAATATCCGGGGCGCGGGCAGACAGGCACCCTCTCGATCGAGAGGGGCCGCGATCAGACGTTGTGGTTGTCGGTGTACGGAATCAGGGCCAGGAAACGCGCGCGCTTGATGCTCGTGGCGAGCTGGCGCTGGTACTTGGCCTTGGTGCCGGTGACGCGGCTGGGAACGATCTTGCCGGTCTCGCTGAGGTTCTGGCGCAGGGTGTTGAGATCCTTGTAGTCGATCTCCTTGACGCCCTCGGCGGTGAACTTGCAGAACTTGCGGCGGCGGAAAAATTTGGACATGGGTGTGATCCTCAGGCTTCGACGTTGTCGTCGGCGGTCGTGTCGTCGGTCTTGTCGGAGGCGTCGCTGTCGCCATCGCTGTCGTCGTCACGACGCGGGCGGCGCTCGCCGCGGTCACCACGATCAGGCTTGTCGCCCTTCTCGTCCTTGAACTTCATGATCAGCGACTGCTCGGTCTCGGCCTCGTCGCGGCGCATGACCAGATGACGCAGCACGGCGTCGTTGAAGCGGAAGCCATCGACCAGCTCGGTCAGGACGGCCTGGCTGCACTCGATGTTGAGCAGCACGTAGTGGGCCTTCACCAGATTCTCGATCGGGTAGGCCAACTGCCGGCGCCCCCAATCCTCGAGCCGGTGGATCTTGCCCTCGCCCGCCTCGATCAGCGACTTATAGCGCTCGACCATGGCGGGAACCTGCTCGCTCTGATCCGGATGGACCAGGAAAACGACTTCGTAATGACGCATTTGTGTTTCCTTGTGGATGGCGGCCCGAATCGAAGCCGGGCCGGGGCAGCCCCCCGCCACCCGAAGGGCGCGGTAGGGCAAGGTTCCAAAGGCCGGAGCCAAGGGAAGCCGCGAATTATTGCAGTTCTGCCCTTGCTCGGCAAACCCGGAGCTTTGGTCCGCAAAGGACGCGAAAGGCGCCAAAAAGGGCGAAAACCATTTCGGGTGATGGAGCCGTGGTGGCCTCCGGTCTCTGGATGCGGAACGGCCGCCCAGCTCCCGTTGCCTCGGCGGCCCTGACCACCTCGGCGAACCACCCCTCTTTCGCCGTTCTTCAGCTCTTTTTCGCGCCTTTCGCGTCCTTCGCGGACCGTTTTTACCTCAGCCCGATTTCGCCGCGGCCTTCTGCTCCCGGATCCACTCGAGCATGTGCGCTTCCAGCGTGGCCAGCGGGACCGAGCCGGTGGAGAGCACCGCATCGTTGAAGTCGCGCAGGTCAAAGCCCTCGCCAAGTTCCTTCGTCGCCAGCGCGCGCAGTTCGGAGATCTTCAGCTGCCCGATCTTGTAGGCCAGCGCCTGCCCCGGCCAGCCGATATAGCGGTCGATCTCGTTGACCACGTCCTGTTCCATCTTCGGCGCGTTGTGCATGAAGTAGTCGATGGCCTTCTGGCGGCTCCAGCCCTTGCTGTGCATGCCGGTGTCGACCACCAGGCGCACCGCACGCCACATGTCGTAGGCAAGTTGGCCCATCCGGTCGTAGGGGTCGTCGTACAGGCCCATGTCGTAGCCCAGGCGCTCGGCATACAGGCCCCAGCCTTCGCCGTAGGCCGTGAAGTACCCAACCCGGCGGAACATCGGCACCTCGCCCAGTTCCATGCCGCGCGCGAACTGGAAATGGTGGCCCGGGACCGCTTCGTGCAGCGACAGGGCCATCATTTCCCATTTCGGCCGCACTTCAGGCTTGTACAGGTTCACGTAGTAGTAACCGGCGCGGCTGCCATCGACCGCGCCCGGCTGGTAGTACGCGGTGGTGGTGTCCGGGGCGATGTTGTCGGGAATGGCGCGCACGCCATATGGCAGGCGCGGGATCATCTTCGAAACCTTGACCAGTTCCGGGTCGATCCGCTTCGACATCGCCTGATAGGCCTCCAAAAGCTCCCCGGGCGTCTTGTGGAAGAATTTCGGATCGGTCCGCAGATGGTCGAAGAATTCATTCAGGGTGCCGTCGAAACCGACTTCGGTCCGCACCTGCTCCATTTCGCCGCGAATGCGCGCCACTTCCTTCAGGCCGATCTGGTGGATCTGGTCGGCGGTGAGGTCGGTGGTGGTGAACTGGGCGGCGAGGAAGTCGTAGTACTCCGCGCCATCGGGCAGGTCCGCCGCGGCGATGGTTTCACGCGAACCAGGCAGGTACTCGGTCCGGAAGAACTCGGCGAACTCGCGGTACGCGGGAACCACGGCCCCGGCGATGACTTTCCGGGCCTGCGCCTGCAAAGCCTTCCGCTCGCCTTCGGGCACGGAGTCGGGAAAGCTCTCGAACCGCTTGTAGAACGGACTTTCGGTGGGGTCGTCGACGATCTGTGCGTCGATCTGGTCGGTCACGCGCTGCATCAACACTCTGGGTGGCGTATTGCCCGCCTTGAGCCCCTCGCGCATCAGCTCGGTGGTCTGGGCGACCATCGCCGGCACCGCCTCCAGCCGCTTGAGCCAGTCGTGGTAATCCTTCGTACTGGCGAACGGGAGGACCTCGGCGATGCCCTCGGCGTTCTGCACGCCGCCGCGCTGGCTGACCGGCCGCTGCCACTCGTTGTACTTCTGCCGCTCGACGGTGCGCTCGGCCTGCCAGGCAAAGACGTCGTAGCTGAGGCGATCCTCAGCCGACAACGCCTCTCGATCGATCCCGCGCAGGCGCTGCAGGGTTTCCCGGTCCGCTTCCTGGCGGGCCTTCATGGCCTCCAGGCTCAAGTCTGTCCACCGGTCGTTGTAGCGCCTGTCGCCGTGGTAGCTGGCGTCCTCGGGGTATTCGCGAAGGCCGCGCTCCCACTCTTCCTCGAACAACCGATGCAGGGCGGCGCTGGCGGCGGAACTCGCAGGCGAAGCCGGGCTGGAGGCGCGCTCCTGCGCCTGAGCCTGGGAGGTAACGGGCGCGAGCATCAGGATCGACGCGATGGCGGTAGCGAGCAGCAGGCTTCGGATCACGGGTATTGCTCCGAGGATTGATCGTCGGAGTCTATCGCGCCAGACGCGGGCACCACCGCCTAAACGTCCTCCCATCAGCCACACCAAGACGCAAGCTATTGATGTTTTAGTGTCCTCAGCAGTAGATTCATCGAGAGTCCCATGGACGCTCCCGCCTTTTTGCTGGCCCTTCCCATCCAATATTGATTGGTGGAGGATAGCTACGGAACGGTCCCTCGACAGCGACTGCGCATTGATCCGCATGGGGCCGATGGTTTCCTTACTACCTGCATAGAGACGTCTGCCCATGTTGAAAATTTCGTCAGTCGCGCTGGCCGCGCTTGCGCTTCTATATATCGGATTTTACCTACTGCCTAGCGCCAGACTGGCAAATGACATCCTCGGCTCCACCCACCGTTGCGAAGCAAAAATAATGACTGAAACACAGCAGCGCGCGGAAGGAACACGACCCCAGCAGCCCCAGCCGGACCCGTGTAATGAGATGCTCGGTAAGGCCAAGATGGCCGAGGCACTCGCCAAATAGGAGCGTCACTCCGCCTAAGTTCACTACGGCTCAGCGCAGGAGAACGCGGTACCGTGTCAGGAACGGCGATCAAACTGCTCGAAGATCGTGGCTCCAACTAATAGTAGCTCCAAGTATTGCTTGGATCTCGTCAATGGGGAGCGACAGATCCCGCGCGATCCGGTCTTTGGTCACACGGTCACGCCAAAGCGCCTCAAACACTCGGCGCCACAGCACAGACTCTTCTCGGGGCACCGAGTTAGGTTCTTTGGAGCGATAGCCTGCAATGCTCATCGCCTTACACATTTCTCGATAGTGCCAATCGGTAATTAGCCCGGCATCCGCGCAGTTTCGAGCAAGCGCAGCGAGAGAAACCCCCCAACGAATTTTCGCTTCAATGAGGTATGAAATCGTCGGTTGACGTCTGATGCTCGATATTAAATCTTCTCGCGGCATTAGGAAGGCCGCGGCGAATGAGTCTGCCTCACGTTCGGCATCTCGCCCGCAGACCCCATGACCATGGAGCACCAAATGCCCTAACTCATGGGCGGTATCAAAGCGACTCCGCTCGGCGGATTTAAAGGTGTTGAGGAATATGTAGGGAACACCTCGGTTCCAGCATGAGTACGCATCAACGTTCTTGTTCTGCTCTGATAACGAGAAAACTCTAACTCCCTTAGCCTCCAGTAGTCTGATCAAGTGTGGAATAGGCCGGAACCCTACCCCCCAATACGACCGAAGCGCAGCCGCCGCGTTTTGCGGACCCTCTCCTCGCAGATCAAGCAAATCAGAATTAGGCAGGTTAAATCGCTCTCCTACCCAGTCAGCCAGCATAAATGCGATCGCGCCAGCAGCGAGCGCGGCATCACGCTGCCGTGAGGTGATCGTAGAGAGGCTCCGAAAACTCACCTCCTCCTTCTCCAGTTGATCACAATCATCCCCGTAGAAAAAGCCCGCAGGGTAGCCGAGGGCCTGGGACAGTAACTCAACCGTCCTTTCATCTGGATCAGAGGTCGCCCCGGTTTCAAGCCGAGTCAAGGTCACGTTAGACACGCCTGCCTTATCAGCAAGCGCCTTCTTTGTAAATTGTCGTCGCTTTCTTGCAATCGCGAGCCGGCTGGAATTAAAAACTCGCATTTCACTTTCTTGTTACAACAACGTCAAAATCGAGGCCAGGATCATCATTAGTGCTGCGGCTCGGATCATGACCAATATCTGGGGCGAACGATTCATCTACCACGAAGATACGTTTATCGAATCCCTCGAACATGCCACCTTCGAACACCTTCGGGCACGAGACCTCTGCCTGGACCGACTCATCATCTGCACTGACGCACAGGAGCCATACTTTGGGCGCTTGGCCGAGGGTGACAACTCTGCGGTTCATCGGAGTGAAAAAGAGCTCCCCCTGCCCCGACTGCACCAGGCGGCGGGACGCTGGCCCCTTGGCGGAGACCGGCTCCGGGTCATTGTCGGCACAAGCTCGTCCGACGTTCTGAAAAACCAGTTGAACACCCAGCTCGTGATTTACCGTCGCCTCAATGTTGTCGAGGGTCGATGCTCGCCAGCCCCGCGGCAACAAAATCAGTCTCTTCGCGCGGACGCCCATCAGATACGACAGAGTCCCTGGGGCGCCTTTGGGATCTATAGGGAGAGCATCAGCTCGAGCGCTTGCCGCTGCCAAGGACACGGATCGCACGAAGGATTCGTCAATCCCCAATTCGTCGAGCTCACGGCGAACCTCTCGCGGCTCACGAACAATTTGACAAACGGATGCTTGGCTCATTCCAGCTCCATGTTAATTTTTGGTTCCTACATTGTAGTGGAAAAAAATTAACACGCAATACTCTAGCTTTCTGCCTCTCCCCCGGGGGACGCACTCCTCACACTTTGCATGGTGAAGCACTAAGCGTGGTTCAATTTAGCGGCCGCGCGGCCTCAGGCCGCGTCGGCGTCCGTGGTGAAACTCTCACCGCAGCCGCACTCGGCGCTCGCGTTGGGATTGCGGAACAGGAACTGCTCACCGAGCCGCTGCTTCACCAGGTCGATCCGGGTGCCATCCACCAGCGAAAGGCTGGGCGCATCGACGTAGATCCGGACCCCGTCCTGCTCGAACACGGTGTCGCCCTCGCGCTCGTCCTTGGCCAGATCGGCCACGTGCTGCCAGCCGGAGCATCCGGTCTTCGTCACGCCGAAGCGCAACCCTAGCGTGCCGGGTGTCTCGGCGAGATAGCGCTGTACGCGGGCTAGTGCAGTGGGGCTGAGGGTGACTGACATGCTTGACTCCTGTTTCGGCTCTGCGGCTTCGCGAACTGCGCAACCGGGGGCAAATTCCGCAGCAGGTGCTCCGGGATGCCCACTGGCACGCCAACTATAGCCGCGCCAGTTAAACTGGGCCTTTCCATATCGGCCCGAACTGGGCAGGAATCAAGGCATGACCGGACGTCGCCCATGACAATCACGAGCGTGGAACATGCGCTGGCGGGCAAGATGCCGTCGGGTGGGGAGGTCACGGTGCGCGGCTGGGTCCGTACCCGGCGCGACTCCAAGGCGGGCCTGAGCTTCGTCAACGTAAGCGACGGCTCCTGCTTCGCGTCGATCCAGGTGGTCGCACCAGACACGCTGGCGAACTACGAATCGGAGATCAAACATCTGACCGCGGGATGCTCGGTGATCGCCTGCGGCACCCTGGTGGCGTCGCAGGGCCAGGGGCAGTCGTTCGAGATCCAGGCGACGTCGGTGGAGGTGGTGGGTTGGGTCGACGACCCGGAGACCTATCCGATCCAGCCCAAGGCGCACTCGCTGGAGTTCCTGCGCGAGGTCGCCCACCTGCGCCCGCGCACCAACCTGTTCGGTGCCGTGACCCGCATCCGCCACTGCCTCGCGCAGGCGGTGCATCGCTTCTTCCACGATCGCGGCTACTACTGGATCACCACCCCGGTGGTGACGACGTCCGACGCAGAGGGTGCGGGGCAGATGTTCCGGGTGTCCACGCTCGACCTGGCGAACCTGCCGCGGGACAAGGCCGGCGGCGTGGACTTCTCGCGCGATTTCTTCGGCAAGGAAACCTTCCTGACGGTGTCGGGACAGCTCAATGTCGAGGCCTACTGCCTGGCGCTGAGCAAGGTCTACACGTTCGGCCCGACCTTTCGCGCGGAGAACAGCAACACCACGCGCCACCTGGCGGAATTCTGGATGGTGGAGCCGGAAATCGCATTCGCCGACCTGCTGGAAAACGCACAGATCGCCGAGGACTTCCTGAAGTATCTGTTCCGGGCGGTGCTCGACGAGCGCCCCGACGACATGGCATTCATTGCCGAGCGCGTGCAGAAGGATGCGATCACCCGCCTGGACGCGTTCATCAACGCGCCGTTCGAGCGCATCGAGTACACCGATGCCGTGGCGCTGCTGCAGAAGTCCGGGCACAAGTTCGAGTTCCCGGTGGAATGGGGCCTGGACCTGCAGACCGAACACGAGCGCTGGCTGACCGAGCAGCATGTTGGCCGACCCGTCGTGGTGTTGAACTATCCCGAGCACATCAAGGCGTTCTACATGCGCCTGAACGATGATGGAAAAACGGTTGCAGCCATGGACGTGCTGGCGCCGGGCATCGGCGAGATCATCGGCGGCGCGCAACGCGAGGACCGGCTGGATGTGCTGGACACGCGCATGGCGCAGTTCGGCATCGACCCGAGCCACTACGCCTGGTACCGCGACCTGCGCCGCTATGGCAGCGTTCCCCACTCCGGCTTCGGCCTGGGCTTCGAGCGGCTGGTGGTCTATGTCTGTGGGCTCAGCAACATCCGCGATGCGATTCCCTACCCGCGCGCGCCCGGCCAGGCGGAGTTCTGATCGATGATCCTGTTTTTCGCGTTGCTGTGCGTGGCCCTGGCGATCGCAGGCGCGACGGCGTTCGTGATCTTCTGGCCGCTGACGCTGGTGCACATCCGCGATCGCCATCCAACCCTGCGCGACCAATTCGGCGCGGCGGGATTTGCCAACCCCGTGGCGCTCGGCTGGCTGCTGCGGCGTCAGTACCGTGGTGCCGGCGATCGCAACCTGAACGGGCTTGCGGCCCCTGCGTATCTGTCGCTGATGGCGATCATCGTCGGACTGGTCGCGGCCGGCGCACTGTGGCTGATGAGCATGGTGGTGAGCGCATGACCGGTTCTTCGCAGGACCAGTGGTGGCTGGCGACTCTCGGCAGGACCGTGGTCTGGGCGCGGCTGCGGGTGCGCGAGGCCGGTACCGCGGAAGTGCTCGACAGCGACGGGAACACCCTGGCCTACGACAGCGAAGACACGGCGCGCGCCGCGCTGATGGATGCCGAATTCTGCGCGCTCGATGGACTCGATGGGCAGGATGCACAGGAGAAGGGCTTCCTGCTCGAGGAACTCGCACCGCCCCACGCCGATGACGACGCAGGCCTGCGCGCGCTGATGCTGCAGAAGCTGCCGGCGCGACGCTGAACCCGTGCACCGTCCGCCCGCCTTCGCAGAAACCGACCTGTCCGCATTGGACAGACTGCTCGAGCGCGACAGTTTCATCACCCTGATCACGGTGCGCGACGATGCGCCGACCGTCAGCCACCTGCCGGTGCTGTATTCGCGCACCGAAAGCCGGGTCGAGCTCCGGGGCCACTGGGCCACGCCAAACCCGCAGTCGCGCCATGAAGGACCGGCTCTGGCGATCGTGCACGGGCCAGACGCGTACGTGTCTCCGGGCTGGTACCCCGACAAGGAGGCCATGGCGCGCGTGCCGACATGGAACTATGCCGTGGCCCATCTGCACGGCGAACTATCCGCTTTCGACGACACCGCCTCGCTCGCGGCGCTGGTATCCGACCTGAGCGATCGGCATGAAGCCCGGGTCGGTGGCGACTGGCGATTCGAACCGGACCGGGTCGACCACGTCCAGCAGTTGCGCGGAATCGTCGGCTTCCGACTCGTCGTGACCAGCGTCCGCATGACCTTCAAACTCAGCCAGAACCATCCCGCGGACAATCGCGCTTCCGTGGCAGCACGCCTGCAGGCCCAGTCCAGCGACCGCAGCCACGACGTCGCGGCATTGATGCGCGAGCGCGGCTGACCGACCTCACCAAACGCCGGAATTTTTCAGGGAGCACTCAATGGACCTCGACCTCACCGGAAGGCACGCACTGGTCTGCGGCGGCACCCAGGGCATCGGACTGGCGACCGCGCACGCACTGGCGCAAATGGGTGCGGACGTCACCCTGCTCGCGCGGCGCGAAGCGCAGTTGCGCGAACTCGCCGCGCAGTTGCCGAGGCCCCGGCCCGCGCAGGCACACGGCTGGATTTCCGCCGACATGTCGGACACCGACGCGTTGCGCCGGCAGGTCGAAGCACTCGCTGCAGGCAAACCGGTGCACGTGCTGGTCAACAACAGCGGCGGGCCACCACCTGGCGCAATCCACGGTTCCGACGTAGCTGCATTCGAGTCGGCGATCCGGCAACACCTGTTCGCCAACCACGTGCTGGCCGAAGCGGTGATCCCCGGCATGGAGCGCGATGCCTACGGCCGCATCGTCAACGTGATCTCCACATCGGTGAAGGAGCCCATCGCCGGCCTGGGGGTATCCAACAGCACCCGCGGCGCCGTTGCGAACTGGGCCAAGACGCTCGCGTCGGAACTTGCACCCAAGGGCATCACCGTCAACAACGTGCTTCCGGGATCGACCCAGACCCCGCGCATCGAGCAGATCATCCAGACCACGGCGGCCAAGACCGGGCGCACCGTCGAGGAGGTCCAGGCGGGCATGGTCGCGGCCATCCCGATGGGACGCTTCGCCCGGCCTGAGGAGACCGCCGCTGCAATCGCGTTCCTGTGCTCGCCCGCCGCGTCGTACATCACCGGCATCAACGTGCCGGTCGATGGCGGCCGCACGCGTTCGCTCTAGGCACACTGCCGTGTTCAGCCAGGCAAGCATCACGCGAAGGCGCGGCCGGACGCGCTGTTAAGCTGATCGCATGCGCTTACGACACACCATTGATGGCAAACAGTGCGACCCGGCATCGGACGCATGGCTCGACGTCCATGACCCGGCGACGGGATCGGTCTATGCGGAAGTCGCGGCCGGCGACGCGTCCGACATCGATGCAGCGGTAGCGGCTGCACGCGAAGCATTCCCGGCCTGGTCCGCGCTGCCCAACAGCGAACGTGCGCAGTGGCTGGAGCGGCTGGCTACCGCTTTGGAAGAAAAGCTGGAGTTGTTCGCACAAGCCGAGTCGCGCGATGCAGGCAAGCCGATCAAGCTGGCGCGCGAGGTGGAGATCCCCCGCGCGATCGCGAACCTGCGCTTCTTCGCGCATGCCGCGACCCAGTTCGCCAGCGAGTCTCACCATGGCCAGGCCGGACTCAACTACACCCTGCGAAGCCCGCTGGGCGTGGTCGGCGCCATTTCGCCTTGGAACCTGCCGCTGTACCTGCTCACCTGGAAGATCGCCCCCGCGCTTGCGGCGGGCAATACCGTGGTGGCCAAGCCATCGGAGATCACCCCCGTAACCGCCGCGATGCTGGGCGAGCTGGCTGCCGAAATCGGCTTCCCGCCGGGCGTGCTGAACATCGTTCACGGCATCGGTGCGGATGCCGGCGAAGCGCTGGTCCGGCACCGTGACGTGCGCGCGGTTTCGTTCACCGGCAGCACCGCGGTCGGGCGCCGCATCGCCGGGATCGCCGGGCCCGACCTGAAGAAACTGTCGCTGGAACTGGGAGGAAAGAACCCCACCATCGTGTTCGCCGACAGCGACTGGAAGCTCCACATGGAAACCCTGCTGCGCTCGGCTTTCCAGAACTCCGGACAGATATGCCTGTGCGGTTCGCGCATGCTCATCGAGCGCGACATCTACATCGAATTCCGCGACGAGCTGGTGGCACATGCACTGGAGCTGCGCGCTGGCGACCCGGTCGATCCTGACACCCAGGTCGGTCCGCTCGCCTCGCAGGCGCAGTTCGACAAGGTCATGGCAGCCATCCAGTGCGCCCGCGACGCTGGAGGCAACGTGCTGTGCGGCGGCGTCGCGCTCGACCGGCCCGGGTGGTTCGTCGCACCCACGATCATCGACGCACTCGGCCCGGAATGCGCGATTAATCGCGACGAGATCTTCGGACCGGTGGTCACCCTGCAGCCCTTCGACTCCGACGAACACGGCCTCGCACTGGCCAACGAAGGCGACTACGGCCTTGCGGCATCGGTGTGGACCCGCGATCTCAACCGCGCTCACCGTTTCGCCGCCGAGCTCCGCGCCGGAATGGTGTGGATCAACACCTGGATGCAGCGCGACCTGCGCACTCCATTCGGCGGCGCTGGCGCCTCTGGCCTGGGCCGCGAAGGCGGGCTGGAGGCAATGCGCTTTTTCACCGACGCCAAGAACGTCGGCATAGACCTGAGGTGACCATGGCCCAGAACATCGACGACCTGCTGGCCCGCAACCGCGAGTGGGCGGACCGGGTGCTCACCGAGGACCCGGCATTCTTCGACCGGCTTTCGCAGCAGCAGGCGCCGCAATACCTGTGGATCGGCTGCTCCGATTCGCGCGTGCCCGCAAACCAGATCATCGGCATGGCGCCGGGCGAAGTCTTCGTCCACCGCAACATCGCCAATGTGGTCGCCCACACCGATCTGAACTGCCTCTCGGTGATTCAGTTCGCCGTCGACGTGCTCAAGGTCAAGCATGTTCTCGTGGTCGGCCATTACGGTTGCGGTGGCGTGCACGCCGCGCTGCATCGCGCGAGGCTGGGGCTGGTGGACAACTGGATCCGCCATGTCACCGACGTCGCCGACAAGCATGAGCACTGCCTGCAGCGCTCCGACGAGGGCGTGGCCCGGCACGACCGCCTGTGCGAACTCAACGTGCTGGAACAGGTCGCTCACGTGTGTCACACGACCATCCTCAAGGATGCCTGGCAACGCGGGCAGAAGATCAGCGTGCACGGCTGGGTCTACAGCCTGCAGAACGGGCTGGTGCATGATCTTGGAATCGATATCGACGCGGTGGATCGCCTGCCCACGGAGTACGCCCAGGCACTGGAGCGGATAGACCGGTCGATAGCGGAGACCGTGGCATGAACCACTCGGTCAACAGCGACGGCGCGCCGCGCCCGGTCGGCCACTATCCGCATGCGCGACGCGTGGGAAATCTGCTGTTTCTTTCCGGGATCGGTCCGCGCGACCCCGGCAGTAACGCGGTGATGGGCAACGTCCATGATGCCGATGGAAACCTGATCAGCTACGACATCGAGTCGCAGACGCGTTCGGTGTTCTCGAACATCCGCGCCGTGCTGCAAGCCAGCGGGGCCGACCTGGTGGATCTGGTCGACGTGACCGTGTATCTCACCGACATGTCACGCGATTTTGCTGCCTACAACGCGATCTGGGCGGAGCATTTCCCGTCCGCCGATGCGGCGCCCTGCCGCACCACGCTCGGGATCAGCGCCCTGCCCACCCCGATTGCGATCGAGATGAAATGCATCGCCGTGCTGCCGCACGCGAACGCCACGGAGTAGAACGCCATGCTTCCCGCCCCGATCAACCTTCAACGATGGATCGACGAGCACCGGCACCTGCTGAAGCCGCCCGTCGGCAACAAGGTGATCTTCGACGGCGACTTCATCGTCATGGCGGTCGGCGGACCGAATGTCCGCAGCGACTTCCACTACGACGAAGGTCCGGAGTGGTTCCACCAGCTGGAGGGCGAAATGGTGCTGCGGATCCAGGAACACGGCGCCGTCCGCGACATTCCCATCCGCGCGGGAGAGACCTTCCTGCTGCCGCCGCGTGTGCCGCATTCGCCGCAACGCATGGCCGGATCGGTGGGACTGGTGATCGAGCGCAAGCGCCTGTCGCACGAGAATGACGGCCTGATGTGGTACTGCGAGCGCTGCAACAACAAGCTCCATGAAGAGTACTTCCAACTCCAGGACATCGAACGCGACTTTCCGCCGGTGTTCGAACGCTTCAATTCCTCCACGGAGCACCGGACCTGCTCCCAGTGCGGCCATCTCCATCCGGCTCCAGCGCGTTAGACACCAGGACTGATCGACGGGCGCCACGCTGCGTGAACCGTCGATTCCTGTTCGAGGCTGCTCCCGCCGATCAGGCTCTGGCGGTGACGCCCGGCTCGATTTTCGCCAGTCCGCCTGCCCCGCCGCGCATCCGCCATTCAACTGCCACGAGCCGGGGAGCAGGCCATCGGGATCCGCGCATTGCGGAAAGCTCCGCGAACTTTCGCAGCGACAGCGAAGGCGACCACGCGAATGCCTTCATCGGCGCATTCGGCCTCCGGGAGGATGCTGGCTGGCGGGACAGCACGCGGTGGCGACCTTCCAGCGCGCGGAGTGCGGGCCTGGGCGACGCTCGGCCGCGAACGCTGCTGTGCAACGACGACGCAAAAACCGGAGGAACTCATGCAGATCGGAATGATCGGACTGGGCAGGATGGGTGCAAACATGGCCATTCGCCTGTCGAAAGATGGCCATGAATGCGTGGTCTTCGACAGGTCCGCCGACGCGATGAAGGAGCTGGCCGGCACGAGCGCAATCGGCGCTTCCTCGCTGGAAGACATGGTCGAAAAACTGCAGTCCCCGCGCGCGATCTGGATGATGGTCCCCAGCGCCTTCGTCGAGCAGCTCATCAGCGATCTTCTGCCGCATCTGGAATCAGGCGACACGCTGATCGACGGCGGCAACTCGCACTACGTGGAAGACATCCGGATCGCCAGGGAACTGGGCGAGCATGGCGTTCATTACGTCGACTGCGGCACCAGTGGCGGCGTGATGGGACTGGAGCGCGGCTACAGCCTGATGATCGGAGGCGAGAAAAAGGTGGTGCTGCGGCTCGACCCCATTTTCAGGACGCTCGCGCCAGGTGCGGGCGACATTCCGCCCACGCCGGGGCGGGAGAAGCTCGATGGCACGGCCGACCAGGGCTACCTGCACTGCGGCCCGAGCGGTGCGGGCCATTTCGTGAAGATGGTCCACAACGGGATCGAATACGGAATCATGGCGGCGTATGCCGAAGGCATGAACATCCTGGCGCATGCGAACGTCGGCCGGGCCGAGCAGGCGCACGACGCGGAGACCACTCCGCTACGCAACCGGGAAGAGTTCCAGTACGACATCAACATCCGCGACGTCGCCGAAGTCTGGCGCCGCGGCAGCGTGATTTCGTCATGGCTGCTCGACCTCACGGCCACCGCCCTGACCCGCGACCCGGCCCTGGAAAAGTTCGACGGGCGGGTTTCGGATTCCGGCGAAGGTCGTTGGACGATCAAGGCGGCGGTGGATGCGGGCGTGCCCGTGCCGGTGCTCAGCAGCGCGCTGTACTCGCGGTTCAGTTCGCGCGGCGAGGGGGAATTCGCAGGCAAGCTGCTGTCGGCGATGCGCCTGGGATTCGGCGGCCATGAGGAAAAGTCCACACACTGATGAGAGGATGAGCATCGAACCTCGACATCTGCCGCAACAGGAGCCATGGAATGACATCCGACGACCACACCGATACCGACACCCGCTGGCATCCTGCTGCGGACGCCGATGCGGTGCGCGAGACCGCGTGCAGGCAGGTCCTCGATGCTGCAGACGAAGCGCTGCGCGAACGCGATCGGTTTGCGATCGTCCTGGCGGGAGGCAGTACGCCGCGCGGGGTCTATCGCATGCTGCGCGGTGCGGACACCGACTGGTCGAAGTGGCACGTGTACTTCGGCGACGAGCGCTGCCTTCCTCCACGCGATCCCGAGCGCAACAGCACGATGGCGGCCGAGGCGTGGCTCGATCACGTAACAATTCCAGACGGTCAGGTCCATGTGATCCCGGCGGAACTCGGTCCCGACGCGGCCGCCTCGGCCTACGCGGACCAGCTGCAGGATGTGGATGAATTCGACCTGGTGCTGCTCGGACTCGGCGAGGACGGCCATACCGCGAGCCTGTTCCCGGGACACGATCCGGGTAGAGCCGCGGGCTCGCCCGACGCCATCCCGGTATTCGATGCGCCCAAACCGCCGCCACAGCGGGTGTCACTGAGCGCGCAGCGTCTTGGCCGCAGCCGCGCTGTCCTGTTCCTGGTCACTGGCGAAGGCAAGCGGGATGCGCTCGGCCAGTGGCGGGCCGGAGCCAGCATACCGGCGCGCGAGATCCGCCCGGCGAGCGGTGTGGACGTGCTGGTCGAATCAATACTGCTTCCCGAAAAACCGTAAGGGGAGGCTGCGAGCGGAACCCTAAGTTTTGCTGTAGCCGGCCCACCTCGGGCGCCGAACTGCGGCTGCGTCCACTGCTCCGCAATCGGCACGTGAGGCCGGGTCCACGTCTGGCGTCTACTGCGACTGCAGCGCCGCGTCGACGATCGCCTGTGCTTCCGACAGCAGCGACTGCAGGTGCTCCTCGCCGTTGAAGCTTTCGGCATAGATCTTGTAGATGTCTTCGGTTCCCGAAGGTCGCGCCGCGAACCAGCCGTTGGCCGAGGTGACCTTGATGCCGCCGATCGGCGCACCGTTGCCGGGTGCGCGGTCGAGCACGCCGGTGATTTCCTCACCCGCGAGACGGGTGCTGCTTATCTGCTGCGGCGACAGCTTCGACAGGCGCGCCTTCTGCTCGGCGGTGGCCGGTGCTTCGACACGTCTGGACATTGGCTCGCCATGTTCGCTGGCCAGTTCGCGGTAGCGCTCGCCCGGATCACGACCCGTGCGCGCGGCGATTTCCGCGCCCAGCAGGCACGGCACCATGCCGTCCTTGTCGGTGGTCCAGACGCTGCCGTCGCGACGCAGGAACGAAGCGCCTGCGCTCTCTTCGCCGCCGAAACCGAGTGAGCCGTCCAGCAGCCCATCGACAAACCACTTGAACCCCACAGGTACCTCGTACAACCCGCGCCCGAGCCGCTGGGCGATGCGGTCGATCAGCGAGGTGCTGACCAGGGTCTTGCCCACGCCGGCAGCCGCGCTCCAGTGCGGCCGATTGCTGAAGAGATAATCGATCAGGACCGACATCGAATGATTGGTCGGCATCAGGCCGGCAGCGGGTGTGACTATCCCGTGGCGGTCGTAGTCGGTGTCGCAGGCGAAGGCGATGTCGTACTGGTCCTTCAGGCAGATCAGCCGCTGCATCGCGCAGGCCGACGACGGATCCATGCGGATCTTGCCGTCGTGGTCGACGCTCATGAAACTGAAGGTGGGATCGATCGTCTCGCTGACGACGTCGAGATCCAGCCGATACCGCTCGGCGATCGCAGACCAGTAGTGCACGCCGGCGCCACCCAGCGGATCCACGCCCATGCGGATGCCCGCGCTGCGGATCGCATCGAAATCGACCACCTCGCCCAGATCGCCGACGTACGCGCCGAGGAAATCGTGTTCACGCGTGCTGCCGGCAGCGCGTGCCTGTGCGTAGGGAATCCGGCGGACGGAACGCAGGCTGTCGGCGAGCAGCGCGTTCGCGCGCTCCTGCACCCAGCCGGTCACACCGGTGTCGGCCGGCCCGCCGCTGGGCGGGTTGTATTTGAGGCCACCGTCCACCGGAGGATTGTGCGAGGGCGTGATCACGATGCCGTCGGCGAGCCCCGTGCCGCGGCCGCGGTTGTACGCGAGGATCGCGTGCGAGACGGCCGGCGTCGGCGTGAACTCGCCGCCTGCGGAGATCATCGTCTGCACGCCGTTGCCGGCGAGCACTTCCAGCACGCTCTCGAAGGCCGGCTGCGACAGCGCGTGGGTGTCGATGCCGACGAACATCGGTCCATCGATGCTCTTGCGCTGGCGGTAGTCGCAGACCGCCTGGGTGATCGCGAGCACATGCCATTCGTTGAAGCTGCGGTCGCTCGCACTGCCGCGATGTCCCGAGGTTCCGAATGCGACGGCCTGCGCCGATACGCTGGCGTCGGGGCGCAGGTCGGCGTAATCGGCCAGCAGTTGCGGCACGTCGATCAGCAGGGACGCCGGCGCGGGCTTGCCCGCGAGCGGACTGATCGAGCGGCTCATCCGGTCTTCCCCGAAGCGACGCGGCGCATGCGCCGGTAGCGCCGGATCAGGGTGTTGGTCGAGCTGTCGTGGTCCAGTTCGGGTTCCGCGCTGCTGGCGATCTCCGCGGCGGTGCGCGTTGCCAGCGCCTTGCCCAGTTCCACACCCCACTGGTCGAACGAGTCGACGTCCCAGATCACGCCCTGCACGAATACGCTGTGCTCGTAGAGCGCCACCAGGGCACCCAGCGTGTATGGAGTGAGGCGCTCGGCCAGCATCGTGCTGCTCGGCCTGTTGCCGTCGAACGTGCGGTGCGGGACCAGTTCGTCGGACACGCCTCCTGCGCGAACTTCTTGGGCGGTCTTGCCGAAGGCCAGCGCCTCGCTCTGCGCAAACAGGTTCGCCATCAGCAGGTCGTGCTGGTCGACACCGTGCTCGTCGGGAAGTGGATTGAGCGGCTTGCAGAAGCCGATGAAGTCGCAGGGAATCAGGTGCGTGCCCTGGTGGATCAGCTGATAGAACGAATGCTGTCCGTTGGTGCCCGGCTCGCCCCAGTAGATCGGACCCGTGGCATGGTCCACCTGCGCGCCGTCGCGGGTCACGTGCTTGCCATTGCTCTCCATCGTCAGCTGCTGCAGGTAGGCGGGGAACCGCTTGAGGTATTGCTCGTACGGCAGCACCGCGACGGTCTGAGCGCCGAGGAAGTTCGCGTTCCATACGCCGAGCAGCGCCATGATGACCGGCAGATTCCGTTGCAGCGGCGTGCTACGGAAATGTTCGTCCATGGCATGGAAGCCGGCAAGCATCTCGCGGAACTTGTCGTCCCCGATCGCCAGCATCGTGGACAGGCCGATCGCAGACTCCATCGAGTAGCGGCCACCGACCCAGTCCCAGAAACCGAACATGTTGTCGGTGTCGATGCCGAAGGCTTTCACTTCCCTGGCGTTGGTCGAAACCGCGACAAAGTGTTTCGCGACCGCACCATCGTCCCCGTCGTCCACGCCCAGTCCGTGCAGCAGCCACGCACGCGCGGCCTTGGCGTTGGCGATGGTCTCGATCGTGGTGAAGGTCTTGGAGCACACGACGAACAGCGTCTCGGCCGGCAACAGGTCGCGCGTGGCCTCGACGAAATCGCTGCCATCGACATTCGAGACGAAGCGGAAGGTCATCTCGCGCTCGCTGTAGTGACGCAGCGCCTCGTAGGCCATGACCGGGCCGAGATCCGATCCGCCGATCCCGATGCTGACCACGTTGCGGATGCGCTGTCCGGTGTGACCGATCCAGGCACCACCGCGAACGCGCCGCGAGAACTCCGACATGCGATCGAGCACCGCATGCACGTCCGGCACCACGTTGCTGCCGTCTACTTCAATGCACGCGTCCGCGGGTGCACGCAGCGCGACGTGCAGCACGGCGCGGTCCTCGGTGGTGTTGATCCTTTCGCCGCGGAACATCGCGGCGATCCGGCCCGCCACTCCGCAGGCATCGGCAAGCTCCAGCAGCAGCTGCATCGTGGCGTCGTCGACGCGTTGCTTCGAGTAGTCGAGGTAGAGGCCCGCCGCCTCCGCATTCATCCGCTCTCCCCTGCCCGGATCGGCGGCGAACAGTTCGCGCAGGTGCCGTGCTCCGTGCTCGTCCGCATGACGGCGCAGGCCCCGCCATTGCGGCCGCTGGGTCAGGGAGGCACGGGATGAGGCGGCGTTCGAAGACGTGGACAGGGAATCGGGCATGGGGGCACTCATCTGCGGGTTTCAGTGCGCGCTCACGAGCGCGGCGCTCTTTTCGGCAATGCGGTGAAGCAGATTTTTCCAGGACTTCACGAACGACCTGGCACCGTCCTCCTGCAACTTCAGCGCCAGCGCGTCGATGTCGACGCCGGCCCTTTCGAACCGCGCCAGCATGGCCTCGGACTCGGCGGCATCGGTTGTGATCACACCCACTCCGCTGCCCTCCTGGGCAAAAGCCAGCAGGGTCTTTTCCGGGATGGTGTCGATGGTACCCGGCGCGGCCAGCGCCTCCACGTACATGGAACTGCGTGCGTCGGGGTCCTTGCTGCCGGTGCTTGCCCACAGCAGCCGCTGCGGCTGCGCGCCCGCGTGCGCCAGCTTCATCCAGCGCGGCGACTGCAGCAGCTCCCGCCAGGCCACGTAGGTGCGCCCCGCAATCGCGATGCCGAGCTGGTTGCGCAGGTCCGCCGGCACCTGGTCTTTCACGGCAACGTCCCAGCGACTGACGAAGACCGAGGCCACCGAAGCCACTCGCGGATCGAGCCCGGCCTCCAGGCGGCGCTCGATGCCACGCAGGTACGCGTGGGCTGCGTCCAGGTACTGCTCGCGCGAGAACAGCAGGGTGACATTGACGGGTATTCCCGCAAAAATGGATTCCTCGATGGCGGCAATGCCCTCGGGCGTACCGGGTATCTTCACCAGCAGGTTCGGACGATCGGCCTGCGCATGGATCTGCCGCGCCGCTTCGATGCTGCCAGCGGTGTCTTCGGCCAGCAGGGGCGACACCTCCATCGAGACCCAGCCGTCGGCCTGCATGCTGTCGTCGAACATGGGCCGGAACAGGTCCGCGGCGCGGCGCAGGTCCTCCAGCGCCAGCTCCAGGAACAGCGCTTCTCCCGACTTCCCTGCGCGCGCCTTCTCAGCGATGGAGGCGTCGTACGCGTCGCCGCCGCCGATCGCTTCGTCGAAGATGCTCGGGTTGGAGGTCAGTCCAGTGACCGAAAGCCTGTCGATGTAGCCTTGCAGCGTGCCGTCGTCGAGCATCCCGCGCGTGATGTTGTCCAGCCATATGCGCTGGCCGAGTTCGTGCAGTGCTCGGGTCGGCTTCATGATCGCTCCGTAATGGTGGCTTCGCGCGGGGAGTCGCGGTCGCCATTGGAAATTCTGGCAGAAGCGCGGGCAAGGAAGTCTTCGAGCGACAGATCGCACAGGTCGCCGATGCAGTCGATGCGAATGTCGGGCGGACACTGGAACCGTTCGCCGTCGGACTCGATCGCATGATGGCCCTGATGCACGAACACGGTCGTGAGCCGGTCGCCCAGCGTCTGCTTCATCGACGAGAGCAGCCGCGGCTTGTCGTCGATCATCACGTAACGCGATGCGGGATACCGCTCCTCGACCAGCGCCGTCCGCCGTTCCTTGTGCCGCGTGACCAGCACCCGGCCTTCCACGGCGTCCCACAGGCCCGAGCGCTGGACTTTCCGCGGCTGGAACACGATGTCTCCGTCGGTGAGGATCACCGTCGTGCCGAAGGATCGCAGGTGCTGGAGCGCCTCGTGTGCGCGCGGGTAGACATGGTCCGGGAACGGATAGTCGATGATGAACTGCGACATCAGCAGCAGCTCGGGCGGATCTTCGGCGCCGACGCGGAAGGTCTGCAGCGTGCCCAGGTAATCGGCGTAGCCGAGCCGCTCGCGACGCTCATCGTAGATCGACCAGTAGCGTTCGCGCTCCTGCTCACCGAACGCGCGGTCGAGACGCCGGGTGAGGTCGGCCGCGAACCGATCGTTGTCGAGCAGGGTGTTGTCCACGTCGACAAGGAAAACCACACCGGGGTTGTTCAACATGGCTCGGTCTCCTCGGGCGTGAGGTCGCGCCACACGTCGTCGCCCTTGAGGACGCCTTCGGCGGCCGCGGGACCCCAACTGCCCGGTTCGTACTCGTGCACGGGCGGTGGGTTCGCCAGCACCGGCTCGAGCACGCGCCATGCGGCTTCCACGCTGTGGTCGCGGGTGAACAGCGCCGAGTCGCCGCACAATGCATCGCGAAGCAGGCGCTCGTAAGGCGAGGCCTCGGTCGCGGGTTCGTGGCGCGCGATCAACTGTACCTGCTCTCCGCGCATCTCCTCGCCGTGCGCCTTTACGCGGGCGCCCAGCGAAATCACCACTTCGGGGCTGAGCCGGAAACGGATGAAGTTCGAGGTGTGGGGGCTGATCTCATCGAAGATCGCCAACGGGGGGCACTTGAGGTCGACCCGCACCTCGGTCGCGGTAATCGGAAGACGTTTCCCTGCGCGGATATACCAGGGCACGCCGCTCCAGCGCCAAGTGTCGATATGCATGCACAGTGCGGCAAAGGTTTCGACCCCGGAGTCGTCCGCCACGCCTTTCTCGTCGCGATACCCGCGGAACTGCCCCCGGACCACGTGTGCCGGATCCAGCGGCCGCACTGCCCGGAACAGACGCAGCTTTTCGCCGCGGACCGAGAGCATGTCGCGGCCTGCGGGAGGATCCATCGCCAGCAGTGCCACCACCTGCATCAGGTGGTTCTGCACGACGTCGCGCAACGCACCGACCTCCTCGTAAAAGGCGCCGCGGCCCTCGACACCAAAGCTCTCGGCCATGGTGATCTGCACGCTTTCTATGTAGTTGCGGTTCCAGATCGGTTCCAGGAAGGTGTTGGCGAAGCGGAAATACAGCAGGTTCTGCACCGCTTCCTTCCCGAGGTAGTGATCGATGCGGAATACCGAATCCTCCGGGAACACCGCATGCAGGGTCTCGTTGAGTACCCGCGCGGACGCCAGATCGCGGCCGAACGGCTTTTCCACGATGATCCGCGCGTTCTCCGCACAGCCCGAGTCCGCCAGTCCCCTCACGACAGGACCGAACATCGCCGGTGGGATCGCCAGGTAGTGCAGCGGGCGCGTGGCCTCGCCAAGCGTTTTCCTCAACCGGGTAAAGGTGTTTTCGTCGGCGTAGTCGCCATCCAGATAGTGCAATCGCGCCGAAAGTTTCGAGAATGCAGCCTCGTCGACGCCCCCGCCGTGTTGCTCCAGGCTGCCGCGAACGTGCTCACGGAGTCTCTCTGTCGTCCAGCCCGCGCGCGCCATGCCGATGATCGGCACATCCAGTTCCCCGGCCCGGACCAGCGCCTGCAGGGCGGGAAAAATCTTCTTGTAGGCGAGATCGCCGGTCGCACCAAAAAAGACGAAGGCATCCGATCGCGGTTCGGTCATGGTGCGTCCGTCGGGTGCGGAAGCGAGTCGGACTGCCGGACCAGGACGGCACGCGCCGGGGCCGCGTAGCTGTGACTGCAGCCGTGTGCCCGGCAGCGCCGAAGATGGCCGGATGTCGCGGGGCAAGATAGTCGTCCCGTCTCGATGAGTCCTTCCTCCGTGGTCTGGCGCAGGCCGTGCGCGTCAAAAAACTGCTGGCACGCGAGCCACTGCATCGCAGGCACGCTGCGGCTGCATTGGAAACCGGGCTGTCCCGGCGGTGGACACGTGCACCGAACCGACGGATCAGGGCGCGTCATCCTGCATGTTCGCGCGCATGGCGATGGTGCTTGCCGATCCATGAAAAACAGATGATGCCGCTGCGGGACTCCGCCTGCGGCACGAGTGGTTCAGACGCACCTTCGTGGCGTGCGTTCACTGGCTATGTAGCACTTGCTCTGGGCCGTCTCAGGACAGCGCGCCTCCGCAACTGGAGCCCTGCCCCGCGGTGCAGCCGTAGCAGTGTCCGGCAACGCCGATCGCACGTGGCAGGCCGCTGTCGAGAAGTTCGCGCAGATGCGTCGGGCGGTCACGGCCGCCCAGCGGCAGCTTGAGCATCTGGTTGAAGTCGCAGTCGTACAGATGGCCGTTGTAGTCGACGCTCACGGATGACCGACACATGAGCGATTCGATGTTGTCCTCGCGATGGGCGTCGCGAAGCGTGGCCATGTAGGTGGCGAAGTGCCCCTTGGATACCAGCCATGAGCCGTAACGCTGGATCGGCATGTTGGCCAGCGCGTAAAGGTGGTTGAAGGCGATCCCGAAGTTTTCGCCGAGCAGGCGGCGGTATTCGGCCTCCAGCGCGGCCTGCGCCGGCGGCAGAAATGCGCCGTTGGGGTTGTAGACCAGATTGAGCGTGAGCGGACTTCCGGGTTCGGCATAACCCAGTTCATTCAGCCGCCGCAGTGCCTTGATCGAGCTTTCGAACACGCCGTTGCCACGCTGCTCGTCGACATTGTCCTGGCTGTAGCACGGCAGCGAGGCGATCGCTTCGACGCGGTTCTCCGCCAGGAATTCGCCGACCCATTCGTAGCCCGGCTCTTCCATGATGGTCGGATTCAGCCGATCCATCACGTGCAGCCCCATGGCACGCGCTTCGCTCACCAGCCATCGGAATTCCGGGTTCATCTCGGGCGAGCCACCGGTCAGGTCGAGCGTCTCGACACCCAGCTTGCGGGCGACTTCCAGCGCCAGGCGCATGGTATCCGCGTCCATCATTTCGGTCCGGCGCGGACCGGCATTCACATGGCAATGAATGCAGCTGAGGTTGCACAGGTAACCCAGGTTCAACTGCAGGGTCGTGATGCGACCGCGCTCGATCGCGGGAAAGTCGCTGTGCTGGAGCAGGGGCCAGGTGTCATGCATGCATTGATTACCGATTTGTCGATGCGCGACGGACGTTGAGCAGAGGCTGTTTCAGCAGTGCGAGAAGTCTCTGTGACTCGGGTTCGCGGAAGTCGGGCAGGCCAATGGACATGGCAGCGTGACCATCGCGCGGCTGTGCAACGTGGGTGCGGAAAAGGCGGTCCCATACGCTCAGGATATTCCCGTAGTTGCTGTCGGTCTCCTGCCGATGGACCGAGTGATGCACGCGGTGCCAGTCGGGCGTGACCAGCAGGCGCCGTACGCGCGCTTCCCACCGCGGCGTCAGCGTCACGTCGGCGTGGGTGACCAGGGCGAAGGACGCCAGCAGGACCTCGTACAGCAGCACGGTCCAGGGCGACAGACCGAGCGCGACGATCAACGCCAGCTTGTACAGCAGCGACAGGACGATCTCGGCCGGGTGGAAACGCAGGCCGAGCGTCGCATCGAAACCGATGTCGTTGTGGTGCACGCGATGGATGCGCCAGAGCCACGGCAGCAGGTGGAACAGCCGGTGCTGCCAGTAGATGGCGAGGTCGAGCAGGACGATCCCGGCAACCAGTTCCATCGCGGCCGGCATCCCGACCCGATTGAAGAACCCGATTCCGGCCGCATCCGCCGTTGCCGCGAGCGCCACCGTGGTCACCGGCACCACCACGTACGCGACGGCTGACGCGATCACCACCATCGCCACATTGCGCCACCGCCTGCCCGCGATCGCACTGTCGCCGCGAACCGGTCGAAGCCGCTGCCACGCCAGGAGCAGCAGCAGCACGGCGGCCACGATCGACACGCGAACGGGGCCGGGGTGCGCGAGTACCCACGCGATCACGGGCAGGCTCCCGAAGGCAAACCGTCGAGCCACGCGACCATGCGCCGCTGGGCGTCGGTTGGCGCGGTCAGCTGCGAAAGCCGCGCATGGACATCGGGCAGATCCGTCGCGGTGTCGATGTCGCACAGCGTTTCCAGCTCGCGCCAGCAGCCGTAGCCCTCCATCGAGACGATCAGTTCGTCGGCGGCCGCACTGGTGCTGTAGCGCGGGTTCAACCATGCCTGAAGAGGCAGTGGCCGGTTGCCACCGAAGAGCCAGAATCCGCCGTCCAGTGCGCGCCCGATCGCCAGCCGCGGCTCATCCGCGGAAAGCCACTCGGCAGCCTGCTGCAGGGCTTCGGGCACCAGTTGCGGGGTATCGGCACCGATCAGAACGGCCGAGTGATGCCTCTTGCGCAGCATCCGATAGACGTGCGCCATGCGCTCGCCCAGCGAACCGATGCCCTGCGACAGGTGCGGCAGGTCGACCCAGGCTTCGGTGTTCAGCGCGGCAGATTCGGCGACTGCCCAGTACGGCTGCACCCCCGCCTGCCTTCGCGCAGCCTCGGCCACCGAAGCGACCGCCTCTGCGGAAACGAGGTACAGCGCCTCGGAACACTGGCGACCGAGGCCGGGCCATAGCCGCGTCTTCACCGGGGACAGCGACGGCGTCTTGACGAAGATTCCAATCCCGCAGTTCATCGCCTGTGCCCCACGCCCGAGAACCGCCATGCCTGCGAGCAGGTCAGGCGAAGGTGGCGACTGGTGGTACCCCACCACCCGTGCTGGGCATATTTCCTGGCGCTGGTGTAGATCGGCGCATGCAGCGCATGCAGCGGCACGCCGCGTATGCGCGCCGACCACACCAGGGAATGGTCCTCGCCCCCGCGCGCGTGCTCGTCGAATCCGCCGAGCGCCTCGAAGACCCGGCGCGGCATCAGCAGCCCCTGGTCGCCGAACGGCAGTCCGAGGCAGCGGCTGCGAAACCGGGCGCCCAGGGCGTTGAGGGCAGTGAGCCGGGGACCATCGTCGAGAAAGCGCAGGTCGAAGAAGCCGACCGCATCGCCGTCGGCTGCCACGAAGTCGTGCAGGCACCTGATGGTGGCTTCGGTCACGCGCGAATCGGCATGCACGAACCACAGCCAGTCCGAGCGGGTTGCCGCGGCTCCTGCGTTGAGCTGCAGCGCCCTGCCTGGCGGCGACCTCACCACGCTCAAATTCACCGGTAGCGTGGCGGGGGCCAGTGGCTCACCCTCGGGCAGCACCAGCGCAATGCGGCTCGCCTCCGCATCCACCAGTTGCGGCAGCAGCCCGGTCCAGGTGCCGTCCCCTGGTCCGGCAGGAACCACGATGGCAAGGCTGGGCGACATCGGCTCAGCAGCAGCCGCTGGCGGACTGCAACGCGCCTTCGGGTGCCGCGGCACGCTCGAACAGTCCGATATGAACTCTGGTGTCGCCCGGCAGGCCCGCGATCGTGCCCAGATACGTCGCCACCTGCCCGTAGTCCTCGCAGCGATCCTCCAGAGGGAGCTTGAAAGCATGCATGGTGATCTCGCGGAACCCGACCATGCCGCTATTCGCTTCGATTCGCGGGTCGAGCAGCGGGATCGGCGCCTGGCACACGCTGCGCGCATCGTTGCAGCCTACCGGCTGCAGCATGCGGCGGAAGTCCTCGCCGTAGAGCGCACCCGACCGGCGCTCGCCCAGCAGCAGCGGATCGCTTCGCAGCCCGGCAGGAATTCGTCGGTCCGAGAACACGTCCGAGGAGTACAGTTCGCCGCCTGGCCCGGTTTTCAGGTCCCTGCTCGACTGGAACACCTCTCCGTCGTCGTGGCGGACGTCATCGTGTGCGGTTTGGGCGTTCATTGGATTTCCTGTCGATCGACACGCCTGAATGGCGCAGGGCAAGCGCCGTGCTCAAGCTGGTGGTCGGGAGTTGCGGTTCCGTGTCTCTTGGAGCCAGGTTCCAGTCTCGGCGGCAAACGAGACGCGAACGCGACGAGCGCCCGCCCCGGCGGATCACCCCCGGGTTAGTCGGCATGTTTCGCGAGAAAGGACTGCGCACCGCTGCTGTGTACCCCAAAGCATCCAGCGTACCAGTGGAACATTTTCGATACGCGCAACACAGCGTTTCCTCCATCGGTGCTGGTTCGCGTCCCGCCGCCGCGCCCAAAACATCGGAGCTAGCTGCGAGCGGCATTCTCATCCGATCAGCCTCTGCGCCATGCGAGGAATCGTCCCGAGAGCCGCAGCAGCCGCTCCGGCGCGTGCGCACGCTTCCAGTTGCCAGCCACGTACTTGTTCGCCTCGCTCATCGTCGGATATATGTGGATCGTTCCCAGCAGCTTGTTCAGTCCAAGGCCGTGCTTCATTGCGAGTACGAACTCGGCCAGCAGGTCGCTGGCATGCGCGCCAACGATCGTCGCCCCCAGGATCCTGTCCTTGCCGGGCTGGGTCAGCACTTTCACGAAGCCACGGTCGTGCGAGTCCGCAATGGCCCGATCCAGATCGTCCAGCCCGTATCGGGTGACCTCCACCTCGATGCCGCGCTCCCGGGCCTCGTCCTCGGAAAGGCCGACGCGCGCCACCTCCGGGTCGGTGAACGTCGCCCATGGGATCACCCGGTAGTCGACCTTGAAGCTCCAGAACGGCGCGATCAGCCCGTTGATCGACGCGTACCACGCCTGGTGCGCGGCGACGTGGGTGAACTGGTACGGACCCGCGACATCACCGGCGACCAGAATGTTGGGAAAATTGGTCCTCAGCAGCGGATCGACGTCCACCGTGCCGCGGTCGCTGATCTTCACTCCCAGTTCCTGCAACCCGAAGCCTTCGACGTTGGCCTTTCGCCCCAGCGCGACGAGCAGCCGGTCGAACGGCACCCGCACTTCCTCACCGTCCCGGTCGCAGACCAGGGTTCCGCCCTCGCCTTCGCGCTCGACCCGCAGCGCCTTGCATCCGGTAAAGACCGTCACGCCCTCCGTGTCGAACCGCGCCTGGACTTCGGCGGCGGCATCGGCGTCTTCGCGCGGCAGCAGCCGTGGTGCCATTTCCACCTGCGACACCTGGCTGCCCAGGCGCGCAAAGGCCTGGGAGAGTTCGCAGCCGATCGGGCCGCCACCCAGCACGGCCAACCGCCGCGGCAGGACGCGCAGATCCCACAGGGTATCGGAGGTGAGGTAGTCGACCTCATCCAGCCCCGGTAGTGCGGGCACCAGCGGCTGGGCGCCGGTCGCGATGACCAGGCTCCGCGCACTCAGGCGTCTGCCGTCCACCTCGACCTCCCAGGGCGAGACGATTCGCGCCTCGCCCTTGATCACGTCGACGCCAAGCTTCGTGTAGCGCTCCACCGAATCGTGCGGTTCGATCCTGCCTACCACCTGCTGCACGCGCTCCATGACGCGGGCGAAATCCAGATCCGCCGACATGCGGGTGATGCCATAGCGCTCCGAGTCGCGCGCATCGGCCATCAGCTTCGCGGTACGAAGCAGTGCCTTGGAGGGAACGCAACCGGTGTTGAGGCAGTCGCCGCCCATGCGGTGGCGCTCGATCAGCGCCACTTTCGCGCGCGCCGTGGCCGCGATGTAGGCCGACACCAGTCCCGCCGAGCCGGCACCGATCACGATCATGTTGAAGTCGAACCGGCGCGGACGCGTGTGGCCCTTGTACACCCGTCGCGCTGCCAGCCAACGGGTCAAAAAACGCATAACCAGCGGCAGCAGCCCGAGCAGGGCGAAGGCGGCGATCAGGCCAGGCGAGAGCACGTCGCCCGGCGATTCGATGCGTGCGAGCTGCGTGCCTGCATACACATAGGCGAACGTTCCGGGCAGCATGCCGACCTGGCTGACCGCGTAGAACACGCGCGTCGTAAGCCCGGTCAGGCCCGCAAGCAGGTTCACCAGGAAGAACGGCACCACCGGCACCAGCCGCAGGGTGAAGAGATAGAACGCACCGTCCCGCTCGATGCCCTGGTCGAAGGCCCTCAGGCGCTCGCCGTATCGGCGCCTCAAGCTGTCGCGCAACACGAATCGGGAAGCCAGGAACGCCAGCGTCGCGCCGATGGAACTGGCGAACGAAGCCAGGATCGTCCCCTGCAGCATGCCGAAGACCGCTCCTGCGGCGAGCGTCAGTATCGCCGCACCCGGCAGCGACACCGCGGTCACCAGCACGTACAGCAGGAAGAACCCGCCCGCTGCGAGCCACGGGTTTGCGGCGGTCCAGGCCTGCATCGCCTCGTGGCGCGCCTTCAGACCCTCCAGGTTCAACTCGGACAACAAACCGCTGCGCCACAGCAGGAAAACGACAAGAGCGAAAACCAGCAGGACGATCCAGCGCGACGAGAAACGGGGCATGCGAATTCCAGGAAAGATGGCAGTTTCGAGGTCAGGCTAAACAGGTACGATGAAAGAGGCAGTTTGTAGGCAAAAGCCCGACACCACCTTCACGGCCTTAAATTTCATGCGCCTGGTCGCGCAGGCTTAAAGATCGGGCGGAATACCCGCGCAATGGAAACCAGCGCAGCACGTGGACGCGGGGTGCCAATTCGATCATTCCGAATCCCGACTACCTTTGATCGCCGAAGCGCGAAGCGCCGCGATGCAGGCGGGGCAAGCGGGCTGCGAATCCCGGCGCCGCAAACAGCGAGCGGGACAGACCCTTCCCAGCGGCGGACCTGCACCCTGGCGGGCCATCCACTGGATCAACAGCACTGTCCAAGCGGTCGTGCCGACGTCATGACTCCGGCCGACTATCCACCGCGACGGCAAGCCCGTGCCGAATGAGAAGAGCGAACAATGCGCTGGTGTCGAGATCGGCGGCGGACTGATGCGCAGCAAGAAAAGCGGCATCCAGGCGCAGGCCGGAGCGGAGCGCATCCAGGAACTCGAGCCCACCCGGAGGCAACTGCGCGACCCCGACCTGAAGCAGCGGTCGGAAGATCAGCACGTCCTGCGCTTGCGCGGTGTCGATGCCGTGCAGGTCGGCCTCACCCGGATCGTCCAGCCCCTGGTGCGCCTGCCAGATCGAGTACGCGGCGTGCCGCGAGCGAAACCAGCGGCATGCCGGATGGAGTACCAGTCGCGCCGCGGCAAGCCTCTCCGGATCCGCGAGAAGATCCCCGAAGTGATCGACCTCCAGGGGCGGCGCGTCGGCGGCGTGCCACGCCCGCACGCGCAAGGCTTCGAGCATTGCCACGTCGGCCAGGAAGTGCACGCCGCGGGCCGGTGCGAAGCGTGCGATGAACGCCGGGAAACCATCTCCGTAATCGATCAGCACCGGAGAGCGCGGCGGCTCGGCAAACACGCGCTCGCGCGCCATGGCCCGGAAAAATTCGTCGCCCACCAGAGCGCGGGTGACCGGAAACGTGTCGGCCAGTGCATCGACCAACCCGGCCACGATGTTGTTGCGATGCACTGCGAAGCGGTCCGTTGGCTCGGGTGCCCCGCCACACCTGATGCCGGGCACCACGCCTGGTGACGGTTCCAGGAGTGCGGCCGCGAAATGTTGCTGCGGTGTCGGCGTGCTCATCCGGCCAGCGCCGCCGCGGACTGGCACACACGATCGACGACCCGGTCCGCGCGCGCCGCCTCGGCACGCAGCACCGCATACTCGGGAACATCGTTGTCCCACTCGATCAGCGTGGCGACGGGCCCCGTCCTGGACAGCGTGCGGGAATACAGGTCCCAGACCGGATCGGCAACCGGCGCGCCGTGATTGTCGATCAACAGTGATCCGGCATTCCCGACCATTTCCTGCGCATGACCGGCCAAATGGATCTGGCGAACGGCCGAGAGTGGAAGCGCCGCGAGATACGCCAGTGGATCGTGCCCGTTGTTGTGGCAGGAAACGTGGACGTTGTTGAGGTCCAGCAGCAAGGCGCATCCGGTTCGCAGTACAACCTCGGAAATGAAGTCGGGCTCACTGAACGAACTGGACTCGAATTCGAAGTAGCTGCTGGGATTCTCCAGCAGCATTCTGGTGCCGAGGCGTTCCTGGACCAGGCCGATGTGATCGCAGACCCGTTGCAGGGTCGTCGCGTCATAGCTCAGCGGAAGTAGATCGTTGAAGAAGGTTCCGCCATGGGTGGACCACGCCAGATGCTCGGAGAACAGGGCCGGCTGGTAACGCACGATCAGCGCGGCAAGCCTGTCCAGATGCGCCGGATCGGGCGCCTCTTCGCCGCCTATGGACAAGCCGACGCCATGAAGCGAGATCGGAAGCCGCTCCCGGATGCGGGTCAGCTGTGCATGCGGCACGCCGCCCGCACCCATGTAGTTTTCGGCATGCACCTCGATGAACCCCGGCGGATCCGGATCGGCAAGAAGCGCATCGAAGTGCGGGTACTTGAACCCAAGTCCGGCGCGACATGCCAATGCGGCGGAGCCGGGAGGACAGGTCGCAATGGACTCGCGTGACGCGACACTCATCGACCGGCCTCCGAAACTCCCGGGAACTGCTTACGCCTTCGCGGCGAAGGGAACCAGTTGTCCGTGTCCTGTCGGGGATGTCCTGGACTCCATCTTTTCGCAGGTACCTGCCGGGACCAGCTTCCAGGCGTCTGCCTGGTGGTCGGTTTTCGAACTGCCGGCGCACGCCGTGCCAGGGCCGGCAGCGCAGTCGTTCTTCCCGGCAAGCGCGACGCCGTAGCACTTCTCCTTCGCCGCACTCTTCTCGCCAGCGGCTTCCGCAGGAGCGGACGTGACTGCCAGGGCGGAACCGAGAGCCGCGGCCAGCGCAAAGGCAGGGAGGATGGATCGTGCGTTGGTCGACATGGGTCTGCTCCTGGAAGTGGGTAGGCGAGGCGCCGCCGCTACTGTATAGCCTCGCATTGCGATGCGCTCGTCGTCCGCAGGCAAGTGGTTGCGTATCTCATCGCAGGCGTCGCACACCCGCTGCGTTGAGGTGCGCATCCGGGCGGCGCGAGTGCAAGGGCGTGTGCGAAGCGGCGCCTGGACGTCCGATGGAGGACTCGTCCAGGCGCTGAACCGGACGGCGGTCCCGGCGAATTGTCCGGTTGCCGCCATCCAGACCCAGCGCTATGGTGCGTGGATGACCCGCCATGGCTCAGAGACCACGAACGCCCCCTCGGCCGCAGCTGTTCACCCGCCGCGGCGCTTGCGGTGTTCAAGGTGCAGGGCATGAAGCTGGGCGTGTTCCGCCGCAGGCGAACCGTATTCCGCCTCGCGCTCGCAGTGCTGTTGACCTTCCTGTTCCAGCACGCCGCGATCGCCGCCTATGCGTGCCCATTGGATCGGATGCCGGTCCAGATGGACGCTGCCATGCCCGATTGCGGCGGCATGGAGACGATGGATTCACCGGTGCTGTGCGAAAAGCATTGCAACCCGGACAACTCGATGACTCCGGATCCGCGCGTCGCCCAGGTCCCACCTGCAGTCGTGCCGCCGGCCCGCTTCGAGCTCGCGAGGACGCTTCCCTCCGGCTCGTCGTTGCAGCTCTACCAGAGCGTTCCGGCCCGACGGGCTGATCCGCCACCAACGCTGCGCTTTTGTAGTCTCCTGATCTAGTCCTCCGCCCGTACGCCGTTCGTAGTTGCCTGTGAGGGCAGCGCTTCGTTGTGCGCGCCAGGAGGTCTTCATGCGCTTTTTTTCCAATCCGCCCCTCGGGCGCACGGCCACAGCCTCGACTGGCTTGGGGCTCGTCGTTGGATTTTGTGTCTTTATCCTTGCTCCGGTCGTGTGGGCCGCTCCAGCGGCCGGGCAACTGGGCTTCGAAGAAGCTGTCGCTCTTGCCCGCCGGGGGGCACCCATACTTGGCGCGAGGTCGGCCGACATGACGGCGGCTCGCGAAGAGGCTGCCCGGGCGGCCGGGCTGCCCGATCCCCAACTCATGGTCGGTATCGAGAACATGCCGGTATCCGGCTCCGGCGCGTTTCGTCCGGACGGCGACGACATGACCATGAAGAAGATCGGTCTGATGCAGGAGTTCCCTGCCCGCGCGAAACGTCAGGCTCGGCAGCTGATCGCCGACCGGCAAGTGGAACGGGCCCAGGCCTTGAGTGCCATCGAACAGCTTGAGGTTCAGGAGCAGGCGGCGCAGGCATGGCTCTCGGCGTGGGCGGCACAGCGTGAGCTGGATTCCTACTCGGACTTGCGCGAACAGGCTGCCGTGACCGTCCGGTCGGCCAAGGCCCGCCTCGCCGGGGGCACAGGTTCGGCGGTCGATGCCCTGGCGGCGCAGGCCGCTTCGCTGGACATCGAAAACCGCGTCGACGCTGCCGAGGCAAGGCTGGAAGCGGCCCGCGCCGGCCTTGCCCGCTGGCTTGGCGTGCCGCCCGGGCAGCTTCCGGCGGTCGGAGTCGCGCCCACGCTCACGGAACTGCCGTTCGCCGAAACCGTCCTGCTGTCTACGATCGACCGGCAGCGCGAACTGCTGGATTGGCGCTACCGCGAAGCGATTGCAGAAGCCGAGATCGCACTCGCGTCGGCCGACAAGCGTCCGGACTGGAGCATTGCCGCTGCCTACGGTCAGCGCGACGGCTCCCGCGCCGACATGGTCATGGTCGAGTTCCGGGTCGGACTGCCTCTGTTCACCCGCAACCGCCAGGATCGCACCATTGCGGCACGTCGCGCGGAACTGGCTTCGCTCGCCGCCGAGCGCGAGGAGGCCCGGCGCGCGCAGACGGAAGCCATCCAGCGCGCGCTGGCAGAGTGGCGCGGGCTGAGGCGGCAGGTCCAACGCGTGGAACTGGAAATCCTGCCGCTTGCCCGCGATCGCTCGGAGACGGCGGTGGCGGTGTTCGGCGGAGGTGGCCCACTCGAACCGTGGCTGGACGCACGCCGCGACGAGCTTGAACTTCATGTCGAACACGCTCGCCGTCTCGGCGAACTGGGACGCGTCTGGGCCGCACTGGCCTATCTGATGCCACGCGAGGAGACAGCACCATGAGCCTTCCGAAGAAGCAGACGATCATCGCCGCGCTCGCCGGCACCGTGCTGCTGGTTGCGGGCCTCGGCGGCGGCTACTGGCTCGCGAACCGCTCCGATGAGCCCGGCGGTGCCGAAACCACGGTCGCTGCTGGAGCGGCGGGAGATGCCGGGCAGGAGGTCCTGTACTGGTACGACCCGATGGTCCCCGACCAGCGCTTCGACAAGCCCGGCAAGTCACCTTTCATGGACATGGAACTTGTCCCCAAATATGCAGACGACGCAAGCACGACCGGCGTGCGCATCGATCCTGGCGTGCAGCAGAACGTCGGCATCCGTACCGAGGTGGTCGAGACCGGCACGCTGGGCGGGCAACTTCGCGTGCCGGGCACCCTGACCTGGGACCTCCGCAAGGAATCGATCGTCAGCACCCCAGTGGAAGCCATCATCTCGCGACTGACGGTAAAGGCGCCGTTCGAGTCGGTGCGTCGCGGCCAGCCGCTGGCGACGGTGCTCTCGCCCACCTGGGGCAGCGCCCTCGCCGAAAGTCGCGCGCTTGCCCGGGCCGAATCGCCCCATGCGCGTGAGCTGCAGGGTGCCGCCCAACAGCGACTGCGCCAACTGGGCCTGTCCGACACCGCGACGGCGGGAAACGGTGGAATCGTGCTGCGCGCGCCGCGCGACGGGGTGGTCAGCGAAATCATGGCTCGCGAGGGACAGACGGCGATGCCGGGCATGCCACTGTTCCGCATCAATGGCACCGACACCATGTGGCTGGAGGCCGCCATCCCGCAGGCGGGCGTCCAGGGGATCGGACCGGGCACGCCCGTTACCGCGACAGTCAGCGCCGCGCCTGGCAGAACCTTCGAAGGAGAAATCGAGGCACTGCTGCCGGACATCGATCCGACCACGCGGACGCAGCGTGCACGCGTCGTGCTGCGCAACGAAGACGGCATTCTCGTGCCGGGGATGTTCGCGCAGCTCACATTGAAGGCGCAGGAAGGCCGCCAGGTGCCGGTCATTCCCAGCGAGGCGTTGATCACCACCGGCGAGGACAGCCGGGTGATCGTGGTCGGCCCGGACGGAAACTTCCTGCCGGTGCGGGTGACGACGGGGCGCACCAGCGGCGGTCGGACCGAAATTCTTTCGGGCCTCAAAGGCGGCGAACGCGTCGTCACGTCCGGCCAGTTTTTGATCGACTCCGAAGCCAGCCTGTCGGGTGCGCTGGGAAGGCTGCAGTCGCCTGAAGGAGACGCGGATCAAGCCGAAGCTCCTGCGCCGGCTGACGCGCACGGCGGGCACGGCGGTCACGAGGGGCACGAGGGCATGCAGATGCCGCAGCAGGAATCGGACACGCCTGGCAAGGGCCGCGAGCAATGATCGCAGCGATCATCCGTGGCTCCATTGCCAACCGCGTGCTGGTCCTGGTCGCGGCCGTGCTGCTGGCGGCCGCCGGCATCTGGTCGGTCCAGCGCACCCCGCTGGATGCGCTGCCGGATCTGTCCGACACGCAGGTCATCATTCGCACCGAGTGGCCCGGCCAGACGCCGCGCATCATCGAGGACCAGGTCACCTATCCGCTCACCACGACCATGCTGTCGGTGCCCGGCGTCAAGGCAGTGCGGGGCTACTCGTTCTTCGGCGATTCGTTCGTCTACATCCTGTTCGACGATGACACCGATCTGTACTGGGCGCGCTCGCGCGTGCTCGAGTACCTCAGCCAGGTGCGCGATCAGTTGCCGGACGGTGTCACTCCTGGCCTGGGCCCGGACGCGACCGGACTGGGCTGGATCTACGAGTACGCGCTGGTCGACAGGACCGGCAAGCACGATCTTGGCCAATTGCGCGCGCTGCAGGACTGGTTCCTGCGCTACGAACTCAAGACCATTCCCGACATCGCCGAGGTCGCCAGCATCGGCGGCATGGTGCGCGCCTGGCAGGTGGTGCCGAACCCGCAGGCGCTGGCGGCACGGAACGTGACGGTGCCGCAACTCATCGAGGCGCTCAAGGCTGCGAACGGCGCAACCGGTGGCTCGGTCATAGAGCAGGGCGAAGCCGAGTTGATGGTGCGCAGCGAGGGCTATCTCGACAGCCAGCAGGATTTCGAGCAGATCCCGATCACAACGGCAGACGGCGTACCGGTCCTGCTCGGAGAAGTGGCGACCGTGCAGCGCGGGCCGACGTTCCGTCGCGGCATCGCCGAACTCGACGGCGAAGGCGAAGTCGCTGGCGGTGTCATCGTGCTGCGCAGCGGCAAGGACGCACTGGCGGCGATCGATGCGGTGAAGTCGCGGCTCGAGGAATTGAAGGCCAGCCTGCCGGCGGGCGTCGAGATCGTGCCGGTCTACGACCGCTCCGAACTGATCCGCGAAGCAGTCAACAATCTCTCGCACAAACTGATTCAGGAATTCATCATCGTGGCGCTGGTCTGCGCACTGTTCCTGTGGCACCTGCGTTCGGCGCTGGTCGCAGTGATCACGCTGCCGCTCGGCATCCTCGCCGCGTTCATCGTGATGCGTTACCAGGGCATCAGCGCGAACCTGCTTTCGCTCGGCGGCATCGCGATCGCGATTGGCGCGATGGTCGACGCGGCGGTGGTCATGATCGAGAACGCGCACAAGCATCTCGAACACTTCCATGACGCGCATGGGCGAGAGCCACAAGGAGAAGAACGCTGGCGCCTGATGGGTGAAGCTTCCACGGAAGTAGGCCCTGCGCTGTTCGCGAGCCTGCTGGTGATCACGCTCTCCTTTATTCCTGTCTTTGCGCTGGAAGCGCAGGAAGGGCGGCTGTTCTCGCCGCTCGCGTACACCAAGACGTACGCGATGGCGGCCGCCGCAGGGCTTTCGATCACCCTGATACCGGTGCTGATGGGCTATCTGATCGGCGGCCGCATCAGGCCGGAGGCGCAGAACCCGATCAATCGCGTGCTGATCGCCGGCTATCGCCCGCTGCTGGAGTGGGTGCTGGATTTCCCGCGCCTCACCCTGGCGATGGGCGCGGTGTTGATCGCGATCACGCTGATTCCGCTGTCGAAAATCGGCAGCGAATTCATGCCGCCGCTCAACGAAGGCACGCTGCTGTACATGCCCACCGCCCTGCCCGGCCTCTCGGCCGGCAAGGCCGCGCAGTTGTTGCAGCAGACCGACAGGATGATCAAGACGGTGCCGGAGGTCGCGCACGTGTTCGGCAAGGCCGGTCGCGCAGAAACGGCGACCGATCCCGCGCCGATCGAGATGTTCGAAACCACCGTCACGTTCAAGCCACGCGACCAGTGGCGACCGGGCATGACCATGGAAAAGCTGCATCAGGAACTCGACCAGGCGGTGAACGTCCCCGGCCTGACGAACCTGTGGGTGCCGCCGATCCGCAATCGCATCGACATGCTCGCGACCGGCATCAAGAGTCCGATCGGAATCAAGGTTTTCGGACCCGACACCACGGTCATCGAAGCGCTCAGCGAGGAGATCGAGCAGGTCGCGAAGACCGTGCCGGGCGTGAGCTCGGCCGTGGCCGAGCGCGTGACAGGCGGACGCTACGTCGATGTCGATATCCGTCCCGAAGCGGCGGCTCGTTACGGGTTGAGCCAGGCCGACCTGCAACAACTGATCGGTACCGTCGTCGGTGGTAATCCGATCGGCGAGACGATCGAAGGGCGTGAGCGCTACCCGATCGTGGTGCGCTATCCGCGCGGTGAACGGGACTCGCTGGGAGCTTTGACGCGGTTGCCGATCATCGCGCCCGGTGGGGTGCAGCTCACGCTAGATCAGGTCGCGACAATCTCGCTCAGTCCAGGACCGCCGATGCTCAAGAGTGAGAACGGCCGGCTGGTCGGGTACATCTTCGTGGACGTCGCCGGACGCGACCTCGGTTCGGTTGTCGAGGATCTCCAGGAGGCCGTTGCGCGCGAGGTCAAGCTGCCGCCCGGCTATGGTCTCGGCTGGTCGGGGCAGTACGAGTACCTGGAGCGGGCGCTGTCGAGCCTACGATGGGTCGTGCCCGCCGCGCTGGCGATCATCTTCCTGTTGATCTACCTCGTGTTCCGCGACTTCGTCGAGGCTTCGATCATCATGCTGAGCCTGCCACTGGCGCTGGTGGGCGGCCTTTGGCTGATCTGGGTTCTCGGGCATGCCATCTCGGTCGCATCACTGATCGGCTTTATCGCCTTGGCGGGCGTGGCCGCCGAGTTCGGGGTCATCATGCTGCTGTACCTGCGTCAGGCATGGCACCGGCACCTGAGGGAAAATCCCGAGGCGGGACCGGATGAACTCGATGCCGCGATTCGCGAAGGCGCGGTGTTGCGGGTGCGACCCAAGGCGATGACGGTCGCGGTGATTCTCGGCGGTCTGATTCCGCTGTTCATCGGCAGCGGCGCCGGCTCGGAAGTCATGCAGCGCATTGCCGCCCCGATGATCGGCGGCATGGTGACGGCCCCGTTGCTTTCGATGCTGATCATCCCGGCGGCATATCGACTGCTGTGCCGTCGCCGGATCGCCCGCGGTCGCTCCACGGAAACCACGCTTTGAGGAAAAGCTTCATGAAATTGCTGACAGCTCCGCTGTACTGCCGGCTCGCTGACACAGACCCGGCAGTCCGTGAGCCGATGACGGCTCACGGACTGCGCCGGACCTCCGAAGCAGTTGATGCCTGCCTCCGCGCACTGGAAGCCGCGCGTCTGTTTCCTGAGGGGATTCGTGTCCCAATAAAGCGATTGCCATCGGCCTCAGGCCGCTCAGCGCGAATCCCGCAGGCCTGTGCGCAGCCGCGACAGGGCCTCGCCGTGCAACTGGGAAACCCGACCTTTACTGACACCCATCTTCGCTGCGATGTCCTTGAATGGGACGTACTGGAAATAGTGCTCGCGAATGATGGCCCGGAGCCGCTCGGGCAACGCGGTGACGGTCTTCAGCAGCCTGTTCTGGATTTCTGCCGTCTGTGCGTACGCCAGCGCATCGCCGGTGCCTGCACACGCCGCTTGTGCGCCTTCGTCGAGCAGATAACCCACTCCCAGCCCCACGATCGTGTCGACCAGATGGTCGAATGCGCTGCCCTCGCCCGCTTCCTGCATCTGTTCGAGACGCGCGGCAAACCTGCCGTCATCCCGGAGGCGGGTACGTTCTCCGAGAATGGCCCGCAAGCCGTTGAACACCGCGCCACGGACGCGAGGTCTGGCATACAGGCGAAACGCGATGCCGCGCCCCGGATCGAAGCGCGCGATGGCTTCCAGCAATCCCATGGTGGCGTTCTGGACGAAGTCGTCACGGTCGGCCGGATACGACCGTACGCGGTGATGAATACTGCGTGCGATGCCGGTCGCCCAGGGAACATGGAGCAGGTAGAGCCAGTCACGCGCAGCCGGATCATGGGAATGCCGATAGCGCTGCCACATCGCCTCTTCGGCGAGTTCCGATGCCTCCATGGCCTCAGGTCCAGTAACTGCTCAGCAGTGCCTTGGAGACGAGCACCCAGCCGTCGATCAGCACGAACAGCATCAACTTCAGCGGCAGACTGATCGTCGCCGGCGGCACCATGATCATGCCGAGGGCCATCAGTACCGCGCCGACGACGATGTCGATCAGCAGGAAGGGGAGGAAGATCACGAACCCGATCTGGAACGCCGTCTTGAGCTCGCTGAGCAGGAACGCCGGCAGCAGGTGGCTGAAGCGTATTTCATCCACGGATCGCGGTGGCGGCGCCCCGGCCATTTCTATGACGGCCTGGAGATCCGACTCGCGCGTTTGCCCGATCATGAAGCCGCGCAGCGGAATGCTCGCGCGCTCCAGCGCCTCGACGGCGGCGATCTCGTCGGCGAGGTAAGGCGTCAACGCGGTTTCGTTGATCCTGTCCAGGACCGGCGCCATGGTGAAGTAAGTCAGCGCGATTGCCAGCGTGATGATCACGCTGTTGGGCGGGGTCTGGGGCAGCCCCAGTGCGTGTCGCAGCAGCGAAAGCACGATGACGATGCGGGTGAACGCAGTCATGCCCACCAGGATGACCGGCAGGAACGACAACATCGTCAGGACGATGAACGTGCGCAACGCCGGCGAGTAGTCCTGCTTCAGTACATCGCCCACGAGTTCGGCGGGTCCCGACGCTGCGGCATAGGCCGATCCGGCGACGGAAAGCAGTCCCAAAGCCAGCACCATGAGCCAGCGCGATCGCCGGGAAGGAAGGCTAGTCATGGGCTCCGCCGCCTGCGGCTTCTTCCGGGCTCGACATGAAGCGCACGGTGCCCGTCGACTCGACCAGCAGATAGCGATTCTCTCCGTCGACGATGCGGAACACGGTGGTGCGCGGGCTCAGTCGCAATGCCTGCTCCACCCGCATGCCGCGCGTAGTCTGCGGCAGCAGGTTCGCGCCGGTGGTCCATCGCCGCAACCAGCCTTTCTGTCGCGCGAACCACGCAAGTGCGAGCGTGCCACCAAGGAGCAGCACCAGGACCAGCAGTACATCCACGGCCGTCCCGGCCAGACCACCATTCTCCGGGCGATAGGCGATCGGCTGCGGTGCAGCCTGGGCGGGGAATGCGGGCGTGGGATCGGGCTGGATCACATTACTTCCAGTATCCGGACCCCAAATACATCATCGACCGCCAGAAGCTCGCCGCGGGCCACCGCACGTCCATTGAGCATCAGCGTCAGCGGTGCTTCGAGCAGCTCGTTCATGCTGACCACGTCGCCCGCCCTGAGGCCGAACAACTGCTCGATCGACATCGTCAGTGTTCCCACCTGTGCCGCCAGCGACACCTGCACATGTCCGATCATGCTGATGTCCTGCCGTGCCACGGGCAACTCCGAAACACCGGCGCTGTCTACTTCCTTCAGATTGACGTGCATGTAAGTCCCCTCTCTTACTGGTGTGAAATGAAGCGCAGGGCGCGACGATCGCCGTCGGCAACAAGCTCGCCAAAAAACACGCTGTTGCCGGATCCCGTCTGGACACGCACAGGCTGGTTCAGCGGCACCGCGGTCCTGATCACCTCCCCGGGACGCAGTACGAGCGTGTCCTGGAGGCTTGCCATGCCAAGGTCCAGCACTGCTTCCAGCGTCAGCTGTGCCGGTCCGATCGCTTCCGCGCGCGAGGTCAGCACCGCTGGTTCCAAGGCGGACGGCAACATGGAGTCGCAAAGGCCCGGATCGAAATGCAGTTCCACGCTGGTCTCACCGAGCGCCCAGGAAAAGCCTGCAGCGCCATGCCGCGGATCGAGTGCGGCAGCCTCCGGTGGCGACACCACGCGGAGCTCACCGGCTCCATCCGCACAAGCCCATTGCGCCGACAGGTCCTTCAGCGCGCGAAGACCAATCCCTGCGGCGATTCCCAACTCCTCGGTGACGCCTGTGCCGACCAGGCAGCGCCCGATCTCCTCCAGCCCGCCAGGCGCCATGCGCCACCACAAGGTGCCGTGAGCACCGCTCGCGGACAGCCACACGTCCACGCCTTCGCCTGACGAGTGACAATCGGGCAGCAGGCATTCGACGATGCTCGCCAGCGACGTCGGCGTGGCTGCCCAGTTCTGCAGCCACGCCAAAGTCTGCGCCGCGACGATCGCCCGCAGGTCCTTCACGCGCGTGGCACCCTGCCAGCGGATTGGTACCACCGTGGCCATCAGCCGCCCCGGGTACTGTTGTAGAGCTGCTCGATCATCTCGTTGCTGACCGTCATCACGCGCGAGCTTGCCTGGTATCCGCGCTGGATGATGATCATGTCCGCGAACTCCTGGGTGAGGTCGACGTTGGACATTTCCAGGCTGCCGCCGGCGATTCGGCCGAAGCGTGGGTCACCGGGACGTCCAAATGCATCGGGGTCGACATTGCTGGTCAGCAGGCTTCCACCGGCCATCTCCAGCGCACCTTCATTGCGGAACGAGGCGAGCGCTATCTGCGGCCCCTGCCGCTTTTCCGTCTGCGAATAGACCAGTTGCATGACGCCCTTTTCGTCGAACGAAACACTGGTGACGCCGAGCACCCCGTGTCCGTCTTCCGGCTTGGCGGCGAGATTGGTCGCAGTACCGGTCAACGAGGTCGCGCCATCGAGGCCGCCCGCCGTCCCGAAGTTGAGCACCACCGATTGCGGCACGCCTCCGTAGTTGAGTGACAGCGTCATCTCATTGAAACCGGCCTGCGGTGTTCCATCGGTGCGAAAGCGCACTTCCGACGGCGAGGTGGAGACGACCGCACCGGTCTCGTCCTTGACGACCACGGTGAAACTGCCGGGCGTGACCGAGCTGTTGTTGGTGAACGTCGCCGAGAGCACGTGGGCCGTTCCGGCAGCGTCGAACACGGTGATCGTGTTGACAGTCGTGGTGGTCGAACCTGGCGCCAGGTTGCCCTGGAACTTCACGCGGCTGGTTGCCTGCGCGGGGATGGTGCGATGGTTGTCGAAATCGATCGACACCAGGTTGCCGCTCCCGTCGATCCCCATCACTTCATGATTGTTGACGCTGTCGACCAGCAGCCCTTCCTCGTTGAAGCGGAACTGACCCGCCCGCGTGTAGTGCAATCCACCCTCTGCATCGCGCAACACGAAGAAACCCTCGCCATCGATCGCAAGATCGGTGGCGTTGCTGGTCTGACGGATGTCGCCGGTGGTCGTGCGCAGACCGTCATCGGCGATCTTGACGCCGAGGCCGCCGTTGACGTTCGCGAAGAACGAGTCGCTTCCGCGGAACCCCGGGGTATTCATGTTGGAAACGTTGTTGCTGACGGTGTTGAGGCTCCTCGAAAAGCTGAAAAGGCCCGACAGACTGTTGAACAGTGCTTGGAACATGGCGTGCCCCTTAGGGTTTTACGAGGGTGATCTGGGAAAGGCGGATGTTGGTGGACACCTGCCCATTGCTGTCGCGCACGCTGAGGCTCGCGCCAGTCGGCGTGAACTCCACGGCAATGACCTTGCCCGACACCGGCAGCGCCAGTCCGCGGACGTCCACCTGACGGTCGAGCAGCCCGAGCGCCTGCGCGGTCGCGTTCATCGCCAGGGCGTCGTTGGTGTTCTGGCTGGTCTGCCGTGATTGTTCCAGCGAGGAGAACTGCGCCAGCTGCGCCAGGAACTCGCGGTTGTCGACCGGCTCCAGCGGATCCTGGAACTGAAGTTGCGCCAGGAAGAGCTTGATGAAGTCCTCCTGGTCGATGGTGTTCTGTTTGGTCGGCCCGGAGCCTTGCGGAGCGGGCGCGCTGCCGATCGAGTCCACGGGCATCAGGGGTTCTCCATGTGCTGGGACGTTGGCCTGGCATTCCACATCTCCCGGCCGTTGACCATGATCCGCTCGAGCCTGAGCCCTTGCTGCTCCGCGAGCGCTCGGACGTCGGCGACCGCCGACTGGGAGGCCGCGTCGTCAAGCCGGAAATCTCGTATCCACAGCACCGGATCGTGGCCCTGCTGCGTCAGGAGGCGCAGCAGGCGTGCAAGCCACGGCTCGGCTACCGAAGCGGGTGACGCCGCACCGGCCTGGGTTGCATCGGTTCCGGCGACTGCCCGTGTGGATGTGGCAGATGCGGTCGGCATCACCGTGGACGTCCGGGCGGCCGACGGCCCGTGCAGCGGCGCCACCGGGACGAAGCCCGCTGCGGAAGCGACGGACTCCAGATTGCCCGCTGCCGAGCCCGCAGCAGGGCGCGCCATTGCAGCAATGGCGTCATAAGCCCCGTGCGTCCGATGCGAAAGCGCCGAGTTTGCCGCGAGGCGCCAAGGCACGGAGAAAATCTGGACCACGCCCGTATCTGCGCGGACATGGAATCCGAAAACGGCCTCCAGAGCGTCGGGAATTCCGGCGACAGGCAGAGGCGGAAGGTTGTCGGCAGCGCCCATCGACAGTTGCGGGCCGTTGTCCTGCGCACCGGAGGGTGGCTCGCGCCGGCCCTGCTTCAGCAGGTCGCCGAAGTCCGCGCCTTGGTGGGGTCGATTTGCAGGTGGCGCCAGGGGCACCTGGGGAGCCGCCGATGGCGGAAGACCATCAATCATTTCGTACACTCCTGCCTCTGCTGTGCAGATCTGCGGTCCAGTCGAACATGAGCTTTTCCCGTCGATCCGATTCGGCAGCTGTCCGCCGCTGGCCGCGTGCTTCCACAACGCGCGTCTGCGCGCGCGCAGCGGCGTAGGCCGCCTGTGCCGAGTCGCGCAGCATCCGCGCCGCATCGGACACCTCGACGTCCGCCTGATGAAGGTCGGCTGCCGAGTTCCGTATCTGCGATGCCAGCTGGAGCCGGGGCAGGTCGATGCTGGTGGTGACGAGGAGCGCCGCGACCGACTGCGATACGTCTTCCAGCTTGCAGCGCGTTTCCTCCGCGCGCGCATCCGCCTGGTGCGCGGCAAAGCTCTCGCGCTGAAACCTGTCCGCCACGCGTGCTTCCTCGAATGCCCGCCAGCGCGCCAGTGCCGGCAATGCGCCCTTGGCGCGGCTCATGCTGCCATCCCCGTACCAATGACGTTCGACAGCTGCAGGCATGCGTCGGATCGCTTCACGGCTACCTGCGGCGTCTGTTGCAGGTGCCTGTCCAGTGCGGGCTTGAGGTCGACCGCACGGTCGAGCGGCTGATTCGCGCCCGGCTGATGCGCTCCAAGTTCGATGAGGTCACGCGAGGATTCATAGATCGCCAGATGCCGCCTGGCATCGCGCGCGGCCGTGGCTTCTTTCTCGCTCGCCACCTGCGCCATGAGACGGCTGGTGCTCTGCAGCAGGTCGATGGCCGGATGGTGCCCGCGCGCCGCGAGATCCCGTGTCAGCACGATGTGGCCGTCGAGGATCGCGCGCATGTGGTCAGTGACCGGCTCGTTCATGTCGTCGCCCTCCACCAGCACCGTGTACACGCCGGAAATGGCTCCGCCGCCTTTCATGCGACCGCAGCGTTCGAGCAGTTTTGGCAACTGGCTGAATACCGAAGGGGTGTACCCGCGAAAGGTCGGCGGTTCGCCGACCGCAAGGCCGATCTCGCGTTGCGCCATTGCAAAGCGCGTCATGGAGTCCACCATCAGCAGCACCGATCGGCCCTGATCGCGGAAGTATTCGGCGATGGCGTGGGCCGCATGCGCCGCGTGCGCACGTACCAGCGCCGGCTCGTCGGCTGTCGCGACCACCACCACCGCCCTCTTCAGCCCCTCTTCGCCCAGAGCGTGCGTGAGGAATTCGCCGACTTCCCGACCGCGTTCTCCGATCAGTGCAAGCACGGTGACATCGGCAGTGACGCCACGCGCGAGCATTCCCAGAAGCGTGCTCTTGCCTACTCCGCTTCCCGCGAAGATGCCGACGCGTTGCCCGACGCCGAGGGTCAGCATGGTGTCGATCGCGCGCACACCGGTTTCCAGCACGGTATCGATCGGCGCGCGCGACATCGGATTGATCGGCTCCCGGTACAGTCGGTAGGCCTCCGAGCACTCGATCGCGCCAAGGTCGTCGAGCGGTTCGCTGAAAGCGTTGACGACGCGTCCGAGGAGTTGCGGCCCGACGGGCACCGATACGGGTCGGCCAGTCGCGCGTATCGGGCTGTCCGTCGAGATGCCTCCTACATGGCCGTAAGGCATCAGCAGCACGTGTTCGTTCCGGAACCCGACGACCTCCGCGAGGACCGGCACCGGCGAATCGTCCAGCAGGATCTCGCACAGCTCGCCCAGGCGCGCATCGGGGCCCAGCGCCTCCACCACCAGCCCATTGAACGACAGGATCCGCCCCAGCCGCACACCCATGGATGCGGAATCCAGCCTGCCTGCCAATCGAGTCAGGAAAGGGTTCATGCCACCCTGCCGCCCGGCCGCACAGCAGCCAGGAAACCCTGCAGGAGTGAATTCAGGCGCACCTCCAGACTGGTGTCATACAGGCCCTTGTGGGTCTCCAGACGGCACTGCCCGGGTGCAAGGTGCTCATCGGAAAGCACCTTGACCGACGCTTCATCGGACAGTGCTGACACCGCGTCTGAATCCTGCGCGCAAACGCGCAACGTGACCGGCCGCTGCCGGTACTCCAGCAAAGCCTGGCGGCAGACGTCGACGATCAGCGGGCGTCTGGCGGCGCCCTCGCCCAGCACCCGAAGCGTGGCCATGAAGGCAGCCTCGACCGCAAGCGGTTCGATGCGCTCGTCCAGTCCGGCCACGGCATCCGGCACGGCGATCAGCAGATGGGCGAGTTGCTCGTTGGCGTCGCGCAGGCGCGCGCCCTCGACGGCGTGCGCCGCCGCGACTGCCTTCTCCGCCTGGAGCGAACGGCGTTCGATCTCTTCGGCTGCCTGTTTCATTCCTGCGGCATATCCTTCGTCGCGGGACAGCTTGAAGATCCTCGCCCGCTCCGCTTCGATCTCCACGCGGGGATCGATCACCGCTTCCGGGGCTGCCGAGGGCAGCGCCGGCTCGGGCCGTGCGAATAGCGACCTGAGCGGAACGATTCGCTCGTCCATCGATGCGATCCGCTCCATCACGCAGCGTCCCGCATGCCGATCGCGAGCGCGGACGCCTCGGCCTGCAATGCCTCGACCAGGCGCGGAGGCAGCGACGGCACCCGGGCCAGCTCGGCGCGAACTTCCGGCATGACCGCATCGTCCAGCAGCGCCAGGCAGAACCCGCGATCGATGCCTGTCCAGACCGACAGGACGCGCGCGAACCAGACGGGCGGCAGCCGCTGCGACAAAGCCACCAGTTCGTCGATGCCCGGGGACGTGCTTTCGGTCAGTCCCCTGACTTCATCGGCCAGTAGCACTTCGGCAAGCTCGGCTGTTGCGAACGGCAGTCGCTCGAGCTCCCCAAGCAGAGCGCGGATGCGCGACGCTGACGGTGGTGGAAGTTGTGCGAGCAGGCGGCGCCGGTCGCTCCTGCGCAGGGTCAGCAGCAGCAACGCGCTCTTGCGCTCTCCCACGCTGCTCATTGCGCGTAGTTTCCGTCGGCGAGCCAGCCACGAAGTTTCGCCAGCACCGCATCCCGCTCTGCCTGCCTGAGCGCGCGCGGGCGCCGCTGCACGGCGAACGCGGCGATGATCCCGATCAGCAGGCCCAGCGCCAGCACTGGAAGCCATTTCAGCCACGCCTCGGGCGACGTACTGGCCGACTCCGTTACCGCAGGAATGGCACCCGGCGCACTGGCAATCGCAGGTGCGCTCGCCTCGCGCGGCATCAGCCACCGCGACTCACGGCCAAGCCGCGTGACCTCGAGGCGATCGCCGCGCAGCGCGTCTATTCCTGCCGCCGCGCTCACCAGTGAATGGATGCGGGCGACCTGCTGCTCATCGAGCGTCTGAGGAAGAATCACGGCTACCGAGAGGCGTTCCACCCTTCCCGTCGCCCGCGATATCTCCTCGCGGGCGGTGCCGTGCACGAACTCGCTTTCTTCCTGGTTCTGGTTGCGGCCATTGCTGTCGGAAGCGTCCGACGAATTGACCCGCTTGCGCGACAGCAGGCCGCCACCGCCTTCGCCCTGGGCGATGGGGCGCTCGTTGACCTCGCGGACCGTGTCGTAGTTGAGCAGGACGTCGACCGACACGCGGAACTCCTCCACCGTGAGTACCTGCCCAAGCAGCTGCGAAATGCGCGCCTGGATCCTGGCCTCCATGCGGCCCTCCTCATCGTCCCGCTCTTCAAGGCCAGGACCGCCCGAAGTGCCGCCGGCAGACGCCAGCAGGGTGCCGGTGGAGTCGAGGACAGAGACCGCGTCGGGGCCGAGGCCTTCCACTGCCGATGCCACGAGACCGCGAATGCCGTTGACCTGTGCACGCGAAAGCGTTTCACCCGGCAGCAGCGTCACGGCGACCGATGCCTTCGAGCTCTCGCGTTCACCCACGAAGAGTCCCGGACGTCGGATCGTCAGGTGCACCCTGGCGGTTTCGACACCAGGCATCGACGCGATCGTCCGCTCGATCTCCCCCTGCAGTGCCCGCTGATAGTTGACCCGCTGCGCGAACTCGGTGATGCCGAAATCCGAGTCGTCGAACAGTTCGAACCCGACGTGGCCCCCTCGCGGAACACCGGCGGAAACCAGCTTCATGCGGGTCTCGTAGACCACGTCCGACGGCACCATGATCGTCGCGCCCCCGTCGGCGATCTCGTAGGGCACTTTCCATTCTTCAAGCGACTGCACGATCTCCGCCGCCGACTGCTCGCGCAGATTGCCGAAGAGCAGTTGCTGGCTCGGCGTGACCAGCCACCACAGCAGGGCCGCGGTCAGCAGCACCACCAGGGCGACGCCAGCCAGCAGGCCCATGCGGCCTCGGGATGACAGGGAGGTGTAGAAATCAGGGGGATTCATGTTTGCTGCCAGGTCAGAGCTGCATGCGCATCATTTCCTGATAGGCATCGACGATCCGGTTGCGGACCTCCGCTGCCATGGTCAGGTTCATGCGCGCGTGTTCCATGGAGATGATCACGTCGTGGATCGCAACATCCTGTCCGGCGGCGAGCGCGCGCAGCTGCGAGTCGGCTTCCTTGAGACTTGCGTCCGCTTTCGACATGCCATCGCCGAGCATGGTGGCGAAATCGGCACCCGTCGGCGTGGGATTGATGGACTGCATGCGCGGCGCATCGAGTGCGGCGGTGCTGATCGCACCCACGGCTTCGATCGTCATCACTTGGCTCCGATTTCGAGCGCGCGCAGCATCATGCCGCGCAGCAGGTTGAAGGAACGCACGTTGGCCTCGTAGCCGCGGCTGGCGGTCATCAGCGACGCCATTTCGTGGACCATGTCGGTGTCGGGGTAGCGAACGCGACCTGTCTCGTCTGCCATCGGGTGGCCCGGGTCGTGGACCTCGCGAGCTGCGGAAGGCTGCTGTCCCAGGCTTTCGCTGTTTGACATCAACCGACCGAAGTCGGCCGGTGCCGCGTCGACCTTCCATTGGGTCGCGGCCTGTCCGATCGGTATCGGCACGTTGGCCGACGCGATGTTCCGGCTCGCGGCATCCAGACGCAGGCGCTCATAGGTGAGCCCGTCGCGGGCCGCCTGCAGTACGGATTCGATCGGCACGATCAGTTCCTCCCTGTGGCGGCAAGGCGCATCAGCCCCATGTGCCGGCTGAGCGCTTCGCCGAGCGCCTGGTAGTTGATGCTCGCCGCCACCATGTCGCCGATCTGCTCGTCGGCATTGATGGGCGCCCCGGTATCGAACGGAGCGCTGTTCGCCAGGCCGGCGGCCGCGGCGCGCAGGCGCTCGGCGACGCCCGTGTCGGCCGTGCTGGAAGTTGCCGACGCGAGGATCGATTGCAGGCTGCCGAAGTCGACGCGCATCTCGCCGGCACCGGTCTTTCCTGCGTTGGCGATGTTCACGCTCGCCACCCTCGCCTGCAGTTCGTTCATGCCCAGCGCGAGGCGAACCGTCTGGACTGTGATGTCGCTACTCATGGTGTGCTTCCGTGGATGGAGACATGGATGGAGACATGGATGAATCACTCACTGGATCAACAACTCGCCATCGAGGGCGCCGGCAGCCTTGATCGACTGCAGCACGGCGATGACGTCGCGGGTGGACAGGCGAATGGTGCGCAGCGCAGCGACGAGTTCGGCGACGGTGGCGCCTTCCGCCACGGTGACCAGCGGCGCTTCGCCTTCGGAAATCCTGATGTCGGTATGCGGCACGAGCACCGACGCAATGCCGGGTCCCGGCCGCACCAGAATCCCGTCGGGCTGGGACACCGAAAACTCGTTGCTGATCTCGATTTTCAGGTCGCCATGGGAAATGCTCACCTGTCCAATCCGGATGCCTCCACCAGCCACGACCGTACCGGTCCGCTCGTTGACCACGACGCGCGACTTGCGCTGCGGACGCACACTGAGATTCTCGAGCCTGGAAATTTCCCGGACCATGCTCGCCGGTGCCGCCGCGTAGGCGACTGTCACCTTGCCGGCGTGCTCGGCGCGCACCGTGGCGTACGGGAATTCGGCACCGATCGCCTCAGCGATCAGGCTCGCATTGGTGAAGTCGGGATCATTGAGCAGGATGCTGAGCGTGCGGCCGTCGCCCGTAACCCGCAGAGGCGAACCCTGCTCCACGGTCGCACCCGACGGGATGCGGCCGACCGTCGGATGGTTCTTCTGGACTGAAGCGGTAATGCCCTCGAACTGGTAGCCGCCGACCGAGATCGCGCCCTGGGCGAGGGCATACAGGCGCCCATCAGGACCCGACAGCGGTGTCAGCATGAGCGTGCCGCCATTGAGGCTGCGCGCGTCGCCCGCCGAGGACACCTGCACGTCCAGCAACTGGCCGGGCTCGGCGAACGCGGGCAGCTTGGCAGTGACGATCACCGCGGCGACGTTGCGGCTGTACAGGTCGACTTCGGCGACATTCACGCCGAAGTTACGCAGCGTGTTGGCCACCGACTGCAGGGTCGCACGGTTGCGTATCGAGTCGCCCGAGCCCGACAGTCCGAATACCAGACCATAGCCCGTCAGCGGGTTTTCCCGGACGCCGGCCACGCGCGCCACTTCCCTGATGCGCACTTCGTTGGCAAGTGCGGCGGGCGCCGACAGCAGCATGGCGCACAGCGCGAGGGTTCTGAAAATACTCACAACAGCCTCAGCCACTTGAAGGCGCGATAGACGATGCTCTGGCGCTGCGATTCGCTGACGCTGCCGACGCCGACAAGCTCCAGTTCGGCATGCGCGATCCGGTTGGACCAGACGGTGTTGTCGGCGGAAATGTCGACCGGCCGTACCACGCCGCTCAGGCGGATGCGCTGGCGCTCGCCATTGACGGTGAGGTTCTGCTCACCGGCGATATGCAGCAATCCGTTGGGCTCGACAGATACGACGCGCGTAGATATCTGCGTACGCAGTTCGCCCAGTCGCGTGGTCTGCGCGCCAGCGGAGTTCGAACCGCCGATCCCGAGGCTGGCGTCGTACTGCGTGGAAGGTGCGTCCAGATGGGCGCTCATCTGCAGTTCGCTGCTCGCATCGGTGCCTGCCTGGGAGCGCGCCCGCGTGGCTTCGAGCACGTAGACCGTGATCACGTCGCCGGGGAGTTGTGCGCGGTGGTCCGACGCGAGGCTGCGATAGGTCACAGGATCGATCAGGCTTTCGAGCTGCTGCGCCTGCGTACCTGATACTGCGGAGAGCACGAGGGCAGCCACGGCCGCCCGGGCAGTCAGACGTCTCATTCCACCACCACCTTGTTGATTGATACGGCGCGCGAATCGAGCGTCGCCGTGGAGTGGTCGGGTCGCACCGCCACGACTTCGCCAACGCGCGCGTCGGCAAGTGCGATGCCTTCGGCCTGGAGCCGCACCGGCCCCCGGACCATCTCGATGGTGACGCGCTGCTGCGCGCGAATTTCCGGCATCGACTCGAAGTCGGCGAGCATCACCGGCTGGCCCGGCCGAACGGCACGCGTGACGCGCAGATCCTCCACCTGCGATGACGAGGTCGCAACGTCGCCCGGGCAGCAGGTCATGTCGACCGAAGCTGGCTCCCAGTGCATCGAAGCCCCTTCGTGATGGCGCGCGTAAGCTGCCGAGTAGGTCATGACCATGCGCGGTTCGCGAATCTCAACCCAGGCGGTGAGCGAGCGCACGTGTCGCCCGTCGACCTGCAGACTGACCGGCACTCCGATGCGCGAACGCGGGAATCTTCCCGCAACTTCTCCGGCCGTTATCTCGATTGAACCGTTCGGCAGCCACTGGTCGTCGACGCGACCGGCGACATGCACCTCGGCCGCGCTGTCGATCGCCTGCAGGCGCTTGAGCATCTCGGCGCGGACCGCGTGTTCGATATCGGTCGCGCGCAGTCGCTGCCGCCCCTCGTCGGGAGCGGTAAGCGCAAGGCCTGCAGCGATGGCAACGGAAACAAGCATCGGTCAACGACGCAGGTTGTTGATGGTTTCGAGGATCTGATCGGATGCCTGCAGCACCCGCGCGTTGAGCTGGTAGGCGCGCTGCGCCATCACCAGCGCAGACATCTCGTCGATCATCTCGACGTTCGACATTTCCACGTAGCCCTGCTGGACCTGTCCAAAACCGACGTCGCCTGGCTGTCCATACGATGCGGCGCCGGTGGAGTCATTGGCGCTGAACCGGTTTTCGCCCATCGAAACCAGCATGTCGGGCGCGGCGAACGTGGCCAGTTCCAGGGTGCCCAGCGGCGAACGCTCCGTGTCGCCCGCCAGCAGCGCGGTGATGTCGCCATTGGCGGCGACCCGGACGTCGGTGGCGTCGGCGGGGATCTGGATGCCGCGGGCGAGGCGCAGTCCCTGCACGGTGGCGAGGTTGCCTTCCGTGTCGACGCGGAACTGTCCGTCGCGGGTATAGACAAGACTGCCGTCGGCGGCTTCGAGTTCGAAGAACCCGGAACCACTGATCGCGATGTCGAACGTGTTCCGCGTCTGGCGCAGTTCGCCCGGCGTGAAGATCGTCGAGGTCGAAAGGATCCGGGTGCCGTTGCCGCGGTTCGCTTCGGCAGCCTGCTGCGCATTGGCGCCCAGCGATGCTGTCGCCACTTCCACGAAGTTCACCCGGCCGCGCTTGAAGCCCGGTGTCTGCATGTTGGCGACGTTGTTGGAAATGACGTCGATCTGGCGCTGCTCGCTACGCAGGCCGCTGGCGGAGATATAGAGTGCATCGATCATTGGGGTATTCCTCAGTTCTCGCCGAGACGGTTGATGCCGACGTCCATGGCACGGTCGTAGATGGAGATGGCGCGCTGCAGGGACTCGGCGTGACGCGTCGTCTCCATCAACCGCACGGTTTCGTCTGCGGGATCGACATTCGCCTGCTCGAGCGAGCCCTGCATCACGGTGCCCTTGAATGTCGACACTTCGCCGTCATACGCGTACGCGCCGTCGCCCGCAGGCCGCAGCCGTGCGGCGTCGGCGACGTCGACGATCCGCAGCCGGCCCATGCTCTGGGTGCCCTGCCACATCTCGCCCTTGGCATCGATGCGCACGCCTCCAACGGGCACCGCGATCGGACCCGCGTCGCCGTGCACCCGATCGCCGCGGCTGGTTGCGAGCAGCCCTTCGGCGTCGACACGGAAGTTTCCGCCACGCATCAGCAGCGGCTGACCGTCGCGCTCGATGACAAAGAATCCGGCTCCACGCAGGGCGACATCGAGCTCGCGGGCGGTCTGCGCCACCCCGCCATCGCGCTGATCCAGCCCGGTGCGGACGTCGGACGCATCGAACTGCGGTATCGACCGCACGCCGCGATAGCCGGGCGTGTTGAGGTTGGCGACGTTGTGACTGATCGTCGCCAATGTCTTGACGTCGGCGCTGAGGCTTCGACTGATGGATAGCAGGGTTTCTGACATGTCGGTACTCAGGCGGACGGGATCGCGGCGAACGAACGCACCGGGGTGGAAGAAGGAATCTCGTTGAGCCCGAGCACTGCTACGTACGGCATCGATCGATGCAGCAGACCGCGCAGGGAGCGCCTGACCGGGGACGGGCAAAGCAGCACCGGCACCAGGTTGCGGCCCATCATGCTTTCGGCCTGCTTGGCCAGGTTGCGCATGAATCCATCCAGCTGCGCCATCTCGCCGAACATCGGGGTCTTCTGGTCGCCGACGCGCAGATTGGACATCAGCGTGCGCTCGACGTCCGGAGCGAGCGTCAGCACGTGCAGGTCGCCCTGGGGGTCGCGAAGGCCCTGGCAGATCGCCGAGCCAAGCCGCTCGCGCACCCGCTCGGCCAGATCCTCGGATGCCTTGACGGTCTTGCCTGCGTCCACCAGCACTTCAAGGATCGCTTCGATGTGGCGGATGCTGACCTGCTCGCGAAGCAGCAGTTGCAGCACCTTCTGCACGTCGGAGTAACTCATGACGGCAGGCACGAGTTCATCGATCAGCGAACCGTGCTGGTCGCGCACGCGCTGCAACATGCGCTCGGTGTCGGCGCGGGTGAGAAGATCCGCCGCCTGCCGTTTCACCAACTCGCTCAGGTGCGTCATCAGCACCGTGTCGGGGTCCACGAGCGTATAGCCCGCACCGCGTGCGAACTGCCGCGACTCGCGGGCAATCCACTGCGCGGGCAGGCCGTAGGCAGGATCACGGGTCTCGGCACCTTCCAGCTTCGGACGCGTGCCGCCCGGGTTGATCGCCAGCACGCGATCGACCTCGAGATCGCCCTGCCCCACGCGCGATCCGTGGAAATGGACTTCGTAGGCATTCGCGGCGAGATCGGCGCGAATGCTGGTCTGCACCTTGGGCAGCAGGAATCCGAGGTCCTGTACGAACTGCTTGCGCAGGTTCACCACGCGCTCGGAAAAATCACTGCCCGGGCCGGTGAAGGTCGACGCCAGGCCGCTGCCCAGCCGCACTTCGATCGGCTCGATGCGCATCCACTGCTGCACATCCTCGCCGGGCCTTCCCAGTGATGATTCGACGGCGGCGTCCGGTTCTGCGTCGCCGTCCCGCGTGCCGCGCGTCGTCATGTAGACCAGTCCGCCCAGGCCCGCGATCACCAGCAGCACCGGCAACGCGGGAAAACCGGGCAGCAGCATGATCGCGAACAACGCCAGGCCGACGATCACCAGCGCCTTCGGGTTGGCGAGTACCTGCTTGGGAATCGCCGAGCCCAGCTGCGCGTCCGCTGCAGCGCGCGTGATGATGATGCCGGTGGCAACCGCGATGATCAGCGACGGGATCTGCGTGACCAGGCCGTCGCCGATCGTCAGCAGCGTGAACCGCTGCACCGCCTCTCCCCAGCTCAGCCCCATCTGCGCGATGCCGATCGACAAGCCGCCGACGATGTTGACCAGGATGATGATGATGCCGGCGATCGCATCGCCCTTGACGAACTTGGTGGCGCCGTCCATCGCGCCGTAGAAGCTCGCCTCTTTCTCCACCTCGGCGCGGCGCCGACGGGCTTCGTGCTCGTCGATGAGCCCCATGTTCATGTCGGCGTCGATGGCCATCTGCTTGCCGGGCATGCTGTCCAGGGTGAAGCGCGCCGCGACCTCGGCCACGCGCTGGGCGCCGCTGGTCACCACCACGTACTGCACGACCACCAGGATGAAGAACACCACGATGCCGACGATGTAGTTGCCGCCGATGACGAACTCGCCGATCGCGTTGATCACCCGCCCCGCATCGGCGCCGTCGAGGATCAGGCGCGTGGCCGCGACGTTCAGCGACAGGCGCAGCATCGTCGACAGCAACAGGATGGTCGGGAAGGTGGAGAACTTCAGCGGGGTGTCGGTGAAGAACGTCGCCAGCAGGATCAGCAACGCGATGCTGATGTTGATGATCAGCAGGAAGTCGAGCAGCGGCGCCGGGATCGGGATGAACAGTACGACCAGCACGCCGATCACCAGCCCGATCAGGGCGAGGTCGCGCTTTCCAGTCCACAACTGGGCCATCAGCGCCTTCATGCGCGCGCCTCCGCTTGCCGCGCCCAGATCCCGCGGTACACCGGGGCGAGCTGTGCGTAGTGGGTTTCCGGCACTGCGCCGTCGATATCGCATTCGCCGTAGATGGCCCGCGCCAGCGCGGGAACGCGCACGATCGGTACTCCATGCCGGACCGCCAGCTTGCGGATTCGCGCACTCAGGAAGCCGGCGCCCTTGGCCAGCACCACTGGCGCCAGCATCTGCCCGTTGCGGTAGCGCAATGCCACGGCAACGTGCGTCGGGTTGGTGATGACCACGTCGGCGTCCTGCACGCGACTGAGCGCGCGGGTCTTCTTCAGCAGGTCGCGGATCTGCTGCTTCTGTTTCGCCTTGACCGCCGGGTCGCCGTCGCGGCGCTTGACCTCGTCGCGAAGCTCGCGGCGGCTCATGCGCATGCGGCGCATGAACTCCCGCCGGGTGAACAGCAGGTCGACCAACGCAACCAGCCCGAGCACCAGCAACACGTACACCGATGTCTTGACGAATGCGGCCATCGCCAGTGCGCCGACGCGCTGCGGCAGCGTCAGTGCGACGGCTTCGGCCAGCGACTGCGCCTTCAACACGAACAGCGCGCACACGCCAGCCAGCAGCACGGCCTTGACGAACAGCTTGCCCAGTTCCCAGATGGTGCGCATCGAGAACACGCGTTTGAAGGTCTGAGCGGGATTCATCCGCGAAAAATCGGGTTTCAGCGGATGCGTGGTGAACATCGGCCCCGTCTGCACCAGGTTGGCCACGACGCCAATGACGACCAGCCCCAATACCAATGGCACCAGCGACTGCCACACCGGCGCGTAGGCGTAGGAGGCCCAATTCACGAAAGCGCGGTCCAGCGCCGGCGCGGTACCGGCCCATTCGATCGTTTGCCGCGCGGCATTCGCCAGCGCCAGCGCCACACCGCCGCCGGTCAGCGCGATGATGGCCGCCGCGACGATCATCACCAGACCGCCAGTCACGTCCTGGCTCTTGGCCACCTCGCCACGCTTGCGCGCTTCCTGCAGCCGGTAGGGTGTCGCATTCTCGGTCTTGTCCTGGTCCGGCTGGGCCATCTCAGACCCCCAGCATCGCAGGCACGCGGGCGAACGCATCGCGGAACAGGCGTTCGAGCATCGCGGGCACGAGCGGCAGCGTGGCGACCATCAGCAGCAGCGCGACCATCACCTTCAGCGGCAGCATCAGGAAATAGACATTCGCCTGCGGCATCGAGCGCATCGCGTAGGCGACGCCGAAGTCCACCGCCAGCAGACCCAGCACGATCGGCAGCACCACCACCAGTCCCAGCAGAAAGCTGCTGCCGAGCAGACCAAGGAATCCCGCGAGATCCAGCACGGTGCCGCCCTGCCCCACGGGTATCACCCTGGTGCTGGCGACGAGCGCGCGATAAAGATCCAGGTGCAGGTCGAGCGTGAAGAACACCACGGTCGCCGCCAGCATCAATGCCGCACCGAGCAGCGACTGCACGTCGCCCTGTCCGCCCGGATTGAACAGCGTTCCCGCGCTCAGTCCGGCCTGCACGTCGACGAGCCAGCCTGCGGTATGCAGCGCGGCCTGCGGAATCATCAGCACCAGCCCGAACACCAGCCCCACCATCAATTCGCCAGCAGCCGCGGCCGTCCATGCCATCGCGTCGGGTGCGGGACCCATCGTCTGCTCCAGCGGCATTGCCAGCACAGTGAGCCAAGCAAGGCCCACGGCAAGCACCATGCGCACCATCACCGGTGCCCAGCGCAGCGGCGTGAGGCCCGGCAGCACCACCGCCGGCACATAGCGCAGGAAGGCCAGCGCCAGCATCGCGGCGAAGCGTTCGATGCCGTCCACGTTCACATCCCCGCGGCGGTTGCGAACATGTGACGCGCCAGTTCCATCGTGACCGAGAGCATCCATCCGCCCAGCGCAACAGAAACCAGCACTACGACCGCCAGCTTCGGTATGAAGGTGAGCGTCATCTCCTGCACCTGCGTGACGACCTGCACGATCGAGATCAGCAGGCCGACGACCAGCGTCGCAAGCAGGATGGGCGCCGAGACCTTCACGGCAGCAAGCAGCGTCTCGCTCAACAGGCGCAGCGCGAAATCGGAGTCCATGTGGCCTCCGTCAGCGCGGCTGGGCGTGCAGCATCGCCTTGAGGCGTGCCGCGAACTCTTGAACCGGCATCTTCGTGCCGGAACTGCCTTCTCCAAGCAGTTCCGCAAGCGAAGCCTCGGCGCCGGCTGCATCGCCGCGCGCATCGAGCACGAGACTGTGTGCATAGCGCGCAGTGACCGAGTTCGGGTCCAGACGCAGTGCGCGCCTGATGCCCTGCTCGGCCTCTTCGTGCTCGCCGCGCAGCGCTGCGATCAGTGCCAGTCCGCCGTGGCTGTCGCCGAAATTCCGATCCAGGTCGTAGGCCTGCCGATAACTTGCTTCCGCATCGGCATGATCGCCCTGCAGCAACTGCGCCCACGCCAGTGCATGCCAGGTGCCGATGTGGTCGGGCATGGCACGCACAGCCGCTTCCAGCACGGTGCGCGCCTGCAAAAGGTCGCGGCGCAGCATCCATACCTGGCCGAGCGAGGACAGGGCGCGGCCGGAATTCGGGTGGCGCTGCAACGCCTTTTCGAGCAGGGGCTGCGCGGTCGCGACATCCTGCCGCCACAGCGCCAGCGTGCCGGCAACGATCAGGGCCTCGTGCTGTTCGGGATGACGCTCGATGCAATGGCGGCTCGCCGTCGCGGCAGCGTCGAAGTCGCCGGAGTCCAACAGCGCCAGCGATCGCACGCCCAGTGCTGCAGCGTCGTCCGGATCCAGCGCGAGCGCTTCGTCGAGGCTTGCGAGGGCCGCATTGTATTGCGCCTGCATCAGTTCGATGCGGGCCTTGAGCACTGCAAGCGGCGCCGTCGTTCCAGAAGCCGCAATCGCGGACTGCACGGAAGCGAGCGCGGCCTCAGGCTTGCGCTGGCACAACTGGCTGAAAGCAAGGTCGTGCCGGATCGCCGGCCCATCATGGCCGGAGGTCAGCAACTCGTTGTACGCGGTTTCGGCGGCGTGATAGTCGCCACGCACGAGAGCGCCCCGGGCGAGACGGAAACCCACGCCGGGCGCAGAGCGCACATCCGGGGCCAGCCCGGTAAGCACGGCATCGGCTTCGTCCTGTCTGCCGGCGGCTAACAAGGCGTCAGCCAGGTCGCAAGCCAGTTCTGCGTTCGCCGGGTCGAGGGCGAGAAATTCCCGCAGCCGTTCGACCCGCACACTCATGCGTTCCATCTGCGAAACATCTCCCCTGGCGTCCTGCAATTCCCGCCGAGCGCGCATCCCCATGCACATTTGGCTGGCTTTTTTTGCCGCGGCGCGCGTTCTCGCGAGCCGAGCAGTGGCGCACGGTAGACGCAGGTGAAGACCGCGTCAACAGAATTTTAATGAACCAAAACGTTTTCTCGCTAGCTGCCCAGTTCGGACAACAACTGCGCAAAGGAATCACGATGCGCGGGGCTTGCTTCCAGTGCTTTCACCAGGGTGTCGAGCATCGGCTGCCACTCACCGTGTTCGCGCAGCTCGTGGCCGAATTCCCACAGCAGCACGGCGCGGACAACCCTGACGCGAGCCTGGCCCATCGCTTCTTCGTCGCCAGGCGCCACGCCCTTGAAGATGTCCTTCAGTTCCTTTCGCAGCAGCGCGGGGTCTTGACGCCGCTGCGCGACGGCGGTTCTCGCCTCTGCAGCGGCCCCTGCCTTGGCGGGGGGCGACGCGCGCGACACTTCGGCGCGCAGAGCCGCGAGCAGTGAGCCGGAAGGCCCGAGCGGACCGATGCTCACGCGGAATCAGCCTTCCCGGCCGTAGCGGGCGAGGAACATTGGGGTGGCCATCTTCGGAGCATCGCCGTGGGGTGCCGAAGGTGGGGCGGCGCCTGCACCGGCGAGCTCGGCCAATTGCACCTGCAGTTGCTGCATGTCGGCTGCAAGCGCCGGAATTTCCTGCGGCATCGATAAACCAGCCTGCAACTCCGACCGCGCCGTCACCAGATCTTCGCCAGCCGCTGCAGTCATTGCCCGGGCGTAGGCGCCCAAGGCGTCGGCTTGACCGACCAGCGGCGCCAGCACCTGGGTGGCTTCTTCGGGCGCGCCTTTCATCAACAGCAACTGGCTGAACTGAAAACGGGCAACGGGCAATGCGGCACCACTGGCGATCACGCGCCGGAAGCCAGCCTCGGCCTGGTCGAACATGCCCAACTGGGCGTGCTGCGCGGCAAGCAGGTACAGGCCATGGACGTTGTCCGGCTCACGCTCCAGCAGGGTCTTGAGCATGATGACCGCCTCGGCGTCACGGGCACCGTTGAGGGCATCGATTGAGAGCCGCAGCAGTTCTTCGTTGTCGAGCTTGTCGTAGTTCATGGGGATCGGATTCCGTGCGCGCCGAGCGGCGCAATCGAGGAGAGTGTGGCCCGGGACGTCCGGGGAGACCAGACGCCGCCGCGAGACATCAGGGATGCGGAGGACCCCGGGCCACGTGCACTTGTCCGCGATAGGGGCAGGAAGTTTAGGTCCGCCGCTGGATGCGCACCGTGGTTCGCTGCGGACGCCGAACCGGCGATCTGGCAGCAGCAGAAGCGTACTCATTTTGCCAACAGGCCGGAAAATCGACGATCTGCGGGCGGTCGAAGACAAGCCAGGGAACCTCTGAACAACTCCCTCTTTCCAAGCGACGATATCGCGACTTGATGGGGATGACGACGGATGCAGCTGACGTTCGGTGATGGCGAAGGTCTTGGGCAGCGCAAGCGCACGCGCCGGGAAGTCTTTCTGGCGGAAATGGATCAGGTGGTGCGGTGGAAGGCACTGCTGGCGCTGATCGAACCGCACTACCCGAAGATGGGCCGCCTTGGCCGGCAGCCGTACCCGTTGGCGACGATGCTCCGCATCCACTTCCTGCAGCAGTGGTATGCGTTGAGCGACTCAGAGCATGGAAGAAGCGCTGTACGAGATCCCGAAGCTGCGCCGCTTCGCTCAACTCGGCGGGCGCGACGCGATCCCCGACGAGACCACCATCCTCAACTTCCGTCGGCTGCTGGAAATGCATGACCTGGTGCCGAGGATCCTGAAGCGCGTCAGTTTGCACGCAAGGGCCAGAGCCTGCGTGCGGGAACGATAGTGGACGCAACGATCATCGCCGCGCCAAGCTCGACGAAGAACAAGGACGGCCAGCGCGACCCTGAGATGCACCAGGCGAAGAAGGGCAATCAGTGGCACTTCGGAATGAAGGCGCACATCGGTGTGGACGACGAATCCGGCCTGGTGCACCACGTGAAGTGCACGGCGGCGAAGTGGCCGACGTGTCACAGGTGCACAAGCTACTGCACGGACAAGAGGGCACGATCGGTGGCGACAGCGGTTACATCGGCGCGGAGAACCGCGAAGAGCTGAAGGACGTCGACGCTGCCTTCCTGATTGCGAAGAAGCCATCGGTCGTGCGCGCGATGAAGAACAAGCTCGGGCGCCGACAGGAGAGGCGCTGGGAACGTCACAAGGCCAGCGTTCGAACACAGCCATCGCCCGACCCGAGTGGCTACGTTCTCTCCAGGCACTGTTTCCTGATCAGAAGCTCCTGCACGGCTGGCTATACACTCGTGCGATGCACAACAAGGCCAGTGCGAACTTCGGATGCGACGGCAGCGCGGTCGAACTGCCGACGGTACTCGACGACCGCCAGTTGCTGCGCGGCATCCTCGTTCATGACATGCGGCGGGACCTGCGACGACACCTGCGGCCCATGCTGGCCTGGTACCTGCTGTTCACCGCATTCGCGACGGTGGCGGCGGCACCGCTCACTACGTGGTCGCTCGCCGCATTGCTGCACTGGATAGAGCTGCCGCTCGCAGGCGAGTTCGGCGACCTTCTCGGAGACCTGCTGGCAATCGCCTGGCTGATGCTGGCCGCCGCGCTGTCGTGGTCGGTGGTCATGCTGCAGCAGGCCGGCATGTTGCTGGTTTCGGCGAGCCACGGCTGTCGTTACCGCACTGCCGCCATGGCACTGCTCGGCGTGCTTCGGCGCGCGGGGCCACTGGCCGCACTGGCCGGATGGCAGATTCTGATGCATGCGCTGCTGGCACTGCCGTGGCTCGCATTCGGCGCCGTGCTCTACGGAATCCTCCTGGGTGACTACGACCCCTACTACGTGGTGATCGCACGCCCGGCTGCGCTGTGGTGGTTCCTCGGCGGTTTCCTGCCGGTGCTGATGGCGGGCCTGTTCCTGCATGCAACGCTGTACTTTCGCTGGTTGCTGGCAACACCCGCGCTCGTACTGGAAGGCTTGACTCCATGGCGCGCGCTCGCCCGCAGCCGTGAACTCACGCGGGGCAAGCACCTGCGCCTTGCGGTACTGGTGGTGGGCGTCGCGCTGGTCGTGGCTTCCATGCCGCTGATGGTCAACGAGCTCTATGGCCGCGCGGCCACGCCGTTGCTCGACGACCTGCCACCGCATCGCCTGATGCTGAACGCCGGCATGGCCGGCTACCTGACGTTCTACGCTGTCACCGTGCTGGGCGCCCTTTTCGTCGGCACCGCCGTGAACGCGCTTCTGGTCCGGGCTCTCTTTCACCGCCTCGCTGGCGCCCGCAGCGCCCGCAGGGTCGACGCAGTTCCGGCACGCCCGGGACGTTTCGTGTGGGGCGCCGAGGTGGCCTTCCTGGGCCTGGCATTGGCGCAGGCGATGCTGGCCGTGAGCGGCATGAACCTGCGCCGCGAGGTCACGATCACCGCGCATCGCGGCGCATCGGCGCAGGCCCCTGAAAACACGCTGGCCGCATTCCAGGCGGCGATCGACGCCGGGGCGGACGCGATCGAGTTCGACGTCCGGCTGAGCGCCGACGGCGCCGTGGTGGTCTTCCACGACAGCGACTTCCTGCGCGTGTCAGGTGATCCACGGCCCGTCGCTGAGACGCGGCTGTCGACGATGCGCGACATCGACATCGGCAGTTGGTTCGACCCGGCGTTTTCGGGCGAGCGCATCGCGACCCTCGCCGAGGCGCTCGCCTTCATCGACCGCCGGACGCTGGCGCTCGTCGAGCTGAAGCCCGACGCACACAACGCAGACGCATTGCTGATGGCCACGCTGCGTGAGATCGAGCGCGGCGGCTACCAGGGGGCAGTCATGCTCGCCTCGCTCTCGCCCGACCTCGTGCGCGCAGCGCGCGCAGCGGCCCCGCACGCGCGACTGGCCCTGTTCGCGAACGAGGCGTTGCCGGGCATGGCGCGACGGACCGACTTCGACATGCTGGGCCTGAACCACCTGCGGCTCGACACCGCGGCGGTCGCGGACGCACGGCGCCGCGGCTATCGACTGCAGGTGTGGACGGTCAACGATCCGGAACGCATGGCACGCTACATGGATCTGGGCGTGGATGACATCTCCACCGACAGGCCCGCCGTCGCCGTCGGGGTGCGTGCGGAACGCGCCGCCCTGACGGACGCGGAACTGCTTCTCGTGCGACTTCGCAGTTGGTTCCGCAGCAGGTACTGACGGACGCGGCATCACCACAGGCCGGACGAATCGACTCGGAACGGAGTTCCCCATGCCGACGGTGATCCGACCGATCCGACCCGTCTTGCACTTTGTGCCGCCTGCGGCAAAACACGCTTGTCGCCAGCGTCGGGAACCACCGCGTTTGTCGAAAAAACGCGAGGTGTTCACCTGGCCTGACTTCTCCCATGCTTCACACAAGCCATGTCGTGCCTTCACCGCACTGCGAGACGCTGGTGTCATCCCGACCACGCTCCGAGAAACGAAGATGACAACGGATTCGAATGACGCACGCCCGCAGCGGCCAGCGCTGCAACCGATGGACTGGCTCTTCGCCCTGCTGCTGATCGCGGTCGCAGTGGCGAACCTGCTCCTGGTGCACCCGGTGCCCGCGGCGGGCTACCTGATCGCTTCGCTGGTCTTCCTGCCGCCAGTACACGCCCTCTTCAAGCGCCGCTGGCGGTTCACGGTCCACCCCATCATCCGGATCGTGCTCGGCGTCGTCATCGTGATGTTCACGCTGGGCGTGAGCGATCTGGGGGATCTGCTCGACTGAGGCGGGTTCGCGGAAGGCACAGAGGGCAACGGAATAGGTGTCAGGGAGTATGTCCCGGATCCGTCGCCTCCCCGCTTGCCGATGACGCGCGAAGCCGGGGTCGAGCCGGCTACGTGGACTCGACTGCCTCCAGCCCCATCTCCCGAGCGCGCGATCGTCATGCCGACGCGCGCGCCGGGCCGTTACCAGATCCGCACACGATCCTCAGGCGCGACCCACAACGGGTCGGCTGCGGTCACATCGAACGCCTCGTACCAGGCGTCCATGTTGCGCATCGGCGCGTAGGCGCGGATATGGCCCGGCGAGTGGGTGCCGTTGATCAATTGCTGACGCAGTGCGTCGTCGCGCCACAACGTGCGCCACACCTGCGCCCAGCCCATGAAGAAACGCTGCTCGCCGTTGAAGCCGTCGATCACCGGCGCCTGCTTCCCATCGAGCGAGCGGCGGTAGGCCTCCAGTGCGATGGTCAGGCCGCCCAGATCGCCGATGTTCTCTCCCATCGACACTTTGCCGTTGATGCGCATGTCCGGCTGCTGGGGAAACTCGTAGCTCTCGTACTGTGCGCCAAGCTTCGCCGCCTGCGCTTCGAACTTGGCGGCGTCCTCGGCGGTCCACCAGTCGCGCAGGACGCCCACGACGAAACCGGCACGCTTGCCGGCCTGTGGCGTGGCGGCGACCACGGGGACATTGACCCAGGAAATGAACAAGAGCGATCATTGCCACGACATCACGGTGTTCCCGGAAAACAACATCGCGACCGGGGCGTGCTCGGGCGATGGCATCCTGTTCGACATCACCGATCCGAAGAAGCCCACGCGCATCGACGCGGTCACCGACCCGGCTTTGCCTACTGGCACTCCGCGACCTTCGACAACGACGGCACCAAGGTGATCTTCACCGACGAGTGGGTGGTGGTTCGCGGCCCCGCTGCCGGGCATCGGATCCCGCGTATTACTACGACGGGCGCATCTACGGAACGGAGATGATCCGCGGACTGCGCTGGAGCCCAGTGAGTTCATCACGACCAACGAAATCGCCGCAGCCGTAATGGCCGTCGACGACGCGGTCTTCAGCCCGCGACAGCAGTTCGCGATGATGTGGTCGGACGCGCCCGTTGTTGCCGCCGCCTGCGTCGATTAGCTTGCGCTCAGCGGCACGCTCGAAGCCGGACCTGGAGTCCGAGTTGCGTGCAGCCCTGTACGCTGCAGACGCCGCGCTGGATCAGCCAGCGGCGGCCGTTGACAAATCTGTATGGCCTCGCACCTGGAGGCGGTGGCGAGTTCAGTAACCCGCGTCTTAGAAGGTGAAGGACGTACCTCCGAGCGCCAGGCGGCGCTGTCGGCGGTGCTGACGGGTCTCGCTTCGCGACTGCGATCGCCGATGGATCACTCCGTCCAACGCCGTCCCCTTTGTTACGTGCCCTTTTTCCTTTGTTCCTTGTCCGATTGACGACGACTCGTGCGTTGCACAAGGGCACCAACTTCAAGGATCGCTCGTCTGACCTGGCGCGCCCAGGCGATGGCCCACAGGACAGATCCGGTTGTGCTGCCCCGGGTCAGGACGATTACGATGCGAATTGACCAAGCCCGCTCCATGCATGCTGGCGCAGCCCCGTGCGCGGCTCCGATTGCCCTTGAGGAACTCGATGGCACGGCAGCAGCGATCATTACCGTCATGATCGCTTCCGATCGCAGGGCGCTGCATAAGGCATGGCTTTCCATGCTGGCAGGCGAGCCCGGCATCGAGATCAAGGGTGGGCCTGCGATGACCGCGAACCGCCTGGCCACCTTCGTAGAGCATCACCGGCCCGAAGTTCTGCTGCTCGACAGAGCATTGCTCGACGGACTCGGTCCGCAGTCGCTGCTAAGGATTCGCGCGCAATCCCAACATGTACGTGTGCTTCTGCTGTGGGACGAGATGCGCCAGGACCTGGTTGCTGACGTGTTGCGCAACCGGTTCCACGGCTTCCTGTTGACGACATGCCTGCCCAGGGTCTGCTTGAAGGCCATCCGGGCAGTCAGCGAAGGTGAGTTATGGCTGTCGCGTGCGTCGATGGCCACGGCCATCGACGACCTTATGGGGCTGTCGAATCCTGGAGATCTCCGCGCATCGGCCGATGCGTCCGGCGTCGACGCATACCAGACGCTCACTCCGAGGGAAGTGCAGGTGGTCGCGCTGGTGCGACAGGGATGCATCAACAAGGAAATCGCGCGGGAACTGGGGATAATGGAAGACACCGTCAAAAAGCACCTGCAAAGCGTCTTCGCCAAGCTGGGTGTGCACCGCCGAACCCTCGTCGCAATGCGCGGGCTGCCCAACTACAGCGTGACCGACTCCATTCACTGACCTGCCCGTTTTCCCGGGTGCAGAAACGAGGCACAATCAAACGGAGGACCGCCCCCCCAGTTGCAGCCGCGTCTCTGCATGCTCTGCTTTCGGCCTGCCGCCTGGTTAGTTGCCGGGTTCCGGCGGCTGCGAAAAGACCCTCGTTGCCATGCATTCCACATTGGACGCTCGATGGGGGCCTATCGCTGAGGCCAGGTGCAGCGGCGGATCAAAAATCAACTCGGCGAAACCGTCGCCGTGGGCGATGTGGGCTGCTGCTGATGTATCACTGGCTCCAATTAGAATTCCCAGAAATTGATCCGGGTTGGTAAAGACAATAGACCCCCCGCCCACCAGTTCGACACTGCAGTTTCCGGTGTTTTCACAGTTGGCGCCCAGGTCACGCGGCCCGCCGATGTTATGACATATGAGATCGCTCGGAGGTGGTGGTGGGGGTGGATATTTGCCGCCCGCACAAGCTGCGCCGGCAGTCAAGGTCACGCCGACACTCAGCGCAGCAGTCACCAGTGATTTCCTTGTATGTACAGTCATTTCGATTTCCTGCCTCTAGTTCGTTGAACGTCTGTGGGTCCCGTGAAATTCGATTTTTCCTGACCGGGCGCCTGTGTGTTGCTTCTGCCCCAACGTAACGGTGTCAAAGTCGAAATCGCGACGCCATTCCACAAAAGGGGGATGGGCTTGTTCGCGCGCGGCGGGTCTTCAATAATCAGCGTTCGGTGCTGACCACCGCGTTATCCTGGACCAGGTATTGCTTACTCCGTGACCCGAAATGCGTTGGCCAGAATGCCGTCGCCAACACGCAAGTTCCACAGCGGATCCCTACCGGCCTTTCTCTTGAAAGGCACGGACACCGTCGCCGTGATCTGGTCCAGCGAGTCGGTGTCCGATACCAGCCGCACGTTGCTGGCGACCGGCCGCGGCCCATTCCCGCCATCGAAGCTGATGCCCATGCCCGGGGTGAATCCGTAGCCGGAGACCGTGACCTGTACGCTGGTTCCCATTCGCGCCGTGTTCGGGGTGATCGCCACCGCCGCGGAGCATTGGCCGCTGCTGTCCAGCACCCTGACCGTGCTCGGTTTCCTGATGTCGAGCAGCACGCACGAGACGTTGTCGCTCTTGTTTGACTCGACTAGCAGCTTCTTGGGATCCACCTCGATCTTGAGCTGGTAGATGCCATCGGCGTTGCTGGTGAAATCGATCTCCTGACCGGGGAGATGGGCAGCGTAGATATCGCCCCATCCCACCGAAATTCCCTGAAAATAGCGTCCGCACTGACTGTAGAACGCCTGCCGCGGCGCGCCTAGCAGCCTGGTGTTGATCGGGGTGGTATCCATCAAGCAGAAAGTGGTCTTGGCGCCGGCACGCTCCGAACCGCCCGGTGCATTGACCGGCTGCAGCGTGTAGAGCGCGTAGTCGTTGAAATGCACGTGGTCGTGCTGGGGGTGGTGTTCGAAGGCGCCCGCGAAGTGCAAGGTCGAACCGCCATCGCTCAGGTACACGACCTGGTACACGCGCAGCTTGCCGGACCCGGTTTCAACGTCGCCAGCGGCAAGTTCCAGCGGTCCGGAACCGTTGTTCCAGGTGGTGGTACTGAACCGTAGCGTGGAACGGCCACTCGCATCCGTCACCAACGTGGTGTCGAAGGCTTCCAGCGGGATCAGGTTCGGCTGCAGGGATGTCTGCGCGAAGGTAGTGCCAGTGAGCAACAGCACGCCGACGATGGCCGACGCCAGCCAGGGCGTGCGCCCGCGAAGTGAAAGATCGGTCGTTGGTGTCTCGTGCATAAATTATCTCCTCGTGCCCGGTTCATGCCAGCCTTGCAACGCGCAAATCGAGGGCTGGTGTCGGCGTTGCCTTCATGACCGATGGAATCTGAAGCCACGGCAAACCCAGCGACAACGCGCCGGACTGGCGGTTGGCTCGCCCACACACTGTCAGGGTCGGCCGAGGCCGGCAATTCCACAACAGAGGAGGTTTTGGGAAACCCGCGCGGCACAGGACCAGCGCGCTCCTGAAGACTCCCCCTGCGCGATTGTCTCGTCGCGAAGCCTGGTCGCGACGATCAATGCGGGCGCTTACGCGTCCACGAAGCAACTGTCGCAGTTGCTGCAGATACTGGTTGCTGTGGGCGGGCACATGCGGACGGGGGCACGTCACTCCGTTCCCTTTCGCTGCTCGGGTTATTGCCTCCGTCCTCCTCCGTCCGCCTCCGTCCCATTTGTTGCCTCATGTCCAGTGCGGCTCCAGTTTGAAGCGCGCCCTGAGCGTTTCGCCCGGCCCCACCCGCGCGCCACCGAGAGGACCGGTGCCGTACTGCGGCAGCAGGTTCAGCCAGTCCGTGCACTGGCTGACGGGCTCGGCACAGAAGTAGTCGTAGCCGCTCGGACAGTAGAGGACGAAATAGTCCAGCGGCGCCTCTGCCCGCATCGTGAGCCCGCGCGCGGGCCCGTGCACGTCGGCAGGCCAGGCGATTCGCGTGACCCGGTCCCAGCCGGTGAAGTTGTTGTCCAGGTCCATCTCCGACAGCAGCACCCCTTCGCGCAGCCGCTGCACGGGGCCGCTCGATTCCAGCCGCACGGGCATCACTTCCGCATCCACCACCCACATGGCCTCGGCCGGGCTGGCAAGCACCGTTTTCGCATGATGCGGAAAGTAGGGATGATGGCCGATGCCGGCCGGCATCGCGGCACTGTCCTCGTTGGTGATCGCCATCTCCACCGTCAGCGCCGAGCCGTTCAGATCGAACCGTTGCACGCAGGAGAACCGCCACGGCCAGGCGTCGCTGGCTTCCACCACAAGCCCGAGCTCGGCGTGCACAGGGGAAGCAGAACGAACGTGCCATGCGCGGAGCCAGCCGATGCCGTGGAGCGGATGCGGCGCCTGTTCGCCAGGATGATTGGGCGGCATGCTGATCGCGCGGCCCTCAAAGCTCGCGCGGCCGCTGCGGATGCGGTTGCAGAACGGCACCAGCGGAAAGCTCGCCATGCCCAACGGGTTGCGGGCAGCAAGCGCGGCTGCGGTTGCCGGACGCATCCAGTGCAGCTCGCGCCGACGCGAACCATCCTGCCAATGGCGCGTGAAGCTGGCGATGGAACCTCCAACGGCGGGCGCGAGCACCACGTGCAGCTCGCCGGCGGAGAGGAGGACGAGCTCCTGCGCGAGCAAGCAAGGCGAATCGGTGCCGCGGCCGATCATGCGCATGTCCCTCCTTCAGTGGGCAAGCGTCAGTCGCATGGGTTCACAGTCGCAGGTGAGCCAAGGATCCAGCAATACCTAGCCGCAGGGGAGTTGCGCGCATGTGAGCAAGACAGATGCCGGGAAATCCAGTCCCGCTGGAGGAAGCCCTCGACCGGACTGAACGGGATGGCGGCCGTCGAGCCTCACAGCGGTCCGGGGCATCCGGCGGCGAACCAATGAGCTCCCTCCGATTGCTTTGATTGCCCTTCATTGCCGCGCGCCGCTAGAGTGGTCGCGGCCGAAACTCGCAGTCTGATCACATGACCCGGATCACCGACCTCGATACCCCCGCCGCCCTGGTCGATGTCCGCCGCATGCAGGCCAATATCGACCGCATGCAGGCGCGCATGGACGCGCTGGGCGTGAAATTCCGCCCGCACGTCAAGACCAGCAAGTGCCTGCAGGTAGTACGGGCGCAGCTCGACGCCGGCGCACGGGGCATCACGGTCTCCACGCTGAAGGAAGCCGAGGCATTCTTTGACGCCGGCATCGACGACATCCTCTACGCGGTGTGCATCGCCCCGGCCAGATTGCCCAGGGCGCTCGCGCTGCGGCGCAAGGGCTGCGACCTGAAGCTGGTCACCGACAGCGTCGCGGGTGCGGAGGCGATCACCGGATTCGGCAAGACGCATGGCGAGGTGTTCGAGGTATGGATCGAGATCGACGCTGACGGACACCGGTCCGGCATCCCGCCCGAAGGGGAGGCGCTGCTCGCTGTCGGGCGGGCGCTGCACCAGGGTGGCGCGTGCCTGGGTGGCGTGATGGCGCACGCCGGTTCGAGCTACGACCACGACACGCCCGAGGCGCTGCAGGCGGCTGCCGAACAGGAGCGGAAGAACACGGTCCACGCCGCCGAACGACTGCGCCAGGCCGGCCTGCCCTGCCCCATCGTAAGCGTGGGTTCCACGCCGACCGCGTTGTCAGCGCAAACGCTCGACGGCGTGACCGAAGTGCGCGCGGGGGTCTACGCGTTCTTCGACCTCGTCATGCACAACGTGGGCGTCTGCGCGATGGACGAGATCGCGCTGTCGGTGCTGACCGCGGTCATCGGCCACCAGCAGGAGAAGGGCTGGGTCATCGTGGACGCCGGATGGATGGCGATGAGCCGCGACCGCGGCACGCAGAAGCAGAAGCACGACTTCGGCTACGGCCAGGTGTGCACGCAGGACGGAACGCCCATCGCCGGCTACATCATGGACAGCGCAAATCAGGAACACGGCATCGTCTGCAACGCCGATCGCATCGAACACGGCATCGCCGAACGCTTCCCCATCGGCACGCGCCTGCGCATCCTTCCGAACCATGCCTGCGCGACGGCGGCGCAGTTTCCCGCGTATCACGCGGTCATCGACGGAGCCGAGGTCGAAACGTGGCCGCGGTTTTATGGGTGGTGAGGCTGCCCGGAGCCGCTACTGAATGCCAAGGACGTCGTTTTACCGAGGAAGAAAAGTGAAACCAGTCAGAACCGAAGAAGAAGTCATGCTTGAACTGGAGAAGCTGGCTTCTTCGCCAGGATACCTGCACGCGGTTGCCTACCTATGCTTCAGAGAAAATTTCGTTTCTTACTCTCCCGATGACACACGGGAGCAGTTCGCCAAGCTCTACTCGGCAACGAAGATAATAAGGTCTGAAGTCTCCACACTTATCGGACTGGCGCTGAAACACCCCGTCAACTGGGAAATTCCGCACCCACACACCTTGGAGAGCTACTTAAATGACACTGAGTCGCTTCTAGAAGAGCTCCACGATAATCTCAACGCACCGATGTTCGATATTCTACAAAAGTCCGCCCTAGGCGATAGGTGCGAAGACCCATTTTCGTCCGGGAGCGTTCTTCGAGAAGCAGTTTTCTACGGATCAGATTCGGCATACACCTTCCAGTACCGGGACTTTTCAGTACCGAAATACGAAAAAGACGATACTTGGCTCACAGAGCGCAAAGGCTTCTGCATTGCGGAGGCAAAGTCGGTGGCCGAGGAAGCAGGCAAGCTGGTTACGAAAAAGCTTTTACAAACTATCGAGTCATTCCGAACAACCCACCAAAGCACGTGGACTTTCCTACCTGCATTCGAAATTTCTCCAGAAGAGCTTATCTCTGAAACTAAACTTCCGAGAGCTACTGTGGAGAAGGTGCTGCAAGCATTTTCTGTCACTGATCAGCCTCTAAATGCCGGATTTCAAAATCTCAACGATTTCAACACTTATAACGCGTACCCGTTGATCAAGAGAAATGGCGACACCTACCTGTGCCTGCAACAGCACTCCCTACTCGAAGCGCTCTACGAATCTCCGTTCTATTGGATGCTTTCCGACAAGTCGTACGCCGACAAAGCGACAGCAAACAGGGGCTTGTTCCTGGAGCACTTGTCGCATAACCGCTTGAAACGTGTATTTGGCGCAGAGCGAGTATGGTCAAACATTCTCATCGTAGACAAGCACGGAGACCGAGCGGCGGCGGAGATAGACACACTAGTTCTTTTCGGCAACCGCGCCATAGTGGTACAAGCCAAATCCAAGCGAATGACGCTAGAAGCCAGGAAAGGGAACGACAGCATTATCCAGAGAGATTTCGCGAAGAGTATACAAGCCTCGTATGACCAAGGCCTACGATGCGCAGAACTAATCGGAAATCCCAGCTTCAGACTTTTACTAAACGACACCAACGAAGAGTTAACCCTTCCAACGCCAATCCAGACGGTCCACCTGTTCTGCCTCGTATCTGACCACTACCCAGCACTGAGCGCGCAAAGTCGTCAGTTCCTGAAAATGCAAGTCACAGAGCGAATACCGCCCCCGTTCGTCATGGACGCATTCCTACTTGATGCCATGACCGAAATGCTCGTTTCGCCACTCTATTTTATCAGCTACATTGACCGTCGAGTTAGTTACAACGATCGCATAATGGCGTCCCACGAACTGACAATACTTTCATATCACCTGAAATTCAACCTATGGGTTGATCGTGAGTATAATCTCGTTCAACTAGGGGATGACATTGCGACAGATCTCGATTTGGCGATGATGGTCCGCAGAGACGGCATTGAAGGGAGTGACACACCAGAAGGCATTTTAACCCGCCTTAAAGGTACGACTTTTGAACAGATCATTAAACAAATCGACCAAGATCCACGAGATAACGCAGTAGACTTAGGCATATTCTTGCTCGGATTGAATGAGGATACGGCCACTCAAGTGGGAAATGCCGTCGATCAACTATCAAACCGTGCGATGGTGGATGGCGCCTCACACGATTTCACCATCGGCGGGGGGAGCGAAGGCCTAACTGTTCATATAACACAACTGCCGATAGCGATCGCCGAACCGAGACTTCATCATCACTGCGAACGAAAAAAGTACCAGCAGCGCGCGAAGAAATGGTTCGGCCTCTTGATGCTTCCGGAAGAAGCTACTATCAGGCTGATCGGAAAGCTCGATTTCAAGTGGAGACGCGATGTTCGGGTGGAAGCGGAGATTGCGGCGCTTCCTGGGACTCGAAAATTTACCAAACCTCTCGGCGAAGGCGGGAGAAAAATAGGTCGTAACGACCCCTGCCCATGCGGAAGCGGCAAGAAGTTCAAAAGATGCTGCAACTGAATGCCGCTTCCCTCTAAAACTAATGCGCTATACCGAACTCAACTCGATGTGCGCAGCATGGTCGTGGCTGAAAGCCTTCCAATGAGGAAGCGTTCGCACCACCTTTAAATCAGTTTCGACCGACAGCCAAGCCAGCTACAAGGGATTGAGACAGTGCTGCGGCAGTATTACCCGACCGGCTCTCACCGGCTCGGCAGCATCGCTCCCAGCGCCAGTCCCGCCGCAAGCGCCGCGTAGACGCCTGCCATCGAGCGTCCCGACAGGTGCAGCTCGAATCCGGGCGTGAGCCGCTTGGGCACCAAGTGGTAGTCGACCACGTAGGCCGCGGTAGCGACGGTCGCCGCGGCGATCAGCGGCGGGGGCGGTCGGCGACGTGCCAGCAGCCACTCGAATCCGATCGCCCAGAACACGGTGCTGGCGTGGTGGATGACCATGCCCGCGCCGGTGTGACGCAGGTCGGCCTCGTGGTGGCGGGCAGCCGATTCGCCCCACAGCACATGGCTCGTCGCATTGGGGCCACTGGCCAGGCGGCCCGTGCGGCGGCGCGCAAGCATCGCGAACATCACCCCGGACGCGACCCCGGCCACGGTGCCCGATACAGCTGCACGCCGCAGCAGCCGGGGCCAGTTCGCCGACGGCATCAGATCAGAGTGCGGATCGCTCCGCTCGTGAAGTTGCATTTCCACGACGCCGAGCCTGCGCCCCTGCTCGTAAACTGCGCGTGGTTCGCGGAAGCGCGACTTCAACACGAGGGGGCCGGGAAACATCGGGCTCGCGGGCATACAGCGATAAGGCTGGCGTGAAAGTACCTCCGGCCCCCTGCCTTCGCTGATCTGCGACCTTCAGCGCACTGGCTCTTGCTTCCACTCACCAAACAGGAAGGTCAGCGCGCCCGGCAGCCGCTTTTCCCAGGCCGCCTCGGTGTGCATGGCGTCGGGTTCCACTACCACGCGGACATTTGTTTCGTCGTAGCCGGCGTCGCGGAAATTCGTTTCGACCCGCCGGACCAGGTCGATCAATCGCTCGCTGATGGCGGGGTCCCCTGCTTCCTTGCCTCCGAATGCCATGAACACCTTTTCGGGCATGGCGATGAGTGGGCTGGTATCCCGCACCAGTTGGCCCATGCCGACGGCCAGCACCGGACTTTCGATCAGGCCATAACCGAACGTGCCCGGCCTGGCTAGCAGCGCGTAAAGACTGGCGACACCGCCGTAGGACGAGCCGCCGATGCCGGTGTTGGGCCGCCCGGTCAGCGTGCGGTAGAGGCCGTCCACCAGCGGCATGACTTCCTTGACCATGAAGTCGGGGAACTGCTTGCCCGCAGGCTCGGCCATATCCGGGCCGCCAACGAAATCCTTGTACGGCAGGTATTCGTGCGCCCGGTCCTTCCCTGCGTGATCGACGCCAACGACGATCAGCGGCGGGATCGTCTTGTTGGCGACCAACTGCTGCACCGTTTCATCGAGTCCCCATTCGTGCTTGCTGACATCGCTCAGGCAAGCGTCGAACACGTTCTGGCCGTCGAGCATGTACAGGACCGGGTAGCGGCGGTCCTGGTTGGCGGGATCGTGATAGCCGGTGGGCAGTAGCACGCGGATGTTGCGCTCGTTGCCGAAGATCCGGCTCGTCAGCCTGTGCACACGCAGGTCGCCGGTGGACGTCGACTCGCACGCGCCGGCCGCGGTTGCGGTCTGCGCATGAGCCGCGCTGCTGATCGAGAGACCGGCGCACAGCGCCAGGCAGAGCAGAGTCGTTCGCATCGGATTCTCAGGTGACAGGGCGGCGGGTCGGGGCAGTCAGCTACATCCATGGTCTTGTTGCACGGTTTTCCTCACCTTGTCATGCGGCTTCGGGCAGCGCCCGGAACTCGACTTGGCCCGGGGCAGCCAGGCTGACGAAACAGATGGCGGCCCACGCGGCGGCAAAGCCCGGGATGATCTCGTATATGCCCGGTCCGCCCATGAAGCTCTCGTTCCAGCCCAACAGGATCCAGCCCACCACGGTGGCCGCACCGACCACCAGGCCTGCGACCGCTCCGGTGCCGGTCATTCGCCGCCACGTGAGTGCCAGGATGATCAGCGGCCCGAAGGCTGCGCCGAACCCGGCCCACGCGTGGCTGACCAGTTCCAGCACCTTTGCGTTCGGATCCCAGGCAAGCACTGCGGCGACAAGACCAACCAGCAGCACGCTGATGCGGCCAACCAGCACGGTTTCCTTGTCGCCGGCTTCCTTGCGCAGGAACAAGCGGTAGAAATCCTCTGTCAACGAGGACGAGGCCACCAGCAACTGGCTGGAAATGGTGCTCATCACAGCGGCGAGCAATGCCGCGAACAGGAAGCCGGTCACCAGCGGGTGGAACAGCAGGTCGGCCAGCAGGATGAAGATCGTTTCCGGGTCTTCGACCACCAGTCCGTTACGCACCGCATAGGCGCGCCCGAAGATGCCCAGGCTGATCGAGCCGATCACCGAGATGGCCATCCACGACATGCCGATGTTGCGTGCTTTGGGAACGTCCTCGACTGACCGAAGCGCCATGAAGCGCACGATGATGTGCGGCTGCCCGAAGTAGCCAAGCCCCCACGCCATGGCGGATAGAAACCCGATGACCGACAGCCCGGAGAACCAGGACAGGTAGTCCGGACCCATGGCTGCCAGCGTCTGGCTGGCCTGCGACAAGCCGCCGCCACCCGGCCCGAGAAGCACCACCACGGGCATGATGATCAGGGCCAGCATCATGATCACGCCCTGGACGAAGTCGGTCAGGCTGACCGCAAGAAAACCGCCGAGTACCGTGTACGCAAGCACCACTGCAAGCGTCAGCGACACGCCCACCGAGTAATCGCTCATCGAGCCGAACTGGAGCACCGCGCTGAAAGCGGTCTGGGCAAGCTTCCCCCCAGCGACCAGACCCGATGCCGTGTACACGGAAAAGAACACCACCACGATCAGCGCCGAGATGACACGCAAGGCCATCGCCCTGCTGGGAAATCGATTCGAGAGGAATTGCGGGATGGTCAGGCTGTTGTCGTAACGCTCGGTCTGCTCGCGCAGGCGCGGTGCGACCACGATCCAGTTCACCAGCGCCCCCAGGGTCAGGCCGATGCCGATCCAGGCCGACACCAGGCCGCTGATGTACAGCGCACCGGGCAAGCCGAGCAACAGCCATCCGCTCATGTCGGAAGCCCCGGCAGACAGCGCCGCGACGGCCGGCGACAGCTTGCGTCCGCCGAGGGTGTACTCCTCGGAAGACGAGGTCGAATTACGGTAGGCGTAGAAGCCGATTCCCAGCATCAACGCGAAATAAAGCCCCAGACTGATCCAGACACCAATCGCCACGAACACCCCTTTTCAACTGCCACGGGCCAGCGCCCCTCGCGTTTCAGTCAATCACACCGCGTGCGGCAGAAGCAACCGCACCAACGTTCGACTGCTGGTGTTTCGGCAGCTAAAAACGGGCCAAAACAGGCCACGAAACAGCCGAGACCGCCCCGGCGCGCCAGGAAATTGGCGAACCAAACGCTGATGTTCTCTGGCCCATTTTTCCGCAAACCAGGAATCCAGAAGTCGCTGCCCGCGTCCTGGCCGGCAAGTCACGTCAGGCGGTCACGAAAGATGCTGGAATTTACAAGGCCGTCACGCCAATTTCGCTCGGCGGTTCCCGGTTCGGGACGACGATCTCGCGTAGGTAATTGGTTTTCGAGAGTCAATCTTGGGACCAGTCCATAGACGCGGCGCACTGACCGGCATGCCGCCAATCACGGAGCAGAATCATGAAAGGAATTCGTGGCATATCCATTGGCTTGATCGTGGCGGCCGGTTTATTCCCTGCGTTGGCCGTGGCTCAGCCGGCGACGCCTGGTCGCAACTTCGATCACTGCACCTACTTCATCGACTCGCTGCCGGCGGTGATTTTCGAAACAGAAGGCACGTTTTGCCTTCGGCGCGACCTGAGCACTGCGCTCTCCCGGCACCCGGCAATCGTAATATATTCATCGCCCCGTGTAACGATTGACTGCAACAATTTCAGAATCGATGGCTTGCAGGCGGCCCCTGGCACTCGATCTACCGGGATCCTCACCAATGACTCCTCCTCCACCACGATTCGCCGATGCAAGATCCGCGGCTTTGAGAGAGGCATTGATTTATCTGATGGAGAGAACGGGTTGGTCGAGGATAACGAGCTCGATCTAAATTCAGCCATCGGAATATCGGCGCCCGCCGGAGGTGTGATCCGACGCAATACCGTGCGCGACACAGGGATTTCATCAGGCTTTGCAGCTGGTATAGCCACAGGTAGTGACTCAAGCGGTCTTTTTTCCGCGGACGTCATTGGCAACACAATCACCGGCGTGTTTTCAACTGGAACCGCCTACGGCATCCATCTGGGGGCCAACTTCGACGGCAGGATCACGGGGAACCGCGTTCGGGACGCACGCGTCGGCATTCACATCGGCTATGGGGAGTTCGCGGTCATCACCGATAACCATCTGCTCGCCCCTCCTGGCCGCTACCGTGGACAGCAGACAACCACCGGCATCAGCTGCACCCGCTACCCCCCACTGGTGTCAGGCAACACCATCATCGGTTTCAGTCGTCCGCTCCTGGGCTGCAACGACGCCGGCAACAGGATTGCCCCTCCCAGATAGCTGACCTGCCGGGAAACCGGCCGAGCCCACGCGGGAAAGCGACAAAAATGGAGTGACATTAAGCCAGGCAGCGCCGCTACGCTGCAGCGGTTTGTCTGGAGAATCGAAAAGCCAGTCGAGATTGAAGAAGCGGGGTTTGATCACTCATCGCAGCGGCATACCACGAGTTCCGGCAGGCCGTACGGTAGACGGACACTGTGGCGCACCGCAGTATGCAACTGCGGAACGTTGGTGCGCACTTGGAAGCACTTACATCATGCAGCGAGCGCAAGCCCTAGATATCCCTGCACCGCAGGTAGTTGCCTTCGTTATCCCGCAATTGCTCCCAGCCATTGTTCAATCGGCGCATGGCCAATTGCCCCATGCAGGCCACGCCATGCGTCTTTGCTGCGACTGAACCGTGTGCAGGCAACGCAACCACCTCTTTCGAAGGCCGCGGCATGCCATACGTCTTCGCGTAAAGAGTTCCAAAGTCGTAGTTGCTCTTTTCGCAGATTTGTTGCATCCACGGCTCCCGATGGTTCGACCTCATCTCCTTGCAGTCCAGCGGCTTGAGCGTGGACGCCTTGGCGGGAGCCACCACCGGATTCCGAGGTGTCGGTTTGGAGACGTGAACCTGGGCAGATACCTGAGCGCCTAACACCAGCAAGGTTACGAGTGAGATCAAAAGCCTCATGTATTCCCTCAACAAGGTTTCAATAAGGAACCCGCGTCACGGGGTCCGGACTACATGCTGCCGGGTTGCCTAGGTTGCGCAGATTGCCGGGCCTGATTGAGCGACAGAGGTGTCGGAGGTGATCGACTCGTGGACGGCCTGGCGCGCGAGGGCAAACGCTTCGCCCCTTGCTCCGGTCGATGTTCCTGCTTTCAATCGCGCCGGAGACGCCGTGCTGCGTCAGCCGCGGCCTGCAGGACGCGAACGTACGCCACGCGGGTTTTCGGGGCCTGATTCGCGGCGTTCTCCAGTCCCTCGACATACGCCCCCACCAGCGCCGGGGTGTTCCACTGATCCTCAAGCACGCCCATCGTCCTGGCCACGGCATCGCGCACATGCCAGTCCACGTTGACGCCCTTCTCGGCTTCAATGGCGAGGTCGACGACACGCAGCAGGTGCGGCGTCACGAGACCGACAATGGTGGCTTTCGGGGCATTCATCGATTCAACCCTGCATTCGGAACCGGGAAGGTTAACGCGACAGACACGGCAGAGTGAAGCCACGCAAGATCGGGAGCCTGCAGGCGCCGAGAGTGGACTCCGCGTCAACGCAAAAATATCTACCCTCCATCAAGCCTCACGGGCCCCGAGGGTTCTTGGGAATGAATTACCTTCGTGCCCTTTGGTGGACGCGGCGCTTAGTTACGTCAGGTGCCCGCCGGCGAGTCCCGCAGTCTGATCGACGCATCCATCGAATAGACCTGGCCGGGCACCATGGCCCCGATGCCGCCCTCGACGCCGCCGCTGTCGCCGCTGTCGCCGGTGAGGTTCCGCCACGGGATCGGCGCGTACGGTCCGGGCACGTAGGCGTGCCATCGGCCGTATTCCACTTCCGGAGTCTTGCCGGTCATCAGAAACTCGACAGGTACGCGTACGCCGACCGGTTCCGGATTGGCGAGCCGTTCCGGCGCGATGTTGAAGGTCCACTGCTGCGCCGCCCCCACCGCGGCCTCGGAGAGGACTTTGCTGAATCTGCGCAAGGTCCTTTCATTGGTGAGTACCGTCATGTTGATCTGTTCGACATGCGCCTGGGCGACAGTGCCGTCGGAATTGAGCCGCAGCACGACATACACGATTCCACTCACCCCCGACTGGGCTGCGGACATCGGATATTTCGGCGGCGTGAGTTCCCCCTTGGCTTCGACCTGCACCGGCTCCTTCGGGTCCCGGAACGTCGTGTCCTGGATCGTGATCCGGAACTCGTTATCGGCGCCGGTGACGGGTCGCGCCAGCAACTGCACGCTCATCTTGACCGTAGTCGGGGACTGCAACGGACTGCCGTCGGATTTCTCCACATCCAGTTCCCAGCCCGGAATGGCCTCCTCGAGCAGCTTCCTGGGTTCTGGCGGCAGCGCGTCGGCACGGTCCAGCTTGTACGACTTCACGGTGCCATCGGGTGCCACCACGAGTTCGCCGGTGACCAGCATGCTGGCCTCGAGCTGCTTGTCGTACCGACCGGCCAAAGCCGCGAAGGCGCACAGCGCCAGCAGCGTGAACAGCAGAATCCTTCGTGTCATGGCCGGTTCCTCTTGTTTTTATCCGAGCGGCGTCAGCAGCCGCGGTCCATCGTTGAGCGCGTGCACGCCGTCAAGCAGCGCGTTGGACGACGACGCGACCTCCTTCTGCCCAAGAGAGCCATCGGCCCGCGCGCCTGTAGAGTAAAGGAAGAAGCGGCCAGATCCGGGACGGCCGGACGACCCACTTTCGCCGGCCAACAACGCGAGCGACATCGAGTAAGTGTGAACCTGCCCCAAATTTTCCATGGCAGGACTCGAAGTGCCCTTCCCAGAGCGTGCCTGTACGTCCTTGGAGTGCATCGACGCCCCCGTTTTACTGCTAGGGGCCGCACTGCCATTGGCCGATGAACTGGCGCCTCGCGCCATCGGCACGATCATAGGTAAGTGTTGCGGGATGGGGCGGCGACTCGCCGCCGCCGATGGCTGGGCCGGTCACTTCGATGGTGATTGTCTTGCCCTTGCCCGAGAAACGCGCGCCGCGGAGCATCGAGTCGAACCCGCCGGGGGCTGCCACCATTTCCACGTAATCGGCCACCTTCACCACCCCGCGGCTCGGTTCGTCCGAGGCGACGTCGCCTTTCGCCACCAGCAGTGCGTCCTGCCCGGACATTGAGAAGCCGCAGGGGAGTTCGCCCGTTAGTGCGGCCGATTCGATGTCGGCAGCTGAGAGCGGCGTCAGCATGATGTCGGAGCCGTCGTCGCCGATGGAGACGCTATCGAGTGCTTTGTCGTCGGGCATGGTCTGGGGCTGCGTGGGTCCGGCGGAACAGCCGACCAGTAGCGCTGCGGCCAATATGGCAGGGAAGGATCGTTGGGATATCACGGACTCGACTCCTTTTTCGTTACTGGCGCTCGCCAAAGTACCTGCGGGTCGGTCGCGTGGTGAGTGCGATATCGTGACCATCCCACGCCAGCATCCGGCGCGCCACTGCGGCACGGCCTTGAAGAACTTCCACTGCGACCACTGCAACCACCATGTGTTCTATGAGAACGTGCGCTGCGAGCGTTGCAGCCACATGCTGGGATTCGTCGAAGACAGCGGCCAGATCAACGCGTTCGTGCCCGATGGCGTCGATACCTGGCGCAGCTTGGCACCGGAGATGGAGGATCGTCGCTTCCGGCAATGCCACAACTACGCGGTCCACAGGGTCTGCAACCGGATGATTCCCCGCGAAGATCCGCAGGCGCTGTGCCGGTCGTGCCGGCTGACCACGATCATCCCGTCGCTGGCCTCTGACAGGAACCACAAGTACTGGTACCGGCTCGAGCGCGCCAAGCGCCGCATGCTCTACACGCTGGTGCAGTTGGACCTGCCCGTGGTGCCGCGCCACGACGATCCCGAACGCGGACTGGCGTTCGAGTTCCTGGAATACGTCAGCGGTGGGACGCCGGTGCATACCGGCCATAACGATGGGCTGATCACCATCAACATCGCCGAGGCAGACGACGCGCACCGCGCCAGCACGCGTGTGCAGATGGACGAGCGCTACCGGACCCTGCTCGGCCATTTCCGTCATGAGATCGGCCATTACTACTTCATGCGCCTGGTCGAGGACGGTCCGATGATCGAATCGTGCCGCGATCTGTTCGGCGACGACCGCCTCGACTATGGTGCCGCGCTGCAGCGCCACTACGACAGCGGTCCGCCGGACAACTGGCAGGCCTCGTACGTGAGCGCCTACGCCACCATGCATCCCTACGAGGATTGGGCCGAGAGTTGGGCGCACTACATGCACATGGTGGACACCCTGGAAACCGCCGCCGCCTGCGGGATGTCACTGGAGCCAGAAAATCCGATCGAACCCTCGATGTCGGCCGAACCACTGGACGAGGACGCCGACGCGCCCTCCTTCCGCGAGATGATCGAGCGCTGGCTGCCGCTCACCTATGCGCTCAACCGCCTCAACCGCAGCATGGGCACCCGCGACAGCTATCCCTTCACCCTGACCCCGCCAGTGCTGCGCAAGTTGCGATTCGTGCATCGCGTCATCAGGACCGGCGGGCTTGGGCCTGCACCGCCCGTCGCGCTACTGGGTGGTTCACCGCGCTGACGGCTGACCAAGCGAGTAAACATCGGCCGCCGCGGCCGCCGTTTGAGTCGCAGTAAGTGAACCTGCGTCCCTGGAGCGAAGTCATCGGATGACCGGCGGCTGCTCCTGCTCGGCGCGCTGGCTACAGATCCGTTTCGTGCAGCGTCTAAGTTGGTCGACGTCGATGCCAATGCGCCCTGCAAATTCTGCGAACCGGGCCGTAAGCACGCGCTCGCCTAGTATGCAGCAGAGCAGATCCTTCAATCCGCCGTCGCCTCCATTGTGGCCTTCGCCACCTTGGCCCGGTCGCGGATCGCCAGGTTGAGGGGCTCGCCCGATCACCGCCGTGAGCAGTTGCTCCCGCGTGAACCTGGCTCCTCGGGAGGCACGGCCGTCGGCTACCAGATGAAAGCGGTGTGCACCGTTCTGCGTGGCCACAAGCGAGGTTTCGAAAACCCCGTCATCTGTTTCGTGGAGCAACAGGTGGGTGGTCGACTGATCCGGGAGCGTAACAAGTGCATCGACTGTCGGATGCGTTGCTATCGGCCGCCCATATTCGGTAAGCCTGGCGCGCAGATACAGCGTCGACCCTGGCGCAACGCCGCTCTGACTGATGGTTGCCCGCATGTTCAAGTTGGATCTCGCATGCATCAATGCATGAAACGCAAGGCGCGGCGCTTGGCCCGTGACTGATGTTGCGCCGGGCATGTGCGTCAGTTTGGCGGCATCGCCCCGCCCCATCAGCGCGAGCAGCAGATGCCATTCGCCCTCCCAATGCTCCTTGCCGTCGAGCAGAACTGGGAGCGTCACGCGCAGGCTCCGCGAAGTTGCGCCGGGCCGGTGGGATCCTGGCGGAAGCTGGGGTACGCCGATAATCGTCCCGTCCGGGGCTTGCAAAGCTACCGCCAGGAATTGCGGCGCCCTGGTCAAAGCCACGGCATCGAAGGCTATATCCGAACGGGTGATCGAAAAGGGCACGTGGGCAACTTCACCAAAGCCCACCGAGCCTTCGGGATCGCGGATGATGTCGCGGTTGAGGACTCCTGCAAGGATTTGGATGAAGAATTTCTCGAGGAGAAACTCGTCGTCCTGCGCAAGAGCGCCAGTAACCAGCATGAACCCGCCCGAATTGTCGGCGATCGCACGCAGGATGTTGTTTTGAACGTTGGCCGCGTCCGCAACTCCCACGGCGTAGATTCGGTCGGTGATGAGATGCTGGACATCTGCGATTCGTGGCGAGCGATCCTCTATGCCATCCGTGAAGACCACGATCGCATTCATGTCGAAATCGCCTGCGATTGGTGAGGCGCCAATCAGATCCGTCGCTTGCTGGATTCCGGCGCCGATGCAGGTGTGGGGATAAGCGTCGGGCGGACCATGCTGGGTGATCTTCAGGCGAACATCGTTTCGCACGCCGGAGGTGAGCGCACCGGCGACATCGAGATCTCGAATGGTCTGGGCCGCATCGGAAAAGGCGACCATGGCGACGCCATTGTCGTCGTAGAGCTGGTCGACGAAGGTGGTGGCCGCGAACTGCAGCACCGCAAGACGCATACGGTTGTTGCCGGCATTGGCAAGCATGCTTCCAGACTCGTCCAGTACCAGTGTCACAGAGGCCTTGGGCCGACGGACGGAGTTGGCGACAATGGGGACAGTGTCATCGCGCCAGACCTCGTCGCCGAACGCATTGTGCGCAACGACACGCATAGTCCCTTGATCGAGCGTTCCGGGAGTCTGGCCGGTGTACTGGACCCATACCCTGAACTGATTGGTCGGAAAGGCGCTGCCGGGAAACGAATAGGGGCTCGGGTCTGCCAGTGTGAAAGGGCCCGAGGTGATGGCCGCCTCGAACATCAAAGTTCCGCAGCCGGTGATGCCGAACAGCGCTGCGCGGTGGGTCGTGTCGCCCTCCGGGACGTCGTTGAAGGTGACCTGCGGCGTGTCGAGCACCACCGTGAGCGGGTCGCCCGATACGAACCCCGTCATTCCCTGTGCCTGCGCAGCGACCAGCAACAGGTCGTCGGGATGGTAGACGTAGCCGAGCGCGACATGGTCGAGCATCGACGCGGGCGTCGCGCCTCCATGCATCGGTGAGTTCAGGTCAACGAAGGCGTCGTTATCCTCGTTGCATGTGCTCGGCGCCACTGAATACTGCTCAAAGGCCGGCGCCGGGTGATTGAGTTGCCAAATGGCCCAGAGGCGGTCGACGTTGCCGTGGTGGAGATAGAACAGGGGATCGTCCGGCGAACGACCGCCGGACATCGTCTCGCCGATCCAGTTGTGTCCGGGAAAGTGCGTGCCGCATTCGATAGCCCGGAACGCGGAGAAAGTGTTGGCATTGAGCTCACTCAGCACAGCGGAGAGGCTCGGCAGGCCAACTCCGGCGGAGTCGCTCCGGCGAACGTAACTCCAGTGATCGAAACGCCCGCCGCTGTTGTGGCGTCCACCGAAGAAGGATTTCCACGGCTGGACGTCGATGTCCCGTGAGTCCGACCGCGTCCAATCCCAGTACGGCAGACTCACCCTGTCGTCGAACTGCCGCAGCTCCCATTCGAGCCGAAGCAGGAAATGGCGGTGCCAAGGGAGGAAAGCCGGGCCCCAGTGGATGCCATGATTGAAATGGTCGTCATGTTCACTGGCAAGGTTGGAGATGACGCCGCGGCTGAATGCGTCGTTCAACGCATCTGCGAGCCGCTCACGTTCGAGCGGAGTCAGGTCCACGAAATTCTTCCGGCAGCGCATCAGCCTTCTCCAGCGTCCTTGCCTGGCCCCGCGCCCTCTGTCTGGCTCAAATAGTCTCGCACCGCGTCGAGCAGGGATTCGCGCGCCGGCACATAGGCATTTTCGGCCAGCACATACCCGCCTGAATTCATGAAGAATCGGCGACGGGCACCGTCAATCCACAGTTCTTCGTGGCCTGCCGTCCGGGCGATCCGAACCGAATGCCCGTCGACCATATGCTCGCTCGACGAGTCCGGTTCAGGTCCGCTTGATTCCGATCTGGACTTTCGACTGGGCATTGTTTGTCTCCCTGTGGAAACAGCTCATGCGTGTAGTTCTCGCGTCGGCACAAACCCAACGATTCCGGACCCGATGGCGGCCAATGACATCCGACAGGTAGTGCTCGATATCGACATCTGCGCGCAATATCGAGAAGCACGCACACCAGTCCAGCGACCGGCCAGCGCGTGTGTGGGGCCACGTTGTAGGCAGGCAAGACCGGGGAAGAAGGCAGCTACGCGGAGTTTTCCTCCCTTGGATGCGTACAACAACGAATCCGGGCATCGCGGCGTTCCTGCAAGCTCGATGTTCCTGATAGCGGAACGCCCTGGGTGCCCCGACGCGCCCTCGTCGTCCTGCCCAAACAGCCATTGCACGTCATGGCGAAATCAGGCGGGCGGACCAGGAGCTGTTGCAGCCCCGCACTCACCCGGAGACACGCGCGTTGGATCACCACGGATTGACACACGCTGCGTTAGAACAGGCGCTGTCATGAACATCAGACTGGAGCATCGGCAATGACAGGCAATGATCGTGAAAACCGCAACAACCAGGTCCCGCCGCGCGAGCGCGAACACACTGGCGACACCCGGGAGCGCGACACCGGCGATGAGGCGCGTCGTCTAGACCGCGAGTACACCGGCGACGCGGTCAACGCGCGCACGGACGAACTGGACCGTGAACTTAATCAGGATGCCGATCGGCTGCGTCGCAAGCTCGTCACCGACCCGGCGGAAACGCCGGCGGACGGCGAGCACAAGCAGTAATTGCCGCCGTCATACGCCAGCCCAACCCGCCGCCCACGCAGCCCGGCAGTGCGCGAGCGTCTTTCACGGCATCCGCAATCAAGGGAAACCTCAGGGACGGAGGCGATTATGCGCACTAACTGCCTCGTCCCCACCCACCAATAGCTCAGTTCGAGCCTTTGCCAGCCTCGACACCGACCCCTGACTTCGTTGGGCTTTCACCGAGCAGGCCGAGCCGGCGGAACCACACCTCCAGCGGCACCGTCACCAGCGGCGGCACGGCCGCCACCAGCGCAAGCAGCGAAGCCCACCACGGCCAGCGAAGCCGGAGTGTGCACAGCGCTGTGACCGCCACGTAAAACAGGAACGCCCCACCGTGCAGCGGGCCAAAGATCCTGACGCCCAGGTCGGTCGTCTCTGCACCGTACTTCAGCCACATGCCGATCAGCAGCCCTAGCCAGGTGAACCCTTCGAGGAAGGCCGCGACAGCGAACAGGCGCCCGGCGGGCGCGGTGGGACGAGACATTCATGAACTCCAGTGGGGGAATGCCGGGGCGCGAAGGCGACGGCGACGCTCGCTGGCGTGTGAAGTCTAGCGAAGCCCGGGCAAGATCGGGGGGGGCGGAGGCAGTTAAGCGGAGTTCTCCTACGCTCCGATGCGTACAACAGCGATTCCGGGCATCGCGGCGTGCCTGCGAGCAAGATGTTCCTGATAGCCGGAACACACTCTCCGTGCCCCGCCGCGCTTGCCTTGTCCTGCCCAATCAACCGTTGCACGTCACCCAGCGCGGCGTGAATCGCGCTGCCATCTTCCTGGACGATCAAGACCGGCACCATTACCGCCGGCTGCTGCGCGCAGCCTGCTCGCTGCACGGCGTGGCCATCCACGCCTTCGTGCTGATGGACAACCACGTCCACCTCCTGCTGACGCCTCCCACCGCCAGTTCGCTTGCGCAGGCAATGCGAATCAGCGGACAGAGCAACGTGCAGGCGTTCAATGCACGGCATAGGCGCAGCGGCACCTTGTGGCAAGGCCGCTTCAACTCGTGGACGGTGTGTCGTTACATCGAGTTGAACCCGGTTCGCGCGGCAATGGTCGCCCGGCCCGAGGATTACCGCTGGTCCAGCGTGCACACGCATCTGGGCACCGCGTGCGACCCGCTGATCTCGCTGCACCCGCTCTACCTGGCTCTGGGCTCAACCATTGACGCAAGGGCCACGGCCTACCGGGAATGGCTCGACCTCGGTGTAAGCCACGAAGAGCTTGCAGACATCCGCCGCTACATCGGCCAGCAACGCGCCTTGGGCGATCCGCGATTTCAGGCGATGGTGGAGAAGACGCTCAACCGCACTGCTGTGTATCGCCCCGGTGGTAGACCGAAGGCAACGGGCGCTTAACTGCCTCTGTCCACCTCCTTCCCCGATAGTTCCTTTCTGCAGTCCGGAGCCGGCCGGGATCAGCGTTGCCATAGATGCACCTGACCTGCCCTCCCGATTCGGACCCGGCTTTCGACGCGCCACCACGAATTCCGCAGTTCCCGGACTCAATCCCCAAGGAAACGACCATGTCCCCCTACTCCTGTCGATCCGCCATCATCGCCATTGCACTTGCTTGCAGCCCCGTCTGCGCCCAGGAAACGGTCACCCATACCTATCACGGCTTCGTGGAAGAGGTGGTCGGAGTGCTACCCGGCGCCATACAACAGGGAGAGCCGGTGGTCATCACCTACAGCCTGGACACCTCGGCGGTAGACCTGTATCCCGATGACCCCAAAAAAGGGTTTTTCCTTGACGCGGCAGGACTCAGGGTATCGCTGCCAGCCAGCGGCCTGAACGTAGCGGGCACCGGCCAGCTGCAAACGTTCGACAACACCGACAATCCTGATGACCAGATCAGCATGTATATCCCAAACATCGTCGAGCACGATCAGTTGATGAACCAACCAGTGATCAGCCTGGGAATGGCGATCATCAGCGATGCGGTTGATGCTTCCGGTACGCCCGACATGCTCGATGGTGACGGCATTCCGACGCAGCGACTGATCGGAGACAGCCACGTGATCTTCATTGAGACCGCGCTCGGCAACACCAACTTCCGGTTCAGCGTGGACGGCCTTGCCGGCCCTACAGTTGAAGACTTGGTGGAGGATGGTCTGCTCCAACTGCAACGTGCGGCATCTGCAGGCTTGGTCGCCCCTGGAATCGCCCTGAGCCTGTCGAAAAAGCTGGAGCAGATCCTCAGTTCGCATCAATCAGGGGATGTTGGGCGTGCGTGCCACTGGCTGAAAGTGTTCGCCGCACAGCTTGGCGGCGTTTCGCACGCAAGGAGAATGGACGCTGAGACCGGGGCGCAACTGAATGCCCTCACCGATGAATTGCGCCGTGCCCTCGGAGAGTGTGCCGAACTCAAAGGCTGAGGCCCGGAAAATGGCGGAAAATGGGGTCAGGTTTATTTCCTACACGAAACCGGGCACCGCCCTGATCGCCGCAGCGGATCGCACCGCCCACACTCGGGCATGTCATTTCGCTGGAGCCACGGATGGCCCGCCTACCGCGCTTGGATCTCCCCGGCATCGCCCAACACATCGTCCAGCGCGGCAATGATCGGCAAGCGTGCTTCGCCGATGACGCCGACTACCTGCACTACCGCCAGGAACTGGGCGAGGCGGCGCTGAAGCATGGGTGCGCACTGCACGCGTATGTGTTGATGACCAACCACGTACATCTACTGGTGACGCCGAACGACACAGGCGCGGTCTCGAAGATGATGCAGGCGATCGGCCGCCGCTACGTCGGCTGCTTCAATGCACGCTATCGGCGTACCGGCACCTTGTGGGAGGGCCGCTTCAAGGCTGCACTCGTCGAAAGCGACCGCTACTTGCTGACCTGCTACCGCTACATCGAACTGAACCCGGTGCGCGCATGCATGGTGCGACACCCTTTGGAATACAGATGGTCTAGCCATCAATGCAATGGGCACGGCGCTCACGAGGCACGCATCACGCCGCACCCGTGCTACCTCGCGCTCGGCACGTCGCTGCTGGAACGCCAGACGACCTACCGGGCGTTGTTCGACCAGTCCGTATCGCAGGAAGACACCGAGGCGCTACGGGCGCATACCCAACAGCAGCGGGCACTAGGCAGCGAACGCTTTCGTGCGCAGGTGGAGGCACTGACGCAGCGTGCCGCCAGCGTCAGGCCCAGAGGAAGGCCGCCTTCCTCGGGTAAATGAACCTGACCCCTTTTTCGCCTCGCGTCAACCACCGCTGCAAATACACTCTCGTAGGAAGCCTCCGGATACAGACTCAGCGCCATGCAGTAGTACACCCCGGCCGTCGCCGGGAAAAGCCGCACTCGCTGACTGTTGCACCCGTATTCGTCGAGCACCTCGTTCACCAGGGGGGCAGGATAGACCCGCGCCAGGAGGCTGGCGCTCAGATAGTCACTGAGTCGTGCACCCGCACCCAATATCGCCCTGGTTCGCGCCATGAGCCGCTCCACTGCAACAGTGGGGCGATTATGCGTCAAATGGTTCTAAACGAACAGTATTGG
>JALYOF010000095.1 GCA_030857025.1 Pseudomonadota bacterium | reverse complement strand
TTCCTCAGTTCCTACCTGATCGACGACAACTCCACGGTCTATTTCGAATTGTTCTATCCTGACGAACGGGACGAACGTAGTGGGACCTGGCCGTATCGCGACCAGAAGCAGTTCGTCATCCGATATCAATATCAATTCTAGCGACCGCGGGATGGATCCCATGCAAATGGCTGTTGAAGACGTATCGAAAAAAATCCTGTCGAAAGAGATGGACAGGCAGGACGCCATGCGCCTGTTCCAGTCGCTGGACAAGGAGTCGCAGTTGCAGGTGCTGGCGATTGTCCGCCGTGCGGAAGGCATCACGCCAGCGCGCGACGGCAACGGCGCGGCGCGGGCCCTGAAGACGCTCGACCAGCGCGACCTCACCGACGAGCACCGCGCCTGGATCGCTGCGCTCGTCGAGAAGTACGACCGCTTCGTGCCCAAGTCCAAGGCCAATGTTCTCGAAAACCAGGTCCACTTCGTCGACCAGCGCCGCGCCTTCCACCTGATCAAGGATCTGAAGAAGCTCCACTTCCAGATCACCTACACCAAGGCCGAAGGCGCCTACGTCCACGACGCCGACGGCAACAGGTACATCGACATTTCCGGCGACATGGGCGTGAACCTGTTCGGGCACCGCGCACCTTTCCTCGTCGACGCGGTCAAGCACAGCCTGGACCAGGGCATTCCGCTGGTCGGCTATTCCGACATGATCTTTCGGGCCTCCAAATTGTTCTGCGAGATCACCGGCCACGAACGCGCGCTGTTCACGCAATCGGGCACCGAGGCGGTGATGTTCGCGGTACGCATCGCGCGCGCGGCGACCGGCCGCAAGAAGATCGTTCTTTTCGACGGCAGCTATCACGGCCTCTCGGATGTGGTGGCGGCCACCAGGGACCTCGCCGGCAACAGCTTCCCGATGGCGCCGGGCATCCTGCAGGACTTCGCCGACGAGGTCATCGTGCTGGACTACGGCGACATGGCGTCGCTCGACACCATCGAGCAGCGCGCTGGCGAGATCGCCACCGTGCTGGTCGAGCCGGTGCAATCGCGCCACCCTTACAAGCAGCCAGTGGAATTCCTCAAGGCGCTTCGCCAGTTGACGATCGAGAAGAACATCCCGCTGATCTTCGACGAGATGATCACCGGTTTCCGCGTCTGCCCGCAGGGCGCGCAGGGCCGCTTCGGCATCCATGCCGACATGGCCACCTACGGCAAGATTCCCGGCGGCGGCCTGCCTACGGGCGTCATCGCAGGTGCGGCGAAGTACATGGACCTGATCGATGGCGGCACTTGGCGATTCGACGACGACAGCATGCCGAGTTCCAAGCGCACAGGCATGGCCGGCACCCATTCGCAGAACCCGCTGAAGATCGCCGCTGCTCTGGCCGTCCTGGGAGAAATCAAAAAGCGCGGCGGCGATGGCGTGCAGTCGTGCGACGGCTGCACCTGCTTCCAGCGCACCCTCAACGAAAAGACCACGCGGCTGGCCGACACGCTGAATGCGTACTTCGGCGAAGAGCGTCTGCCGGTGGTCATCGATACCTTCGGATCGTTGTTCCGCTTCCGCTTCGTCGACAGCTACTGGGGTGTGACCGAAGCGCTGTTCTTCATCCTGCTGCGCATGGAAGGCGTGGAGACCAACATCCAGGGCAACTGCTTTCTGACCACGGCCCACACCGACGAGGACATCGAGGCGGTGACCGTTGGCGTGAAGGCGAGCATGTCGAATTTGAAGCGCAGCGGGTTCTTCCGCGAGCCCGACGAGGAACCGATGCAGGATACCGCGGCGCTGCCCGCAACCACGGCATTCGCGCCTCCGCAGTCCAGGAACGCGTCGCCCCGCAACGAAATGGACCGCCTGAAGGCGCTGCTCGCCGCAGACCTCGCGTTGGCAGAAGAATCGGGGAGCTTGAGATGAGCGCTGTCGCGGAACCGACATTGTTGGACACGATCGCGGGAACGGTCGCGTCCACCCTGAAGATCCCGGTCGATCGACTGGACGTCGACGCTGACTTCGATTCGTTCGGCATGGACTCGATCATCGCGATCGAGCTGATGACCAACCTGAGCAAACAGCTCAAGGTGTCGATCACGCCGGCGCAGCTGACGGCGGTCAACTCGATCAGCGAGCTCGCCGGCATGATCGCCAGTTCGATGAACGACACCCCGGCCGCGCCGGCACCGAAGGCGCTGCCGACCACCGCCGCCGCCGCCGCACAGCCTGCACCCGCCGCGGCCAAGGCATCGGCGGGACCGGCCGGAGGGAGCGCTGCCCCGCGCCGCCGTGCGGAGGTGCGGCGGCAATCGCGCACCGACGGGGCAGGGGGCTTCGAGCGCATGCTGGCCTTCGTCCGCGACGAATACGGCCTGGACCTGCACGGCGAGCGCTTCACATCCAAGCAAGCGCTGATCGATTATCTGCTGGAGCACCATGCCGACGCACTCTCGCATTACTACGGTCTGTCCGTCGACGAGCGCAGCGCCGAGCCCGCCGAGGTGCAGGCGGTCGCGCTGCCGACCGGCAGCCTCGGGATCGCGGTCGTCGGCATGGCCTGCACGTTCGCGAATGCCGAGACACCGGAAGCGCTGTGGCACAACCTGATCGAGCAGCGCTCGTCCATCGTGCCGCTGAGGGGAGACCGTGGGGGCGCTGCCGAAGTCCACGCCGCGCCGCGCTGGGGCGCGCGGATCGAGGAGGTCGATCGGTTCGATCCGGCCTTCTTCGGCCTCAGCGAAGACGAAGCCCGTTTGTGCGACCCGCAGGAACGCCTGGTGATGCAGGCGCTTTACCACGCGCTGCAGAACGCCGGCCTGCGCGCGGACAAGCTGCGTGGTACGCGCACGGGACTTTTCCTCGGTTATGAATACGCCGAATACGAGCATCACCTGCGTCGCAATCTGCACCGCATCCCGAGCGCTCCTGCGCTCAGCTCGTCCAGCCCGATCTACTACCTCGCCAACCGCATCTCGTTTCTGTACGACTTCAAGGGCCCGAGCGAAGTGGTCAACGCCAGTTGCGCCTCGTCCGGACTTGCGATCCACCGCGCCTGTCAATCGTTGGCGCTCGGCGAGTGCGATGTGGCCATCTGCGGCGGCGTATCGCTCAATCTCTTCGAAGGCGACTACGAGGCGATCGCGCGCTACGGCCTGCTGTCGCCCGACGGCAGCTGCGGCGTGTTCGACGACGCCGCCAATGGATTCACCCGTGGCGAAGGCGTCGGCCTGCTGGTGCTCTCGCGACTGGACGATGCCGAGCGTGACAACCGCCGCATCTTCGCAAGGGTAGTCGCGACACACCAGAACAACCGCGGACGTGCCAGCTTCATTTCCGAGATCAAGCACGAATCCATCACCCAGGTGATCGCCGAATGCTACGAGAAGCATGGCATCGCACCGAACTCGGTCCGCTACATCGAAGTCGACGGCTACGCCACCAAGTGGGGCGATTCCTTCGAATTCGAAGGAATCAAGAACGCATTCGATGCGCCGACGACGGGCGAGAAGCATTGTGCGCTCGGCAGCATCAAAGGCAACATCGGCCATGTCGAGCCGGCCAGCGGCGTGGCCAGCGCGATCAAAGTCGCGCTGTCGCTGTACCACAAGCAGTTCCCCGCCACGATCACCAAGAAGACGCTCAACACCTTCATCGACATCGAATCCAGGGCGCATCCGCTGTATATCGCCGACCGCCCGCTGCCGTTCGACACGCTGCGCCGCGGCGACGAACCGATCCGCGCGGGCGTCAACTCCTTTTCCGACAGCGGCGTGAACGTACACCTGCTGTTCGAGGAATACCGCACCGACCACGGCGTCGCGCGCGCGGAGCACAGCGGCCGCCAGTTGTTCGTCTTCTCGGGACGCACACGCGAATCCCTGCAGGAATCATTGGCCCTTACGCGCGAATCCCTGCAGGAGTCGTTGGCTTTCTACTCCAGTGTGCGTATGCAGGAACCCACACCGGCGCTGGAGGACGTGGCCTATACCATGCAGCTGGCGACGGTACCGATGGAGCATCGGCTTGCCATCATGGCCGCCAGCCACAAGGAACTGATCGAAGCTTTGGCGCGTGCCGCCAAGCTTCTGGCTGGCAACAAGCCGGTGGACGGCAATGGTCCGATCTTCATCGGCGGCCCGCAGGAGCGCGACAACGCCCGCGTCTTCGACGTGATCAAGTCGCAGATCGGCGAGGACAAGCTGCTGGGAAACCTGCGAGAAGGCATGCTCAAGGATATCGCGCTGCTGTGGGTCGGCGGCATCGACATGCCCTGGGAGCGTCATTGGCGCGAGGTGGTACTGACTCGTCGCCGCAACGCGCAAGCGCTGCCGCAGTTGGTCGACATTCCGCCGTACCCGTTCGCCAAGAACCGCTACTGGCTGGATTTTGACGACGCCGATGCGCCGTCACGTGTGGAAATCCCCACCGTAGCGAGGCCGCAGAAAGCAAAGAGCGAGCACGACGGCGGTGATGCGCTAGAGGTCGCCCGCGAATGGCGCTTCGTCGATGCGCTCGCCGACGGCGAACAGGCCGAAGCGTTCGATGCCGAGGACAAGATCGTGCTCTTCCTCGCACAGGAAACCGCCAGCCTGCTGCGCATGCCGCGCGCGGACATCGACGTGGACCGGAGCTTCCTCGACCTCGGCTTCGATTCGATCGGAATGGCCTCGTTGATCCAGAAACTCATCGACTTGCTCGACGAGAACTTCTCCCCGAGCGTCGTGTTCAATTACACCGAGATCGGGAGCCTCGGTCGCCACCTGGCCGAAAACTATCGGACCAAGATCGATCGCATACACGTCCTCGGCGCATCCGTCTCGTCCGCCGCACCCTCGCATGCGAAAAAGCGGCAGACGACCGCGGCGAAGAACGATCTCGAAACGTGGTTCGTGAGCCGGGATTCGTTCTCCGACAATCTTCTCGTGAAGATGCAGACCAAAGCCTCGGGAACGCCGGTGTTCGCGGTTGCGGGGTCGGACGGAAGCGTCCTGTCGCTGCAGACGTTGAGCCGTGCCATGGAAGGCGTTCGACCGATGTTCGCGTTCCAGGGAGTTGGTCTGGATGGCAAGCGTGAACCCCTCGAATCCATACACGCGATGGCCGAAACCAACATTGCCGCCCTCGCTACATTGCGGGACTGCAACAATCTGAGCCTGCTCGGCTATTCCAATGGCGCGGTCGTCGCCTTCGAAATGGCGCATCAACTGATGAAGAACAAGGTCGCGATCGAGCGTCTCGTGCTGGTGGATGGCCGCTGCCCGGCGTCGTCCGTCCGCACCATCACGGACGAGATTGCCGCGGCCTTCACAGATCTGATCAATGAGCTCGGCGGCAGGTGGCCGCTCGATGTCGACGAATTCCGCGAAATGCCCGAAGACCGGCGCGCCGACTATCTCCTCGAACTCGTCCGGCGGAACGGGTTCTGGATGCCCAAGGAGCTTTTCATGCGCGCTTACCGGCTTTCGCTCGCCAGCGAGGACGCCTGCCGCAGCTATCGCGTGAAAAAGCTGCCGAAAGCCTGCGAAACGGTGATCATCCGCGCCACGCGCAACAGCGGCGACCAGCCGCCGGAATTGGGCTGGGGCAAGTTCCTGCCCAAGCCCCCGGTCTGCATCGATATCGACGCGGACCATCTGTCCGTCGTCGGCAAGGATGGCAGTGCGGTGATCGCGAGGATCTTCCAATAAACCGCCGGCCTGCCGCGACCGATGGCACGGGCTGGACCCGGAACGCGTCGCCGCATCGCACCCCCAACCAGCCTGTCCTTGCAGGGGCGTCGAGCCTCCGCAGGCCAATCAACATCGCCACGAGGAAGTGCATTCATGTCTGTTAGAGAGCGAATCACAAGCCGATTGTCTGAGCACTTCGAAAACATCCCGGATGCGTTGCGCAAGAGACGCCTGCTGGTCGGCATTGTCTTCCTTGCCTTATTTGCCGCGAGCATCTTCGGCATCAGTAAGCTGCGCATGGACATGACCATTGAGGGATGGTTCGCCAAAGAAGACCCGACGCTGATCGCCTTCAACCGCTACCACGCGCAGTTCGGCAGCGAGGACGGCGTCTACATCGTCTACAAGGCAAAGGACGGGGACGTGTTTTCGCCGGCTTCGCTGGAAGCCGTGCGCGGCATCCAGAACGACCTGTTCAACTTCCGGGACAGCCTCAAGGAGGGCGAGGAATCCGCGCTTGAGCACATCGTCAAGATCGAAACCCTGGTGAACGCTCCGGTGCTGACGGTCGACGGGGACGTGCTGCTTTCCAGGCAACTTGTCGGCGACACGGTGCCCACCTCACCCGAAGCGATTGCCGAGATCAAGGCGATCGCGGAAGCCGAGAAGCGACTTCCGCTCCAGTTCTTCTCGCGCGATCACAAGTACGGCGGAATCTATATCGAAACCGATTTCGGTGCCATCCCGGTCAATGCCGAAGCCATCACCGAAGACACGACGCTGTCGCTGGAGATGGAGCAGGGCCCGACGGTGGATGAAGACGTCCCGGTCGAGTTCATGCCCACCGACCAAGCCGACTACCTGACGCTGTTCGAGGAGATCAATAAGATCCTCGACAAGCCCGAGTACGCCAAGCAGTTCGACTATTACGCGGTCGGCAACACCGCAGCCGCCAAGCACGACGTGAAGATGTCCGAAGAGATGGGCATTCTTTACTTGGCCGCGTTCGCGATCATCACGATCCTGCTGTGGTTCCTGTTCCGTTCCGCGTCGGCCGTGGTGTGGTCGATGCTGATCGTCGTCCTGAGCACGGTTTTCACGCTCGGCGTCACCGGGTTGCTCGGACTCACCGTCACCGGTTTCCTGATCCTCACCATCTTTTTGATCCTGACCGTCGGCGTCGCTGATTCGGTGCACACGCTGACCGGCTACACCCGCCTGCGGACATCCGGTACCGATCATCATAATGCGCTGCGTCGCACCTACAAGTTCGCCGGCGTGGCACTGCTCATGACCGGTTTCACCAACATGACCGGTACGATGGCGTTGAACATCACGCCGGTCGTTCCGATCCAGACCTTCGCGATCATGTCGACCCTCGGCATCCTGTTCGCTTTGCTGCTGACCTTCTACCTCCTGCCCCTGCTGATCGACTTGTGGCCGACGGTGTCGAAAAAGAAGGTGATCGCCGCCACGCCGGAGAAAAAGCGGTTCCTGAACGTTCTGCCGCATCTCAGGTTGGCCTTGGACAAGGTCGTCCCACTCGTGGAGAGGCGTCCGGTCGCGTTCATCATCCCCTTCATGCTGGTGCTCGTGGTCTCCATCTACGGCGCGACCCAGGTGAAGATCGACTCGCAGATGCTGGACCAGTATCCAGAGGACTCGACCTTCACGCAGAGCGTGAAGGTTGCCGACGAGCACATGATGGGCGCCTACACGATGGTGCTGTACCTCGATTTCAAGGAGGACTTCGCCCTGCAGGACCCGGACGTGCTGAAGGCGATGGACGAGCTGCAGAGGAAGTTCGAGACCAAGTACGCGAAGTACGTGGTGACCACCAGCTCCGTCGCCGGTGTGGTGAAGGACGCCAATCGGAAACTCAACGGCAACGCGCCGGAATACGACCGGATCCCCGACACGCGCGAAATGCTGGAGCAGACGTTGTTCCTGTTCAACAACGCGAACCCGAGCGAGCGCCAGCGCCTCGTCAACGACAGCTACCGCAAAGCCAACATCAGGATCTCGCTGCACAGCTACGGATCGTACGAGTACTCCGAAGTCTTTCAGCAGATGCGCGGCGACATCGACGAGATGATGGCCGAGCTGAACACGAAGTACCCCGAGGCCGAGGTGTCCATCACAGGCATTTTCGCTCTGGCGATGCAGGTGTCCCAGTACCTCACCGAAAACCAGGCGATCACTTTCGGCATTGCTCTCCTGGTGGTGAGTGTGATCCTGGTGCTGACGTTCGGCTGGAAGATCGGAACAATCGCATTGATTCCCAATCTGATCCCCGCGCTGCTCACCCTGGGGCTGCTCGGGATCACCGGAGTTGCCCTTGATTTCTTCACGATGATGCTCGCGCCGGTCATCATCGGCATCTCGGTCGACCAGACCGTGCACTTCATCACGAATTACCAGTTACAACTGGCCCAGGACGACGACGTCAACGCCGCGCTGCGGCGGACCATGGCCGAAGCCGGCCCGGGCGTGGTGTTCACTGCGCTGATCCTGGGCCTGGGCTTCGGCATCATGGCGATCGCCTCCGCGGCGGGCACGTCCAACATGGGCAAATTCGGCGCGCTGGCGATCTTCATGGGTCTGCTCAACGACTTGTTCCTGCTGCCGGCGCTGCTGCTGACGTTCAAATCGAAGTTCAAGAAGGAAGATGGGTCTGCTCACCGACCTGTTCCTGCTGTCGGTCCTGCTGCTGAAGTTAAAACCGAAGTTGAAGAAGGAGTCGTTGGATGAAAACCGCTTACCGTATATTCCTCGCAGCCCTGTTCCTGGCCGCCCCGACCGCATCCCTCGCGCAGGACGCCCGCGAGATCATGATCAAGGTGGACGACGCGGCCAACCACTCGTACCGATCGTCTGTCCGCCAGATGAAGTTCACCACGTGCCGCTACAGGTTGTCCGGAGGAAAACTCTCCTGCACGGAAAAGCCGCGCATCGTGAAGTTCGAACTATTCAGCAGGCACGTGCCCGTCGCACAGGGCGCAGTTGACCACAAGTCGCTCGACGTAATCGTCGAACCCATCAGCGACAAGGGTACGGCGATGCTGTCGTGGATCTATGCCGATGTCGACAAGCCGTTCGACATCTGGGTGTACCTACCCGTACTCAGTAAGGTCAAGCGTATCGTCGCGGTTAGCGATGGCAACGAGGCCGGCGCGATGTTCGGAACGGAGGTGTCGACGGAGGACTCCTCCGACGACAGGAAGATCGCCGACTACACTTACAAGCTGCTCGGACAGGCAACGTATCGCGGCCGACCGGTCTGGAAGATCGAGATGACCCCGACAGACCGCCGCCGCAAGAATTCGTACTACAGTCGCATCGTGACCTACGTGGACAAGGAACGCTTCATCGTGCTCAAAGATGAGCTGTACGACCCCACCGGTCGCTTCTACAAGGAATGGTCGATAATCGAGACCAAACGGTTCGACGGGGTCTGGTTGCCAGTGAAGGGGGCTATGAACAACCTCCTCAAGCGCCGGATCACCGTCATGGAGACGTCCGCCGTCGCGCTCAACGTCGACATCGACGCCGAGTTCCTGACCCAGCGTGCGCTGACCGACTTTGCCTATCGCGAGCGTCAGATGCAGATCTATCGCAAACACTTGACCCAGGGGAACGACGGGACGCAGCAGGGCTCTGCCAAGCCATGACCTCGTCCGGAGACGGCGAAATCTACGACTGCATCGTGGTTGGCTCCGGCACTGCCGGAGCCGTGATCGCGCGCGAACTCAGTGGCGTCGGGCAAAAGGTTTTGATCCTGGAGCGGGGGCCATATCTCCAACTCAAGGAGACGGTCTGGACGCTCGGGTCGATGTTCCACGAAGACCATGTGGCCGACAAGCTCAAGCAACCCAGCGTGTACGCCGCAGGCGGCACGAGCGCGATGTATATGGCGGCCATGGACGAACCGCCGATCAATGCCTATCGGGCGCTCGGGATCGATCTGCAGCCCGCCTACGAAGCGATTCGTCTACAGGTCCCGCTCGCCGAGATGTCCGACGCGCTGATAAGCCCGCAGGCGCACAGGGTGCGGGAAGCCGCCATCGCGCTCGGTTACGACTGGAAGAAGAAGCTGATGCTGATCGACCAGTCGAAGTGCAGCGGCGTCTACTCGTACGATGCCAAGTGGAAGGCGCTGACCTTCGTCGACGAAGCCGTGCGCCAGGGCGCGGTGCTCAAGTGCCGGGCCCTCACGGAACGGATACTGATCGAGAGCGGGCGCGCAGTCGGCGTGGAATGCCGGATCAGGGAAGGCGCGTTCGGCAGCCGTACCGTCCGGTTCCGTGCGGAGCGGGTCGTTGTCTGCGCGGGCGCGCTGGCGACGCCGCTGCTGCTGCGTGCCAGCGGGCTGCAGCATGTCGCGGCTGGCGGATATTTCATCGATCCCAGCTTTACGCTGTTCGGGCGCGTCCCAGGCTTTCGGGGCGTCGACAGTTTCTGTAACACCATGGAAACCACGCTCGAAGAAGGCACCGTTCTCAAGGATGCGAGCGTCCACAAGCTGCCGTTCCGCTTGTTGATGTTGCAGTACGGGCAACTTTCGCGGATGTTCGCGTATTACGAGCACATCGGAGTCACGGTAACGGCCCGCGATGAAGTCGGCGGCGGGCTCTCCGCGGATGGTCGCTACCACAAGTCGCTCGATGCCGTGGTTTTCGACAGGCTCACGCGCGGCGAGCAGGCGGCGCGGGCGATCCTCGAACGCGCCGGTGCCGTCGACGTATTCAAGGCGCCGATGTTTCCCGGCAACGCCCTCGGTACGCTGCGCGTAGGCAGCGATGTCGACGCGAGGCTCGAAACCAGCGTGCGCGATCTCTACGTCTGCGACGGCTCGCTCATCCCGGAGAACGGACGGGTCGCGCCGACACTTACGCTGCTTTGCCTGGCGAAGTATCTCGCCGACATCCTGACCCGAACCCGGAACGCGCCCGCCGAAGCGGGGGTCGTGCCGGCCTGACCCCCGCTCCCCGCGAGCGAAGCTCGTGTTCGATCACCCAGCCCATACAACGACAGGAAGACACCATGACAGACGTATCGAATACCGCGACCACGGATGAGGCCGCCGCCCCCAAGAAGATCAAGGCTCCGCTCTGGAAGAGGCTCTACTTTGCGTTCAGCTTGCTTCTGCTGGCGGTGGTCGTCGCGCATTTCACGTGGGTGGCCTCCGGTTCGGCTGAATGGAAGCTCGCCAAGGACGAGGATGGCATCCAGGTCTACTTGATGAAGGCCCCGGGCGACCCGCTGCTGAAGGCGCGGACGGTGACGGAGGGCGACTACACGCTGACCCAGCTGACCTCGCAGCATATGGGCGTCGGCGACACTCTGGAGGTTTGCATAGAATGGATCGTCGGATGTAAGGAAATGACCCGCATCCAAGAGTTTGACTGGGAAGGTATGGCCGCCGCGAAGCGCCGCGGCGACCCGGTGCGAGGCTACGACCAGGATATGTGGCGCGTGGAATTACCCGGGCCGTTCGCCGATCGCGAGCTGCTGATCGCGACAATGTTCAAACAGGACCAGCAGACCAAGGAGGTCGTGCTTGATGTGGTGTCCATGCCCAACACCTTGCCGCATACGCCCGGAGTAGTACGGATTGAGCGGATTCACAACCAATGGACCTACACGCCGAAGGCCGACGGCGTGGTGGAAGTAGTACTGATCCAGGACGTTGACCTGCCAGGCATCGGCTTCTTTCCGTACTTCCTCCTGAACCTGCTCCTCGTCGAGGATAGCCACAAGTTCTTCGCGACCACGTTGCGGACGAGCTTGCAGGAAGACAAATACGTCAACGCCAAGCTGGAATTCATCGACGACGTCCGCTGACCGGATTCCCGCAGGTACCTCGGCACACGGCCCCGATTCGCCGAACCGAACAGTGGCATTTAGTCCATCGCAACACCCTGTATGTTCGGGGTGTTGCACTTGATGATTGAGCCCAAGCTGTAAAATCAGGGAGATGGCAAACGTTTGGTGTCGATCTCTTTCAGTACCCAAACGTTGAGCCGCTGAATCTAAATCCATCAAGGACAGTCATGAAAACAGCCGACCCAAAACACTTCCATAAGCTGTACGGTGTGAGGAGGCCCAGGACAACCTATCAGGGAAAGGACTTCTTCGACTACGCCCTGATGACCCTGATCTGTGGGTTGGCCGTCTATTTCATCTACGGCCCGATGCATGTGCTGACTGTGGTCGGTACAGTTTTGTGCGTGTACATGATCATTGCCTTTCTGCTGAGGCACGGCGCGAAGGCCGCAGTGCCGCTTTTGTTGCGCAGGCCGCAGGATGCGCTCTACATGGTTGTATACAAGATTCAGAACACAAAGCCCGTATACTTCTTCGCGATCGCAGTGCTTCTGCTTGAAAACTACATAATTCGCATTACTCCAGACCTGCCGCACCATGTGGAGCTCATGCGAAACATCGGACTGTGGCTTTTTTATATTCACTTGGGTGGTATAACGATATACAGGACCATCATTCTCGTTGCTCATCTGCGCAAGCGGCAGATGGTCCGTGAATTCCTGATGGAGACGGCCTGGAAAAAGGCTTTTTCAAAGCGGGATAATATTGTTTTGGAAATTTTCCACGCCTACTTCACTGGACTGCTGGCGCATATCGTGACACTGGCGCCATGGTATCTGGTCATCACCTACTTCAATTTTTCGGTCCTGGCGTTGCCTTTGGTGCTGCTGATCAACGTGTTTACGGAGATGTGGTACATGAAGTTGGTAAACGAGTGGTTCTATCGGGATCATTGGCTAGGCCATAACTCTGAGCTGGAGTTCATCTATCTGCATGGCACTCACCACGACGCGATACCGAGCGGGCTCATAGCCGTTGCGGGAAATGGACATCTCGAAGGCTTCGTTAGGTACCTGATTGCGTTTCCCACATTTTTCTTAAATCCCATAGTCGCTTTCGCGGTTCTCACGCTGATGGTGCAGCAAGATATTGCTACGCATCAGTACATACCCGGGGTGTTTCCGAAGCTTAAGCGGAAGTACCTTGAGAATGCGCAGCATTCAACTCATCACCTGGGGCAGCTTGAGCCCTACAGTTTCGGGCTGAAGGAAGATCAGCCAAGCGACGCCGAAGCGGCGAAGAAGTCATCTATGGCCATTCCGGAAAACCTCACGAATGCCATAGCGCTTGACGAACAGTTAACCGGATTTAAATGGGATAGCGAGATCCATAGAAAATACCTTCGTCTTTTCGACAAATATTCCAAGCATGTGTGAAAGAAACGGATTCACGGAGCCTGGGAAGAGCAGCCGCGCCTCCGATGCTTGCGATCGCCTGGTGAGGCTTGCCGCGCTTGATCTCCCGCGCACAATAAATGATGCGGGATGACGAGTGTCGCTGGTCATTGCACGACTGCGATTTTGACAGCTTCGATACATGACCTCATAGCGTGGGAGGTCGATAGAGATGGATTTCCTCAAGGAGTAAGCAGGATGTCGGAAACAATGATGGAAAGAACAGAGCAGCCCGCTCCGGCGCGCGTGCCCATTAGCTTCGAGTCCCCCGAGCGGGGCGATAGGAGTGTTGATCCCGGCGTCGAACTGGCGATTTCGGTGCATGGGCTTGCCAAGAATTTCGGGAAGGTCAGGGCTGTTGAGGGCATCGATCTGGATGTGCGGCGAGGCAGCATCTTTGCGGTACTGGGCCCCAACGGTGCGGGCAAGACCACCTTGTTGAGGATGCTGGCCACGTTGACCGTCCCAGATGGCGGGACTGCAAGGGTGATGGGCCATGATCTCCGCACCGATCCTCAGGGTGTGCGAAGCGTCATCTCGATGACCGGACAGTTCGCCTCGCTCGACGAGGATCTGACCGGGCGCGAAAATATGGTGATGCTGGCGCGTCTGTGGGGTTTCAGCTGGTCGGCATCGCGGGCGCGCGCCGACGAACTGCTCGCAGTCTTCGATTTGAGCGAGGCCGCAGGGCGTCAGGTCAAGGTCTATTCCGGTGGGATGCGACGCCGACTGGATATCGCCGCCTCGCTGGTGGTCACCCCTGGCGTGCTGTTCCTGGACGAACCGACGACCGGCCTGGACCCGAGCGCACGAAAAAACGTGTGGCAGCGGATCCGCGGTCTGGCGGAGTTGGGCGTCACCATATTGCTGACAACACAGTATCTGGAAGAGGCCGATCAACTGGCGGACAGGATCGCGGTGATCGACCAGGGTCGCAAGATCGCCGAAGGCACCAGTCGCGAACTGAAAGCCGCTACGGGATCCGGGATGCTGCATGTCACGCCTGCTGATCCTTCGCGCATCGAAGAGGCGCGCACGATCCTTGCGCTGCAGCTGCGTGCGACCGTACAACACAACGCCGAGGGCGGATCGCTTTCTGCGGTAGCGGGGGCCGATACCGCCGCGCTGGATGCTGTTGCTGCACTGCAGGCGGCGGGCATCCGATTGACCGATTTCGCCTTGGGCCAGCCCAGCCTTGATGAGGTGTTCTTTGCCTTGACCGGCAAATCCAGGACGGAGAATCCGCAATGACTGATGCAAATTCCGCAGCGCTGCGCTCGGTCGCGCCGCCATCGCGTCCATCGGCGGCTTCCAATGCGCTGGTATTCGGATGGCGGGCGATTCTCAAGTTCAAGCATATGCCGGAGCAGCTCTTCGATCTGGTGATGTCGCCGGTCATGCTCACGTTGCTGTTCACGTTCATATTCGGTGGCGCATTGGCGGGATCGACCGAAAATTATCTGCAGTATTTCCTGCCTGGTGTACTGGTCCAGGCGGTGATGATGAACTCCCTCTATTCCGGAATGGCCCTCAACACCGATTTCTCCAAGGGTCTGTTCGACAGATTCAAAACGCTGCCAATCTGGTCGCTGGCGCCCTTCGCAGGGCTGATGGTAGGCGATCTGCTGCGCCATCTGATCGCGTGCGTGATCGTTCTGGTCATCGGCCTGCTGCTGGGATACCGGCCGGAGACCGGCATCGCAGGCGTTCTCCCTGCGTTCGCGCTGCTGTTGGCCATCGGCGTCGGGGCCGGGTACCTCTTCATGGTCGTCGGGCTGATGGTCAGAACGACGGCGACCGTGATGACGATCAGTTACGGGATGCTGTTTCCGCTGACCTTCGCCTCCAACATCATGGTGCGGCCCGAGACGATGCCTCCCGCGCTGCGCTACGTGGTCGAGTTGAACCCCGTATCGCTGATGGCCACGGCGATTCGTGGATTGATGGCGGGAACGGTGACCAGCCAACAGATCGTCTACGCACTGATCGTACCGGTCGTGCTGACGTTGACGCTGTCGCCGGTGGTGCTGTGGTTGTCGCGCCGAAAATAGCGCAGGACGAAGACCCGAAGCGAACCGCGCGCCTTCCAAAGACCGCAATCATTCCCCGCTGAATCGTTCCACATTCAGTAGACATCTTCGAGTCGTACAACGGCAACGACGGAGGTGGATATAAGCGGTAGGCGTTACACGGACGAGTTCAAGTTTGAGGCGGTGAAGCGGGTGATCGAGCTTGGGCAATCGGTCCGGGAAGTCTCCGGCCGGCTGGGGATCAGCATCGATTCGCTGTATGCCTGGGTGCCCGAGCAGCGCAGGGCACCGCAAGCGCAGCAGGCGGACACCGCCTCGTCGGCCGAGGTGCGCAGATTGCAGGCTGAGCTCAAGCGGGTGACCGAGGAGCGCGACATCCTAGAAAAGGCCGCCGCGTACTTTGCCAAGCTGTCCGGGTGAAGTACGCTTTCATGCGCGGTCACGCCCACGAGTTCCGGTTGCAGGCGATGTGTCGTGTGTTTGGGCTGCATCGCAGCGGCTACTACACGTGGTTGCGCAGGCCATCGACCGCGCGTGCCCTGGGAAGACGCACGACTGCTGGGCCTGGTGAAGCAGTCGTGGCTGCAGAGCGGCGCGGTCTACGGCTATCGCAAAGTGACCGACGACCTGCGTGAGCAAGGTAAGCGTCCGCCCACGCCACCTCGCATCGCCGCGAAGGTTCGCTTAGGGAACCTCTGAACTACTCCCTCTTTCCAAGCGACAATAGCGCGACCTGATGGGGATGACGACGTATGCAGTTGACGTTCGGTGATGGCGAAGGTCTTGGGCAGCGCAAGCGCACGCGCCGGGAAGTCTTTCTTGCCGAGATGGACCAGGTGGTGCCGTGGAAGACGTTGCTGGCGCTGATCGATCCGCACTACCCGAAGATGGGCCGCCCAGGCCGGCAGCCGTACCCGTTGGCGACGATGCTCCGCATCCACTTCCTGCAGCAGTGGTACGCACTCAGCGACCCGAGCATGGAAGAGGCGCTATACGAGATCCCGACGGTGCGCCGCTTCGCTCAACTCGGCGGACGCGACTCGATCCCCGATGAGACCACCATCCTCAACTTCCGTCGGCTGTTGGAAACGCACGACCTCGCGCCAAAAATCTTGGAGCGCGTCAATCGCGCCCGGGCCCACGCTTATCGGTACGAGAGTTGCCTCGTGCAACTGTCCGGGTGCAGGGCGCGAGATCCGGCGTGTGGCCCCTGCCGAACAACGGTGCTGTTACACCGAGACCTTATCGGGCGCACAGCCGGGCTCTCGACGCCTAGGCCAGGGCAAGTTCAAGACATAAGACCTTCTCTAATCTAAGTGACTTGGTTGCATTAATGCAGTCTTGCCTGCATTGCGCCCGCGCGCCGACGTCCGATCAGCTGACGCGCTTGGCGCCACGTACAGAAAGCAGATGCGTGGGCGACACTACCTATCTTTTCTGACGTGCGCCTACGACGCCGGACCAGAGGGTTCTGTCCGGCGCGAGGTCAGGGCGTGGGATGATGCGGACTTCGGCGACTGCGGGAGTTGCCCGATGTCGACGAGGTCTTCGCCCCTTGCGACCAGTCGGGCCCGTCGCCGGTGCCTACACGCTGACCGGGATATTCGTCGCGCCGCGCAGGTTGATCCGACCGTTCCAGTTCACCGGACCGGTCAAAGCCAGTTTGTCGAACCTGTTCACCAGCCGGCTGATCGCCACCCGGCCTTCCAGCCTGGCGAGCGCGGCGCCTAGGCAGTGGTGCGCACCGGCGCTGAACGACACGTGCTGGCGGGCCTGTTCGCGGTCGAGCCGCAGCACGTCGGCGTCCGGACCGAACACCCGCTCGTCCCGGTTGGCCGAGCCGAGGCAGGCGATCATCATCGTGCCGGCAGGGACCTCCCGGCCGGCGAGCGGGTACGGGGCGAGGGTGATCCGGCGGGTCTGGTGGGTGGGGCTGTCGTAGCGGAGGAACTCCTCGACGCCGTTGCCGATGAGGTCCGGGTTCGACCGCAGCAGTGCAAGTTGGTCGGGGTGGCGCAGCAGCGCGGCGACACCATTGCCGATCAGGTTGACGGTAGTATGGTGGCCGGCGATGTAAAGCAGCAGGATCTGAGCCACCAGTTCGTCGTCGGAGAGGAAGTCGCCGCCCTGCTCTGCCTGGATGAGCGAGGTCAGCAAGTCGTCGGCCGGGTTGTTCCGCTTCCACGCGATGACTTCTTGCATCATGCCGGACAGCTCGACCTCGGCCCCGACGATCGCCTTCATCACCTCGGGATCGCCGACGGGTTCCAGCGCGACGACCAGCGTCTCGGTTAACTCGAGCAGCCGCTTGATATCGGTGTCCGGCATGCCGAGCATCGCCGAGATCGTCTTGAACGGCAGCGGGAAAGCGAGTGCGTCGATCAGGTTCGCCGAGCCGGCATCGGCGATGCGGTCCAGCGACTCGTCGACCAGTTCGGTCACCATTGGCTCCAGCGCGGCAACCGAGCGCGGCGTGAACACCTTGCCCACCAGCGACCGCAGTCGGGTGTGGTCCGGCGGGTCACTGTCCATCATGCTCACCAGTGAGACGGGCGCGTCGGCGAGTTGCTCGAACTGTTCGCGCATCGGGCCGTCGGCGAGGTTGCGGTCCGCCACGGACAGTCGGGGGTCGCGCAACAGCGTGGAGACGTCGGCGTGCCGGGACACGAACCAGAACCCCATCGGGTGATCGTGCACTGGGTTGGTGTCGCGAAGCGTCCGGTAGTGCTCGTACGGGTTCTCGTCAAACCCCGGCGTGAACGGGTTGAACAGTTCCTGGGGCGTCTCGGTTTCCTGGGTCGTCTCGGTCATGGTCTGGTTCCCTCCGTTCATGGTCTGGTTCAAGTCCGTTCAGGTTGAACACACATTTTATACACTATTCAAACTCTGCGTATTTCGACTACGTGGCAGCGAAATTGCTGCGGCCCGCGCGCCAGCATCCGCAGGCGCGGCCGAGATCCGGCGGCTGATGCAGGTAGTAGCCCTCGACGTGTTGGCGCGCGTCCAGACCTGACCCACTTTCACCGTCATGCAAGGTGACCACACGCTACCCAGCTCGAGTCCCAGCACATCGTCGACGACAACCTCGAGACGCTGCAAAGCGTGAATTCCGATCTGCGTCGACTTCGTCCGCATCGAAGATTTCGATCCCCTCAAAGGTTACGACAAGGACATGTGGCGGCTTGAACTTCCAGGCCCCTTCAAGAACCACGAACTGCTGATAAACAGATGTCTTCTCAGAAGAAGTCGAACAAGGCAGCAAAGCTCGATGTCGTCGCCATACCCAATGCGCTGCCGCACAACCAAGGCGTGGTGAGGGTGGAGCGCATGCACAACCAGTGGATGTTCGCTCCACTCGCGAATGGCGAGGTCGAGTCAGCCTGATCCAGGACATTGACCTGCTCGGATTTCCCCCCTGCTTCCTGATGAACATGGCTTTCGTCGACGAGAGCCACAAGTTCTTCGCCGCCGATCTCAGGAAAAGCCTGCTGCAGGACAAGTACGTCAACGAGAAGCTGGATTTAATCGACGACATCCGCTGAGGGCTCGTGCTGCACTCGGCTCCGGTGATGTGATGGCGTGTCCCTCCGGTTCCGACGTGGACCAGGGGCGGGTCGCCGGCCCCAAAACTTCGGCGCTCCTGGAAATCAGCGCGGGACACCGTCCGGGCGCTCGTTTCATCGGCGTGACCTCCCGACGTGTGCGCGCGGCATAGAATGGGCCTTCGTTGTCCCGGAGTTCCCATGTCCAGACTCAAGCTGTTGCCATCCACATCCCTGATCGCTGCTGCGCTGTTGCTGGCGGCGTGCGACCGGTCGTCCGATGCGCCAACCACCACCGCCGAGCCTGCCGCGACCCGTGCCGGTACTTCGGCCACCGGCGGCGCGATCGACGCCAAGGACTTTGCCGACCACGTGCGCACGCTGGCCTCCGACGAATTCGGCGGACGCGCACCGGGCAGCCCGGGCGAGGAAAAAACCGTCGAATACCTCGTCAGCCAGTTCAAGAAACTGGGGCTGAAACCCGGCAACGGCGACAGCTACGTGCAGACGGTGCCGATGGTCGAGACCACCGCCAACGGGGACACCACCAGACTGACCCTCGACATCAACGGCAAGACCCGCGAGCTCGACTTCGGCGACGAAATGGTCATCGGCACGCGCACCGGCAAGCCGACGGTGGAGATCGACGACAGCCAGCTGGTGTTCGTCGGCTACGGCGTCAACGCGCCCGAGCAGGGCTGGAACGACTACGAAGGCGTCGACGTCAAGGGAAAGACCGTGGTGATGTTCGTCAACGACCCGGGCTTCCGCTCGCAGGACGACAAGTTGTTCGAAGGCAAGCGGATGACCTACTACGGCCGCTGGACCTACAAGTACGAGGAAGCCGCCCGCCAGGGCGCCGCCGCGGCGCTGATCATCCACGACACCGATGCCGCCTCCTACGGCTGGGACGTGGTCAAGAACTCCTGGTCGGGCGCGCAGTTCGATCTGCCTGCGAGCGTCGATCCCGATCCGCGCCTGCCGGCGCAGGGCTGGATCACCGACGCAGTCGCCCGCAGCCTGCTGTCCGACGTTGGCCAGAACCTCGACACGCTATACAGGACCGCCAACGAGCGCGGCTTCAAGGCGATCCTGCTGGACGCGAAGATGTCGCTGGAACTGAACAGCACCTCGCAGGAAAAGTCCTCCAACAACGTGGTCGCGATCCTGCCGGGTAGCACGCGTCCCGACGAGGCGGTCGTGTACATGGCGCACTGGGATCATCTGGGCGACCACGCCCACGAGGACGAACCCGCAGCGAACAATTCCGCGCCGATCGATCCCAACGCCAGCAAGGTCGAGATCGCCGACGCGATCTACAACGGCGCGATCGACAACGCCACCGGCGTGGCCGGCATCCTGGAGATCGCCGAGGCGTTCACCACCCAACAGCCGGCGCCGGAGCGCTCGGTCGTGTTCCTGGCGGTGACGCTGGAGGAATCCGGCCTGCTGGGCTCGAAGTACTACGTCGCCAATCCCTCCATCCCGTTGAAGGACACCGTGGCGGTGATCAACCTGGATGCGATGTCCGTGCTCGGCAAGTCGCGTGACATCACCGTCGTGGGCATGGGCAACTCGGAACTGGAGGACATGCTGAAGGAAGTCGCCAGCGAACAGGGCCGCGTGCTGACCGGGGAGCCGACCCCCCAGGCGGGCTACTACTTCCGCTCCGATCACTTCAACTTCGCCAAGGCCGGCGTTCCCGCGCTCTATGCGAAGGGAGGCGACGACCTGGTGGAGGGCGGCGCCGAGGCCGGACAGAAAGGTCAGCTCGCGTACCGCCAGGACCGCTATCACCAGCCTGCCGACGAGTTCGACGAATCCTGGCCCTTGGAAGGCGTGGTGCAGGATCTGGAGGCGCTGTACAGCGTCGGCAAGCGGCTGGCCGGCAGCGCACAATGGCCGACCTGGTACGAGGGCAACCCGTTCCGCGCGGCCCGCGAGCAATCGCGGCCCTCGGCCCCGTAACAGGCTACATGCGACGGCGCTTTCGGGCGCCGTCTTCATATCCGGCCGGACGCTCGCGACAGGGGAGACGGGCGCCCGACCTCCACAGATCGTTCAAGGGGAAGACTGATGACGCTTTCGATCGCTTACTGGTGTGTACTCGTTGCCGCGCTGCTGCCGTACGTCTGGGTGGAGATCGCAAAGGCCTCAGGCGAACGTTACGACAACGGCGATCCGCGCGGCTGGCTCGCCCGCCAGGAAAATCCGCGTTGTGTCCGTGCCACCGCTGCACAGTTGAACGCCTTCGAAGCTTTCGCGCCGTTCGCCGCTGGCGTGGTGCTGGCGCAACTTGCCGGAGTGCCCGAAGACCGCATCGCCTGGATCGCCGTGATCTTCGTCGTGGTGAGGATCCTTCACGGCATCTTCTACATTACGGACAAGCAGATCATGCGCGGCCTGGCCTGGGGTGTGGGCGTGCTGGCGGTCGGGACGCTGATGGTGCAGGCGGCGCTGCGGGTGGGGAGTCTTCCTCTCGGATCGGTGTAGCTGCACACCCATGGCCGCGTCGCCCCTGTCCAGGGCGGCCTCAGGAGGCGTGCTCCAATCCATGTCTGCCTTGATGAGTGCTCAGGTTTCCCTGCGCGCAACGAAGTGCCAGCATCATGCAGTTGTCGCTCTGTCCCGACAGTACGGTCTTGCCGGCAACACCACTTCGCTGATCCTCGCCGGTGCCGGCACTCGACGACTTTTCCAGCTACAGGAAATCGATCTGGCATCGTGTGGCGTTCCCCAGCCGATCGCGTCGGCTGCCACCACGGCGAGTCCTTGCCAATCCTGTGAAGCCACCCGTGGGGCGGCGCGCCATTTCGTTAATGCTGGGATCAAGAAATCCGCGGCCCTTTCACCGGCAGGAGTCTTCCCGGTAAATAGAAGAAAACGTGCCTGTCTTTCAGCCATCCGCTGAAGGCCCAATGCGTATGGGAGATGCCACGCCGACGCATTGGTCCTCCCGTGTTTGCGGCCCGCAAGCGCAGGTGCGCAATGCAGGCATTGCGCAAAAAACAGTGACGTCCGGCCTCGTCCGAGATGAACGGAAGCGACTGCTGACAGGCCGCCGCGCTGGCCTGCACGCGCCGGCCGGTGCGTTGGTCCGGGAGACATTCGCGGGCGACGGTGAATGGTCCCATCCATTGGCCGGGCTGGTATTCGATGAATCTGCACATGACCGAGACGGGAGGCCGCGAAGCGTTGTCATTGCTCGACGTGCTGCCGTTGCACGCTGGCGTCACGCCAGGCTGGCAAGACGAGTGCTTCCCGCTTGCGGCGGGCCTGTCGGCTGCGCTGATCGATGCGACCGCCACGCCCGGTCTGAACCCGGCCGATCTTCTGGTCGCAGCCCTTGCCATCGCCGAGTGCCGTCTCACCGGCGCCGCGGAGGTGACATCCACGCTGATCGAGCGCGATTGGACGAGCCAGGCCACCACTCCAGTCGACATGGAAGCCGCCGCCATCGGCTGGGCTCGCACGATATGCACGCAAGTACGTGCCGCCGCTCGAACGGATGAGGCAAAGCCTGCCACGTGGGCGGTGTGCGAAGAAGGGCAGTTTGATGCCGCCGCGCCCGCCTGCGACGCGGGCCTGTTCACATCGCGCTGGACGCTCGTCGGTGCCGATGCACAGGATGGATCAGCCGCAGCGGGAAGCGCCTGCCTGAAGGTCGCGTTTCGAGGACCAATGACCGCCGAGGGAGTCGCGCTGCTCGCGAACTGCGTGTGCCGCGCGATGGCATCGATCGTGGAAAACATCCCCGTCGGCACGATTGACGTACTCGACCCGGCCGAGCGCCAGCTGCAGATGATGGAGTGGAACCCCACGCCAGTCGCGCGCGCCCGGGAGCAGTCGATTGCAGGTTGCTTCGCCCAGGTTCGATCGGCGTCGCCCGAGGCGGTGGCGATCATCGACGACGATGTCGCACTGAGCTATGCACAACTGGACGAGCGTGCCGAACGGCTCGCCACACGCCTGCACGCCGAAGGCGCACGCCCGGGCGCGGTGGTCGCGGTGGCAATGGAGCGCTCTGCCGCCGCCATCGTCGCGTTGCTCGCGGTGCTGCGCACGGGCGCCGCCTATCTGCCGCTGGACCTGGCGCATCCGCCCGAACGCCTTGCCTTCATGCTGGACGATGCCGACGCGTGCCAGGTCGTGGTCGAACGCACCGACGCGGAACTGCCGTTGCCCCGATCGATGCAGCGCACCGCCGCGGATGCAGGCGCTTCCGATCCGCTCCCCGAAGGCATCGTGCCGGAAGCGGAGTCAGCCGCCTACGTGATGTACACATCCGGCTCCACCGGAACGCCCAAGGGCGTGGTCATTCCGCATCGGGCGGTCCTGCGGCTGGTCTGCAACGTCGACTACATCCGCCTTGGCCCGGACACGCGCATGCTGCATGCCGCGCCGCTGGGCTTCGATGCCTCGACGCTGGAGATATGGGGTGCGTTGCTCAACGGCGGATGCGTTGTCGTCCACGATCAGTCCGTGCCCGGCGGCGCAGGCCTGGCAGAGACCATCACGCGGCATGGCGTCACCACCGCATGGCTGACCGCGGCGCTGTTCAACGCGGTGGTCGACGACGACCCCGCGCCCCTTGCGGGCTTGCAGCAGTTGTTCGCCGGCGGTGAGGCGCTGTCGGTCGACCACGTGCGCCGCATGCGTCGCGCTGCGCCCCGGACGCGCCTGCACAACGGCTACGGCCCGACCGAGTGCACCACCTTCGCCTGCACGTACGAGATCACCGGTGACGTTCCCCCGGAGGCCACCGCCATTCCAATTGGACGGCCTATCCCGGACACGCAGGTTTACATCCTCAACGCGCGCCGCGAACCGTTGCCGATCGGCGTGGTCGGCGAGTTGCATGTCGGCGGCGCCGGACTGGCGCTGGGATACCTGCGGCGCGACGAGCTGACCGCAGAGCGTTTCGTCGCCAATCCGTTCGGAGACGAGGGCGCGCGGCTGTATCGCACCGGAGACCTGGTCCGCTACCGGCACGATGGCGTGATCGAATTCATCGGCCGCGCCGATACCCAGGTGAAAATCCGCGGCTTCCGCATCGAGCTGGGCGAAATCGAGACGACGCTGGCGAGCCATTCCGGCGTGCAGTCCTGCGCCGTCGTCGCGCGCCGCGGTTCTTCGGGCGAGCAGCGCCTCGTCGCCTTCTACGTCGCGTCAGGCGTACCACCATCGTCTCTCTCGCTGCGAGCCCACCTCTCGCGGTCGCTGCCGGAGTTCATGGTGCCGGTGCGCTACGTGCGGACCGATGCCTTGCCGGTCACTGCCAACGGCAAGCTCGACCGCAACGCCTTGCCGACGCCCGACGACAGCCGTCCCGAACTGGCGACCGCCTACGAGCCGGCGGCAAGCGATGCGGAAGCGCGGATCTGCGCCATGTTCACCGCGCTGCTGGACATCGACCGTGTCGGCCGCAACGACAATTTTTTCGAGCTGGGCGGAAATTCGCTGCTGGCGATGCGCCTGCTGGAACGCCTGTCAGTCGATGATGCTGCGGTCGCCGCGCCACATCGGCTGTCGGCGACCACGGTGTTCCGCAATCCCACTCCCGCAGCGCTCGTGGCCGCACTCGCGTCAGGCGGCGAGCACGAAGTGGATGCCGGCAGGATGGCGTGCACCGCACCCGGCGCCACGAATCGGGCCGGGCACGAGCCGATCGCGATCATTGCGATGGCCGGCCGCTTCCCTGGCGCGAACGATGTCGAGACGTTCTGGCGAAACCTCTGCGAGGGCCGCGATTCGATCAGCCGGTTTGCACCCGGGCAGCTGGATCCGTCGATCCCCGCGTCCGAGCGCGAAGATCCCGACTACGTCGCGGCACGTGGCGTGATCGACGACGTCGAAATGTTTGATGCGGCGTTCTTCGGCATCAGCCCCCACGAAGCGGAGTTGATGGATCCGCAGCAGCGGATCTTCCTGGAGCTGTGCTGGGAATGCATGGAGCGTGGTGGCCATGTACCCGACGCGGCGCGCGGGCCGGTCGGCGTGTTCGCCGGCATGTACAACGCGAGCTACTACCGCATGCACGTGGCCGTGCACCCGGAGCTGATCGGCAGGATCGGCGAGTTCCAGGTGATGCTCGGCAACGAAAAGGACTACATCGCCACCCGCGTCGCCCACAAGCTGGACATGACCGGACCTGCGATCAGCATCAACACCGCCTGCTCGACATCGCTGGTCGCGATCTGCCAGGCGGTCGCCAGCCTGCGTGCGGGACAGTGCGACATGGCGCTGGCCGGCGGGGCGTCGGTGACCTGTCCGCCGCGCAGCGGATACCGCTACCAGGAGGGCGCGATGCTGTCGCCCGACGGGAGCACGCGCACGTTCGACCGCAACGCGCAGGGCACGGTGTTCAGCGACGGTGCCGGCGTCGTGCTGCTCAAGCGCCTGTCGGATGCACTGGCCGACGGCAACGACGTGCATGCGGTGATCCGCGGGATCGCGGTCAACAACGACGGCGGCCGCAAGGCCAGCTTCACCGCGCCGAGCAGCGATGGCCAGGCGGCGGTGATCGCGATGGCGCATGACGATGCCGGCATCGATGCGCGCAGCATCGGCTATGTCGAAGCGCACGGGACCGCGACACCGCTGGGCGATCCGATCGAGATCGAAGGTCTGAACACCGCATTTCGCCGCAGCACGGGTGATGTCGGCTTCTGCCGAATCGGTTCGGTCAAGAGCAACCTCGGTCATACGGTGATCGCAGCCGGTGTGGCTGGCGTCATCAAGACGGCGACCGCGCTGTCCCAGGGCCGGCTGCCACCGACGCTGCACTTCGACGCGCCCAATCCGTCGATTGCGCTGGAGGGATCGCCATTCGTGGTCAACGCACGAATGAGCGATTGGGCACGCAGCGATCAGCCGCGCCGCGCGGGCGTGAGTTCGTTCGGCGTCGGCGGCACCAATGCGCACGTGGTGCTCGAAGAGGGGCCGGAGCCGGCGGCATCGCAGCAGTCCGAAGGACCACAACTGCTGGTGCTGTCGGCACGCACGCCGACGGCGCTCGACCAGGCCCGGAACCGCCTGGCCGATCATCTTCAGTCGCAGCCCGACGTCAACCTCGCCGACGTGGCCTGGACGCTGGCAGTCGGGCGCAAGGCATTCGCGCGGCGCGCGGCCGTGGTCGCCGGGGGTGTTGGCGAGGCGGTCGCCGCGCTGCGCGACACCGCGGCGGGTACGACCGCACCGGCACGCGCGAGCGACGTGGCCTTCATGTTCCCGGGGCAGGGTGCGACCTATGCGGGAATGGGAAAACGCCTGTACGAAACGCAGCCGGTGTATCGCGATGCCCTCGACGAGTGCGCGCGCGTACTGGATGCCTCGGACGAAACGACATTCGATTTGCGCCAGGCGCTTTTCGCGGACGATGAACAAGCGTTGCTGCCGACTTCCGTGATGCAGCCGGCCACGTTCGCCACCGAATATGCACTGGCACGCTGGTGGATGAGCCGCGGCATCGTGCCGGCGGCGATGATCGGCCATAGCGTGGGTGAATTCGTCGCCGCGACTGTCGCCGGCGTGTTCGCGCTGGCCGACGCCATGCGACTGGTCGCCGCCCGTGGCGCGCTGATGCAGGCGCAGCCATCCGGCGGCATGTTGTCGGTGCGGCTCGCACTCGACGCGCTGCTGGCGCGGCTGCCGCCGGAACTCGCACTCGCCGCGGAGAACGCGCCGGGCGCCTGCGTGGTGGCCGGCGAACACGAGCACATCGCGAAGTTCCAGCAGCAGCTCGATCGCGACGGCGTGGCGTGCCGGCCGCTGCGGACCTCGCACGCGTTTCATTCGCCGATGATGGATCCGGTTGTAGCAGCGTTTCGCGAGCGTGTCGCCGCGGTGACGTTGTCGGCGCCGCGGCTTCGAATCGTATCCACCGTCAGCGGCGAGTGGCTGGACGCGGAGACCGCGATGTCGCCCGACTACTGGGCCAGGCATCTGCGAGAGCCGGTGCGCTTCGCCAGCGCATTGCGGCCACTGCTGGACGCGCCCTCGCGCGTGCTGCTGGAGGTCGGGCCGCGCACCACGCTCAGCTCGCTCGCCCGCCAGAACCCGTTGCTGAAGCAGCGCGAAGCCGTGGTGGTCGCCAGCCTTTCCGACCATGCCGATGAAGAGCCCGCAACCGTCAGGCGGGCGGCCGGCGCGCTGTGGTGCCGCGGCGTGGCAATCGACCCTGCGCAGTTCGACGCGCGGCCTTCGCGGCGGCGGCTGCGCCTTCCGACCTATCCATTCCAGCGGCAACGTTTCTGGGTGGAGGCCGCGCCTGCGGAGTCCTCCGCCGCCGCCGAGACCGAAACCGTGGACCCGATGATGCAAGCCATGCCGACCCAGCAGAACGCAATCGCCACAGCCGTTGGTCCGCCGCCCGCGATGGCGGACGAAGGACGCAAGCCCCGTCTGCTCGCGCAGGTCCGCGAAGTCTTCGAGGACGTGTCGGGGCTGGAGATGGACGAGGCCGATCCGGACGCCAACTTCATGGAACTGGGGCTCGACAGCCTCATGTTGACCCAGGTTGCGCTGCAGCTGCAGAAGACCTTCGCGATCCGCATCAGCTTTCGCCAGCTCATGGGCGACTGCGCCAGCCTGGAGCGCGTCGCGGGACTGCTCGACGAGCAACTCGCCCCGGATGCCGCCATCGCGTCGGCACCCGAGCCAGTGCAGTCCTGCGACCCTGCGACTGCGTCCTCCGAGGTGCGCATGCCCGCAGGCAGCGGCGACGCGATACAGAACCTGATCGCGCAGCAGATGCAGCTCATGGCGCAGCAGCTGGCGTTGCTGGCCGGTCAAGGGGTGGGGAGCGGGACCACGGAAGCGACGGATGCATCGATCGAACCGTCGCCATCCGCGCAGCCGCAGAAATCCCTTTCCCCCGAGACTCCCGCGTCCAATGCGGAGGCGCCCGAGGACGAGGCCGACGCACCGCACACCCGCTACGACGTCAAGAAAGCCTTCGGCGCACTCGCACGCATCCACAACACCAGCAACGAGCTCACCGGCCGGCAGCGCGCGCGGCTGGATGCGTTCATGCGGCGCTACATCGCGCGCACGCAGCGCTCCAAGGACTACACGCAGGAGCACCGCTCGCATCTGGCCGATCCACGCGTCGTCAACGGCTTTCGGCCGCTGCTCAAGGAGATCACTTACCAGATCGTCGTCGGCCGTTCCCAGGGTTCGCGGGTGTGGGACCTGGATGGCAACGAGTACATCGACGTGCTCAACGGCTTCGGCATGAACCTGTTCGGCTGGCAGCCGGACTTCGTGGTCGATGCAATCAAGCGGCAGATCGACCTTGGTTACGAAATCGGACCGCAGCACCCGCTGGCCGGCGAGGTCGCGCGGCTGGTGTGCGAACTCACCGGCTTCGCGCGCGCCGGGCTGTGCAATACCGGTTCGGAAGCCGTGCTGGGCACGATCCGCATTGCACGCACTGTCACCGGTCGCAACACGCTGGTGATCTTCACCGGTTCCTACCACGGCATCTTCGACGAGGTCGTGGTGCGCGGAACCCGCAAGCTGCGATCGGTGCCCGCCGCCCCGGGCATCCTGGGCAATGTCGCCGAACACGTGCTGGTGCTCGACTACGGCACGCCCGAAAGCCTGCAGATCATCCGCGAGCGTGCCGGCGAGATCGCCGCGGTGCTGGTCGAGCCGGTGCAGAGCCGCCGACCCGACTTCCAGCCTCGCGAGTTCCTGCACGAGCTTCGTGCGATCACGCACGAATCGGGATCGCTGCTGATTTTCGATGAGGTGGTTACCGGTTTCCGCGCCGATCCGCGCGGCGCACAGGCAGTGCTTGGCGTCGATGCGGATCTTGCGTCCTACGGCAAGGTCGTCGGCGGTGGGTTCCCGATCGGTGTGATCGCCGGCAAGCGCGAGTACATGGATGCGCTGGACGGCGGCTACTGGCAGTTCGGTGACGACTCGACGCCGACCGTGGGCGTGACCTACTTCGCCGGCACGTTCGTGCGCCACCCCCTCGCGCTGGCTGCGGCCAAGGCGGTGCTGGAGCACATCAGGGACGCGGGGCCCGCGCTGCAGCAACTGCTCAACGCACGCACCGCGACCATGGCCAGCGAAATGAACGCATTCTGCGAGGAGGTCGGCGCGCCGATCGAGATCAGGCACTTCGCCTCGGTGTGGAAGATGGCCTTCATCGAGGAGCATCCACTGCAGGACCTGCTGTTCGCGATGATGCGAAGCCGCGGCATCCACATCCTCGACAACTTCCCCTGCTTCTTCACCACGGCGCATTCGGAGTCCGACTTCGCCGCGATCGTCAAGGCGTTCAAGGCCTCGGTGCTGGAACTGCAGGAAGCCGAATTCCTGCCGCGGCGGCGCGAATCGCAGAACGAACGGTTCGACATCGCCCATCCGCCGGTGGCCGGTGCGCGGCTCGGTCGCGACAGCGAAGGAAACCCCGCGTGGTTCGTCGCGCATCCGGAAATTCCCAATCGATACGTCAAGGTGGACGCATGAATCAGCAGACCGAGACACTGCCACTGACCGGGGTCGAGTACGACCCGTTCGCGCAGGGCACGCTGGAACGCGTGGTGCCGATCACCGAGCCGCAGCGCGAAATCTGGCTGGCCGACCAGCTCGGAAAAGAGGCCTCGCTGGCCTACAACGAATCGATCTCTCTGCGGCTGCGCGGCCCTCTGGACGAGGCCGCACTGCGTGCCAGCCTAGCCGAGCTTCCGGCTCGTCACGATTCGCTGCGCGTGACCGTCGGCCCCAACGGCAATGAGCTATGCATCGCCGAAGAACTCGAACTGGAGACCAGGCTGCTCGACCTGTCCGATCGCGATGCCCAGAGGCGCGAGGCGGCCGTTGCCGAACGGCAGCGCGCATCGGTGGAAAAGGCGTTCGACGTGGAAGCCGGCCCGCTGCTGCGCGCCGAGCTGCTGAGGCTGGGAGACGAGGAACACGTGCTGATCCTGAGCGCGCACCATATCGTCTGCGACGGCTGGTCCTTTGGTGTGCTGCTGCGCGACATTGCGGCAGGCTATGCACGGCGCACGGGTGATGTCGCCCGCACGCTGCCTGCGCCCGAGTCGTTCGCCGACTACGCGACCGCTGAGGAGAGGTGGTCGCGAAGCCGGGAATGCCTGGCCGACGAGGCGTACTGGCTGTCGCAGTTCGAACGTCCCGCTCCCGCGCTCGATCTGCCGCTGGACCGCCCGCGACCACGCCAGCGCAGCTTTGCCGCGGGACGTGAGGACTGCATGCTCGACGCCGCGCTGGTCGCAGACCTGCGCGCCCTGGGTGCACGCCGCGGCGCGAGCTTGTTCACGACGCTTTTCACCGGGTTCTCCACGCTGTTGCGGCGACTGTCGGGCCAGTCGGAAGTGGTGGTGGGCGTCGCCGCCGCAGGTCAGGCCGCGGCCGGTCACGAGGCGTTGGTGGGTCACTGCGTCAACATTCTTCCGGTGCGCGCGCATGCCGAACCCGGCACCGGTTTCGACGAGGTACTGAAGACGACCAGCGCAACCGTGCTGGATGCCTTCGAACACCAGCGCTATACCTTCGGTACGCTGCTGCGAAAGCTGGCGATGCCGCGCGACCCGTCGCGCCTGCCGCTGGTGAGCGTGCTGTTCAACCTCGACCAGGCGCTCGGTGCCGATGCGCTGGCGTTCCCGGGCCTGCGCGCGCAGGTCCGCGGCAACCCCCGCAGCTTCGAGAGCTTCGAACTGTTCCTCAACGCGGTACCTGTCGACGGCGGCATCAGGCTCGAATGCCAGTTCAACCGGGACCTGTTCGACGCGCGCAGCGTGCGCCGCTGGATGGGGCTCCTCGACACCTTGCTGCGCTCTGCCGTCGCAGAGCCGCAGACGCCTTGGAACCGCCTCGACTGGGTCTCCGCGGCCGAGCTCAAGGCGCTGCAGGCGCTGCAGCCCGCGCCGAAGGAGTTCGACACTTCGCGCCTCGTGCACCAGCGTGTCGCCGAACAAGCGGCCGCCACCCCCGACAGCATCGCAGTGGCGTTCGGCGCGGTCGAACTGAGCTATCTCGACCTGGATCGGCGCTCCAACGCGATCGCACATGCCTTGCGCGAGCGCGGCATCGATCGCGGCTCGCTGGTCGGCGTGTGCCTGCCGCGCGAGTCCGACCTGCTGCCAGCGCTGCTGGGCGTGCTGAAATCCGGCGCGGGCTTCGTGCCGATGGATCCGGGTTATCCGAAAAGCCGGCTCGACTTCATGGCGGAGGACGCAGGCATCGGCGCGCTGCTGACAACGGTCGCGCTGCACGGTGGCAACGAGCATCCCCGCGAGCGCACGCTGCTGCTGGACGCCGACATGGAAGAAGGCGCATGGGCCCGGTCCGAGCCGCTGCCCGACGACGACCGCAGCGCAACTCCCGACTCCACGGCGTATGTCATCCACACCTCGGGCTCGACCGGCAAGCCCAAGGGCGTGGTGGTGCCGCATCGCTGCCTGGTCAACCTGCTGTGCAGCATGCAGCGGCGGCCGGGGCTCTCATCGCAGGACCGGCTTCTGGCGGTGACCACGACATCCTTCGATATTTCGATGCTCGAGCTGTTCCTGCCGCTGACAGTAGGCGCGCGCGTGGTGCTTGCCGGCGCCGAAGCCGCGCGCGAAGGCGATGGCCTGCGCCTGTTGCTGCAGGAAAGCGGCGCGACTGCGATGCAGGCGACGCCCTCGGGCTGGCGCCTGCTGATCGATGCCGGCTGGAAGGGCGCGCGCGGGTTCAAGGCAATGGTGGGCGGCGAAAGCCTGCCGCAGGACCTTGCCGACGCGCTTGCCCGGCGTTGCGAGGAGGTCTGGAACATGTACGGGCCGACCGAGACGACCATCTGGTCCACCTGCGGGCGGATCCACGAGTCCGATCAGAGCGTTCCGATCGGCACGCCCATCGCCAACACCAGCGTGTGGGTGCTGGATGAGCACCTGGAGCCGTGCCCGACCGGTGTGCCCGGCGAGTTGTGGATCGGAGGCGACGGCGTCACCGATGGCTATCTCAACCACCCGGAACTCACCGCGGAGCGTTTCCTCCCCGACCCGCGGGCGTCTGCACCCCGCGCGCGGATGTACCGCACCGGCGACCGCGGACGCTGGCGCAACGACGGCATGCTCGACCACCTCGGCAGGCTGGACCTCCAGGTCAAGGTGCGCGGCTACCGCATCGAGCCGGGCGAGATCGAGAACCAGCTGGCCAGCCATGCCGATGTCGCGCGCTGCGCGGTGCTGGCACGTGAGGATCGTCCCGGCGACGTGCGCCTGGTGGCCTATGTCGTGGTCGGCGGCAATGCCGCTGACGAGACTGTCCTGCTGGATCACCTGCGCGCGGCGCTTCCGGCGTACATGGTGCCGCAGCACGTCGTCTTCCTGCCGGAAATCCCGCTCACGCCCAACGGCAAGGTCGATCGAAAACAACTGCCGGCGCCGGATGCCGGTGCGCGGCGTGCGGCGTGCGTCGTGCCGCCGCGAACCGACATGGAACGCTCGGTGGCGGCGATCATGGAACAGGTGCTGGCGCTGCCGGAACTGTCGGTGGACGACGACTTCTTCGCACTCGGCGGACACTCGTTGCTTGCTGCGCAACTGACCGCGCGGATCAATCGCGAGATGGGCGTGAAGCTGTCGATGCGTGCCGTGTTCGACGCGCCGACCGTTGCGGCGCTGGCGGCATTGCTGGAGAGCGGCGCGGCGACGGAGATCGCTCCGGCGGCGCCGGTCACGCGACTGCCCAACCAGCGGCGGGCGCCAATGTCGCTCGCGCAGGATCGACTGCACATGCTGGAGCAATTCAATCCCGGCCAGCTTTCCTACCATGTGCCGTCCACGCAGAAGCTGATCGGGCCGTTGGATGTCGACGCGTTCAACCGCGCGTTCGACGCGCTGATGCAGCGCCAGAACGTGCTGCGCACGATCATCGGCCATGAAGGCGCCACACCGGTGCAGATCGTGCACGACCGGGTCGACTCGGGCCTGTTGCCGGTGGAGGACCTGTCCACGGTGCCGGAGGGCGAGCGCGACCAGGCCTTGGCGGCCCGCTTCAAGGTCTTGACCGAGGAGCCATTCGATCTCGCGGTGGCGCCGCTGTTCCGGGCAAAGCTGTTCAAGCTTGAGCACGACGTGCACGCGTTCTATTTCATGGCCCACCACATCATCTGGGACGGCTGGTCGTTCGACCTCCTCTACACAGACCTGGCGGAGCTCTACGCCGCCCAGCTGGAATCGCGCGAGCCGCGGCTGCCGGAACTCACAGTGTCCTACGGCGACTTCGCCGCCTGGCACAACGAGTGGGTGCAGGGGCCGGACTACATGCGGCAACTGGCGGTGTGGCGCGAGCGGCTCGAACTCGACAACCGCTCGGGCGGGCCGCAGCCGCTACCGACCGACAAGCCGCGGCGGCCGGGCATGGCCGGGCGCGGCGCCTCCCACGGAATCGCGGTCGACAAGGATCTCACCGAGGCGCTGCACACGGCGGGGCTGCGCATGGACGCGACCATATTCGTGGTGCTGCTGACGGCGTACTTCGTGCTGCTGAACCAGTCCACCGGACACCGCGAACTCATCGTCGGCACGCCGGTGCGCGGTCGAGACCGCGAGGAATTCGAAGGGATCATGGGCTACTTCACCAATCTGCTGCCGCTGTACCTGCGGCTGGACCCCTCGCGCCCGTTCGCCGATGCCGTGCGCCAGGTCAAGGCGGTGGTGCTGGACAGCTTCGCCAACCCCGACGTGCGCCTGGAACACCTGGCACGCGACCTCAGCCTGCGCAACACCGCGGGTGGCGCCGTGCTCTACCAGTCGCTGTTCTCGTTCCAGGACATCCGCCAGCGCGTGGTGCAGTGGGGCAACGTCCGCCATGAGCGCATGGCCTATTTCCAGCCGGGTGCGACCGAGGATCTCGGGCTGTGGTTCGCCGAGGACGACTCCGGCCTGTTGGGCGGCATGCTCTACAACACGGAGATCTTCCATCAGCAGACCGCCGACACGCTCTGCGATCGTTACATGGCCCTGCTGAGGTCCATCGCGGCCGATCCCTGGCAACTCGTGGAGGCACTGACGCAGGTCGACGACGGCAGGCCAAGACTGATAGGCAACACGCATGCGCCGGCGGCCGCCGCGGGCGCAACCTCGCGGATCGCGACGCCGGCACCGCGCTCGGCGGCAGAGGATCCGCGGGTGCGCTACCTGCTCGACCTTTGGACAGAAGTGCTGGGCGTGCCGGTCACGCCGGGCGACAATTTCTTCGAGCTCGGCGGCAACTCCATGGTCGGTGTCGAAATGGCGGCCAGGGTCGCGCGCGACAGCGGCGTGCGCCTGAACCTGGTGCAGCTTGCCTCTCAAACCCTGGAGCAGGTGGCCGAAGCCCTGCCGAAAAACGTGAGCCCGGGACGTGCGGTCGAGGGGCTCAGCAGCCGCATGCTCGGGAAGGTCAGGCGGCTGTTCGGATAGCCGCCGGACCTGGTGCTGCCATGAGCGCCGCGTGGCTCCATCCACGTGGGCGCGTGCAGGTCTTTACAGACCCGCCGCGCGATGGCCCGGCTACAGCGCAGGATGCAGTCCTGTCACGCGGGCATGCTCTGCGCAGATCGTGGCGCCGGATTGATGTCGATGGCGTGCGACCGATGCTTCGGGTTTTCAATTTCTGCGCGCGACGCGCAACGTGACGCGCGCCACTCACGGCAGGTGTCGTGGGTCATGAAGCTTGCAATCCGAGCGCTGGAGGTCGTGCAAACCGGGGCCCGTGCCCCAGGTATCCAGCACGTCAGGAGTAGTCTGGCCCTGCCACCCTCTTGCACGGACGCATCTTCACGGTAACGTCTACCTGATGAAGCTGCCTGCGCCCCACCGAATTGCTCGCCTCTACTACGGCCCCAGAGTCGTGGGGTTCGCGCTGGCGTTCGTCGGCAGCGCAGTCCTGGTCAGCCAGGGGTTCCTTGACGCGGCTTACCTGCCGCTCGGGATACTGCTGTTCCTGGTGTACCCGCACCTGATCTATCTGCATGGCTGCTTTGCCGCGCGCAAGAAAGAGGCGGAACTCAACCACCTGGTGCTCGATGCCTTCCTGCTGGGCGGATGGACCGCGGTGACGGACTTCAACGTGGGGCTCGGCTTCGCGCTGCTGACGGCGGTGAGCCTCAACAATGCCATGGTCGGGGGTGTTCGCCGGCTCGCTCGCGCGATGGCGATTTTCGCCGCGGGAGCGCTGCTGGCTGCATGGCTTACCGAGCCCGGGTTCCAACCCACTGCCAGCCTGACCGTCACGGTGCTGGGCCTTGCCGGCGTGCTGATCTACATGATGATCGTGGCGCTTCTGTTCCATCAGCAGAACCAGCGCATGATCGCAGCCCTTAAAGAGAACGAAAGCAAGCGACTGCTGTTCGAGACGCTCGCGTCCTCGGGCCTGGCGTCGGCAGGTGCGGGATCGCTCGAGGAACTGCTGGACACCTGCGTGGAGCATCTGCAGACGGTCATCCGCCCAGGTCGGGGCATCGGCATTCTCGTGCGCGACCGAAGCCGTGCGGGCGTCGTCTACTGCTCCGCGTTCCGCGGCTTCCCCGAAAGTGACCAGAAAGCACTGGTCGATCAGGCCCAGGGGCTGGACCGAGGGAGTTCCACGCTGCCGCAAAGTCGCCGCCCGGCAGTAGCCAACGTGCAATGGTCGTTCATCGGCACTCCGACCCATCAGCTGGAGTCGTTGTTCGCGATCAGCTGCGATGACATGGACGCGGCTGAATCGCGCGCGGTCGACATCTTCCTGCAACAGTTGGCTGCCTCGCTGGAGAACCACGCGCTGACGATGCGCCTGCGCGAGCTTGCCAGTACCGATGGCCTGACCGGGCTGGCCAACCGCGCCCGGCTCGACGACTGCCTGGCCGAGGCGATCGCCCGCAAGAAGCGTGCGAACGGCGTCGACTTCAGTGTCATCGTGGCCGACATCGATGGGCTGAAGGAGGTAAACGATTCCCGCGGCCACGAGGCCGGCGATCGCCTGATCATGGCCACGGCGCGCCTGCTGCGCTCGTCATGCCGCGAGACCGATCTGGTTGCCCGCACCGGGGGAGACGAGTTCGTGGTGCTTTGCCCCGCTACCACCACCGAAACTGCAGCGCACCTGATCGACCGCCTGCGCCGTCGCATGCGACAGCAGGTCGTGGATCTCCAGTCTGCTGGCCGCCACGACGAAACCACGAAGGTGCATTTCAGCCTTGGTTGCGCCGACTCCAGCGAATGCGAGTCCCCGGAAGGCGTGGTGAAGCTTGCGGATCAGCGCATGTATGCGGACAAGGCGGCGTATCACGGCAGAGTGGGCGAACCGGCCTGAGGGAATGCTGGAGCGATCCACAAGACCGGCTGTGGAGTCTCTGGTTCGTGCTGGGGCCGCATTTCGAAGCGACCATCAGCCCAGGGAAACAAGGGTCGGAACTGATCGGAGCCGTCGGCCGCCAGGGGGCGGTACGCAGCCCCGCAGCCTCATCACCAGGATGCGTGGCGCGCCCGCATCCGCGGCGTGTGCAGCCATTCCAATGCGAGGCGGCAGCGTCAATGTCCGCTCGGGAGGTGAGCGGACGCAGGCCCTGCCGCGAGCAACTGCAACTCGTTGCAGGCATCGACGTCCAGCGGCCGGGCAACCGTGCGAGTCTGCGATCCAACCGCAACAGCGTCCAACGTCATCGCCCGTTTCCAGCACGGCGCGACGCGAGCCGCGCCATTGTTGCCACTTCTACGGGGTCGGCTATGGCTGCATGCATTCGCGAGAGGCCTCGATCCCGATGCCGCAGTGACGCCTTCCAATTTTCGTCGCCTCTGTGCGACTATCGGGAAGGCGGACCGCTTCGGGATCCGCGTCACAGTTGCTTTCGGCTTTGCGAAGTGACTTCAAGCCAAACCAAGGAGAAGGTAAATGAGCAAGTTCGTTCCCTGGGCACTCTCGCCCCTCGTTCTCGCGATTTCGATGGCCGCTGCCGCCGCGCCTGGCGACCTGCCATCGCCGGCGATGCGCGCCACGATGGAGCGGGATCTGAACATGACGTCTGCCCAGCTTTCCCAGTACCTGGACGTCGAACGCCTCGCCGCCACGCAACGCGCCGCGGTTGCCCAGTTGTACGGCGAGCACTACGCCGGCAGCTGGATCGAGCGCAAAGCCAACGGCAACCATGAGTTCGTCGTGGCGACGACGTCGCCAAGTCCGAAGAGCGCTGCGACCGGCATCGCGGTCCGCGAAGCCCGGCACACCCTGGCGCAATTGAAAGCGTCCAAGGCCGAGCTCGACCAGCTCGCATCGCAGTCTGGCTCGATCCCGGCTGGCGTCTACGCCTGGGGCGTGGACATGCAAACCAACTCGGTGACGCTGGACGTTGCACCCGGTGCGCAGAAGGCCGCGATCGACTTTGTCGCCGCAAGCGGTGCCAACGCGTCGACCATCCGCTTCAATACCATGGCATCCGCGCCACGTCCGCTGGTGACGCTGCAAGGCGGCAGCGAGTACCTGTCGCAGAGCGGCGGCAGCTACTACTACTGCTCGGTCGGTTTCGGCGTCACCAAGAGCGGCGTGCAGGGCTACGTGACGGCGGGTCATTGCGGCAACACCAACGATGGCGTGTTCACGCTGGCGAACAGGCGGACGTTGGGGCCGCAGATCGGTTCGTTCAAGAGCTCGTTCTTCGGTGGCAGCGGCGACGGCGCGTATGTGGAGCTGTTTGGCGGCCATTCGGTGTCGGCTACGGTCGCCGGCTACAACCAGCCGGTGCGGGGCCAGGCAGTCGCCCCCGAAGGCGCGGCGGTGTGCCGGTCCGGGCGCACCACGGGCCTGAAGTGCGGCACGATCCTGCGCTACAACCAGACCGTCAACTACCCGGAAGCCACGATCAACGGTCTGACCAGCGTGAAGGTCTGCGCCGAGGGCGGCGATTCCGGCGGCTCGTTCATCAGCGGCGACCAGGCGCAGGGCGTGCTTTCGGGCGGCAACTACAGCTGCAAGGGCAACCAGGCCTCGCTCGCCACGAGCTACTTCCAGCCCGTCGCCGAGATTCTCGGCAGCCAGCTGACGCTGAAGACGTCGAACTGACAGACGTCGGACCAAAGACGTAGGCATGGTCCTCGAACGCCCCGGTTAGCCGGGGCGTTCGCTTTTGGGGAGGGGCAGGAAATGGTCCGAAACGGACGCCCGCCTGCGGCTCGCATCCATGTCGCCAAGGTTGTTGAGAGCGGTCACGAAGCGCGCAACGTCGATCTACTGAACGCGCAGCCGGAATGCCTGGCGCACCCGCTCGCGATAGGCCGGTCCGCTGCCCAGGCGCGTACCCGACGCGAGCCGGAAAACGTAGTGCCCCGACTCCAGCGTCTCGATCTCCGTCACCGCGGCGATGCGCACGATGCGCGAACGATGGATGCGCGCGAAGTGCCGCGGGTCCAGCTGCGACTCCATTGCGGCCATGGTCTCTCTCAGGCTCAGTCGTTCCGCCCCGACGTGCAGCTCGACGTAGTTCAACTGCGCGACGATGCAGTCGATCGATTGCACCGGCACCATGCGCAGCCGATGTCCTACGGGGACCGGCAGGCGCTCGGGGAAACCTTCGTTCGCATCGGAGGAGACGCGCTGGCGTCCGGCGCGGGCGCGATCGAGTGACAGCCGCAGTCGCTCGCGCGAGTAGGGCTTGAGCAGGTAGTCGACCGCGCCGTGCTCGAACGCGTCCACCGCGTGTTCGCCAAACGCGGTGACGAACACCACGTGCGGCCGCCATGCCGCGGAAGCGCGGTGGAGCGTGCCGAAGCCGTCCATGCCCGGCATCTGGATGTCCAGGAACACCACGTCGGGCTTCATGCTCACCAGCGCAGCGGCCGCTTCCTCGCCGTTGCTGCATTCGCCCAGGATGTGCACGCCGTACTCGGCGCCGAGCATGCGCCGCAGCCGCGCGCGCGCCATTGGCTCGTCGTCGACGATCAGCACGCGCAGCGGAACGTCGACCATCAAACCAGTCCCGGCGTCAGCGGCAGGGACACGCGCACCCGGGTACCGCCGGTCGGCAACTCTTCGATGTCCAGCGACTGGCCCTGGCCGTACAGGCATTCCAGGCGCGCGCGCGAATTGGCCAGGCCCATTCCGAAGCCCGGCCTGGTCGGCGTGCCGGCTCCTTCGTCGAGCACTTCGAGTATCAGGCGATCGCCTTCGCGGTACGCGCGCACTTCCACCTTGCTTGGCGAATCGCGATTGGACACCGCATGTGCGACGGCATTCTCCACCAGCGGCTGCAGCATCAGTCGCGGCACCTGCGCGAACAGCACGTCCTCATCGATGGTCCGGTTGAACTGAAGCCGGTCGGCCAGGCGCACCTGCTCGATGCCGATGTAGCAGTCGATCGCACCCAGTTCGTCGTGCAGGGACGTGTGCTGCTGACGACTGGACTCCAGGCTGTGGCGCAACAGCCCGCCCAACTGCACCAGCATCCGGTCGGCTGCGTCGGCGTCCTGGTGGACCATCTCGGCGATGGAGTTCAATGCGTTGAACAGGAAGTGTGGATTTAGCTGCGCCGAGAGTGCATCCAGCCGCGCCTGCGTCAGTTGCTCCTGCAATACCTGCGCCTGGCGTTCCCGCGCGCGCGACCGCTGCGCATAGACCAGCGCATGGCCAACGCCGACGATCAGCAGGCCCGTCGTGAAATTCCTCAGCATGCTGCTGACCAGCAGGGCACCCGAGCGCGGCGGCGTGTTGTACCAGTCGACCCAGGGTTCGAGCACCAGCACGGCGGCGGTACGGAACACGGCCACCGCAAGGGCCGCGAGCAGCAGCGATACCAGGGGCGCCAGCCAGCGCTCGCGCTCAAGCGGCGTGCGCGCGGTCCACCACAGCAGCCACAGCGTGCACAGCACCCATATCGCCGCGCTCACCATCTGGGCCGGCAGGATCTCCTGCAGGGTCACCGGCTCGCCCCGGGCGGAACGGAATGCCAGCAGGTGGCTGGTCACGATGAAGGCGTTCAGCCCCCACCATCCAACCACGCCAGTCACGATCAGCCACGGGAATCTGCGCATTGCGGATCAGGCTAGACCGCAGTTGCGCTCCCCGCAACGGCCGGTGCCCTGTTCGTCCCCGGTTCCGGGCGGTTCGTCCCTGCCGTGATCAGCGCGGCATCCGCGGAGGCATGTTTTCGCCCACGCCCTCCAGAAAGACTTACGCCGATGCCGTCTCCGACCAAGTGCTCCCGCCCGATGCGGCCCACCATCGCGACCGCTGCCCTGCTGCTGTGTTGGCTTGCCGCACCGCTGCATGCGGCAGAGGCACCGCTGTCGGCGCCGCGCGTGGACGCCGACATCACGGTGGATGGCCAACTGGACGAGGCTGCCTGGCAGCAGGCCACGCGGGTCGAGTTGTCCTACGAAATCCAGCCCGGCGACAGCACCGATGCCTCCGTCGCGACCACGGCGTACATCGCCCACACCGATGACGCATTGCTGATCGCGTTCGACGCTCGCGACCCGGAACCTTCGCAGATCCGCGCCTTCCTGCGCGACCGCGACGCGCTGTTCCGCGACGACCATGCAGGCGTCATGCTCGACACGTTCGACGACCAGCGTCGTGCCTACCAGTTCTTCGTCAACCCGCTTGGCGTGCAGGCGGACCGGGTCAAGGAAGAGGCCAGCGGCAAGGAGGACGATGCGTGGGACGGGCTGTGGACGAGCGCGGCGCAGATCACCGATTCCGGATACCGGATCGAGATGCGCATCCCGTTCGCGACACTGCGCTTCCGGTCGGCCGACGGCGCGCGCCGCTGGGGCGTGCGGTTCCTTCGCGCGCGGCCACGCGAGAACCCCTACCTGTATGCGAACCAGCGCATCGAGCGCGGCGCACGTTGTGACCTGTGCTCGATGCGCAAGCTCGAGGGCTTTGCCGGTATCGGCCAGGGTCGCGGTCTGGAGATCACGCCGACGCTGACCGTCGCGCAGGCGCAGTCGCGCGAGGAGAGCGGCTGGCGTGGCGAGGGCGTGCAGATCGAACCGGGCGTGGACGTTGCCTGGACGCCAAGCCCGAGCCTCACCCTCAGCGCGACCTTGAACCCGGACTTCTCGCAGGTCGAATCCGACACCGCGCAACTCGACCTCAGCACGAACTTCGCGCTGTTCTTCCCGGAGAAACGCCCGTTTTTCCTCGAGGCCGCCGACACGTTCAGCACGCCGCTGCAGGTGCTGTACACGCGCCAGATCGCCGATCCGGACTTCGGCGTGCGCGTGACCGGCCGCGCGGGCTCCGATGCGTACGGCGCGGTGCTCGCCCGCGATGCAGGTACCCAGTTGCTGATTCCGGGTGCGCTGGGTTCGCGCTTCCGCCTGCTCGACCGCCCTTCCGACGCGGCGTTCGCGCGCTACCGGCACGACTTCGAGGGGCAGGCAAGCGTGGGTGCAGTGATGACGGCGCGCAACGGCGACGGCTACCACAACGCACTGGCAGGCTTCGACGGGCGCTGGCAACGCGGCAACCACACGCTCAGCGGCCAATGGCTGCGCAGCGACTCGCGCTATCCGGGCGAACTTGCACTCGACGACGCGGTTCCCGTTGGTGATGCACGGTTCGCGCGCTACAGCTTCGGCAACCGCAACTGGGTCGCCGACCTGCAGCACACCCGCATCGACCCGGGCTTCCGCGCCGACCTGGGATTCATCCCGCAGGTCGGCTTCGACCGGAGCTCCGGAGTGGCTGCCCGCAACTGGTACGGCGCCAGCGGCGCGGCGATCACGCGCATTACGGTCGGGGTCGACGGGAAGACGACCGACCGCAGCGACGGACAGTTGCTCGAGCGCGAGGCCAGGGCTTTCGTCGTCGTGCGCGGGCCGCGCCAGAGCGTCGCGCAGATCCTCGGCGGAACGCGCGAGCGCTTCTGGAACGGGCAATTGTTCGACGAGATCTTCGGCGAACTCTTCGTCGAGTCCACGCCCTGGCCCGGCGTGCGGACCGAGCTGATTGTCCGGGGTGGCCGCCAACTGGACCTGCTTGCATCGCAGCTCGGCGACTTCGCCAAAATCGACGGCGAGCTCTGGCTCGACATCGGACGCGGCCTCAGCATCATCCTCGATGGCAGCGTGCAGACCCTTCAGCGCGACGGCGGCACCGCGTTCCGCGCGAGCGTCCTGGATGCGCGCGCGAGCTGGCAGTTCGATCCGCGGCAGCGACTGCGCCTGTCCCTGCAGGGCAGCGAGGTCGAGCGCGATCCGGCGCTGTATGCGATGCCGGTCGAGCGCCGCAGCCGCGATGTCGCCGCGCAGCTGCTGTATTCGTACAAGCTCAACCCGCGCACCGCGGCCTACCTGGGCTATTCGCACGGCGGCCATGCCGATGACGATCAGGTCTGGCTCGCAGATCGCGACCGCAGCCTGTTCCTGAAGCTCGGCCATGCCTGGCAGCCGGGCGGCTGAACCGATGAACCGGCCGCTCGCCCCGCTGATCCTGTTCACCGCACTGCTGACACCGGCGCATGACTTCACGCACGGGTGCCTGTCCGCTCGCCGCGCTAGGTTGAAGTCCGTGGAGAGAAGAGCCGCCATGCCGTCGGCGCGCCGTTTCCACGCCGCTTTACCGTTGGCGCACCATGCAGCACACGCTCGCAGACCGACCTGGAAAGCCGCCCGGATGACACGCCCGCTCGCCCTGCAGATCCTGTTCATCGCTTTGCTGACGCAGGCGGCCACCGCCATGGCGGCGTCGCCCCCGGTGCGGACCGATCACCTGCAGTCGCGACTGGTCAGCGAGGCGAACGCGGCCGTGCCGGGCACGCGACTGACGCTCGGCCTGCTGCTGGAGCACGATCCGCACTGGCACACGTACTGGCGCAATCCAGGCGATTCCGGGCTTCCGACCGAACTCGAGCTCACGCTGCCGGAGGGCGTCGTCGTCGAGCCGATCGCATGGCCGCATCCGCAGCGGTTCGAGCTCTCCGACATCGTCAACTTCGGCTACGGCGGGCGCAGGCTGCTGCCGGTGACGATCGTGATTCCGTCCGACTACGACGCACAGTCGCTACCGGTGCGCGCGACTGCGAACTGGCTGATCTGCGAAATCGAATGCATCCCCGGCAAGGCCGGGTACGCGTTCGACCTGCCGGTCGCGGCGACCGCCGACGTCGATCCGCTCTGGGTCAGCGATTTCGCCAACGCGCGCGCCGACCTGCCGCGCGCCTCGTCGACGACGCTCGCGGTCGCCGCCGACGCCGACGCCGATGCGATCGCCGTGACGCTGGGCGGTCTCGACGCCGCCGCAATGCCCGCGCAGTGGCAATGGTTTCCTGAAACCGCGGAGGTCGTTGCCAACAATGCGCAGCCGCAGTGGCAGCGCACGGCCGACGGATGGCAGGCGCGCTGGCCCAGGAGCGAGTACTTCACCGCTCTGCCGGCGGATGTCGCGCTGGTCGCGGTCGACGGCGAAGGCAACGCATGGCGTTTTACCGCACGCACCGCCGCCACCGCGGGCGTCGCCACGGCCATGGCAGCCCCACTGTCCGCCGCCGCGAACCCATTGCCCGACAACGCCGTCGAACCGCTCGGCCTGCTGGCGGCGTTGATGCTGGCTTTCATCGGCGGCCTGATCCTGAACCTGATGCCCTGCGTGTTCCCGGTGCTGTCGATCAAGGCGATGAGCGCACTGGGCTCGGCCGACGATCGCGACGAACTGCGCCGGCATGGCGGCTGGTACACGCTCGGCGTCATCGCGACGCTCCTGCTGCTCGCCTCGGTACTGCTGGCGCTGCGTGCCGGCGGCGAACAGCTCGGCTGGGGGTTCCAGCTGCAGGAGCCGCGCTTCGTCGCGGGCGTCGCGTTGCTGCTGTTCGCGATGGCGCTGTCGTTCTCCGGCGTGTGGGAGTTCGGCGGCCGGATCACCGGTGCTGGCCAGCGGCTGACGGAAGGGCAGGGTGCGCGCGCGTCGTTCTTCACCGGCGCGCTCGCGGTCGTCGTCGCGAGCCCGTGCACCGCGCCGTTCATGGGCACCGCGCTGGGTTGGGCACTCGCGCAGCCGGCCTTCGCCGCGCTCGTGGTGTTCGCCGCGCTCGGCCTGGGCCTCGCCGCGCCGATGCTGATGCTCGGACTCGTGCCGGCGCTCGCCCGTGCGTTGCCGCGGCCCGGTCCGTGGCTGGAAGGATTTCGCCAGTTGCTCGCATTTCCGCTGTACCTGACGGTGGTCTGGCTGCTGTGGGTGTACGGCGAACAGACCTCGCCGCTGGGCATGGCCTGGCTGCTGGCCGCCCTGACCGCGCTGGCGTTCGCGTTGTGGCTGCTAGGGCGCCGCCCGGCAATGCGTTCGCCGAAGCTGCGCGCGACGACCGCACTGGTGTCCGCGGCGGCGCTCGTCGTGGCGCTTGGCCTGCCGCTGTCGGCGCCAGCGCCAGCAACCGCCAGTGCGCGATCAATAAACGATGTCGACGCCGAGCCATGGAGCGAGCAGCGCCTCACCGAGTTGCGCGCCGCGGGCCGCCCGGTGCTGGTCAACATGACCGCTGCATGGTGCATCACCTGCCTGGCCAACGAACGCGTCGCACTGTCCACCGACCCCGTGCGCGAAGCTCTCGACGCGCACGATGTCGCCTACCTCAAGGGCGACTGGACGCGCAACGACGAGGCGATCACGCGCTACCTCCAGCGCTACGGCCGCAACGGCGTGCCCTTGTACGTGCTGTACCCACCCGATGGCGGTGCGCCCCGCGTACTGCCGCAACTGCTGACCGCCGATGGCGTCGCCGACGCGATCCGCGCGATGTGACCTTCCCGACCCGAGGAGATCGACCCATGAAATCCCCACTGCTCGCCACTGCACTGATGTTCGCCGCCGCTGCAATGACGTCCTGCTCCGACTCCAGCGCGGCCGCCGAAGCGGTCGCCGCCGCGAAGGTCGACCAGCCCGCTCCGGCGTTCCAACTGGTCGACTCGACCGGGCAGACGCGTTCGCTGCAGGACTTCGCCGGCAAGACCGTCGTGCTCGAGTGGACCAATCACGAGTGCCCGTTCGTCGGGAAGCACTACGGCGCCAGCAACATGCAGGCGCAACAGCGCGACGCGACCGTCGATGGCCTTGTCTGGCTGACCGTCAACTCGTCGGCCCCGGGCAAGCAGGGACACGTCGACGGCGCCGCGGCCGAACGCATCCGCGCTGGAGCAAAAGCCGTGCAGACCGCCTACCTGCTCGATCCGGACGGCAGCACCGGCCGCGCCTACGGCGCCAAGACCACGCCGCACATGTACGTGATCGATCCGGAGGGCGTACTGCGCTACGCCGGCGCGATCGACAGCATCCCAAGCGCCGACACCGCCGACATCGCGAAGGCAACGCAGTATGTGCCGCAGGCGCTGGCGGAATTGGCGGCGGGCAAGCCGGTCAGCATGAACGTGACGCGCCCGTACGGATGTTCAGTGAAGTACTGATCCCATCCTCGATGCTCCGGGGCGGCGAGGCCGTCCCGGGGCGAAGGACGGGCCGGCGCATGCGGGATGCGAAACGCACCGGGGTCGCGCGCACGAGCTGGCCGACGTAGCGACCACAGGCGTCCGCTCAGACTTCCGTCTGGTACAGCGCCATGTTTCGCAGGATCTGCCGGCGCTGCAGCCCGCCTGCGAGCGCGCCGGTCGTTACCCCGACGGTGCTGATGAAGACGGCAATCCTCAGCAGGTCGGTAAAGCCGACCTGTTGCTTTCCGAGCGTCGGCCAGGTGGAAATGAGGTCCGGCGGGAACACCCACAGCTCGATCGCCAGTGCGAGCAGCGCCACCATCACGAACAATCCGATCACCGCCAGCAACATGCTGACGAAGATCACCACGTTGGCGACGGCAAGATGCTCCGGAACCAGGCGGCTCTCCTTGCGCGGCAGGAACAGGCGCTGTGCAAAGCACAGGTAGAAAGCTGCGGCGAGGATGCTGAGCGCGGCATAGGTCCACGCGGTCGGGTGGGTCATGCCCAGGCCCGCGTCCCAGAACTCGGCACTGAACACGAGGATGAAAACCGGCGCTACCGCAGCGGTGGCAAGACCCGGCATCTTCAGCGAGAGCAGCGGTGCCCGGTTCCGCAGCAGTGCCTGCAACAGCATCCGCGGGTGGCGAGCCGCCGAGCGCACGTGGAGCCACAGGTCGGCAAGCGGCCCTTCGACGGTGTGTTCGCGCTCCATGAATGCAGCCGTGAGCTGCGCGATTCCCGCGCTCTCCCGGTACCGCGGCACTGCGGTCCGATCCGGGTCGGCCTCGAACCGCGCCATCGCCCCGTGTTCGCCAACCTGCACGTTCGCGCCCAGCGTCTGGCCGATGAGATGCAGGAGCAGGGCGGCCGTGTTGCAGCGTACCGATGGTGCATCCAGCGGGAGTTGCCTTCCCCTGTCCGCTTCGCGCAACCGATGCGTCGAGATCAGCACGGTCCTCGTCAACGGCGAAGCGAGCCCGAACACCGTGCGCTCGCGTCGCGAGATGAGCGCCACGTCGGTGAGGATCACGATCAGATCGTAGGATCCCTCGACCAGGCGGAGGCTCGCCTCGCCAAGGAAGTCGCCTGCATGGCGTCGCTCATCCGATCCGAGCCGGAGCGGTTCTTCGAAGTGGAACTGCCAGTCGCGGTCACTGGCGCTTTGCAGTTCCGCCGACGCATCCTCGATCAGCTGGCGGGCAAGCGCCGCCAGCGCGTCCCGGTCGGCGCTCTGCGAGTGCGCAACGATGATGCCTGCCTGGACTGGTGAAGAGCTCACTGCGCGAGTCTAGCTCCCGGGCCAGTGAGGCAAGGTGTCGACGCGGCCGGGAACCGCTTTGGCTGCAGGGAACACGGGACCCTGTGTCGATCAGCGACGGCGGCAGGATGCGGCGTGCTACGCGCGGGAGCAGGGGTGGATCGTCGCGCGCCCACCAGCATCAGCACAAACAAAAACCCCGGCACTTGCCGGGGCTTTTGTTGAATCAGGCAGACAGGTTCCGGATCAGAACGTGATCGACCAGCTGTTGATGTAACCCGTGTCGCCTCCGCCGTTGTCGTTGACGCGCAGCTTCCACGTGCCGTTGAGCAACTCGGTCGAAAGGTTCAGCTGCACCGTCTTGTTGATGTTGTCGGTGCCCGAACCGCTGCGGTTATGAATGTTGTACAGCGAGCCGTCCGGAGCCACCAGGTCGACCCTGAGGTCGCCCTGATAGGTGTGCACGATCGCCACCGTCACCGACGCCGTGCTCGGAGCGTTGCCACTGCGCCCGGTCACGGTGATCGGGCTGTCGACCGTGGTGTTGTCCCTGATCTGGTAGTCGGAGGTGTTGCTGTAGGTCTGGGTGCCGCCACTGCTGACGGAGTAGTTGCCAACCAGGCTCATGCCGGAGAACGCGGCGTAGGCTTTCAGGTTGATGTAGTAGGTGCCGGCGGCGGGCGCGGCGAACGTGCAGGTCTCGGCATTGCCGGACAGGTATGGACGGCAGTCGTACACGCTGTCGGTGGGCTGGCTGCCCCGCTTCACGTACATGTCGGAGTCGCCGGTGCCGCCGGACGTGGTGAAGGTCAGGTTGGTGGCGCCGGTGGGCACGACCATCGTGTACTTCACGTAGGTGCCGGTGGAGGCCGAAAGGCCCGTTACCGCCACGCCGTTGGTCAAGGTGCCGCCGCTAGGTGGCGGCGTGGTGCCTCCGACCGCATCGACCGCCGCCTTGGCGTTGACGATGCCCGCCCCGCATCCACCCGAGCACGCTCCGGGCAGTGCGCGCGCGGTGCTCTTGAGCGTCGACTCGACCTCCGCAGGCGACAGCGGCGTCGATGCCGCGGCCTGCATCAGCGCAACCACGCCGGCCACGTGCGGCGCCGCCATCGAGGTGCCGTTGTAGGAGGCATACGACTCGGTCGACTGCACCGTGCTGCCGCTGTTGAGGGTGGACAGGATGTTCACGCCCGGTCCGGACACGTCGATGCCGGTGCCGTAGTTGGAGAAGCTGGCGCGCGCGCCGTTGATGTCGGTGGCCGCGACCGCGATCACGTTGGCGCAATTGGCGGGAACCGATCCGGACACGTTGACGTTGCTGTTGCCCGCCGCGACGACGACCGTGGTGCCACGGCCGACCGCGCCGTTGATCGCGTTCTGGTAGGTGGCCGAGCAGCTGCCGCCGCCACCCAGGCTCATGTTGATCACCTCGGCCGGATTGGCGTTGGCCGGCGCGCCGGACACGCTGCCGCCCGAGGCCCAGATGATGCCGTCGGCGATGTCGGAGGTCATGCCGCCGCACTTGCCGAGCACGCGCACCGGAACCACCCTGGCGTTGTACGCCGTGCCGGCCACGCCCTTGGCGTTGTTGGTCACCGCGGCCACCGTGCCGGCGACATGGGTGCCGTGCCAGCTGGAGCCGCTGGCGGGTTCGCCACTGCCACACTCGCCGGCCGCCGACCAGTCGCCCTGGTCGTTGGGATTGCTGTCACGGCCGTTGCCGTCGCGTGCCATCGTCGCGTCGGAGAGGAAGTCGTAACCCGGCAGCAGGTTTGTGGACAGATCGGAGTGGACCGCGATGCCGGTATCGAGCACCGCGACCACGACGCCTGCGCCCGTGCTTACGTTCCACGCTTCGTTGGCCTTGATGCCGCCGGTGGCGTTGGAGTAACCCCACTGCTCGCTGTATCGCGTGTCGTTCGGGGTCAGCAACGGCCGCATGATCTGGTCGACCTCGACGTACTCCACGTTGGGGTTGGCCGCGATCTGGCGCATCAGCACCTCCGCGTCGACCCGGTCGAGCTTGCGGCTGCTGCGCACCACGTCGCCACCGGTGGCGATCCGGCGCACATGCTGCAGCGCGAATGCCTTGTTGCCGCGAGCGGATGCGGCCGCCGAATCCAGCGCCTTTTTCAGTTCGGCGGCATTGCGGTGCTGGCTGCTGCCATCGCGGTACTTGACGATGAACTGACCGTGGGTCGCCGCGGACTCGAGGCCACTCGTGTTGACGTGTCCCTGGCCAGCCGCGAATGCCGGTGCGGCGAACAGCATGGTGGAAAGAACGGCCGCGGTCGCAGCGGCAAGCGCATGGGTACGAAACCCGTGCAGGTTACGGTCGGACATGCAGAAAATTCCTTGAAGAACGATGCGCCGCTGATGGCGGCTGAGATCGTCCGGTTCCTCCCTGTGCCTGTGTGCAAACGGCTTTCCGGCAAACACCGAACGAGGCAGGCGGTGCGTTGTGAAACGCGACCGCTGCGCGAAGCTAGAGGTAATTTCCAGCCTGCACAAATTTCCAGACGGTCGATGCCCGGCTGCGATGGCGGCGATGTTGCCGGAGTTCGCGATTCCCCGTCGCCGCTTGGTTTCCGCCTGGATACGGACCCGTCCGGATCCGCCGGAGTCTGCTGCGCTGCGGCAAGAAAAGCCGCGAACGTCCGTGGTGCGTCACCTGCTGCGCGCGCGTTGCGTGGCCGCGTCGCTGCACCGCGATCAGTGCATTCCGGTGCCGAACTGCGTGGCCTGATGGCGCGTTTTTGCGTTCTTCCACTCGCGCTCCCGCGGGGCCGATGCGGGTGGGCGATTACCGAACGCCCCGATCACGACCGCCGCTCATTCCTCGGCAACCCGCTGTGTTCGCAACAGGCTCAACGCGAGTCCGCCCACGACCACCGCGCCCAGGGCCAGCACCGCCCACAGCAGCCAATGCGTCCAGTCGCGCGGCGCCTCCAGTGCCGACGGCCCGGCCAGCACGCGGGGTGTCCCGAGATAGGCCTGCTCCGGCTGCCAGTCGCCGCCGTCGTGCCCCCGCAGCGTGGACACCAGTTGCGGCAACGGCGCATCCGCGCGTCGTGCGCGGGCGCTTCCCGCCACCAGCCGGTACGGCGGCGCGCCCTGCGCGAGGAACACCGCCACCTCGGGGTGGTAGCCCAGCCGCAGTGTCGGTGTGGTGGCTCCGGCCGCGCCGTTCGCGCTCAGGCGCCAATACCGGTCGCGCACCGGCCGATCCAGCACGCGCGGCGCCGATTGCCGGCCTTCGCCGCTGCGATCGAGGCGATACGCCATCCACGGGCCGGCGCGCAGCAACCACGGCGCATCCTCATCGGCGCGGCTTTCCAGCCGCCATTGCAGCGCGTGGTTGCCCGGGATCTCCACGTCGATCTGCTCCACCGGGAAACGGCCCTCCATTTCGTAGAAGAATTCCGCCGCGCCGGCGGTCCCCGCTGACCCTGAGGCCCCGGTGCCGGCCGGCTGCATCGCGAGCCACTGCGGGGCGGGCATTGTCCCGCCTGCAAACTCGGCGGCCACCGCGGTGATCTCCAGCGCCGGTGCATCGTCCAAAGGCGTGAGGCGCAGGTAACGCGCGCGCTGGCGGTGCGGCAGCAGGCCGTCCAGCTGGATGCGCTGGTGCAGCAGCCGGCGGCCTTCGCGGCTCAGATCGATCATGCGACCGCGCGACGGCAGCGTGCGCCATTCGGCCAGATCGTGGCTGGCTTCTACGCGGTAGCCCAGGTCCAGCGCGTCCAGCGGTTTCCACTGCAGTTGCAGCGCCACCACCGGCTCGCGGATGCGGCTCAGGTCCAGCAGCAGCGATGTGCGCTGCGCCGGTTCGTCGGTGCTGGCCGCCTGAGAACTGCCGGCCACCTCGATCTGGCGCAGGCGACCTTCGTGGTCGACGCGGGTCACCAGCCGCCAGTCCGGCCCTCCCGTGCCCGGATCGGGGGCAGGCAGGGTGAACAACGGAACCGCCACCGTCGGCGGCCGCTGCGCCAGCGGCTGTTCGGGGTCCAGCAGCGAGGTCGGCACCGGAACGCCATCGGCGTTGAGCACGTCGAGGTCGCGCAGGTCCGGCGTAGCCACCTGGCGGTATACCGATTCGTCCAGCGCCACGCGATAGGCACCCTCATCGTCGCTGGCCAGCGTCAATGGCCATTGCATCGCGTAGGACGCCGGTGCGGCGGAGGCTGGTGCTGTTGCAAGCAGCGCCAGCAGCAGCGCCGGCACCCAGATCGCGCGTTTCATGCCGGCTCTCCCACCGGCCGCGCCGACAGTCCCGGCCCGTCGCCCGGGTCGGCTGCGTCCTGCGCACTCGCGCGCGGCGGTGCCGGCGCGAGATAACCCACCACCGTGCACAGCAGACCGTAGGCGATGAAGGACACGATTCCCAGCAGGTTGCCCAGATGCTGGCGGTCGACCAGCAGCAGCTTGGCCAGCACCACCGCCATCAGCAGTGCGCCCGCCAGCCACAAGGTCCGCTGCCCGCGTCGCGAGCCGACGGTCCAGCCCAGCACGCCCAGCAGGCTCCAGACCACGGTCAGGCTGGTCTGCACCAGGGTGGTGGAGAACATCGTGGTGCTCCAAGGCGTGCCGCCCCAATGATGGCAGGCGCGCAGCGTGATCACGGTGAGGAGTACGAACGCGGCGGCGGCCAGCAGCGCCGCGCGCTTTTGTGCCAGTGCTGGCTGCGCGTACAGCCAGCCCGCCATCACCGCCAGCAGCGCCAGCTGCGCCAGATCGTGCGGGTTGAGCAGCGCGATCCACGGGAGCGGCTCGCTGTCGCCCGCGGCCCACAGTCCGGCGAACCCGCCAAGACCCGCGATCGCGACGAACAGGCCCGACAGCCACGGCTGCCTGCGGGCGAACTCCGCGGCCATTGGCGCCGACACCCACTGCGGGCGCCATTGCAGCGCCGCGGCCGTCGCGACCCACGGCAGCGCGACCATCGCGTAGATCCATCCATCGCCCAGCTCGAGCGTGTTGCCCAGGTGCTGCAGCGACAGCGACGCCAGCAACGGCCACGCCAGCAGCCACGCCGCCTGCGCCACGTCAGCCGAATGGCCCGTGGCCCCGCGCAGGCCCAGCAGCACCCGCCAGCCCGTCACCGCGAACAGCAGCCAGGCGGCCCAGCCCAGTTCGCCGAGCGGGTGCACGTGCTCGTTCGCCTGCACCATCGCCATCGGCAGGGCCGCGGCCAGCGCCAGTGCGGCGGTCCACTGCAGCGCCGGTGCAGGCAGCAGCCGGCGGTGCGCCTCAATCGCCAGCCAGCCGGTAACGAGGGCCAGCATCAGCACGAGATCGGGCTCGATCGCCATCGCGGCGAACGCCTCGATTTCGGCCAGGCCATTCCCCAGCCACCAGGCCATGGCCCAGAGGTAGTACAGCAGGGCCATCGAGCTGCCACCGGCCTTTCGATAACTCCATGCGCTGGCGAAACCCGCGAGCGCGATCAGCAGCGCCGCCATGAACGGCGCATTGGCCAGCACCCGCCCGCTGTGGTCGACCGTGTCCATGCCGATCACGAACCCCACCGCGGCCGCCAGTTGCAGGCCGACGCCGGCCAACTGCTGCAGTCGACTGTTCTGGCGCAGACCCAGCCAGGCGGCCGCCGCGCCTTCCAGCGCGAACACGCCGGCGGTGGCATTGGCGGACAGCGCCAGCGGGACGGCCAGGGTGGCGAATCCCGCGGCCAGCACCGCGTACGGCGCCACCAGCGCCGCGTACGCCTCGCGCTTGCGCAACATCCACGCCAGCGCCGCGTACACGGCGCCGAGCCCGAGCGCGCAGAACGCCAGCGGCAGATGCTCGCCATCGATCAGCATGTCGCGCATCAACCCGGCCTGCAGCGAGAACGCCACCAGCGGCGCGCCGAACAACAAACAGCTGTCGAGCCCGTCGCGGCGACCGGCCCGGCGCCGGGCATGCAGGATCGGCAGGATCAGATAGAAAGCGAAGAACAGCAGCAGGAAGGGCTGCGTGGTCGCGTAGTCCTCGGGGCGGTAGCGCAGCACGCCCCAGGCGATGCCGATGGCGAAGGTGAAAACGAAGCCCAGCACATTGAGCACGCGCCACGACCGGTACCAGGCGATGCCGAAGATCGCCGCGTTGAGCACCGCGTAGTAGCCGAACAGCGTGACGTGGCTGCCCTGACCGGTCGACAGCCAGATCGGCGCGAGGAAGCCCGCCAGGATGCCCAGCCACGCCAGTGCCACCGCGTCCTGCTTCACCGCCAGTACGCCCGCACCGGCGACCAGCAACACGCTCAGCGCGAACGCCGCCGAGGCCGGCAACAGCGGATACAGCTTGAACGCCGCGAACACCACCAGCAGCAGCACGCCGATGGCACCGCCCTGCAGCGCCAGCGCGAAACCGCGACGGGTCTCGCGCTGGCGCCAGCCGAACACCAGCCCGGCGATCGCCGCGAGCGCCACGGCGGCCAGGCGCAACTCGACCGGCATGGTCATCCAGCCCTGGTCGCCGGCGTACTTGAGCAGCGCCGCGACGCCCGCGAACAGCACCAGCATGCCGACCTTGACCGGCACGTTGCCTTCGCTGAACCAGCGACGCACCGCGCGCAGCCCCAGCGCGACCATCGACGGACGCGCGGGCTCGCGGGGTGCGAGGGCGGGCGACTGACGCGTTGGCGGCGGCTGCGGGGAAGTGGATGAGGGCGACGGTGTTTCAGGCGCAGGCGGCGATGGGAACGTTGCGCGATTGGGGATCGGCGTCGCTTCGCTGGAGTGGGCGGGAGACGCGCCGGTCGGGGCGGGCGGTGTGCCATTGGAGGCAGGCGCTGCCGGCCGCTGCGCCTGCTCGCGCATCAGTTCGGCCAAGGTCGGATCGCGCGCGGCATCGGCCTCGGTCTGCGGCGGCTCCCGCCCCGCGGCGGCCGACTTCTGCAACGCCGAAAGACTGCGCTCCAGCGCATCGACGCGTCCACGCAGCGTGCCGATTTTCACCAGCGCCACGATCAGCAGCACTGGCACCGACAGCATCGCCACGACCAGCAGACCGATCATTTCTTCCATTGCCACGCCCCATCCCCAGGTGCGGCGACGTTACACCAGTGGGGGCTGCTCAATACCGGCAGTCCCGCACGTACATCGGGCCAGATGAGGCCGATCTCCTGCGGGGGAGCAGTCGGGACATGAGCCCATCGCGCGCACTCAGACGCCGCGCCATCAAATACGTCTAATCGCCATTAAATTGCAATGAGGGCTCCGCCAATGTAATTTAATTGCATGGCCAAGCGCACGCCACCCACTCACCCCCAAGCCCGGCGCCAGATCGAGGCGATGGGGATGCGCCTGCGCGCTGCGCGGATGCGGCGGGGGATGACACAAGGGCAGCTTGCCGAACGCGTGGGAGTCAGCGTCCCCACGATCGGAAAGCTGGAAGACGGCGAACCGTCGACCAGCCTGGCCACGATGCTGCGCGTCCTGACGGTGCTCGGCCTTGGCGCTGACATAGACATGATCGCGGCGCAGGACACGCTGGGCCGAAGCCTCCAGGACAGCCAACTCAAAGTGCCCAGGCCGAAGCGCGCGGCGCGAACCCCTGCGTCCGCCCCGGAATCGACAGCGACACCAACCGCGCCGCCCCCGAAGGCCACACCGTGATGAGCGGGCTGGAGGTCTGGATCGAGGATGCCTCCCTGGGCGGCCAGGCGCTGGTTGGTCATCTCACGAAGTCGGTCAGCATGACCGGTGACACGGTCAGTTTCGAGTACTCGCAGGCCTGGCTCGATGATGCCGGACCAGTCAGGTCTTTCCAGTTGGATCCGCAACTGTTCCTGTCGGGCGGTGCGCTCTACTCCAGCCACGGCGCCGACCGCCTGACCGGCAGCTTCGTCGACTGCTCCCCGGACCGCTGGGGCAAGATGCTGATGGATCGAAGGGAAGCGATCGAGGCGAAGGAGGAAGACCGCAAGGTGCGCAACCTGCGCGACTGGGACTACCTGGTCGGGGTGAACGACGAATCGCGCATGGGAGCATTGCGGCTGCGCGACGGCGACGGCATGTTTCGCGATACGCGCGGCCTGGCTTCGCCACCCATTGCGCATCTTCGGGAACTGGAGGCGGTGGCCGCGGCGGTGGAGCGCGGCGATCCGGCGGACACCCCGCAGATGCGCAAGTGGCTCAAGAGCCTGGTCGCGCCGGGCGCCTCGCTCGGCGGTGCGCGGCCGAAGGCAGGTTTTCGCGACGTGGACGGCTCGCTGTGGCTGGCCAAGTTCCCATCCGCGGACGACAGGTTCGATGTCGGCCTGTGGGAATTGCTGACCTACCAGTTGTCACTGGATGCGGGCATCGCGATGCCGCCAGCAAAGTCGCTCGGACTTTCCGACCGCGGCCATACCTATGCGGTGACCCGCTTCGACCGGAGTGAAGGCTCACGGCGCGCGTTCGCATCGGCCATGACCCTGCTGGACGCGACGCAGAGCGAGGGGCGCTCTTACCTCGATCTGATCGCCGTGATCGAAGCGGGGGGCACGTCAACGACCATCAACGATGACCTGGAGCAGTTGTTCCGGCGCGTGATGTTCAACATCCTCATCGGCAACCGCGACGACCACCTGCGCAACCATGGCTTCCTGCGCGAGGGCAACGGCTGGCGCCTGTCACCGGCGTTCGACGTCAACCCCAATCCCGACAGGCACGACCACGTACTGGCGATCGACGAATCCGACACAAGCCCGGACACGGCGTTGCTGCTGTCCACCGCCGACTATTACCGCCTGAGCCGAAAGACCTCGGCGGCGATCGCCGAGCAGGTGCGCGCGGCAGTGCGCGGATGGGAGAAGCGCGCAAGAGCGGTGGGGCTGCGAAGCGTCGAGGTGGATGTGATGCGGGGAGTGATTGATCCAGAGCGGTAGCGTCATGCATTGCGTTTGGTGAATCAAAGCAGTCAGAACGTTCTTCTTGCAGGATTCGCTGGCGACTGAACCGAGCGGGGTGTTTCATCGACACCTCGTGCCGATGTGTCGATGAAACGTCGGAAAGTCGACATATAAACGTCCTGCCGTATCCCACGAGCTGACAACTCCGATCGCTACAACCCGCCGCGAAGACCGTAGTCTGGCACCCACGTGGCGGCAGCGATCAGTCCGGCCAGTTGGCCCGTGCGGTAACCTGACCGCCGCGTGCAGGGGACGGGTTGCGCGCCGACTCTCGACGCGTGGGGAAACGCTTGCTGATACTGCCATTGCACCGCGTGCCGGGCGGCTCGATCGCCTGGTGCACGCTCGCGCTGATCCTGGTGAACGTGTTCGCCCACTTCGTGCTGCAGGCCGGGGATTCGCGCATTCGCGAACAGGCAATGGAACACTACGTCGACAGCGGTCTGGCCGGCATTGAAGCCCCGCTCTATCGCCGCTACCTCGAAGCCAACCGCCGGTACGCCGACGCGGAATCCAGCGGATTGCCGCAGGCAGGCGAACACGCCGGGGATGCGATGCAGGCGCACCTGATCGACCTCGAGCCCGGCTTCCAGAACTGGGCCGGACGCGAGGGTTTCTCCGCCGACGCCGACCGCCGGCAGTGGCAACAGGCGCGGTCAACTTACGAAGAACTCAAGTCAGGCAGCATCACCGACCGTTACATGCTCCGTGGCAACGAGGTCGATCCGTTGCGCATGTTCACCGCCACGTTCCTGCATGCGGACGTCGGTCACCTGCTGGGCAACATGCTGTTCCTGTTCCTGGTGGGGCACCTGGTCGAAGCGGCGCTCGGCGCCCGGCGCTACCTGTTGCTCTACGTCGTGGCCGGACTGGGGGCGAGTGCCGCCGCGTTGGCGTGGCGCTGGGGCGAACCTTCCGCGGGGCTCGGCGCGTCCGGTGCGATCGCGGGCCTGATGGGCGCCTACTGCGTGCTGTGGGGGCGGCGCAAGGTGCGGTTCTTCTACTGGTTCTTCATCTATTTCGATTACGTGCGCGCGCCGGCCATCTGGCTGCTGCCTGCGTGGCTGGGATGGGAAGTGGCGCAGATGCTGTTGCTCCGCGATGCGGGCGTCGCGTTTGAGGCGCACGCGGGCGGGCTGGTGACGGGCGCGCTGGCGGCCGTGGTGATCAAGCGCTGGGGCGGTGGTGTCGACGAAGCACACCTGGCCTTGGACGAAAACGACAAAGCGACGAACCGCGAATCGCGTCTGGAAGTGGCCATGCAGGCGCTGGGACGCATGGAACTGGACCTTGCCGAACAGCAGCTGCGTTCCCTGCTGGCCTCGCACCCCGACTGGTTACCGGCACGGATCGCTCACTATCGGGTGGCGCGCTACCGCGGTGACAAGGAAGAAGCGCAACTGCGCGCCACGCATGCGCTGTCGATCCACGCCGGCGGCGCGGACCTCGGGCTGCAGGCGGAACTGGCGCGCGACGCGATCGGATTCGGGCTGCGGATCGTGCCGGACACGATCGCTGCACTGGCCAACAGGCTGGTGGATGCGGAACGACTGGATGCCGCACGGCAATTGCTGCAGGCCGTCGAAACCGACATCGGCGAGGAGGCGATCTGGGCGAAGGTCTGGCTGCGCCTGGCGCTCGCCGAGGAGCGTGCCGGGCAAGGAGACTGCCGCGCGGCGCTGGCCCTCATCGTGCAGCGCTTCCCCGACAGCGAATCGGCAAAGAAGGCGCGGTTCCTGCTCGAACAGGGCTGAATCGAACGGCGCGAAGGCGAGCAGAGCCAAAACGAGCAGCGTCGAAACAAGCAGGGCCGAACCGGCTCAACCGGGTACGGCTACCAGCAGGGCGTCCAGCTTGCGTTGCTGATCCGGGTCGTCGCAGCGCTCGCGCGCGCCGACCAGCGCCTCGCGGGCCTGTGCATCGCCGTCGCCGCGCTGCAGCAACAGGTCCGCTTCCATCATTGCCCACTCCGGACGCATGCGGTCCCGGGGAAAGGCCTGGCGTATCGAGGCCAGCAGGTCGATCGCGAGCCTGGCCTGGCCCTGCGATGCGGCCCGCCGGGCAAGCTCCAGTCCCTGCTCCGGGATCAGCGGCGCGAAGGTCGGATCGACCGCCAGGCTTTCGCGGGCCAGCGGCAGTGCCTTGCGATGGTCGCCCTCGAGCATGAGCAGGTTGAGGAACATGGCCGCGTGCTTCTGCAGGCCGTCGGTGGTGTCCTGCTGGCGGAGCATTCGCCGATAGCGTTCGTGCACTTCCACCGAAACCGCGCGCTGGCCGATCGTTTCAGCCAGCAGTGCCACCGCCTGTTCGACCTTGCCGTCGCGGATCAGTGCCTCCGAGTCCGCCAGCAGCACCGCGTCCTGGGACTCGGGGCGATGCAGGGCGTGGGCGTGCGCCTCGGGCTCGAACCCGAAGCGTTCGTGGTACTGGTACAGCAGGTAGCCCATCAGGTGGAAGGTGCCGAACACGCCCCAGAAGAGGATCATCGCGAACACCACATCGCTGACCACCGGCGGCAACACGCGAGCCGCCAGATCCGTGGCGTTGGCGGCACTGAGCTGGAACACGGCCAGCAGGCCGACCAGCAGAAAGTACGGAGCACCCAGGCGGCCGATGATCTTCAGCCAGGTCGAGGGGTTCAGCGCATTGGCCAGGCTCTCGTCCATCGCCAGCGACATCGTCGCGGCAGGAACCACCACCATCAACGCAACCGCGGCAAGGATGGCGGCGGCGGGGCCCGCAAGCCCCGCGACGATCACCACGACCAGGACCAGCACCACGTAGATCGCGAGGAACTTGATCACCACCGCGTCCGGCGCCTCCATGACGCCGCCAGGCGGATCCAGCCGGCCGTGGGCGGTTTCGCGCAGGATGGTGAAGGCGTACTTGTAGCCCATGGCAAGCAGGAACAGGCTGATGATCCACCCGATCAGCGGAACCAGAGCCAGCACCTGCCCGAAACTGATCACCAGCAGTACGACCAGCGCATCGCCGCGCAGCGGATACCGGATGAAGCTGCCCAGCCGCTCCCAGAACGGCGCGATCGTCGTTGGGTTTCTGCGATTCGCGGACATGTCCCTGTCTTCCCCGTGATGGTGTCCGCGTGAGCGGTGCTGCGGTGCCGTTCGCAGGGGACTTTCGTCAGCGCTCGTGGGAACGGCGGCGTGGCGATGTTACCTGCTAGTTCGCGGCGGCGTCCGCGGTGGACGCGGGCAGGTCTTCCGATCCCACTCCGGGCACCCGAGGGCGGGAAATCGCTCGCAGCGCGTTGTCCAAGTCGCCCTCAGTCGAGGCGGAGCCGGATTCCGGCATTCTCTGCGTCGTTCGCATCCATGAAGGCATGGCCCCGTTCCAGGACGGCCCGTGTGCTCTCCAGATCGGCCCATGGCGTGGCGGCAACCCACCGCTGCGCGAAAGCAAGCGTACGTACGAGCGGTTCGGGGTTCTCCGTCTGTGATAACGCCTTTAGCGCGCTGAGGTAGTTGGCGCGATAGACCGTCGGCACCAGAATTCGCTCCTCACCCGACGCCACCAGTTCCGCATTGGTCATGATCCGCGCGATGCGGCCGTTGCCATCGGCAAACGGATGGACCTCGGAAACGAGGAACATCATGTAGACCGCACGGGCAAAAGGCGTCTCCAGGCTGCGGTAGAAGTCAAAGCCCTGCCGCAGCGTCCCTTCCACCTGGCCTGGATCGACGAACACGGTTTGTCCTGCGCGATTTGCCTCCTGCTTGAACACGCCAGGCCCCTTGTCCACGCGCGCCGCCATGAGCGTGGCATGTCGTCGTCGGAGCAGGTCCAACAGTTCGTCCGCGCTGGCAGGCGTTCTCGCCATCTCGACGGGATCGGACACCAGGCGCCACGTGCCCAGGACGTCGTGCGCATCGGCCGGCCGATCGCGCGGGATCGCCTGATGGAAGACGATGTCGATCGCCTGCTCGACTTCAAACTCCGTGCCTTCGATGAAGTTCGAGAAGTAGGCCTCGAAGAACGCCTGCGTGCTTCGCGCCTGGGCATCGCGCTCGCGCGCAGGACTGGCGGCAGGTGCAGCGGCACGCAGTTCCCGATGCAGGGTTTCAAACAGACGGAGACGGTCAGGATCGTAAGGCGTGCCCGCATGCCGCGCCCGCGCCCTGGCACTGGCGAGTGCATCTTCGCGGGTGCCGAGCAGTGCGCCAACCAGGCGGTCGAAGGCCTCGAACTCCACCTCGCGCCCGATATGGGGCGCGACGTGCCGCGCCTCATCGCGCAGGCGGTTCAGCGCCTCGGCACCATTGCGTCGGACAAGATCGTCCAGACGCTGTTCGATCTGCTCCCGCCCAAGCGTACGTCTGACCCCACTCTTGCCTTGTCGGGAGACTGCCAGGTTGTCGAGAAACGCGCGAGCCGTAGAGCTGATGAACAGGCCACCGATGAAAGGTCGATCCTCAGGCTGCGGCCCCGGACCCTTTCGCGTTCGGATAGTCACGCCAGGCAACTTGATGTTGCGTACACGGTCGGACACCACGAAGATCGAGCCGTCAGACGCCGGGACATTTTCCAGTGCAGTGCGATCGGCGACCAGAGCCCCGGGAACGTAGGCGGCGATCAGCGGCCAGAGGTGGCGCCGGACGATCTGCTCCGGAGGATCGATCAGGTTCTTCGTGTAGAGCTTCGGTCCGATACGCCGCAGTAGCCCGTTTGCGGCCGCCCGCGATACCGCACTCGACTGGGCAGTGGTCGAGAGGAAGACTTCTGGCAGGGCATCGAGCCGATTTTTTGCCATCTAAGCTCGCCGTTGGAGCCGCAATTGCAAAGAATTGTGGTTTAACGGAAGCAATTCCGCAAATTTTGCAATTTAACGACCAGTCTCATCAAGTTTAGAGACGGGTCAGCGTTGCTCCACGGCCCGGATCACCCAGGTCGCGGGTTGAGCGGATTGGCCAGGCTTTCGTCCATCGCCAGCGACATCGTCGCGGCGGGCACCACCACCATCAACGCGACCGCGGCAACGATCGCCGCGGCGGGACCCGCAAGCACCGCGACCAGCAACACGGCCAGGACCAGCACGATGTAGATCGCGAGGAACTTGATCACCACCGCGTCCGGCGCCTCCATCACACCTCCAGGCGGATCCAGCCGGCCGTGGGCGGTTTCGCGCAGGATGGTGAAGGCGTATTTGTAGCCCATGGCAAGCAGGAACAGGCTGATGATCCACCCGATCAACGGCACCAGACCCAGCACCTGCCCGAAACTGATCACCAACAGCACCACCAGCGCATCGCCGCGCAGCGGATACCGGATGAAGCTGCCCAGCCGCTCCCAGAACGGCGCGATCGTCGTTGGGTTTCTGCGATTCGCGGACATGTCCCTGTTGATGGTGTCCGCGTGAGCGGTGTTGCGGTGCCGTTTGCAGCGGAACTTTCGTCGACTCTTCTGGGGCGGCGGCGTGGCGATGTTACCTGCAAGTTCGCGGCGGCGTCCGCGGTGGAGACGGGCAGGTCTTCCGATCCCACTCCGGCCACACTCGCGTTGACGAGTTCACTCGGCCTTTGGTGCTTAATCTCCTCCGTCCCCTTTGTTGGGTTGACCGGCATCAGATCGAATGGCACGCCACTGTCGCGATGCCTCCAGCGGCAGATCACCTCGCTTTGAACATCGCGCACGAAGCCTCGCGCGGCAACCTCAGCCTCGATCCGGTGGTAATGCGACAGACTGTCGGCCATGACGATCGCGTCCACATCCAGTGTGGCGCGCACGCTCTCCGCGGCGGGATCGGTGAGCAGCAGGCCTGCGGTGGAACCGCCGACGAATACCACGCGGGCGCACAACCCTCGCCCAAGGCGCGTGCCACGGCGCGCAGGCCAGGCAGATGAAGGTCGTTATCCCGCATTGGCCTGCAACGCCTCCGTCAGCAAGCTCTGCGCGAGCTCGCGCTCTCGCGCACGGCCACTGCGCAGGGCATCGAGCAGGGCGAGCAGACGATGCAGCGCGGGGTCAGCCATCGCCGCCTGCGGTGCAGTCCGGTAGAGCGGCGACAGGCTGGGGCCGCGAGCACTGCCGGCCGGATGCGCCCAGACTGGTGCGTCACCAGGGACACTGCCGATAAGCGACGCCAGCGGCTCGGCGCCGAACGCCGTGGGCACGCCACGCTTCACTGGTCCTGGCGCTGCCGGGAAGGCATAGCGCGCGCCGTGAACGGTGAACTCCAGCAGCGCTGGAATCACCGGGGACCATTCGCCACGCCCGCGTACCACGGCCAGACCGGATGCGGCCGCGCGTTTCACGCTGGCGTGGACTTCGGAAGCACTCATGGACAAGGCCGCGCCCAAGGCAGCATAGGTCCAGCGCCGCTTCGGGTGCGCGGCAGCCATCAACAGCACCAGCAGGTCTTGTGGTTTGAGTTCCATGAGGGTATTCGCAATTCGCGAATAGCGAATATGGCCAGTTCCACGCCGATTGGCAAGTTCGGGCGGCCGGCTGTGCGGGCCAAGTTCCCACCTACGGACCAAGGGCTCCATGTCGGTGAACGTGGGCACACGAAGCCCCGCTAATCGTGCTCATCTGTCGCTCCTTGGCGGCTAATAAGTGAACCTGACCCGTTCTCTTGCGGCATTGAGGAGTCGTTGCGTGGGCCTGCTCGCCTAAACTCGTGCAGCGCGAACGCTGCTAATTCGAAATGCCGAAAGTGCACTCTGACCAACTCTGACCCCGGTTTTCGCACTTAGCGAGTAGGGCGGGCGGAAAAAACGAGTCTCCGCACCTCGCTGGTCCGCGACGCATCTCAGTGCGTGAGAAGGCCGGCCGGTAGCGTGCGCGGCCTCGTTTCTCCTTGACGGCTGGCGCCCATGCGATAGGTTGAGCAAGAAAAGGCACGACCACGCATACCGCAACCTTGACCTTGGAAGACGATTGTGAATTTGCGCTACATCGGTTCAAAGGCGAGGCTTGGAGACGAGCTTGCCTCCTTCATAGGCCCGCCAACCGGCGGCCGATTCATTGATGCCTTCTGCGGCATGGGGTCGGTCGCTGCCAAGGCTGCCTCTTTGGGATGGCCGGTTCTGGCTAACGACCATCTGGCGTATGCCACGATAATCACTGCTGCCCGACTGACGAGTGCCGGGCAAGCACCTTTCGCTGGTTTGTCCGGCTACGAGGCTGCCATCGCTGAGCTCAACGGGCTTCCCGGTCGGGAAGGGTTTCTCTGGCGCGAATACAGCCCGGCGGCGCGGCAGCATTCGACAGCGCAGATCGAGCGGCGCTACTTCACCGAAGAGAATGCGTCGCGCATCGACGCGATTCGCGCACAGATCGCCGAGTGGTTCTCGGCCGGCAAGGTTTCGGATGCAGAGGCACGCATTCTGATTGCTGATCTAATCGGTGCAACGAATCGCGTTGCCAACATCGCCGGCACTTACGGGTGCTTCCTTGCGACTTGGAGCGCCCAGAGCCGGCAAGTCCTGCAGATGCGTCCGCGGGAGCTACTGGGTCGCTCCGTGGAGCTTGAAGCATCTGTCGGCGATGTTACGCAGGTGCAGTCTCGGCCCGAGGACACACTGTATCTCGACCCACCGTACACCAAGCGCCAATATGCGGCCTACTACCACATCCTCGAAACAATTTCGCTCGGCGATGTGCCGATCGTGCAAGGCGTTGCCGGGCTGCGTCCCTGGCAGCATCTCGCATCCGACTACTGCTATAAGCGCAAGGCGCTTAACGCACTCGATGCACTGATCGAGGCGCAAGCGGCCCAGCGGGTCCTGTTGTCGTATAGCTCCGAGGGGCACGTCGACATCGACGATCTTTACGCGCGCTTGGAGACCAAGGGCACAGTTGAGGTTTTCGACATTGCCGATATCGGTCGCTACCGACCCAATCAGGTGGCAAGCGACCGCGCATCTAGGGTTACGGAGCACCTCCTTGTGATTGATAAGCGCGCAGTCCGCGCGCGACGAGCAGCGGCGTTGTGAGCGCCAAGTTCGCCACAGTAGAAGTTGGCCGCTTGAAGGGCGTATCGCGCGCCTTGTCGCAGCTGACGAGCGGTTTTGGCGGCAGGAAGTCGGAAGCAAAATTCCAGTTTCTTGAAGCAGCGGCATGTCGCATGGGATCGCACAATCTTAGTGCCTATTTCGAGGCGTTCGGCTGCGCACGGATCGCCGAGTTTGAGACCTTGGAGGGATCTGCTGCGGATATAATTTCGCTGATCGACCAGACCGGGATCGCGCCTGCTCTGGTGCTGAGTGCGCTGGCAAGAGAGGAACTGAGCGCCAGTGATCAGCGCGCAACCGGCGCGTATCACACAGACTTTCGCCTCGCGCAGCGTCTGGCGAGGTCCATCGCGATGGAGCTTAGCCCTGAGAGTCGAGTGATTGACCCTGCGTGCGGCGCCGGCATCCTTCTCGTCGCCTTGACGCTAGAAGTTTGCGGTCATGACCGCCGAGCTACCGCCCAGTTTCTGCGCAATGGCATGTATGCCGCAGACCTGTCGTCCGTGCCGCTGCGTGGCGCGCGACTTGCGCTCGCCTCGCTTACCGATGACCTCGGTGCCGTGATCGAGATGTGTCAGCACTGGATCGCCGGAGATAGTCTCCTCCTGGCGCCGGAAAAGTGGCACCAGATCGCGCCTGGTGGATTTGACGCGGTCATTGCCAACCCGCCTTGGGAGCGCGTTCGCCTCACACGCCATGAGTTCGCGCGGGGTGGCGGAAGTCGCGCGCACTACGGAAGTGCGATTGCAGCCGAACATCTGTGCGGCTTTCACGCAAAGCAGAAGAAGATCGCCACCTACGCTGAGCGCTTGGCCCAGCGCCATCCGCTGCTCACCGGCGGAGAGGCTGATCTCTATGCCGCATTTATGTCGCTCTACTTGGAGCAGCTACGGCCGGGCGGACGTGCAGCAGTTTTGGTTCCAGGTGGTCTGATTCGTTCGCAAGGAACTGCCGCCATTCGTCGCGCTCTTTTTGCCTCGTGCGATCAGATCGAAGTCGGCATCTTCGATAACAAGGCACGCTTCTTTGCGATCGACACGCGTTTCAAGTTCGTTGCTCTCACGCTTCGTCGCGGGACGAGCGATGACACCAAGGGCGCGCCGATCCGCCTGACCCACGAAGTGGGCACGGCGCAGGGCACAGATGTGTCAGGCAGGGCCCGCCTTTCGCGCACTCACGTTTCACGTCTTTCGCCTGACCTGAGCCTGCCTGAGGTCGCGAGCGATCACGCGTGGCGGCTCTTCCGGCGGCTCGGGTTGGGTGGCGAGCGCATGGATGACCCGCGCTCGGCTTGGTATGCGGAGCCCTGCCGCGAGCTGGACATGACCTCCGATCGCGCCGCGTTCTCGCAGCGAAGGGGCAAGGGTCTTATACCAGTCATCGAGGGCCGGCACATCCACCAGTTCAGGTTCGGTGCGAAGACCTATCGAAGCGGTAGCGGCCGAGCGGCCGTGTGGGACGCGTTGCCGTTTGGTTCGTCTGACATTCGGGCCCAGTTCCACATCGCTCCCAGTCGGTGCGCGGACAAGGCCCGACAGCGCATGGGCCTGTGGCGGGTGGGTTTTTGCGATATCGCCGGGCAAACCAACGAGCGCGCGATGATGGCCGCCCTAGTCCCGCCGGGTGTGGCCTGTGGCAACAAGGTGCCGACCGTCGTCTTTCCGAATGACACTAGTGCCGAACGCCTAAGAGTGTGGACTGCCATAGCCAACAGTTTCGCGTTCGACTGGATGCTCAGGAGGGTGCTCACCACCACAATCAACTATTTCTTACTCTACAGCGTGCCGATGCCGCGTCTACATTCTGGTGGTCTCCCTTGGAGGCGCATCGTGAGGGCGGTTGATGCGCTCGCCGGATTGGACGCTGGGGGTCGGGCGTGGGATACGGATCGCGCCGCTGCGGAGCTGCGCATTCAGATTGAGATGGAGGTGTGTCTGGCCTACGACCTGTCAGTCGAGGATCTGGATCTGATGCTTGATGACTTTCCACTCTTGGATCGGGGACAGCCGGCCTTGCAGGGGGAGATGAGGTCCACAGTAACGCGTGATACGGTGCTCAGCGCGTTCGCCCGGCGCCGACGCGAGCGGGACGAGTGGCGGGATAGGGCAAGCGCTGCTGCGGCGCGGGGCGCAGTACCCTACGTGCCAGCGCAGATGGCAGATCGGGCTCAAACGGACTACGGGGTGGCGGGTGGTGGCAGCGACGTCGAAGATTGGGGGAAAGGACGATAAGGCCATCAGCCGCATCCTTTGGAAGGAAATTAGGGAGGGCGATCGCCGGAAGTTCACGGCGACATCAAACGACCATCGCAGTGCCGGCGGAGGCGCACGCGATCTTCGTTATCGCGGAGGTGATCACCTTAGCTCCATCGTCGAGGCGATGTTCCCGAGAGAGAATCCGGTTATGCGCCAAAGAGATGGTGCGCCAGAGGAAGTCATTCAGCGCGAGGGCGATCTTTACTGGATCGATACGCTGCTGGATGGAGGTCGCGTCGAGAGGAACCAAGCGCTGAAGTTGGAGCCGGCAACAACCGCTCGCCCCGGCGAATGGCGGATAACACGGGTGCATACCTACCCTGGACTCGCGGGCAAGCTCCCGCCCCACCCTGCGACGGGTCGCCTAATCCTGCTGCTGGTTCAAACCAAGAGCGGGCGGATCTGGCCGTTTTTCGTAGACGAAGAATCATTGCGCTGGGGCAAAGGGTGGTTGGAAACGTTCCGTCGCCACATGGTTAACAGTCTTGATCGCCCGCTGCGTCGCAACCGCGCGATTCTTGGCTATTTTGAAACTGACACGGGACGCCAATACACCAATGCCTGAGCCAATCTCTGCCGAGGCACGCGTTGTCCTCGATTTGCTTGCCCTGTCCAAGAATGTTCTCGTTTCAGGACCCCCTGCCACGGGTAAGACGCGCCTATTGTCTCAAGTGGCCGAGGCGTTCGTTGGGGAAGCCTGGGGCACCGATGGCGCAGCAACGCTCGACCTGACTTCGAATGTGCCGATCCGTGGCGCAGCCAAAGCTCAAGTCTTCCGCACTGTGTTCCACCAAAACTCGAAATATCGCGATTTCCTCACTGGCATCGCCCCCGCAGTGGGGCCGGGGAAAGGCGGCGAGTTCCAGATAATCGAAGGCACGCTCTACCGCGCGGCCGAGTTCGCGAAGCAGCCTGGCGCGCGTGCACTCCTCATCGTTGACGAGATCAACCGCGGGCCGGCGGTCCAAGTCTTTGGTGGATCACTCGTGGCCATCGAAGCCGACAAGCGCCTGCTGCCAGATGGCAGCGCGGGCAAGATGACCCAGTTCATCGAGATCATGCAGCCGCCTGACGGCCAGATCGTTGAATACGCATTGCCAGACCAGCTGTTCATCCTTGCGGTCCAGAATCAAGCTGACACCTCGGTCGAACCGATCGATGTTGCATTCTTGCGTCGCTTTGAGCCTTTCCGGCTCAATCCGCGCGAGAGGGAACTGCGTGCTTTCCTTGGCCTTCGCGCAAGCGCGGCGGCGCTGCCGGAAGCACCCGCAACAAGTGCAGATATTTACGAAGCGAGCGTGCAGGCCTGGGTGGCGGTGAATGAGCGGCTACGCCTTTCGCGTGGGCCAGATTTCCAGGTGGGCCATGGGGTCCTGATGGCGTCCAAGCCTCAGGTCGATATGGCGGATGCGATCGCGGATGTGGGACGTGCGTGGGCGCGGGTGCAAGCGCATGCGGGGGAAGTGTTCTTCGGCGACGCCCGAAGCATGGCGGCGATCTTCAACGCGCGCGAGGAATCGGCAGGCCAGCACCCAATCCGACTTGTGTCCAAAGTCTTCGACGACGAGCCGCGCTTCGTCCTGCAGGCGCTCGACTCTTGGCGGCAAGAGGAGCTCTATGAGGGACTACGAGCCATCGCCAGGGCTGATTGAGCCATGCGGCCCCACCGGTTCGCGATCGCCGAATACGGGCCCCCCACGCCTGTAGTCGCTGACATGGCCGCGGCAACGCACCGGCCAGTCAGCGAAATTCGGGACCTGGTGATGCAACGCGGCGAGCGGGCAGCGACCACCCTCGGGCTTTCGGACAGCCCATTGGCGCTGACGGGGAGCGCAATTCGTGCAGAAGGCATGGCGGGCCTCCTCAGGATTGACCGAGGCCTCGAGCTCGAGATCGCGCCGAAGTTCCTCGGAACCGGGCAGGAGCATGCCGGCTGGGCAGAGGACTTCTTCTTCCTCGCCATGCTCTCGCGCCACGGCTACCTTCTAGCCAAAGAAAGCGTCTCATCCGCCCGTGGCACTAGCGATCTCATGACGCTCCTAGCAAATGCCCTGATCGGCATGTATTGGCAGCTTCACCGTCGACCTTTGAAGGCGTATCGCAACGTCCACGAGGAGTCCTTCTTTCTGGATGGCGAAGTCGATCCATTTGACCTCCGCTTACCCAGTGCTGACGGGTTCACGCAGACGAGCTTTCAGTTCACCCGCTCCAACCCGACGAACGCACTCATTAAGGTCGCAGCCAAGACCCTTGCAGGACAGGTGCGAAGCTATCAGCTGCAAGAGCGGCTCTCGTGCCTCGCGAGCCATCTCGGCCCCCAGCCTGAGCCGCCGCGGCGGAAGCTTGATGCGTGGCGTCTTTCGCCACGGGCGCGTGCGTGGCAGCCCGTTCTTGACCTCTCTGTCGACATCATTGGCGGGGTAGGTGCGGGCCTGCACCCTGGTGAGCGACGCGGTCCGGGCTTCATCGTCAGCACCTGGCGCGTTTGGCAGGACCTCCTAAGCATCGCTGCCCGCATTCACTTCGGGGGCGCTCACGCGATCCCGGAGAAGAAACGCGTGCTGGGAAGCCGGCACAATCTGCTGTCGGGCAAGTTAAGCGATCTCGTCGTGAAGCCGGATCTGCGGATCCAACAGCGGGATGCGCCCCTCTTCTTGGTCGACGCGAAATACAAGGGACGTGTCGGCCGGTCTGGCTTCCGGATCAGCGAAGCAGACGTCTACGAGGCGTTGGCCTTCTCGCGTGCGAGCGACGATTGCCCAATTGTGCTCGCCTATCCCCGCACTAGCGACAGGGCGCCAGCTGGACTCGGGAGTCTCTGTGTGATGGAGCGAATCGAGATTGATGCGACTCGTATTATAGCCGTTGACGTTGAAGTGCGCGGGATTTCGTCAAAGGGTGGGTTGCCACGCTTTTGCGAGCGGTTTGGAACTTGCCTCGCCACCGTTCTTGCTGTTTAAGACGATCAAAAAAAGTTAGAAGACGAAATTTATCTCAGAGGAAGAGTCCAATATGCCAGCGACAACATGCATGGGTGTGCCGAACGTAGAGCGCGTGCTTTTCAAGGAGCTGTTTCCAGGCGACTACCAAAAGTTTCAAGCAACCTCCAATATCGCCCGGACGGGTGGTGGTGCCCGTGATCTCAGGTTTAGTGGGGTCAACCAACTGCAGCCCGTAATTCTTGACATGTTTCCGGTCGTAGTGCCTTCCAAGCGAAAGAGGGCAGCAGGCCCAAACGTAGATCTCCAGCAGGGTGCTTTGCGATGGTCAGGTGGTTCAATGGACGTCTTGTTTGAACCGGCCCAGGATCAACGGGACAACGAATGGCGGTTCGCCCAAGTCGCAAGCATGCCGCCTCTTGCAGGAAGGATGCAGCCGGCGACTTACAATGCAAGCAATCGCGAGATGATCCTGCTTATGCAGGATGTAAATTACGATGTTTGGCCGGTGATTGATTTGAGGTCCAATGTTGTATTGGACGCAGGGGTCGGTGCATTTGTGCAGACGACGTTCGCTTCGCACACCCATTCCGGCCATGCGGTTGTGGGCTATATTGATTTCCTCAATAATACGAGCTGGAGTAAGTAATAGCGATTGAGCGAGGCTGATCGCCTTGGGTTGAAGCAACGTTGGCGGGCCTGTCGATTTCGCTTTGCCGCTTCACGCCGGCAGCCGAACCTGACTCGATATCGAGAAAGCTCCGCAGCTGCTCCGACCGGCTCGGATGCCGCACCTTGTGCAGTGCATCCGCCCCTATCTGCTGAAACTGGGGGTCCCAGTGCACTTCTCCTGGTGCGCTAGGCGGGCGAGAGGGCGAGCGGTTACACAAGGAGATGGTGGGCCCATCAGACGTCACATCTATGATCCTAAGTAATTGTCTTGTAGACCTACTTTGCTGATTGTGCGTCGATTCCTTACTCCCAACGGCGCATTCATCTCAGCGATCACGAATGGAGGGCGGAAATCCACCCTTTTAGCTCGCCTGGGCATACTTTTAGACCCCGCAGCTCCAGTATCCATTTGCCTTCGAGTGACGTCCCCTATCGTTTTACCGTGAACTTAGCTGCCTTCCGCTCTTCAAACCTGAGAACTCGGCCGTCATCTGCCCTCCAGATGTCGCCGTGTTTTTTCCGCCTACCGCAATAACGAAAGATGTGCGCACATTGCTTGTCCGTGCCAGCTTCTGTTACGACGTAAATCACGTAACTATTGCGGTGTCTTGGCGTGCGAATCTTGTCGTACTCGTTGACGGTGAGTTCCGCGCAGACGTCGGGAAGGGAGGTTCCCTTCACCTCAACGAGCAGCTTTTCATTCGTCTTCAGCGTCACCTCGAGATCCCATCCCAAACCGTAGGGCTCGACGGACTCGACGCAATTCGGATCCTGCAATTGCTCGCGATAGTACGCCGTCGCATGTTCGACGGCAGCGACCTCAATCTGTTTGCGTTTTTCGGGATCCATCTGACGGCCGGCGCCGTTGCGCGACTTTCCCTTAGCGTTCCTCCCGTCCTGATTTAGGCCCCTTGATCGAATGAACTCAGGCACTGCCGTCCAAAGTTCTTCGTTGCCGTAGTAGATGACGCTGCGTCCGAAGCCGATGCGCGGACCGTCTGGTCCCGGAAATGTCCGAAGCTCCCGCGGGACCATATAGACATCCTTTGCGTCAGCCACGATTTGATGTTCAACGGGAAGACCATCGATTTTCCAAGGACTACCTTTCTGGAGCTTCCGAAAAATAGTTGCTTTCTCGTACCAGCCGACGATTACGTGACGCTTGAGCTCCGGATGCATAGCGCACCAGACCACGGTCATGTCTGTCGCTAGATCAGCCTTGCTGCCAATGAACTTTGTGATGTTGATGTCGAACGTGCCCGGCACGTAGCCCAAAAGCTTGCCATGATGGGGTCTAAAGTTATAGGACTCATGGCCGTCATGCTCCTTGAGATAACCGTGGCCACCCTTCGCCCTATCGTTCTTGCGCGGCCCTTGGTAATCGGCCATCCATCCAATGTTCAAGAACACGATGCGAGCGCGGCGACCTTGAACTTCGGGTAAAGCGGCGATCGACTCGGGATCTTCCCCGCCCGCTCGTTTGGGAACTGAAACCGGAGTGCTCGGCGCGCCGCGCAGAATCGTGAAAGCGCCATTATCGTAATCGTAAGCGTTCACATGCCACGCACAACCATCGAGCAGGCGCCGGCTGACCGTCGACGCATCATGTCCCAGTCGATCCGCTCGCGCACCCTCCAGCAAGATGACGCGCAGCGGCAAGTCGTTTCGAAACGAACGCTGCACACGGAAGTCGAAACGATCGCATCGCTTCGCTTGGTTCTTCGCGCGAGAGCGCGTGCCGGACGCCTCCTTGCGATCGAGAACGATGTCCTCCAGTGTCTTCGCACGGGCACGCATGTTGCCCTGGTACGCGATCCCTTCGACATGCGGAGCGAGGCTCTCATGCCAGATGCAGAGCACGATTGGTTCGCGATCTTCACCAAAGGCCCACTCGTAGCAGTAATTTGGATTGGCGCGCGGATTCGCGACGGGCTGCCCGTCGTGTTTGATCGACCACGGACCGACGTCGACGCCGGCTTCTGCGACCAGATCCATCACCTTTAGGTCACCTGAGGGGCGCAATTGAGTGAGCAGCGCGGCATATCCTGCTTCGATCATCGAGGGGCCTCCTGCCGTGACATCGGCCAGTCTCGCCGAATTTAGCGCTGTAGCAAAGCATTGACACGCCGCCGACGCCCACCGATTTCAGTAGCGGGACCGAAGCTGGAGTCAGAGTCTGAGGTTTCCCCACCTTTTCATCCGTAAAGCGCCATGTTGTGCCGGGCCTCGGGTGAGAGTGATTCAAGCGTGTCCAGCATGGCTTGGACAGGACGGGTCAGCCATCTTCGTGCCAGCGCTTCCCAGCCGAGCCGGACCAACGAATACAACCTGCGCTTCGTTGCGA
>JALYOF010000089.1 GCA_030857025.1 Pseudomonadota bacterium | reverse complement strand
TCGATGCGATGTTGCCGAAGCGGTACTTGCCGGAGCCGTCTCCACGAGAGGCAATTGCGTCCGAAGAAGCGTCCACCGAATTGCTTGTGCAGTACCGGCTAACACCTGAATTAAGCCGACCCGCAACCTGCTGATCGGTGAGTTGTGACAGTGGAACAACAACACATTTTAGCCAAGCAAAGAAGCGGGTTCGGCTTGAATGAATTGTTAGGCGGCACTACCAGTCAGTGTTGTCCGCCAAGTCTTCTAAAAAGTGGTCCATAGCATCCGCCCACCTATAGACGTCTATAGCTACTCGCCATGGTCGTTTCGATCGCGTACCAGCACACTGACAGATTCCATTCCAGTAGGAGTAGAGGTGGCGCGGCACTGCGCTGCGAGCGTTCTCGAATACGAGGCTGAAACTTGTAGCATGGATGATCTTGTTACAAGATTCGCGGAGTGTGAGAGTGACGTCGCCCCCTAACACCGTACCAATGCTCTTGCCATTCATGCACTCTTCGTCAAGCTCGCGCAAATACTTAGGCGAGGCTTGAGAAGCAGCCATGTCCTGTATGACGCGGAACTTCGCTGCAATCTCGATCAGGTCGTTACTGACGACGTACCGAAGGCGAGCAGCGTAGTCATCCCAGTCTGCCGAAGCATCCGTTTGCGTACCCTGGTACTGCTTCTCGCGGCGAGAGAACTCCTTGTTGCCAGCGATGAAGTGGCGCAAGAGGAACAGCTTTTCGTTGAGGCCAATGAAATCGGGACTGTGGCTCATGCCGCCTAACACTTGAATTAAGCCGGCCCGCAACGTGCAGACCGGGATGGGAAGGAACAACACCGACTACACATTTCAACGAAGCGACGAAGCGGGTTCGGCTTGAATGAATTGTTAGCTGGTGCTGCCAGGGATGCCGCAGTGAACCGCCACCGCCCCAACCACGACGCCTCACCGTGCGGACACTACCAGCCCAAGTGAGCCGGCGCTTTACCGAGAAGCCTTGACGCGCGATGCAGCCGAAGAGGCCCAATGATTACGCGAGGGAACTGACACCGAGCAACCTGCCGAAGTGACGCACTGAGACCGATGCGATGTTGCCGAAGCGGTACTTGCCGGAGCCGTCTCCACGAGAGGCAATTGCGTCCGAAGAAGCGTCCACCGAATTGCTTGTGCAGTACCGGCTAACACCAAGTAGACCCCACTTTCGGGGTGTAACCAGCATCGTGGCGGTTGGGCCTTAGCCGGTCAACACGCAAAATCCTCAGCTTGCTCGCGGACTTGCGGCGGGCCGGGATCCGCCGGATCAAGAATGCAGCATGCATACACCTCACATATGGGCGGTATCGGATTACCACCCCGTTTTCGAGGCGGTATCCAACGTCGCGGGCCGGGGCGTCCACGCATCCGAATTGCTCTTAGTCCATCGCGGGACTACGATGCATCACAAGTGCCCATTGAGACTCTGCCGTGAACATCACGCCAGCCACCGTCACATCAAACCGTGAGCTCGACGGCCCCGCCCTGCGCGCCTTCTTCCAGATCACGAAAACCTGGGGCCTGACCGCCGAGCAGGAGCGCACGCTGCTGGGGAATCCGGGGCGGTCGACATTTTTCCGCTGGAAGCGGAATATGGCCGGGTCGCTGCCGCAGGATGTGCTGGAACGGATCAGTTACCTGCTGGGCATCTACAAGACGCTGCGTCTGTTGTTCCCCAATGCCGAGCAGGCCAACGGCTGGATCAAGCGCGCCAATGACGCGCCGCTGTTTGGCGGTGCCCCTGCGCTGCAGCGCCTGCTGGGCGGGCAGGTGTCGGACCTGTTCGTGGTGCGCGAGTACCTGGACGCGCAGCGGGGCTGGAGTTGACGCCGCCGCGCTCACGGATCGAGTGGCGGCCCGGCTATCGCATCGTTTCCAGTCGCTTTCCACCGATCGGTGTTTTCGACGACATCGCCTCGCCTGCCGACATCGACGCGCTTTTCGAACTGGAAGGGCGCACCAATCCGCGAATTCGCGAGCAGCTGGGGCAGATCCAGCTGATCCCGGCCGAGCGCCGCGTCAGCGGGCCGGGCACCACGCCGGTGATGGCGGCCTTTACCCATCTGAATCGGGATGGTTCGCGCTTCTCGAACGGCAGCTTCGGGGTGTATTACGCGGCGCAGGATCGCGACACGGCGGTGGCCGAGACTGTTTTCCATCGGGCAAGGTTTCTTGCCTACACGCGGGAGCCACGCTCCATCCTGGAGATGCGCTGCTACCTGTCTGACATCGCGGCTGATCTGCACGATGTCCGCGGCGGTTACGCCGGGCTGCACGACCCCGACAACTACGCCGAGAGCCAGCGTACCGCGCTGGAGCTGCGTGCCGCCGGGAGCAACGGGCTGGTCTACGACAGCGTGCGCAGGCCCGGCGGCCAGTGTGTCGCGCTGTTCTACCCGGACCTGGTCGCGTCGACCCGGCAAAGCGCGCATCTGTACTACCACTGGAACGGCCATGAGATGACGCATGTCGTGGTCGCCGACGAGGTCATCGTCCTGGCGTCCTGAGCAGCCGATGCGGCGGGGTAGCGAAGCCACAACCCGGCGCATCGGCTGCACCGCTCGTCACCGGGGCGCAAACAGTTTCCCGAGGCGATCCGGCGTGCCGGCGATGCGCTCAAGGTGGGGATGGCGCAGGCCGCCGCGATAGTCGATCTCCACCGTGCGGTAGCGATCGAACTCCTTCACCAGCAGCGTGATTGGCGCTCTGGTTTCCGCCGCGGCGCGGATCGCGTCCTCGAGTGCTTCGGTTGCATATTCGCGGCCGTTCACGGCAACCACGATGGTGCCGCTGCCAAGGCCTGCGTTGAACGCCGGGCCGTCCCAACGCACGTCGGTGACCTGGCCTGCCTTGTCCAGCGACAGCCCGAGTGAATGGACGAAATCCGCCGCACCTTCGGCGCGACTGGCGCGTGCCTTCTGGTAGGCGCTGGGCTCGTCCTTGTAGACCAGCTTCCATCCGCTGGCCTCGATGCCGCCGGTAAGCGGATGCTTGCCATCGAGGCGCTCGCGCAGGAAGCCCGTCCAATCGTGCGCGACGACGCCGTTGAGTGTCGCGACCACGTCCTCGAACGTGTAGGTGTCCTGGGTTTTCCAGACGCCGTCGCCTCCACCGAAGAATGCACGCGCGAAGTCGTCCATCGACTTGCTGTCGCCGGTCTTCTCACGGATCAGCGCGTCGGCCTCCAGCCAGATCAGCATGCCGCCGAAGTAGTAGTCCTCGCTCATCTGCTGGCTGCGGTAAGGCTTGGGTCCGCGTGCGCTGATGATCGGATCGAGCGTGGTGTCCTGGACGCTGCGCCAGGACTGCCCGGGACGGTTTTCCGCATAGGTCGCAGCAACCATCGCCAGTGCGTCGCGCGCGGCCTGCTTGGGACGCAGCCCGCTGCGCGCGTTGAGGACGCTGCCCCAGAACTGGGTCTGCCCTTCGTACAGCCACAACAGGCTGTCGCCCATCGGCTGGCTGTAGTTGGCGACCCAGAGGTCGGCCGGGCGGCGGTACTTGCCGTTCCAGGAATGCACGAATTCGTGCGCGAGCAGGTCGGTGCTGCCGGTCTTCTCGTCCCAGTTGGTGAAGTAGTCGGCGGGCACGCCGTTCTCGCTGGAGCGCTGGTGTTCAAGCCCGATGCCGCTCATCTGCCCGGAAAGCGCGAACAGGAAATCGTAGTGGTCGTAGTGCTGGGCACCGAACAGCTTGAGCGCCTGCTCGATCATCTTCCGATGCAGCGAGAGATGTTCGGGCTTGGCTTCCAGTTGCTTTGCCTGGTCGGCGAATACATTGAGCCGGATCGGCACTTCCGCGCCTGGTGCCAGGTCGATCTGGCTGTAGTGCCGGCCGGCGAATACCGGCGAGTCCACGAGAACGTCCAGCGGCACGCTGGCGTAGGACACGGTGTCGCCAGCACGGGTCGCGCCGTCCAAGGCGGTCGCGGCTTGCCAGCCGGACGGATATTTCACGCTTGGAAGGTATTGGATGCGGCTTGCATGGTGGCCCGCCGGATACAGCACCACGGCGTTCCACTGCAGGTTGAGCATCGCCGGCGTCATCACGATTCGCCCCTGCGCGCGATCGGTCGGCGTGAGGTAGTCGTACTGGGCGACCACCGACTTGGCATCGGCAGGAACGTCGAGGTGGAAGGCATGGACGTTGTCCGGATCGCGCCGCCACTCGAGCTTGCGGCCGTCGGCGCTGAACTGCAGGCCTGCGATCTTGTCGATCGGCCCCCGCGGCGCGTGGTTGCCCGGCAGCCACTGCGGGTACAACAGCGTGAGCGCACCCGGCCGCGCGGGAATGGTCTGGCGCACGCGCACGATCCGCTGTGCCAGGTTGCTCGCATCCACTTCGATCCGCACCGGGCCGGGCTCGTAGGGTGTATCGACGGGTGCCGGGACTCCGGCCTGCAGGCTGAACGTGGCGGACAACGAAAGAACGGCGACGGCGAATCGGGAACAGCGCATGGCATTCCTTATATGACGGCAACAGGCCGGCGTCATCGTAGCGGTGGGCGTGAAGGTGTGCCGCCTGCGGGTTCCGTCGTGCTGCGACCCTGGCGCGCTGCTCACGAGGAAAACTGAATGCGGGGGGCCCTGTTAAGGCTCGCTGGAGAAACACCGAAGTGGAGCCGACTTCAAAGTTTGTCGCCACTTTTTCGCCCCGCGGGCGGCGGCATCGTGCAAGAGTGAAAACACCCGCCATAAAGCATTTTTCTTCGATGGCAGTCGCGCCAGAACAGAACTGCAAGCTGCCACCGCTGCAGGAATTCGCCCTTCGATGGTTGCCGCCCTTGCTGGATGCCACCACGCCGCGCGAGGTGGCGCTGGCAGCCGTGCAAGCCGTGCGCAGCGTGCGGGGTTGCACCCAGGTGCGCATCCTCTGGGACATCGCTTCCGAGGGCGACCCGTCGACCGAATCCAGCCACCCGGCGGCCGTATCCGGGGAGGCGGACGATCTGCTGTTCGCCCGCGACGTGATCGGCGATGTTCACCCGCGCATGGCCGCGCACCAGGCATCGCTGCTGGGCATTCCACTGCGCCATAGCGGCGCCGTGGTGTTGCTGGAGATGGAGCATCCGGACCTCGCTGCGCAGGTGATCGCCGCGGTGTCCGAGCAGTTGCAGGTCGCCGACCTTCGCCTGCGCAGCGCGATGCAGGTAGCCGAACTGCAGGGCAGCGTGGCGCGCCTGGAGTATTCAGAGCAGGTCCAGCGCGCGCTGTTCGCGATCTCAGACCTCGCCGGTTCCGATCGCGACATGCCCGAGCTGCTCAAGGGCATCCACGCCATCGTCGGGGCGCTGATGTACGCGGAGAACTGCTTCATCGTCCGGCTGGATGCCGAACGCGATGTCATGCGTTTCCTGTACTTCGTCGACGTGATCGATCCGCCCTTCCTGGGCGATGTTCCGCTCAATGAACGCGAAGGCACGCTCACCTGGTATCTGCTGCACGACGGCAAGGCGCTGCGTGGCGATACGGCGCAGCTGCGCGAGCAGGTGTCGGGTCCATTGAGGATCGTGGGGACCGACGGTTACGACTGGATGGGCGTGCCGCTGTTGCGCGACGGGATCGTGCACGGCGCGATCGTGGTGCAGAGCTACGAGCCCGGCATCGTGTACACCGCGGCAGACCAGGCATTGCTGGAGTTCGTGGGCAGCCACATCCTCACCGCGCTGGAGCGCAAGGGCAACAAGGAGGAACTGGAGCGCAGCGTGCAGCAGCGCACGGTCGAACTGGCCGACGCCAACTTCGGCCTGCAGATGGAGATCATCGAGCGGCAGCGCGCCGAACAGCTGCAGCGCGCGCTGTTCGTGATCGCGCAGCTGGCCACCGCCGACATCGGCGAGGACGCGTTCTACCGCCGCATCCACGAGGTCGTGGGCGAGCTGCTCAACGCCCGCAACTTCTTTATCGCGCTGCTTTCGGACGATCGCCGGCTGCTGCAGTTTCCCTACTACGCCGACGAGCTCGATCGCATTGCGCCCTCACGCGCGCTCGGCCGCGGTTTGAGCGAATACGTGCTGCGCCACGCACAGCCACTGCTGGGCAATACCGATTTCATCGTGAGCCTGGCAGCGACCGGCGAAATCCAACTTGCTTCGGCCGGGCCGCCGGCGGTGTGCTGGCTTGGCGTTCCGCTGATGTCCGGCGAGGAAGCCATCGGCCTGATCACGGTGCAGAGCTACGATCCTGAGGTGGTGTACGGCGCTGCCGACCAGGAGCTGCTGGGCTTCGTCGCATCGCAGATTGCCAACAGCCTCCATCGCCGGCGTGCCGCCCTGATCCAGCAGCAGGCCTTTGCGACCCTCGAGGAGCGCGTGCAATCGCGGACGCACGAACTGCGCGCGGAGATCGGCGAGCGCGAGCGCATCGAGAATCGCCTCAAGCACCAGGTCATGCACGACGCGCTGACCAACCTTCCAAACCGCGGCTACCTGCGCAACCGGCTGAACCGGATACTCGCGCGCCCCGAAGGCCTGTCGCATCGGCAGTGCGCCCTGCTGTACCTGGACATCGACCGGTTCAAGATCATCAACGACAGCCTCGGCCACCTGGCAGGCGACGAGGTGCTCAAGGAGGTCGCACGGCGGCTGCAGGGCTGCGTTCGCGATCCGGACCTGGTCGCCCGACTGTCGGGCGACGAGTTCGTGGTCCTGCTCGACGACGCCGATTCGGCCACTGCGATCGGCGTTGCCCAGCGGGTGCTCGATGCGATCGGTCGGCCGGTGCAGGTGGCGGGCAAGTCGCTGACGCCCACGGCCAGCGTCGGCATCGCGCTGGGCGACAGCCGCCATGCGCTTGCCGACGAACTGGTGCGCGATGCGGACACCGCGCTCTATCGCGCCAAGACCCTGGGGCGCAATCGCTACGTGCTGTTCGACGCCTCGCTGCAGCGCGCGGCAATCGACGTGCTGGCGCTGGAAGGCGAACTGCGCGAAGGACTGCAGCACGATCAGTTCGAGCCGTACTTCCAGCCCGTGGTGCGGCTGGCCACCGGCGAGGTGGTCGGCAACGAGGCGCTGCTGCGCTGGAACCATCCCACGCGCGGGGTGCTGGGACCAGCGGATTTCCTGCAGATCGCCGAGGACTGCGGTGCACTGGAGGCGATCGACTGGCGCATGTTCGAGATCAGCTGCACGCTGGCGACGAAGTTCGCGGCCGGCAGGTTCCTTACGATCAATGTCTCCCCGCATCACCTGCGCGACGAGGCGTTCGACACCCATCTGCTCGGGATGATCGAGCGCAGCGGAATGGACCCGGCGTGCGTGCTGATCGAAGTCACCGAGGGCTCGCTGCTGGACGATCCGGCACGGGTGCGAGCCACCCTCTCGCGCCTGCGCGACGCGGGCGTGGGCGCGGCACTGGACGATTTCGGCACCGGCTATTCGTCGTTGAGCTATCTCGATTCCTTCCCGCTGCGGATGTTGAAGATCGACCGCTCGTTCGTGGTCGAACTCGGACCCAACGGCAAGGAAAGCAGCACGTCGATCCTGATCGCGATCCTCGCGCTGGCGCGCGCGCTGGGCATGAACGTGGTCGCCGAAGGCATCGAGACCGAGGAGCAGCGCAGCGCGCTGCTGGCCCTGGGCTGCGAATATGGCCAGGGATACCTGCTCGGCCGGCCGGCGCCGCTGGCGCACTGGCTGGCGCTGCAGGAGCAATCCGCCGACGACGACGGCACGGACGGCTGACGGCACCGCTTCGCTGGTGAGGGGACTTGCGCGCGAGCGATTGCTTCAGCCGCAACGCGAGCAAGGGGTCCGGGCAAGAAGAAAGGCACCGCTGCCAGTGACAGCGGTGCCTTGTTCAATTGCCCGGTCGGCCGCGATCACCCGCGGCGCTCACTGCGTCAACGCACCCGGAAGATGCCCTCGTTGGCACGCCCGCTCTTGTCGTAGTCGGGAGTGTCGTCGTACGGCGAGTTGTAGTCGATGAAGGGCGAGGTGAACGCCTCGCGCACGCCGGGTCGGGCGCTTTCCCAGCTCAGCGTCGAACTGCCGCGGTGGCGGTCCCAGTCGCGGCTCAGTTCGCGGTCGAGATCCTCGTCCCAGTCGCGATTGCCGTGGCGCGTGCGCGCGAGCACGCCGTAGCGGTAGGCCGGGCGATAGTCCTCGAAGGTTTCGTCCTGGCCCGCGTACGTCGATTCGCCGAAGCGCGACTCGAAGTGGCGGTCGCTTTCGGCGTAGGTCTTGTAGGTGCGGTCGGCACGGTTGAACGCGTCGCGGATCGCAGGACGTGCTTCGTCCCAGTCCAGCCGCGACTCGCCACGGCTCTGCTCCCAGCCGTCGCGCAGTTCGTTCTCGGCCTCGTCGAAGGTGCGCGTGCCCATCTGTTCGCGCGCCCGCAGCCCATAGCTGTAGGCCGACGAGTAGTCGCGATCGAAATCGTATTCGTGTTTGGCGTAGGGACGGGTCTGGTACTCGTTGCGCCAGTACTCGTTTTCGCCCTCTTCGTCGATCCGGTCGGCCACGCCCCTGCCGACAGCGGCACCGGCGACCACGCCAATGCCCGCGCCGATCAGGGTGCCGATGGGACCGAACATGGTTCCGGCGATCGCACCGGCCGCCGCGCCGCCGGTCACGCCGCCGACGGCAACCCCGACGGGATGGGAGTCCGTGGTACCAGTGGTCGAACCCGGGTTGCGGTATCTTTCGTTGGTCATCTCGATGCTCCAATGGGGTCGGCCGCTGAGGGCCGGGTGGGGATGCACCACCATCGCGGAACCGCGGTTAATGCCCCGTGCGCTGGGCGTGACCCGCGGATGACGACGCTTTGATGCGGCTGCACCGCAACGGTGTTTCACCAGGCGATCATCTGCCCGTCCCATGCCACGAAACTGCCGCTGCGCCCCGGCGTCATCGTGGCCACCACCTCCAGAAGTTGCTGCGCCGCGCGCGGGGCACTGAACAGCTTGTCGGCGGGCACGTTCGACTGGAAGGGCCTGGAGAGCGGCGTGTCCACCGTTCCCGGATGCAGCACCACGCAACTCAGTTGCGGATGCGTGCGGCGCAGTTCGATGCTCAAGGTGCGCATGAGCTGGTTCTGGGCGGCTTTGGAGGCGCGGTACGAATACCAGCCACCGAGCCGGTTGTCGCCGATCGATCCCACGCGCGCCGACAACGAAGCCAGCACGGCCGGTTCGCCGTGCTTCATCAGCGGCAGCATCGACTGCGCGAGCAGCACCGGCGCGAAGGCATTGACGGCGAACACCTCCGACAGCGTCGCAAGGCGAAGCTGCGTGACCGATTTCTCCGGCCGCAGACCCGGCGCGTGCAGCAAGCCGGCGGCATTGAAGACCAGGTGCAGGCGGTCGGTGTGCGCTCGAACATCGCAGGCGAGCGCGTGCAGTGCGTCTTCGCATGTGATGTCGGCCGCCAGTGGCCGGATCCGCTCGCCGTGTGTCGCCTGCAAGGCCGCCAGCGCGCGACTGTCGTGGGCACCTCGCGACACCGCAAACACCTGCGCCACGTCGGCGCGCCCGAGCAGTTCCTCCACCACGGCCAGGCCCACCCCGCTGCTGGCACCGGTGACCAGCGCGTGCGCGGGTGAGGCCAGGCCGTGGACGAGGGCCTGCGTCATCGGCGCGGCGTCAGCCGGAAATCGCTGCGGCGGGAGCGGCCTTCCGGTGCCAGACCAGCAGGCGGTTGTTGGCCGGCATCTGCACGTCTGCATGCAGTTGCAGGCCGATCGCGCGGGCAAGCGCGTCGACGGCTTCGAAATCGCGTATGCCCATTCGCGGGTCGCGCGCTCTGAGCGACGCATCGAACGCGGCGTTGCTATCGCTGGTGAAGGCGCCTTCGTAATTGAACGGCCCGTAGACCACGAGTTTCGCATCGTGGGCAAGCGTGGTGGCCAGACCGGCGAAAAATGCCTCCACCTCGCGCCACGACATGATGTGCAGGGTGTTGGCACTGAAGGCGGCATCGAAAGAATGCGCAAAGGGCCACGGTCCGGCGACGTCCAGCTCCACCGGGGCGGGCGTGTTCGGCAGCGCCGCCTCGTCCAGCCATGCGCGCACTCCCGGCAGATATTCCGCGCGATCACTGCACTGCCAGACAAGCCATGGCATCGCGGCAGCGAAGTGCACCGCGTGCTGGCCGGTGCCGCTGCCGATCTCCAGCACGCTACGGCGGTCGGCGAAGTGCTCGCGCAGTTGCGCCAGGATCGGGTCGCGGTTGCGCTCGCAGGCAGGTGACACCGGTTTTTCGATCATGCCGTCGCTCCGCGCGTATGCCCTGCGCCTTCGATGATGCTCGTCGCCACCGCCTCGGCGGTGCGGATGCCGTCCACGCCCGCCGACATGATGCCGCCGGCGTAGCCCGCGCCTTCGCCGGCCGGGAACAGCCCGCGCGTGTTGAGGCTGTGCCCGGCTTCATCGCGGGTGATGCGCAGCGGCGAGGAAGTGCGCGTCTCGACGCCGGTCAGCAGCGCGTCGTCCATCGCGAAGCCGCGGATCTTTCTGTCGAATGCGGGCAGCGCTTCGACGATGGCCTCGATCGCGTATTCGGGCAACGAAGAAGCCAGGTCGCCCAGACGGACGCCCGGCGTGTACGAGGGCAGTACCGATCCGAACCGCGTCGACGCCCGTGCCTGCAGGAAGTCGCCGACCAGTTGCCCGGGCGCCTCGTAGTCGCCACCGCCCAGTTCGAACGCGCGCGATTCCCAGTGCCGCTGCAGGGCGATGCCCGCGAGCGGGCCTTCGCCGTACGGTGCGTAGTCCTCCGGGGTGATGCCGACCACGATCGCCGCATTGGCGTTGCGCTCGTTGCGCGAGTACTGGCTCATGCCGTTGGTGACCACGCGACCCGGCTCGCTGGCCGCGGCGACCACGGTGCCGCCCGGGCACATGCAGAAGCTGTACACCGAACGGCCGTTGCGGCAGTGATGCACCAGCTTGTAGTCGGCCGCGCCCAGCAGCGGATGCCCCGCCTGTGGGCCGAAGCGCGCCTGGTCAATCAACGACTGCGGGTGCTCGATGCGGAACCCGATCGAGAACGGCTTGGCTTCCACGAACACGCCACGCTCGTGCAGCATCGCGAAGGTATCGCGCGCGCTGTGGCCGATCGCGAGCACCACATGATCGGCGCGCAGCTCGCTGCCATCGGCCAGCGCCACACCGCGCACGTGGCGAACGCCGGCGGCGTCGGGCTCGACCAGCACGTCGTCGACGCGGCTGGAGAAACGGATCTCGCCGCCGAGCGACTCGATCGTCGCGCGCATGCGCTCCACCATCGCCACCAGCCGGAACGTGCCGATGTGCGGCTTGCTGACGTAGGCGATCTCCTCCGGTGCTCCGGCTTCGATGAACTCGGCGATCACCTTGCGGCCGTAATGCATAGAATCGCTGATCTGGCTCCACAGCTTGCCGTCCGAAAACGTGCCGGCGCCGCCTTCGCCGAACTGCACGTTGGATTCCGGGTTCAGCACCTTGCGGCGCCACAGCCCGAAGGTGTCGACCGTGCGCTCGCGCACCGCCTTGCCGCGGTCGAGGATGATCGGCCTGAAGCCCATCTGGGCGAGTACCAGACCGGCGAACAGGCCGCAGGGTCCGGTGCCGATAACGATCGGCCGCAAAGTCGGGTTGTCGGGTGCGCGTGCGACGAACCGGTAGGTGGTGTCGGGGGTGGGCACGACCTTCATGGAGTCGCGCTGGACCGGATGCGGTTCGTGCGGCGACTGCGCCTTCGGTGGTCGCCCTGTAGCCGGCTGTTTCGCCGCCGCGGCCTTGGCAGAACCCGCCTCGCTCGGCGCGGCGGACGCCCCTTCGCGCGCCAGGATTTCCGATTCGCGCGGCGTTTCCACGTCCACCGAGTAGATCAGCACGATCGCCCCGCGCCGGCGGGCATCGTAACTGCGCCTGGCAACGGTGAAGCCGGTCAGATCATCCGCGCCGATCCCCAGCCGCGCGAGCACCGCTTCGGCCAGTGCCGGCTCGGGGTGGTCGAGGGGAAGCTTGATGTCGGTGAGTCGAAGCATTCGGGGCCAGCAGCTGGAGGTGAGGCGGAGCGGCCATTTTAGGGCCCGCGCCGCCAGGGACGGTGCGCCGACAGTGCGTTGCCCGGTGAGGGTACCCTCCACCACGCGCAGCGTGCGGGTGGTGTTCTCGTCCCGCCGGTAAACCCCTTCGACGTCCGACAGGGCCTCGGGCGTGATCGCGACGGGTGTCGCTGCCGGATACGGGTTGCCAATCGCCATGGCAGCGAGCTTGCGCCGGTTCGGCGTCGAAACCGCATGGTCGCGATGAACAGGAGTTTCCACGAAGTGCCATCAGTCACCGGGCGAGCCCACCGGGCCGGTGGAAGGGTGAGCTCAAGTGGCCGATCCCCGACCTGGCGTCCCGCGCGGGCTCCAAGCTACGTTAAGCACGGCATGACTCCCACGAATGCATTTTCATGGCCAGGATGGACGCCGCAGAAAACGCTGATCCTGCCGATTCCGCCCGACCTGTGGCCGCCACCGTCGTCGACCATCGCACTGGACGGCATCACCTTCCAGCCCAAGCACGAGTTGCACGTGACCCTGGTCGGTCGCGGACTCGGGCAGGCGTTGCATGGCGAGCCGGGACGGCGGGGCTTCCGCGTGCAGGCCGTGCGCGAGGCGTTCGGCAGGCAGAACTGGGATTTCGAGCGCAGCGGGCAGTTCCTGCGGCTGGAGAAGCGCGAGCTCGCCGGGCGCGGTCGCGGGCGCTCGATCGGGTCGATCGTCGAACACGTGCGGATGCCGGCACTGGCGCGTTTCTATGACGAACTGGCCGACCTGCTCGGGCGAAAACTGGCGATCCCGCCGCCGCACGTGACCCTCTACACGGTCGGCCGATCGCAGGGCATCGCGGTGCCGGACGTGGCGACATTGCAGCGCCTGGCGGTGCGGGAGGTGAAAGCCGGCGAGCTTCCAGCGGAGGCGGTCGAGCCCAGCCGGGCCTGGCAGGGACGCTGACGGAAGACGCGATCCACACGGCCACGGAGCGTCGGCGTTGCCGCCTGTGCCGCCGCGGGTCGACCGGCCGCGGCACCAACCAGTCTCACCGCCTGCGACGGGCCGATGGCTCACTGCCCGCTTTGGCGGGAATCGCGGATGAGTTCGAGATCTGGGCAGGCGTTGGCACTCAATCCGGACGAGCCGGCCCGCAGCAGTCGCCACGCCAACTCGCGCGGCCTGGAACCGGCGCCCGGCGATCAGCCGACCGATGCCACAACCCCGATCGCCCGCGGCGATGGCGCGTCACTGACCAGCGCCTTGTCGCGGCGCTACGCCGACAGGATCACCGGCAGTTTCACCATTCCCGGGCGCCAGGGCGACTACGCACCGATTCCCGCTGACGTGCCTGCGGCGCTGGCCGACGCCTTGCGCGCCCGCGGGATCGACAGGCTCTACCGTCATCAGGCGCAGGCCTGGGAAGCAGCCCAACGCGGCGAAAACGTCGCCATCGTCACCCCGACCGCCTCCGGCAAGTCGCTGTGCTACACGCTGCCGGTGGTCGCCGCCGCGATGCGGGGCGCGGCAGGGGCACCGGCTTCGAAAGCGCTGTTCCTGTTCCCGACCAAGGCGCTGGCGCAGGACCAGGTGGCCGATCTGCTGGAACTCAACCGCGCCGGCGACCTGGGCGTGAAAGCCTTCACTTTCGATGGCGACACGCCCGGCGATGCGCGCCAGGCGATCCGACTGCACGGCGACATCGTGGTGAGCAATCCCGACATGCTGCACCAGGCGATCCTGCCGCATCACACCAAATGGGCGCAGTTCTTCGAGAACCTGCGCTACGTGGTGATCGACGAGATCCACACCTATCGCGGCGTGTTCGGCTCGCACGTGACCAACGTGCTGCGGCGGCTGCGGCGTATCTGCGCGTTCTACGGCGTGAGCCCGCAGTTCATCCTGTGCTCGGCGACCATCGGCAATCCGGCCGAACACGCCGAAGCGCTGATCGGGGCGCCGGTGCATGCGATCACCCAATCAGGCGCGCCCAGCGGCGACCGCCACGTGCTGCTGTGGAACCCGCCGGTGGTCAACGCCGACCTCGGGCTTCGCGCCTCGGCGCGGTCGCAGAGCAACCGTATCGCGCGGATTGCGATCAAGGCCGGACTCAAGACGCTGGTGTTCGCATCGAGCCGGCTGATGGTCGAAGTGCTGACCAAGTACCTGAAGGACGTGTTCGATCACGACCCGCGCAAGCCCGCACGCATCCGCGCCTACCGCGGCGGGTACCTGCCGGCCGAGCGCCGCGCGGCCGAGCGCGACATGCGCGCCGGACGCATCGACGGGATCATTGCCACCTCGGCGCTGGAACTGGGCGTCGACATCGGCAGCCTCGATGTCGTGGTTCTCAACGGCTACCCGGGCACCGTGGCCGCGACGTGGCAGCGCTTCGGCCGCGCCGGGCGGCGCCAGCGCGCGTCGCTGGGGGTGCTGGTCGCCAGTTCGCAGCCGCTGGACCAGTACGTCGTGCGCCATCCCGATTTCTTCGCCGAGGCCTCGCCCGAACACGCGCGCATCGCCCCCGACCAGCCGCTGGTGCTGTTCGACCACATCCGCTGCGCGGCGTTCGAGCTGGCGTTCGTGGTCGGCGAACCGTTCGGCCCGGTGGAGCCGGAGGTGTACCTGGAGGCGCTGGCGGAAACCGGCGTGGTGCACCGCGAGGGCGAGCGCTGGGAGTGGATCGCCGACAGCTACCCGGCGCAGGCGGTGTCGCTGCGCTCGGTCGCCGACGGCAATTTCGTGGTCGTCGACAGGACCGATGGCCGGCAGGTGATCATCGCCGAAGTCGACTATTCGGCGGCTGCGCTGACCCTGTACGAAGGTGCGATCCACATGATCCAGAGCACGCCGTATCAAGTGGAGCGGCTCGATTGGGAAGGCCGCAAGGCCTACGTCACCCGCACGTTCGTGGACTACTACACCGACTCGATCAACTTCACCCGGCTCAAGGTGCTCGACCGCTTCGACGGTCAGGTGACCGGCAACGGCGCCGACTGCAGCCATGGCGAGGTGCACGTGGTCCGCCGCGTGGCCGGATACAAGAAGATCCGCTACTACACCCACGAGAACATCGGCTATGGGCCGGTGTCGCTGCCGGACCAGGAACTGCACACCACCGCGGTTTGGTGGCAGCTGCCGCACGCCGCATTGCTGCGCGCGTTCGACTCCCGGCAGGATGCCCTCGACGGGTTCCTGGGCGCGGCGTATGCGCTGCACGTGGTGGCGACGGTGGCGGTGATGGCCGATGCGCGCGACCTGCAGAAGGCGGTCGGCAATGGCGATGGCGCGTGGTTCGCGGTCGGCGACCAGCACGGGCGCGGATCGATCAAGGGAATCGAAGGTCAGGAATTGCGGGTGGACGACGGCGGAACCGTCGAATTGCAGCAGTTCGTGCCCACGGTGTACCTGTACGACAACTTTCCAGGCGGCGTGGGCCTGAGCGAGCCGCTGTGGCTGCGGGCCGATGAAATCGTGCAGCGCGCGGTGGAACTGGTGGAACGCTGCGACTGCACATCCGGATGCCCCGCGTGCGTGGGTCCTGTGCTGGCTGGCGACGAGACACGCGATGGGGAAACGCCGAAAACATTGGCGCTGCGCGTGCTCGGACTTCTGGCGGAGTCGGCTGCATGAGTGTTTCGCTGGAAAGGCTGCAGGCCTTGCGGAGGCAGGTTGGCGCGTCGTCGGTGGGCGGAGAGCGGCGTGGCGGGGAACGCAGCGCGGCCTTGAAGCCCCCCTCACCCCAACCCTCTCCCCCGCAAGCGGGGGAGAGGGAGCT
>JALYOF010000080.1 GCA_030857025.1 Pseudomonadota bacterium | reverse complement strand
GTGCAAACCTGCCCGGCTTCATGCTGCCGCAGGAGTGGGTGGCGGTGGACGCGATGCCGTTGAGCGCCAACGGGAAGATCGACCGCAAGGCAGTGCGTGCGCGTTACGCGAGCGACTGGTCGCAGGCAGCACCCGCAGGCACCTTCGAGGAGGCACGCAATCCCGAAGAGCAGTGGGTGGTGGATCTATGGAAACGCCTGCTCAAGGTGGAGAAGGTGGGACTGGGTGACAACTTCTTCGCGCTGGGTGGCAAGTCGCTGCTGGCATTGCAGCTGATCAATGCCATCAACAAGCAGTTCGGTTGCCGGTTGACGATGGTGGACGTCTTTCGATATCCCACCATCAGGGAGTTGCTCCCCAAAGTCACAAACACCAACGATGAGCAAGACAGCGGTACGGTCAGCGGGCTTGTTCGCCTTCAACAGGGCATTGATGCATTTGCAGGGCAGGGCAGGCCCAGCCTGTTCCTGGTGCATCCCATTGGAGGCGATGTGCTCTGCTATCTGCCGCTTGTTGAAAAGCTGGATAGGCAGTGGGACGTCTACGGTCTGCAGGTGGGCGAATCCCACCAGCACTCGGTGGAGGACCTCGCGCGGGGCTACATCGATTTGCTCAGATCGGTACGAGCTCAAGGACCTTGTCATCTGGCTGGCTATTCCCTCGGCGGAACCATCGCGTTCGAGATGGCGCGCCAGCTGGACGCCTCGAATGAAGTGGTGTGCTCGGTCAGCCTTATCGACTCGATGCTGGCGAATGGCGCGTCTTCAAACGGCAATCTTGAACTCGCCGCGCTGGCGGTGATGCTGGAGGAACTCGGGCCTTCCGATCCGAAGATATGGAGGGATATGGGTGCCCTGTACCGCACTTATGGCATCGATCAGGTGCTCAAACAAGTTCTGGAGCGTGGCCAGAAAGCGGGCCTGCTGCCGTCGAGCCTCGTGCTTGAGACTTTGCGGGGGCGGTTCTTTGTCTATCACAGCAACTGGGCAGCGAGTCGTCGCTATTCGGGCGGTGCGTATCGGGGCGATGCGAATTTTCTGGCTGCCACCGTCGATGCAGTGCCGTGGGAGCTTAGAGGCTGGGACAGGTTAGCCAGGTTCGAGGTGGCACAAGGGCTGGATTGCAGCCATTTCGAGATCCTGAAGGCGCCTCACGTGGAGAGGGTGGCAGAGTGGCTGCTGCCTATCCTGAGGCGCGAGGCAGTCGAACCGGCTGTCATGGACGAGGCTTGAAGAGGTGCTGAAAATAATTGTGCGAGCGATGCATCCAAACAGTCCCTTGGCGGTGTCCAATCAATACAGGGCCAGTTCGGCCAACCAACGAGGAACGAAAACTTATGGACGGCATCTACATCCCCATCATCGCAGTGCTGAGCATCGCGGCGATGTTCATCACCTTTTCCTTTCTCAATGCACGCAACCAGATCGAGGTGCAGCGGACGCTGCGCACTGCGCTGGAGCAGGGCACACCTCTGACCGCCGAGTTGGTGGCGCAGATGAACACGAATCGCCCCTCGCACAACACGGATCTGCGCCGGGGAATCATCATTGTCTCCGTCGGCATCGCCGCGGCAGTGGCTGGCCTGATTACCGGCTCGGTAATGGAGTTCGCGACTGTCGCGGTATTCCCGATCTTCATGGGACTGGGATTCATGCTGGTCTGGAAACTGGACCAGGCCGATCGGCCGGCGTGATGTCCTTCCGGTGGCCCGACCACTGGAACGTCACGGACGCGTGGCGCAACTTCGAGCGATGACCGGGATGTTGATGCCCAAGAGCGACAAGGAGTTGATAGCGGAGTTTCTTACCGGCGATCAAGGCTCGGCCGGCCACCTGGTGAAGCGCTATCAGTCCTCCATCCGCCAATTTCTGCGTCGATTGACGGCGGGGGACTACGCGCTTGCGGACGATATCGCCCAGGAAACCTTCATTCGGATGCTGACAGGCCTCGCTGCATTTCGAGGCGACGCCAAGCTTTCCACATGGCTGCACTCCGTTGCCTACCGAATCTTTCTTCGTCATGTGGAATCCAGTTCGCGATTCGAGTTCGTCGACGAAGAAGAAATGCCGGAAGCCATGGCGGTCGCACCCACCGCGATGTCCGACATCCTGGTCGAGCAGATGATGAAACATTTGAGCGTCAAGGAACGCCTGATGGTCACGTTGTCGTTCTCCGCAGGGATGAGTCACTCAGAAATCGCGGAAGTCACCGGAACGCCGCTGGGAACCATCAAGTCTCACGTCAACCGAGCCAAGAAAAAGCTGGCGATTCTGCTGAATGCCGAGGAGGCAGACCAATGAACGGATCGAGCACGGGAAGCGGCCAAACCCGTCGCGGCCTTCCACCCATGGAAGAGTTGCTCAGGTACGAGCGCCATCTCGAAGGCGAGGCCTTCACACGCGGTGTATTGGCGGTCGCCGCCCAGCGAAACCAGCGGCGCGTCTGGGTTCTTGCAGGCGCCGCAATTCTGGCAGTCGCCACCGTTCTGGCCATCAAGCCCGAACGATTCACGTTTTTATCGAACTTCAACCTGCCCCTGCAAGGCGCCAGCGAAATCCTCGCCGCCTTGCCCGTCGGAGGAGTGCTGGCCATGTTGCTGGTTTCGTTCCTCGTCGTGGGCATCAGCAATACCGTCGACAGCATCTGACTCAAGGAATGAATTACATGGCAATCATGAACAACTACCCGATCCGTCTGCGCAAAGTGTCAAAGAAATACGATACGAAGTTTGTCGAGACCCACGCACTGATCGATGTGGATCTGGAGATAGCCAAGGGCGGCTTCGTTTCGATTTCCGGCCCCTCCGGTTGTGGCAAGTCCACCTTGCTCTCGATCCTGGGCCTTCTGGAGCAGCCGACCTCTGGCGAGTACTTCATTGATGGCGTCGACGTGTCTTCGCTGGACTTCAACAGCAGCGCGGAGATCCGGAACGAGAAGATCGGATTCGTCTTCCAGTCGTTCAATTTGATCGACGAGTTGAACGTGTTCGACAACGTGGCCCTGCCGCTCCGATACAGCAGCAAGCAGCACACGGCGAAGCAGATAGAAGACATGGTGAACGCGAGCCTTGCGACCGTGGACATGCTGCACCGCAAGGAGCACTTCCCGAACCAGCTTTCGGGCGGACAGCAGCAGCGTGTCGCCATCGCCAGGGCAATCGTGCATCAGCCGAGCATCCTTCTCGTCGATGAGCCTACCGGCAACCTGGATTCAAAGAGTGGCGATGCTGTGATGAGCCTTCTGAAGGAGCTCAACGCCAAGGGTGCCACCATCTGCATGGTGACGCATGATCCACATTATGCGAGTGCAGCCACCGTGAAGCTCAAGCTGCAGGATGGTGCCATTGCCAAGCCGGTCGCCCTGGAAGTCGCGGTATGAACCGGCTGGCCTTTTTCCTGAGGTACGCCTTTCACAACGTGCTGCGGAAGCCGCTGCTGTCAGGCTCAATTGTCGCCAGCATGGGCATCAGCATCGGTGCGCTGCTGTGCATCGCGACACTGTGCAACCTGCTCATCGTCCAGCCACTGCCTTACACGCGATCGGACGAGCTGTTCGTCGTCACCAACGAGTTCGTGAACATCGAAGGCGAGGTCGAAGGAGAGGCCTACTCCTATCCTGGCGTGATGTACCTGGACGACAAGCAGAGCGTTTTCAGCGACTCGGCGACGCTGTACTACTCTCAGGATGTCATTACCTCCCATCCCAGCCAGCCAGCGGTCAACAGCACCTATGCCGCGCCTGGCCTGTTTTCGCTGCTGAACGTCCCCATGCACCTGGGTCGCGCGTTCGACAACCGTGAGCAGTTGAACAGCTATACGCCCAATGCTGTGATCAGCTATGACACATGGCGTGAGAAGTTCAACAGCGACCCGGAGATCCTCGAACGCAAGATCGACATTGCTGGCCGGGCATACAGCGTGGTCGGTGTAACCGGCAAGTCGTTCTACGAACCACAACTGTCGGAGGCCGGCCGGGACACCGAAGTCTGGCTCCCTTGGGACTTCAATCCCGGCGACGAAGATCGACGGACCAGTTGGAGCAGCATCACCGGCTCCATCTACTGGCTCGGTCGGCTGAAGAGTGGTCATACACAGGCGCAGGCAGAGCAGTTGTTGACCGGCCTGATCGATCCGCGCTGGCGCCAGGAGGTGGCAGGCAAGGCATTTTTCGCAGGCTGGACCGTCCGCGCCAAGGTTGCTTCGCTGAAGGATTTCGTCACCGGCGACAGCACCCGCATGGCGGTGCTGCTGCTCATCGGCGTCATCGGCTTGACCCTGATCAGCTGCGTGAATATCTCCTGTCTGATGATGTCGCGCGCGGCCGAGCAGCAGAAGGCCATGGCCATCCAGGCTTCGGTCGGGGCTCGTATGCGCCAACTCTTCGCCAGCAAGCTGATGGAGATAGGGCTGTTGATGGTGGTCGCCACGGCCATCGCCTTCGCCATCGCCGCGCTTGGCTTCCAGGTCCTGCAGGCGTACATGGACACGGTGCTGCCTCGCGTCAACGAACTCCAGCTCAATGGCGTCACGGTGCTGACCGCGGTGGTCATCTGCGTCGTGCTTTCGCTGATCTTCAGCTGGCTCAGCATCAGCGCAGTCAACTACAAAGCGCTGGCCGGCATGGTCCAGAGCGGCAGCAAGGGCGGCGGCCTGCAGTTGTCCAAGCGCAAGCAACAGATACTGATCGGAACACAGGTCGCCATAGCCTCGTTCCTCATCTTCTGCAACATTGCACTGTTCATGAACTCGAAGCGCATCATCGACACGGACATGGGCTTCGAGGTCGACGGCATCTCGCGTCTGGTCTTTGACGATGCCACCCAGAGCGTCGAGACCGACGAACAGAAGATGGCGACGCTGGAGGCGGTGCGGGCATCATTGCTGTCGCTTCCCGGGGTCGAGTCGGTCAGCCAGTCGGGTTCACCCTTGGCCAGTTTCTCCAAGATGGCGCTTACCGACGTTACCAGTGGCACGCCGTACGCGCCGCTGCGCAAGTCGATCGATCATGACTACTTCGGCATGATCGACCAGCAGATGGTGGCAGGACGCAACTTCACGCAGGAGGATATCCGGGGCGGAAGCAGGGTGATGATCGTCGACGATGCATTCGCCAGGGAACTCGCCGGAGATCCGTTGCAGGCGAGGCTGTCCACCGGCGATGGCGAGCCCTACCAGGTCATCGGAGTCGTCAAGGGCATCGCCCTGGCCAATGAAGAGGCCGGACTGTCGAGGTCCTACACGCCCATAGGCCTGGATGCCAGTTACTTCCTGCTCAAGACGAGCACGGATGTCACCCGCGAGGCCATCGTCACTCGGCTCAAGGAAACCACTTCCAGCTTGATAGTCAATGAATACGAGCCGCTGGAGACTGCGTTCCGCGAGGCCTTGTTCAAGCAGATCGCAACCCTCTCGATTTCGGCGGCGCTGACGATCCTGATTGTCGTGCTGTCCGGCCTCGGCATCTACGGCATCGTCAACAACTCGGTACGGCAGCGTCGGTTCGAGCTGGGCACGCGCATTGCCATTGGTGCCAAGAAGAACCAGCTGGTTCAGCTCATTGCTCGTCAGAACCTGCTGCCGACCATCATCGGCATCGCCGTTCAGCTGGCGCTCCTGGCGGTGATCTACGTCTACAAGGCCGAGTTGATAACCCCCTTCATCAGCACCGAGCTGGTCCTGGTGTTCGCACTCAATCTGCTCATTGTGCTCTGCATTGCGATCAATGCCTGCTACCTGCCCCTGAGGTCAATGTTCACGCAGTCGCCGGCCTTCATCCTGCGCAACGAATAGGTCAAAGGAATGAACGAGATCACCAACATCGCACCTGATTCAACGGATTTCGATCTGATGCTGCGGTCCATGCCTGCGGGTGTGGAATACGGTCGGGAAACCCTGCCGTTCCGCATCCATGCGCAAACGGCGGGGCAGCCGCTGGATGAGTGGGTCGGCAGAAACCGGGAAGCGGTTGATCAGGCCATGTACCGCTACGGTGCCATCCTGTTCAAGGGCTTTGGCATCAACTCCGCTGACAAGCTGGGTCGCGTCGCAGTCGCCCATTCTGGCGAGCTGCTGGGCTATATCGAGCGGGGGGCACCGCGGGTGCAGTTGGGGGACAAGGTGTACTCGTCTACCGAGTACGCCGCCGAGGAGTCGATCCCCATGCACCACGAGATGTCCTATTCCAACCGGTGGCCTTCGAAGCTGTACTTCTGCAGCGAGGTCGTTGCACAGGAGGGTGGCTACACGCCATTGGCGGATGACCGTCAGGTAATCCTGGCTATCCCCGAGGAAATCAAGCGTCGCTTCATCGAAAAGAAGGTGATGTACGTGCGCAACTATGGCCTGGGCGTCGACATGGACTGGCGCGAAGCTTTTCAGGTCGAGACCCGGCAGCAGGCCGAGGAGTATCTGGTGGAAAGTCGCACCAGCTTCGAATGGCTGCCCGGGGACGTGTTGCGCACGCGGGCGGTGCGCCAGGCGATCGCGGTACACCCGGTTACCGGTGACATTGTCTGGTTCAACCATGCCCATCTGTTCCATAGTTCGAACATGCCGGCCGACGTTCGGGAGTTCCTGGCCGAGGAGTTCGGCGAAGAGGGGATGCCGCGAAACGCCTACTACGGGGATGGCACGCCGATCGAAGACTCGGTGGTGTCGCTCATTCGCGAAATCTATGACCAGCATTCCGTGCGGTTCCCGTGGGAAGAGGGCGATGTGCTCTTCGTCGACAACTTTCTGCTGACGCACGGCCGATCGCCTTTCAAGGGCCCGCGCAAGGTCTGCGTCGCGATGGCTCAGCTGTACACCAACAACGACACCTGATACCGAGGGAACACACATGTTCGAACTGGACCAGATCGACGGTACCCATCTGAAAAACTGCACGCTAGGCATCTTCGATGAGTCTCAGCCGCTTCCACTGGTAGTGCGCCCCGCGCCGGGGCAGGGTGCCGACCTGCTTACGCTCGCCTCGGAGCAGAAGGATGACATCGAGCGGCTGCTGACACGGCATGGCGCCATCCTGTTCCGGGACTTCGACATCTCGACGCCTGCGGTGTTCGATCAGTTCATCTCCCGGGTGTCGTCGGAGGCGCTTTTCTACGGCGAGCGTTCCTCACCGAGGCACTCGGTGTACAACAACATCTATACCTCGACCGACCACCCCGAGGACAAGGAGATCATCCAGCACTCGGAGCAGTCCTATAACAAGTCGTTCCCTCGAAAAATATTCTTCTACTGCCAGACGCCATCGGCAGTCGGCGGCAACACGCCGCTGGCCGACGCCAGGAAGATCTACCAACGGATTCCGGCAGAGATCAGAGAAACGTTCGAGGCCAGGCACTACCGCTACTCGCGCTGCTTCTGGCAGGTCATGGGAACGCTTTGGCAGACAACATTCCAGACCGAGAGCAAAGAGGAGGTCGAGGACTACTGCCGAAAGAACGACATCAGCTTCGAGTGGCATCCAGGCGATGTGCTGAAGACCTATCAAATCCGCAACACCACCGCCCTGCATCCGATCAGCGGAGAGGCGTGCTGGTTCAACCATTGCACGTTCTTCAATCTGATGTCGCTGGACGAGGAGACCCAGGAGATCCTGCAGGACTCATTCGAACCCGACGAACTGCCCAACCAGACGTTCTATGGCGATGGACAGGGGATTGCTCCTGAGGTCATCCGTGAACTGCAGCAGGCTTACCTGGCCGAGCGAACGGAGTTCGCATGGCAAAAAGGGGATGTGCTCATGATCGACAACGTTCTGGTGACGCATGGTCGTCGCAGCTATCAGGGACAGAGATCGATCCTGTGTGGCATGAGCGACATCACTCGCTGGGCCGACGTGGCGGCGACGCAGGCAGCCTGACGGAGCAGGGAACGACATGGTTCAGCACGCTTCGCATTTCAGTACGGACTATTCGCTGTGGGGAATTTTTGTTCGCTTCAGGTGGTCCATCCTGGGCACGTTCAGCCTGGTCGTTGTGGAGAACCTGATCTTCATCGCCCAACCGTATCTGATCGGCAAGACCGTGGACGGCCTGATTGCCGGAAACTACTTCGAACTGAAGATATTCATGGCGGTGGCGCTGGTCCACGCGTGCGTAACCACGTTCAGGATGGGCTACGACGATCGTACTTACGCAAGGATCCGCTCTCAACTTTCAATTGAGACCGTCATGCAACAGCAGCGGGCCAATAGCTCACTGTCCGAGACGGCAGAACGAACCGCCTTGTGCGATGAGATCCTCGGTTTTTTTGAGCGCGGGCTGTTCGTCATCGTCAAGTCGGCAGTGGAGATCGTCGGTGCGATGGTCATGCTGGCCTTTATCGACTGGCGCATCTGCGTGGCTGCCTTCTGCTCGATGGTCGTCAGTCAACTGATCTGGATCAGCACGCGGTCGCGGGTAAAGGCGCTGTTCACGCTTCGTAATGACCAGCGCGAGAAGAAGGTGCAGGAGATCGAGTCCGGCGACTACCAGCGCATCTCCGGGCACTTCGGCAATATTGCACGCCTGAAGATCAAGCTGTCCGACTATGAGGCTTTCAGTTTTGGCGCATTTGAACTGATGGGCATCGTCGTCTTTTTCTATGCAGCGTTCGTGGCGACCAACCTGGAGGGTGTGACCGCAGGAGTGCTGGTTGCGTGCTTTGGCTACGTAAAAGCGCTTAATAATGCAACTACGCGGTTGCCGAACATTTTCCATGCAATCGTTGGTGTCAATGAAATTTCCGGCCGCTTGCAGGCACTGGTGACGCCAGGAACCACGCCTGTTCTGCCGCAGACACCGGCGTCAAGCAACAGCCAGGCCTGAGGAAGGCAACGCCGCGCGGAGGCACGGGTTGACGTGTCACGACCGTGCCTGCGTTTCAGGATTCAGCAACTTAGATTCAAGGACAGGAAAATGGACGTAAAGAAGTCAAATGTGGAAATTCCGTTCTGGCGATCCAAGCTCAAGCTGATCGGTGCAGCGGCCGTCGCAGCAGTACTTCTCGCCGTACTGGTTGCATTGACCACAGGAAATGCCGTGGCCGTCAGCGAGCAGGACCTGCTGATCGAGACCGTGCAGCAGGGCAGTCTGGATGTGACAGTGGAAGGATACGGTGAGCTGGTTTCTGCCAAGCAGCAACTGCTGACTTCGCCGTCGCAAGCCACGGTCAAGGAGATTGTCCTCAAGCCAGGTGCTGAAGTGAGCGCCGATAGCGTCATCGTTCGTTTGGACGATCCTGAGTTGGTCAGGGCATATGCCGTGGCCAAGCAGGAGCTCAACGAGGCGGAATCCACCCTCCGCCGACTGCGGTTGACGAACCGGCGGGAAAATCTTCAGGAACAAGGTGAGCTGGCAGAATTGATGGCGGAGCGCGAGACCGCGACCATGCAGCGCAGCGCCGAGGAGAAGCTGGTCAGCGACGGCATCGTTTCTCGCATGACCTTTGAAAAAACGGTGCAGAACGAGCGCCAACTCAAGGAGCGCATTGCCCTGGGCAAGGTGGCATTGGCCCAATTGGGACAGTTGCAGAGAGAGTTCATCGAGATCCAGCGAGATCAGGTGCAACAGGTACGGGCGAATCTTGCCTTGGCGCAGGCTCAGTTGGATCGGCTGACGGTCAGGGCAGGCCTGGAAGGAGTGCTGCAGAAGCTGCTTGTGGAGGTGGGCCAGAGCCTCCCGCCAGGCGAGAAGGTTGCCGTGGTGGGCAGCGCCACCGAGCTCGTCGCGCTGATCCGCGTCCCGCAAGGACAGGCACAGTCGGTGCACGTCGGTGATGCGGCTCTCATCGATACCCGTAGGGAGAAGATCAAGGGCAAGGTCACGCGCATCGTTCCGATCGTGGCGAACAATACGGTCGAGATCGAGATATCACTGCCCAGCATCGATGGCACTGCCGCCAGACCGAACCTGAGCGTGGACGGCAGCATCATCGGTGAGCGCCTGAGCGAAGTGATGTATGTGCGCCGGCCGTCTGGAGTCGACCCGAACTCGACCGCCCAGGTATACGTGATGGCCGCCGGTTCCAGTAGTGCACAGCAGAAGGAAGTGAAGTTCGGGCGGCAGGCCGGCCAGTACCTTGAGGTCTTGTCTGGCCTGGATGTGGGCGAGCGGCTGATCGTTTCCGACCTTTCGAAGTTGAAGCTCAATGGTGAAGCGATCAAGGTACAGTTGCGCTGACCGTCAGAAGCATGGGTTCGAACCGCCCAGCGCCGCATCGATGCCGACGATCTCGCAGGCCAGGCGCAGCCGCTCACCGGCGGCGTGGGCCGAGTGGATGTGCACGGCGTTTCCCTGGCGAGTTACCAAGGCGCGTTGGTGGTCGGTGACCATGGCGGCTACAAGGCGCTGTTCGCTTGAGGCGTGACGGAACTGGGGTGCTGGGCGCATGCCCGCCGCAAGTTCTGCGACCTGCAGGCTGCCAGCGGCAGCGTGATCGCGCGGAGGCAGCTCCTTGATCTTCGGACAGCGGTCTCGCTACGCTTGCCGATGCGGATGGTGCCCATCTGGGTCAGCGACCCGAACGGCTCCGCGAGGTTTTCCGGATCGCGTGGACGCCGGAGATAAAGGTGGTCGCCCACCGCACCGAGTCCCGGCATCAGGACGCTTGCGCCAGTCACTCGGCGTGCATCGCGCGCGTTTCCAGGCTGACCTTCTAGCTCTTCGGCGCGTCGTCCTCGCCCGGCACTGCGGTCTCGTGCTGGAGCGTCTGCTTGACGTAGAGCTTCTTCACCGCGACGTAGATGACCACGCTCAGCGGCGCGGCAAGTATCACGCCTACTGCGCCAAACATGACGCCCAGCGCGAGCAGTGCGAACAGCGTGACGGCAGGAGGTAGTGACACCATGCGCCGGTTGATCAGCGGCGTGATGAAATTGCTTTCGAGTTGTTGCACCAGCAGGTAGACGAGCAGCGCGCCCAGGGCGTACTCCGGACCAAGTGCCAATGCGAGCAGCAGCCCCGGTATCGCCGAGAGAAACGGACCGATCACCGGCACGAACTCCGCCAGCCCGGCGAGCACTCCCAGCGCGAGCGCGGATGGAACACCGACGATCCACAATCCGATCCAGGTCAGCAGTCCGACCAGCAACATCGCAATCAACTGGCCAAACAGCCACAGGCGAAGGGCTTGGGCAGAGGCCTCGAACGTGCTGCGGACCTGCTCCTGACGTCTCGTGGGGAAGAGCTTGGCGAACCCTCCTCGGTAGAGCCGTGGGTTGTACGCGATGTAGATGCCCGCGATCACAACCACCACCGCCTCGACCATCGCCGACCCGGCAGACCCCAGGAGACGGCCCACGAAGGGTGCCATTTCGCGTCCACTTGGAGCCGTATCAAAGATTTCCATCAACTGCTCGCCGAGCGCCGTATCGCGTACACGCTGCTCAAGCGAGCGCCAGGCTTCGGGAACCGTTTCGATCAGACCCTGAGCCTGGGTGCCGATCTGATTGCCGAAGAACCACATCACGACGCCCAGCAGCGACAGGGTCGCAAGGATCGTGATTGCCAGTGCTATCTTCGCTGGCAGGTGCAGATGTTGAATCAATGGTCGGGCCCCGGCCCTGAAGATGACCGCAACCAGCACCGCGCCGAAGGCGAGAAGCAGCACTTCGAGCAATTGGTAGGCGGCCAGGGCACCGACGACGATGGCCAGTACGATCAGGCAGCGGCGGACGAAGCGGGCTTCGTCGGCGACGTCAAACCCGTCAACCATTCCTCACCCCGTCCGGCTGCGAAAGGCGGCGATCAGCACCGGCCCAGCTACCCGATACCCAGCCGAGGGACAACAACTTCCACTTGGTTTTTCCGATGGAAAACGGGCCGCATATCGAGACCCTTCAGATCCCGGTTGACGCTCACGTGCTCGAGCGTGTCGCGCTTGCTCTCGGGCACGTCCTTTTCGCTGGTTTTCAGCACGGGTTGGAAGGCTTGCCTGTACATCACGTCGAAAAGCTGCTTATTTGCCGTTTCGTACGACATGCGTCAGTCTCCTGTCGCCGACGGAGTGGGGGGCGGGCCAGTTGCTTCACTTTCCATGCCTGCATCGGAGGGTCAGGTCCGATTGCGGGACGCTCGCAGGCAATGAACGTGCTCCAAGGCGGTTAAGCGCGGCGTGAAATGTCAGTGCAGCTCGCGTGGGAGACGAAGCTGCGGAGTCATCGTTGATTCGATGGGGTTTCGGCTACGAGACCGGCGCCTCCGACCAACGGCACGTTCCTGGCGAACGGGTCACTGCCGGTCGTTGGGAGGAGACTGCGGCTATCCGCTCGAGTTGAACGAACCTGCAGCCGCGGGGCAGCGTGCGACGACTTACATCGTCCGCACCCGGGCGTCGTGGAACCACGCGGATGCGATTGAACCAGGTGAAAGCTCGGCCCGTCGTTGCAGGGAAAAGGAGTGAGCTGCGCGCTCCTGCGAAAGCTGATGGATAAGGCGACGGCGCAGGGCGCCGGGCTGAACCTTAGCGTGCTCAAGGCCAACCCGGCCCGGCTGCTCTACGAAAGGCTTGGTTTCGTGCGGGTGGATGAGAGCGCATACGAGCACATCATGGTGCGCACGACCTGACGATGTTTCGCGCTAGGTGCCGGTTGGCGCTTGCCCCGCGACGCTGGTCCCCAACTCAGAGCGCCCTGCGCCCGGGCGTTCATGCGTACTGCGATCCGTACAACGAAAAAGGCCACCCGGCGAGGTGGCCTAAGCCGTTGTTTTACCTGGTGGGCGGTGCAGGGTTCGAACCTGCGACCCTTGCCGTGTGAAGGCAATGCTCTACCGCTGAGCTAACCGCCCCGAATCGGCCGCGCAGTATACCGCAGCACGCGCCGTGCTCAAGGGGGGCGTACACATGAACCCGGGCGGTGTGGGGCGATTTCTGGTCTGGCCGCAGTGAAGCGGTGGCGTCGTTTGCTTGGAGGGTCCCGGGCGTCGCGGAGTTCGCATCTGTTACCCCGGATCGCAGGTGTTTGCGGGCATCGGAATGCGCGGCAGCGGCCAGGGCCAAGTGGCGGACCTGCCGCGCGCGCGTCATCTCCATGCCAGCAGATCGTCATCAGCCCCGAGGAGAGAACGCATGTATCGGCAACACCCTGGTCGATCCGCAGTGTGCGTGGAAGGACATGCGCAAGCCGCCGTTGCCGATGCACCGACGCAACCCGCTTCGCCCGGGAAGGAGGCGCGCGCTCCGCTGCTGGAGGCCGTGAGACTCGGCATCGTCGGCCTCGGCTACGTCGGGCTGCCGCTGGCCGTCGAGTTCGGGAAGTGTTTCGACACTGTCGGGTTCGACATCAACAACGCCCGGGTCGAATCGCTGAAGTCAGGGTTCGACAGCACCCTGGAAGTCGACGCGCAGGAGCTTGTCGGCTCTGCTCGCCTGCGCTTCAGCAGTGAGCTCGAAGCGCTTCGCGACTGCAACGTCTACGTGGTGACCGTGCCGACGCCGATCGACGCGGCCAAGCGCCCCGACCTCGGTCCGCTGATCGCCGCCAGTCAGGCGCTGGGAAGCGTACTGAAGCCCGGGGACGTGGTGGTGTACGAATCGACGGTCTATCCGGGCTGCACCGAGGAAGTCTGCGTTCCGATCCTGGAGCAGGTATCGGGGCTGATCTTCAATGAAGGGTTCTTCGCCGGGTACAGCCCGGAGCGGATCAATCCGGGCGACAAGTTCCATCGCGTGACCTCGATACTCAAGGTCACTTCAGGATCGACCCCGGAGATCGCGGACTTCGTCGACAGCCTGTACTCGAAGGTCATCACGGCAGGAACCCACAAGGCCAGCTCGATCAAGGTCGCCGAAGCGGCCAAGGTGATCGAGAACACGCAGCGTGATCTCAACATCGCGCTGGTCAACGACCTGGCGATCCTGTTCAACAAGCTCGGCATCGACACGCTGGAGGTGCTGGAGGCGGCCGGAACGAAGTGGAACTTCCTGCCATTCCGTCCAGGTCTGGTGGGCGGGCACTGCATCAGCGTCGACCCCTACTACCTCACCTACAAGGCGCAGGAGGTCGGTCATCATCCCGATGTCATCCTTGCCGGGCGGCGTACCAACGATGGCATGGGTCCGTACATCGCCAGCGAGGTCGTGCGGCACATGGTGTGCAAGGGCATCAACCCGGTGCGTGCGCGGGTACTGGTGCTTGGCCTGGCGTTCAAGGAAAACTGCCCGGATCTGCGCAACACCCGTGTTGTCGACATCATCAATGCGCTGCGAACCTACAATGCGGCTGTGGACATCCACGACCCCTGGGTGGACGCTGCCGAGGCCAGGCGCGAGTACGGACTGCAACCGATCGGCTGCCCGGAGTGCGGCGTCTACGACGCAGTGATCATCGCGGTGGGACACCGGGAGTTCGTTTCTCTGGGCGCTGAGGGAATCCGCGCCTTCTGCAAGCCCGCTGCGGTTCTATACGACGTAAAGTACGTGCTGGCCAAGGCCGATGTCGACGGACGCCTTTGACCCGGCACGCGGGCCTTCCAAAAAAGGAAATCGATGAAGATTCTGGTAACCGGTTCGGCGGGCTTCATTGGTTCGCACGTTTCGATGAAGCTGCTGGAACGTGGCGATGAGGTCATCGGCCTCGACAGTCTCAACGACTACTACGACGTCAACCTGAAGAAGGCGCGGCTGGCCCGTTTCATCGATCATCCCGGCTACAGGCATGTCCATGCCGACCTTGCGGACCGCGCGGCGGTGGAAGCGGTGTTCGCCGAATACCGGCCGCAGCGGGTGGTCAACCTCGCGGCGCAGGCGGGCGTCCGATACGCGGCACTGAACCCCCACGTCTACGTCGCCAGCAACGTCACCGGTTTCCTGCACCTGCTCGAAGGCTGCCGCCATCATGGCGTGGAGCATCTGGTGTTCGCTTCGACCAGCTCGGTCTACGGCGCCAACACCAACATGCCTTTCAACGAGCACCAGTCGGCCGAGCATCCGCTGACGCTCTATGCCGCGACCAAGAAGTCCAACGAGCAGATGGCGCACAGCTACGCACATCTCTATGGCATTCCCTGCACCGGACTGCGTTTCTTCACCGTGTACGGCCCCTGGGGGCGGCCGGACATGGCGCTGTTCCTGTTTACCAGGGCGATCCTGGCGGGCGAACCGATCGACGTGTTCAACCACGGCCACCACAAGCGCAGCTTCACCTATGTGGACGACATCGTGCAGGGCGTGATCCGCACGCTCGACCAGGTTCCGGCGATCGATACCGACTGGAGCGGCGATGCGCCGGATCCATCGAGTAGCGGCGTGGCACCGTACCGGCTTTTCAACATAGGCAACGAAACACCGGTGCAGTTGATGCGCTACATCGAGGTGCTGGAGGAGTGCCTGGGCCGCAAGGCGGAGATGCGCCTGCTGCCGTTGCAGGCCGGCGATGTGCCCGACACCGAGGCGGACATATCCGAATTGATCGAAGCCGTCGACTATCGACCGCAGGTATCGGTGGAGGAAGGTGTCGGCAGGTTCGTGGAGTGGTACAGGTCCTATTACGGACAGTAGAGCCGCAGGCTCAGCGACGCAGTTCGCTCACCAGGTCGACGTACTGCTGCATGGCGACCTCGGGCGGCGTGCCCTTCAGGGCTTCCCATGCGTCGTACTTGGCGGTTCCGACGAAGTCGAAGAAGCCTGGCTTGGGTTGGTCGATGTCGCCCTCGGTGGACTGCTTGTAGAGGCCGTAAAGCCGTAGCAGCGTGGCACTGGGTGGGCGCTCGGGCAGGGCCTGCACGTACTGCATGGCCTCTTCGAACGCTTCCCTCACCGTGGGCACGAGCATCTCCTGATGAATTTCGGGTCGGCGGCATGACAGCATGCGAGCCCGCGATGGTCAACATCGCAGCAGCACTGCGCTCGGCTCTCTGGCTTCGCCGCGCACGCACGGACGGCGTGCTCGTGACTGCAGGCAGTGATCAGTAGACCCGGCACTGACGGAATCTCACCATTGCATCGCTGTCTGCGGGCGGTTGCAGTTGCATCCGGGATGCTGCGAACTCCTCGTACGATTCCAGCGTCCGGCAGAGCCGCGCAACCAGATCCTGGTCCGCCTCCGCGCTCTCCAGGTACACCAGCAGGGTCGAGCGTGACGACCACACGGCGCTCTTGACGCCCTCCAAGGAAGATATTGCACGCATCGCCTCTTCACGACGCTCCTCCTCCGTTGCCGGTGCCACCACGGGTGCAGTTGGGGTCTGCACCGGAACGAAGCGATCTGGAGCCGGCGCCGGCGCGGCGGTCTGCTGCGGTGCTTTCGCGGTGGCGCGGGCCGGGGCTGGAGTTGTGGCCTGGGCTGGAGTCGTGGCCGGAGCGGCCGCGGCAGGAGCCGGCGGTGGGACGCTGGAGGCGGGCACGGTCGAGGGCGCATCGGCTACGTCGGTGTCGGCCGGCGACTCCACCGCCTCCCCGTTCGGCATTACCGCCACAGCCAGCGCAAATCCCACCAGCAGTGCACCGACCCACGAAAGCTCGATGCTGCGCAATGTGTCGCGGCGCGCGCGTTCGGCCAGGTGCTCCTGGAGACTGGCTGGAAGCAGGGGTTCGATGAGTCCCCACAGGGTCGACCCGTCGAACAATTCGATGCCTGATGTCGAGTTCGCGGCTGGGTTGACCTTGCCCAAGGTGGCCAGGATTCCGCCAACGGCCCCCGAGTGACGCACAGAGCGTGCGAGCTCGGCAGCCTCTGATGCCCCGATGACCTGATCGACCTGCTGTTTGCAGCCCAGCAGCCAACTCTTGCCATCCATCACCAGCATGAGATCCGCCTGATTTGGTGATTGCGCCGCTTCCGGGTCGAGTTCGAACCCGCGTCCGCGCAGGGCTTCCACCACGAAGTGCGAAAATTCCCGCCAGCGCATCGCCGCCAGGGCGTGGATGCCAGTGGTGGTCTGAATCTTGTGGCGATGCACGAACCATAGGTAAGCGGTCATCGCCGAGCCGAGTGCGGCTGCGATCACCAGTGCCGTGCCGATCAATGAAGCGGTAAGCATTCCGCGGACGCCCTTGTGGTTGCAGGTGCTGGGAGGCGCATACTAACCGCGCCACCCGAACATTGGTGGGCGCGCGTGAGGGTCCTGTTCATACAGACGGTACGTCCCCCGAAGCCGCAGGGCGGCTCCGTGCAACCGCGGCGCGGGCCTGCGGATAGCGAGGCGGCATTCAATCGCGAGCCGAGGCGACCTTCCTGGCGGACTTCGCAGCGCTCCTGGTCGCCTTGGCAGCTTTGGCGGTCTTTTTGGAGCTGCGCTTGGCCGCGGCTTTCTTTGCCGGTTTTGCGGGTGCCCTGGAAGTGGCGCTTTTCGCCGCTTTCCTGGCGGTCGTCTTGCGCGCCGCGCCAGGAACTGCGCCCCGGCGCTTGCCGATCTGCGCCGACAGAAAATCGACCTGTGTCCTCAGTTGGTCCATTTCGTCGCGGTCGGGTACTCCGAGCCGGCTCAAGGTGCGTCGGACGGCGCCTTCCACCGCAGTCTCCAGCTGTGACCACGTGCCCGCCGCACGTTCGGCGGCCGCGTCGACCCCGCTGCCGATGGCCTCGCGAACAACGCCGCTCTGGGTGTCGGCGAACTTGACTGCCGACTGCTCGAGGTTGAGGCCCTCCTTGACGATGCCTTCGAAGAGCCTGGTGCCCTCCGCCTGAGCTCGCGAAAGCGCACCCACGCCCGCCAGCCAGATCTGCTGCGCGGTGTCGCTCAGGCTCTGCGACAGGCGTTCTGCCTGCTCGGCTGCCTCGGAGTCGTGCTCGGCTTCGGTAGTCCTGGTGTTCCTGCGCGCGTTGGCCATGGCCATGCCTCCTTTTTGGCTGATGCGGGACGATCGCCCACAAGATGTCAAATCTTCATCATGGGCGGTGACGACACGGAGAAAATGCCGGACGACTCAGGCGAACCGCTCGTCCAGAACGTGCCTGATCTCCGCCTCGATCGGCCCCTTCATCGCACTCAGCAGAAAACCCAGTTGCGCGGTGACGTGCAGTTCGCGGGGTTGCACGGCGATGTAACCGTCCACTCCGCTGCGGGTGAAATGCATCACGTGACCCTCCCACCGGCATGCGACGCCGAAGCGGTCGGCAAGTTTGTCGGCGACTTCCTGCACGGCACTGCGTGCCTTTGCCGGCGGCAGCGAATGCGGATGGTGGATATCTATGCTCGGCATGGTCGATTCTCCTCAGTCTCCTTCATTGTGGGGGCGCAGCACGTCCCGTTCCAAGGGCGCCGGTTTTCGCGCGACGATCCCGGTGCTTGCTCGTGCTAAATTGCCGCCGCGTGGATGCCCTTCGACTCAGATTCCCCCAGCATGAGATTCCCGACCTGGTGTTGAACCAGGGCGTGCATGCGGTTGGCCTGGACCGCGACGGGCACCCCAGAACTGCCGACGAAACAGGCGCGGCACAGGTGAGGTTCTGCGTCGACCGCCGGGGTGTCTGGCTCCAGGCTGCCGAAGACGGTTGTGGTCTGCACGTCAACGGCAGGCCAGTCCGGAGGATGGCCATGCTGCGTGGCGGCGATTCGATCTTCCTTGAGGGATTGGAGATGCTGCTGGTCGGGGTCGAGCCCCCGCCCGCGCCGGACGGCGAGTTTCCGAGCCGCCCCAACGACCGTCGCACGGTATTGAGGGCCGTCGGGGGATTCCATCATGGGCATTGTTTCAGCGTGCACGAGCGGGTCTCGGTGGGAAGGTCGGCGGACTGCACGATCATGCTGGACGATTCCGCGCTGGCGTTGCGGCATGCGGTGCTGGAACCCCATCCGGAGGGTGCGGTGCTTCGTGACCTTGGCACCGGCAAGGGCAACATCGTCAATGGACACCGGGTCCGCGACGCCCTGCTGCGTGCTGGCGATCAGGTGCTGTTTTCCTCGCAACAGCGTTTTGTCCTGGAAGCGCCGAGCGGTGGACCCAGGGAAACTCCCGATTTCGATGAGCAGGAGGCGCAGCCGGATCCCGCGGATGATGTACCTCGCAGCACAATGCCCCCCTCGGTGCGGCGCGTTCCATGGCTGCTGTTTGCGGCTTTGATGATGGCCGGCGCGCTGAGCCTGCTGCTTCTGTACGGGACGCGCTGAGCCGGCCCGAGGCGGGCTGGCGGTTGGGGCAGTCCACTGCCTGCTGCGCTGCGGCATACTCTGGGGCCACCTTTCAGGAGCGCCTCCATGTCCCGCGTCTACAATTTCAGTGCAGGTCCCGCCACGCTACCCGAAGAGGTACTGCGCCAAGCGCGCGACGAGATGCTCGACTGGCACGGCGTGGGTGCCTCGATCGTGGAACTCAGCCATCGCGGCCCGGAGTTCATGCAGGTGGCCACTGAAGCCGAAGCCGACCTGCGGACGCTGATGTCGATCCCGGAGGAGTACGCGGTGCTGTTCCTGGCCGGCGGCGCCACCACCGCGCAGGCATTGATCCCACTGAATTTCGCGGATCCGGGCCAGGCGGCCGATTACGTGATCACCGGGCACTGGGGCAAGACCGCGCTCAAGCAGGCCAAACCGTATGTCGCTGCGAACATCGCTGCCAACGGCGAAGCCGGCGGTTTTCGTGATGTTCCGCCCCGCCCGGAATGGAATCTCTCCGCTGATGCCGCCTACGTGCACTACACCGCCAACGAGACCATCCATGGCGTCGAGTTCCGCGACGTCCCGGACACCGGCAGTGTGCCGCTCGTAGCGGATTTCAGCTCCAGCATCGTTTCCGAACCGCTGGATGTGTCGCGTTTCGGTGTGATCTACGCGGGGGCGCAGAAGAACCTCGGGCCGGTCGGGATCAGCGTGGTGATCGTGCGCCGCGATCTGCTTGAGCGTGCAGGGCAGCCACGAGCGGACATCTTCGACTACCGATCGCACCTGAAGGGCGAGTCGATGCTCAACACGCCGCCCACCTGGAACTGGTACCTGGCCGGGCTGGTGTTCAAGTGGATGCTCGTCGAGGGCGGCGTCGCCGAGTTCGCGCAGCGCAATGCGCGCAAGTCCGCGCTCCTGTATTCGGTCATCGACGCCTCCGGTGGCTTCTATCGCAACGAAGTGGCACCACAGGTGCGCTCACGCATGAATATTCCCTTCTTTTTGAAGGACGACGCACTGGACAAGCCCTTCCTGAAGCAGGCGCAGGAGGCTGGGCTGATCTCGCTCAAGGGTCATCGTGCGCTCGGCGGCATGCGTGCGTCGATCTACAACGCCATGCCCGAAGAGGGCGTGCAGGCGCTGGCCGGGTTCATGCGCGATTTCCAGCAGCGCCACGGCTAGGACAAGACGGACCCGGCAACACAGACGTCGGGGCATCCACCCACAACGATCGGAACCTCGCTGCGCGGGGCCGACGGCAAGGGCATACGGAAATGAGCACCACTACCAGCAAGCGTGCGTCCGTCGCGAAGAAGCAGGACGAAACACGGACGCCGAAACCGCCCAGCCCTGAGCTGGTCAACCTGCGCGAGCGAATCGACGGCATCGACAGGCAGATACAGGAACTCATAGCCGAGCGCGCTCAGTTCGCCGGGCAGGTGGGCCGTGCCAAAGGCAAGCTTGCCGCGGCTGTCGACTACTACCGCCCCGAGCGCGAAGCGCAGGTGCTGCGGCGCGTGGTCGACCGCAACGAGGGGCCGCTGCAGGACGACGTGCTGGTGCGGCTGTTCCGCGAAATCATGTCCGCCTGCCTGGCCCAGCAGGAGCCGCTCAAGATCGGCTTTCTCGGGCCGGAAGGCACGCACACGCAGCAGGCGGCCTACAAGCACTTTGGTCATTCGATCCACGGACTGCCGCTGGCAAGCATCGAGGAGGTGTTCCAGGAGGTCCGGTCCGGTGCCGCCGACTTCGGCGTGGTGCCGGTGGAGAACTCCAGCCAGGGCACCATCCAGTCGACGCTCGACATGTTCCTGACTTCGTCGGTGAAGATCTGCGGTGAGGTCGAACTGCGCGTGCACCAGCACCTGTTGTCGCGCAGCGGCAGGATGGAGGACATTGAACGGGTCTATTCGCATCCGCAGTCGTTCGCGCAGTGCAAGGCCTGGCTGCGCGAGTACCTGCCTGGCGTCGAGACCATTCCGGTCTCCAGCAACGCCGAGGCCGCGCGCCGCGCGCGAAACGCCGATGACGCGGCGGCGATCGCCGGGGCCAGTGCAGGCAGCGTGTATGGGCTCAAGAATGTCGCAGGCCCGATCGAAGACCGGCCCGACAACACCACGCGCTTCCTGGTGCTCGGTCGCGAATTGTTTCCCACGTCGGGCAACGATCGGACTTCACTGCTGATCTTCATCAAGGATCAGCCGGGTGCGCTCTACGAAGTGCTTTCGCCGTTCGCACGCCACGGGCTGAGCATGAACCGGATCGAGTCGCGCCCGGGACACACCGGCCGCTGGCAGTACGGCTTCTTCGTCGATATCGGCGGGCACCTCCATGACGTCGCGATGCGCGACGCCTTGGCAGAGCTGGACAAGGTCGCGCAGGAGGTCAGGATTCTCGGCTCCTATCCGGTCGCGATCGCATGAATCCAGTGGCGGATGGCGGTTCGGCCGAAACTGATGAATGCGATGAGGCGTGGTTCGCCGCGCTGGCACAGCCTGGCGTTCGCGGCCTGCGTGCCTACGATCCGGGTCACGACATCGTGTCGTTGCGTCGTCGGTTTTCCAACGACGGCACCGCCGGCGCGGGAGGCGTCACCGAATTGCTGGAACTGGGCGCCAACGAGAATCCCTATGGGCCCTCGCCCGACGCGCGTTCGGCGATCCTGGATCAGCTTCATCAGCTGCATCGCTATCCCGATCCGCTCGGTGGCGATCTCAAGCGCGCGATTGCGCGCATGCATGGCGTCGATCGTTCGCGGATCATGCTCGGAAACGGTTCGCACGAGCTGCTGATGCAGTTGTCACAGGTATTCGCGGGTCCGGGCACCAAGGTTTCATTCTCGCGCTACGGGTTTGCGGTGTTCGCCCTTGCCGCCCAGGCTTCCGGCGCGAGTTCTCAAGTTGTCGAGGCGCTGCCGCGCGATGCAGCGATGCCGTTCGGGCACGACCTGCCTGCGATCGCCGAGGCGATCGGCCCCGACACACGATTGGTCTACCTGGCGAATCCAAACAATCCCACCGGCACCTGGTTCGGGCAATCGGCGCTGAAGGAATTCATGTCCCGGATGCCAGCGACGACCATCGTCGTCTTAGATGAGGCCTATGCAGGCTTCGCCGGTTTTCAGGTCGATGTCGCCAGCGGGTTGCCACTGCTCGACAGCCATCCCAATCTGGTCGTGACCAGGACCTTCAGCAAGGCGTACGCACTCGCCGGCCTGCGAGTGGGCTACATGCTCGGCGCACCGGGGCTGATCGCGGTGATGGAACGTGTGCGCGAGAGCTTCAATGTCAACGGTCCGGCGCTGGCCGCCTGCGAAGCGGCATTGGGCGACGACGCGCACCAGCAGTGGGTCTGCGCACGCAACGCCGAGCAGAGAAGCGCGCTGACCGAAGCCTTGCGGACGCGGGGGCTGAGGGTGTTTCCATCGGTTACCAACTTCCTCCTGACGGAGTTCGGACCCGGCACCGCGGCCATCGAGAGCGCCCTGGTCGCGCATGGCGTGGTGTTGCGTCCGATGGGCGGCTACGGTCTGCCCCATTGCCTGCGCATCACCGTCGGCACGCGCGAGGAAAACCGTCGTCTGCTGGGCGTGCTCGACCGGGTGCTGGCATGACGGCCGGAAACCGCATGGACTGGCTCGGAGGGCAGGGCGCGCCGCTACAGGGCAGCCTGCGCGTGCCCGGCGACAAGTCGGTATCGCACCGCGCGGTAATGCTCGGCGCCCTGGCCGAGGGCGTGACGAGGATCGGCGGCTTTCTCGAAGGCGAGGACACGCGTGCCACCGCGCGGATACTGGAGCAGCTTGGCGTGGGCATCGAAACGCCAAGCACGAACGAGCGCATTGTCCACGGCGTCGGCTTGCACGGACTGCGCGCCAGCCGCCTCGAGCTTGACTGCGGCAATGCCGGTACCGGCATGCGCCTGCTGGCGGGAATGCTGGCGGGGCAGGGCTTCGACAGCGTTCTGACCGGTGACGCTTCACTGGCGAAGCGGCCAATGCGCCGCATCATCGAGCCACTGGAGGCGATGGGTGCGCGGATTGATTCCAGCGACGGTCTACCGCCGCTGCGCATCCGCGGCGGCCGCGCCCTGCAGGGGATCGACTATGCGCTGCCGGTCGCCAGCGCGCAGGTGAAGTCCGCAGTGCTGCTCGCTGGGTTGTATGCGCGCGGCGAGACCATCGTGCGCGAGCCGCACCCGACGCGCGACTACACCGAGCGCATGCTCGCCGCGTTCGGATGGCCGATCGAGTTCAGTCCCGGTTTCGCGCGCCTGGGCGGGGGCCATCGCCTGCGCGCGACGGGTGTCGACGTACCGAGCGACTTCTCTTCGGCGGCATTCTTCCTGGTGGCCGCGACGCTGGTGCCCGGGTCGCAACTGCAGTTGCAAGCGGTCGGCATGAACCCGCGCCGCACCGGACTGCTGCATGCCCTTCGCCTGATGGGCGCGGACATACGCGAGCAAAACCCGCGTGAGCAGGGTGGTGAACCCGTGGCCGACCTGCTGGTATGCCATGCGCCGCTTCGCGGCATCGAGCTGCCGCTGGCGCTGGTGCCGGACATGATCGACGAGTTCCCGGCGCTGTTCGTGGCCGCCGCCGCGGCAAGCGGCAGCACCACGATCAGCGGTGCTGCCGAGTTGCGGGTCAAGGAGTCCGACCGGATCGCATCGATGGCGACCGGGATGCGCGAGTTGGGCATCGATATCCTGGAAACCCCGGACGGCGCGATCATCCACGGCGGCAGATTCATTGGCGGCTCGGTCGACAGCCATGGCGATCACCGCATCGCGATGAGTTTCGCGATCGCCGCGCAACTGGCTGGTGGCGAGGTGCGCATCGGTGACATCGGCAACGTCGCCACGTCCTTCCCCGGGTTCGAGCAGCTTGCTGCTGGCGCGGGAATGTCGTTGCGCGAAGTGCCCGGCCCGGAAAACGCCTGAGGCACTCGTACCGGGCGGAAAAAACCCATTCCGTGCTACCCGGTCCGAGGCACCCGAACACGCTTCTGCAGGGCAGTTGCGCCGCGGAAGGCCTCAGTCCGGCCGGAACTCGATGGGTACCAGCACCGTGCCCACCGTCGGGCGGCCATTGAGTTCCGCAGGCTGGAAGCGCCATTGCAGCACCGCATCGGTTGCGGCACGGTCCAGGAGCCGCGAACCACTGCTCTGGGCGACGCTGACCGAGACCGGCACACCGTCGGGACCGATCTCCGCGCGCACCAGCACGTTGCCGCGTTCGCCACGGCGCAGGGCCTGCCGCGGGTATTGCGGCGCGGGGGTGCGTCCCGCGATCGGCCGTGCCTGGAATGTGGCCGCGGGTTCACTCGCGGTGGTCTGCGGTCCGGGCGGAGGCGGCGGGGCGGTTTCGACGATCCGGGGGCGCTCGGGGGTCTGGTCGCGGGCACGCTCCGGCGGCGGTGCAGGCAGCGTGCCGCTGTCGTTCGCGGACGGAAGCGGTGCCGGAAGCGGCGTGTACTTGCGCGTGGACGAGGTCGGCGGGTTGTCGCCCGCGCGGTAGAAATCCGGCTTGTCGCGGCCGCCCGACCACACCAGCACGAACAGCACCATGCCAATCGCGAACCCCGCAAGCACCCACAGCCATGCACGGCGCGATGGCCGCCAAAGGGCGAAGTCGGGGCGGCGGCGTGGCGGTTCGGGCGGTGGTTGCGACATGGTGATACCGGCGGCCAGGAATTGCCACATTGTGCCTGTACGCGGTGATTGGATCGGCAAGATTCGGTACCAGCGTCATTCCACGCGATAATCCACGCTTCCATCAGAAACCGGTTGCCCCATGCTCGACCCTACTTTGCTGCGTCAACAGCCCCACGAACTGGCCGCCAGACTGCGGAAGTTGCGCGGATTCGATCTGGATGCGTCGGCTTTGGCATCGCTGGAGGGCGAGCGCAAGCAATTGCAGATGAGAACGCAGGAGTTGCAGAACCAGCGCAACACCCGTTCCAGGAGCATCGGGCAGGCCAAGGCCCGGGGCGAGGATGTCGCTGCGCTGATGGCGGAGGTTGCCGGTCTCGGTGAGGAACTCAAGACCGGGCAGGTGCGCCTTGAAGCGATCCAGGCCGAGATCGAGGCGATCGCGTTGGGCGTGCCCAACCTTCCGGACGAATCGGTGCCGGTCGGTGCGGACGAATCAGCGAATGTCGAGCAGCACCGCTGGGGGACGCCGCGTGAATTCGACTTCAAGGTGAAGGATCACGTCGAACTCGGCGCGCGCAAGGGTTGGCTGGATGGCGATGCCGGCGCGAAGCTCTCGGGCGCGCGCTTCACCGTGCTGCGGGGAGAACTCGCCCGACTGCATCGCGCGCTCGCTCAATTCATGCTCGACCTGCACACCGGCGAGCACGGCTACCTGGAAACGAACGTCCCGCTGATCGTCAATTCAGACAGCATGCTCGGCACCGGACAGTTGCCCAAGTTCGAGGACGATCTGTTCCGCACCGAAGTAGGCGAGGCGCGGCGGTACCTGATTCCCACCTCCGAGGTGCCGCTGACCAACATCGCGCGCGACGAGATACTCGAAGACGAGGCCCTGCCGATGCGCATGACCGCGCACTCGATCTGCTTCCGCGCCGAAGCAGGCAGCCACGGCCGAGACACCCGCGGCATGATCCGCCAGCACCAGTTCGAAAAGGTTGAACTCGTGTCGCTTGCACGCCCGGGCGAAAGCCACGACGAGCACGAACGCATGACGCGCTGCGCCGAAGTGGTGCTGGAGAAGCTCGGACTGCCGTACCGGCGCATGCTGCTGTGCACCGGCGACATGGGGTTCACTGCAAGCAGGACTTTCGACCTGGAAGTCTGGTTGCCGTCGCAGGACAGCTACCGCGAAATTTCCTCCTGCTCCAATTGCGAAGCCTTCCAGTCGCGGCGACTGCAGGCGCGCTGGCGCAACCCCGCCACCGGCAAGCCGGAACTGCTGCACACGCTCAACGGTTCGGGCGTGGCAGTCGGGCGGGCGTTGATCGCGGTGATGGAGAACTGCCAGAACGAGGACGGCTCGATCACGGTGCCCGAGGCGCTGCGCGGCTACATGGGCGGTGTCGAGCGCATCGACTGACGTACTGCCCTCTGACCGTGTAAGTGCATCCCGATAACCGGGATTTGTACAGATGGGATAAAGGGGCTCTAATTGCCTCACCCGTTCTGGTAGTGGAACTCTCGATGCACGACCTCAATGATCTGTACTACTTCGCCGTCGTGGTCGACCACTCCGGGTTCGCTGCCGCTGAACGCGCGCTGGGCATACCCAAGTCCCGCCTGAGCCGCCGCATCAGCCAATTGGAGAGCGACCTGGGCGTGCGCCTGCTGCAGCGCTCGACGCGGCGGTTCGCCGTCACCGATGTCGGGCAGAGCGTCTACCGCCACGCCCAGTCGATGCTGGCCGAAGCCCAGGCCGCGCACGAAGTGGTCGACCGCCTCAGTGCCGAGCCGCGGGGCGTGATCCGGGTCAGCGTCCCGGTCGCGCTCGCGCAGCAGCAGTTGCCCCAGTTGCTCCCCGAGTTTCTGGCGCGCTACCCGCTGGTGCGGGTGCACCTGCATGTCGGCAACCGCCGTGTCGACGTCATCAACGAGGGCATCGACGTCGCCCTGCGCGTGCGCTCCAGGCTCGATGACGACGGCAGCCTCATCCTGCGCAGTTTCGGGCCGATCCAGGAACTGCTGGTCGCCAGTCCCGATTACCTCAAGCGCATGGGCCGACCCGACAGTCCCGAGGCACTGTCCGAGCATGTGACCATGAGCATGAGCGAGGACGAGGCCCGGCAGCGCTGGGAACTCCACGGCCCTGACGGCGAGGTGCGCAACGTCGAACTCAAGCCGCGCGTGCTCGGATTCGATTTTCCGATGCTGATGTCGCTGGCGCAGCAGGGCGTGGGCATCACCCTGCTGCCCGAGACCACCTGCGCCGAAGCGGTTCGCCGCGGCGAACTGGAGGTCGTGCTGCCCGAATGGCGCCTTCCGCAGGGTACCTTCCATGCGGTCTTCGCCTCGCGGCGCGGCCTTTTGCCTGCGGTGCGCGTATTCATCGACTTCATGGCGGAAAAGGCCCCGGCGCTGATCGAATCGGCCCGGCTGCAATGCGGGGAGATCCACGGCCGGCCGTGTTCGGAATCCGAACTCAAGGCCCTGCGTCGCAAGGCGTGATGACTCCCGCGCCGTCCCCGCACATGCGAGAATGAGAACGCTGCGGCGGCGCATGTCCGCCGTCCACAAGCTTTGGAGAGATGGCCGAGCGGTTTAAGGCACCGGTCTTGAAAACCGGCGAAGGGTCAAACCTTCCGTGGGTTCGAATCCCACTCTCTCCGCCAGATCCGATCTAAACCTCCCGGCACCGCGCCGCATCCCAGTGGCTATGCTGACTGCCGTGACCGCCCGCGATGACACTGCCGAGACTGCCCCGGCCGAGCCGGCTGATGAGCGGGCGCTGGTCGCTGCCGCCGTGGGCGGCGAGGTGCCGGCCTTCGAATCCCTTTACCGGCGGCATGTGGGTCGGGTCCATGGCGTGATCATGCGGCTGGTCGGCGGGAACAGGGCGCGTGCGGAGGACCTGACCCAGGAAGCCTTCGTTCGTGCGTGGCAGGCGCTGCCAACGTTCCGTTTCGAATCGGCGTTCTCCACGTGGTTGCACAGGCTCGCGGTCAACACCGCGTTGATGGAACTGCGCAGCCGGCGCAGCAGGCCGCAGGAGGAGGGCGACGACGACGCAGTCTCACTGCTGGGCTGCGCCGATTCGGCGGGGCACACCACGGCGTTGTCGCTCGACCTGGAGCGCGCGGTCGCGACCTTGCCGCCGCGCGCCCGTGCCGTGCTGGTGCTGTACGACGTCGAAGGATGGAAACACGAAGAGATCGCCGCCGAACTCGGCATGGCCGTCGGCAGTTCCAAAGCCCAGTTGCATCGCGCCCGCGGATTGCTGCGGGCGCGCCTTGGAGGACACGCATGACCACCCCCATCGATGATTCACGCTTTGAGCCCGGGTCCGGGTCCGGTTCCGGCGCAGGCGACGATCTGCCCGATTCCCTGCGTTGGCGACTTCGCGCGATGCGCTGCGATACGGAGCCGTCGCGGGAACTCTGGCCGGATATCGCCACGCGGCTGCAGGCGCGCCAGGCGACTCCGCAGGGAGGGAGAAGCCACGGGCGACGTCGCTGGATCACCTCCATCGCGGTGGCCGCGATACTGTTGATCGCGCTGGGCGCAGGTGGACTGTGGCAGGGCGCGATCCTTCCGACTCCCCCCACTGCCGTCGGTCCCACGACTGCGACGATCGTGCAGCGCGAAGCCGAGGGACTCGCGCTTCAATACAACGCCGCGTTGAGCGAGGTCTCCGCTGCGCAGCCCGCTCCGGCGGCGCTGCAGCCGGCGATCGACGAACTTGACCGCAGCCTCGGCCTGATCCACGACGCGCTGGAGCGCGATCCGGGATCGTCGCTGCTGCTGGACCAGCTGCGCCGCACCTATGCCCACCGCCTCGCGCTCGCACAGCGCGCTGTCTACAGTTGAACGGAGAAACAACATGATTCGAAATCCTGCAAGCAATGCGGCGCTCGTGATGGCGCTGACCCTGGGCTCCATTGGAGCAGCGCTGGCCGCCACGCCGATCAACGAGACGCGTGCCCTCAGCCCGGATGGGCGCCTGGAGATCGACAATCTCAAGGGCAGCATCGAAGTGCGCGCCTGGGACCGGCCCGAGGTCCGGATCCAGGGCAGCCTGGGTGAGGGCGTGGAGAAGCTGGAAATCAGCGGCGACCGCGACAACCTCTCCGTGCGGGTGAAATATCCCAGGCGCGGCAGCGGTCGCGGCTTCATGTCGGGAAGTGACCGCAGCGAACCCACCGACCTGCGCCTGATGGTGCCGCTGCGCGCCAGCCTGGACATCGACTCCGTATCGGCGGATGTCGACGTGAGCGGCGTCGCGGCCGGGTCGCTGTCGATCAACAGCGTCAGCGGCGAAGTCGTCGCCGCCGCGGCGCCAAGCCGGGCCGAAATTGACACTGTCAGTGGCGACCTTCGGCTGACGCTCAACAGCAGCAAGGTCAGCGTCGAAAGTGTCAGCGGTGACGTGGACCTCAAGGGACGACTGGACGGCGAGGTCCAGGCCGAGTCCGTTTCAGGCGATGTGAGCGTCGACACTACCGGCGGGCAACTGCGCCGGTTCACGGGCGCCACCGTTTCCGGGGACATGCGCATCGATACCGCGCTCGCGCGTGGAGGCAGGATCTCGCTGCAGACCGTGAGTGGCGACGTCGACCTGCACATGCCGGGATCCCTGTCGGCGAACGTGCGCGGCGAGAGCTTCAGCGGCGATCTCTCCGCGCCCGGGGCGAAGATCAACCGCCCCCGCCACGGCCCGGGCTCCAGCTTCGAGCACCGCTACGGGGCAGGCGATGGCGATATTCAGATCGAGTCGTTTTCCGGTGATGCGCGGCTGCGGATGAAGTAGTCGCTCCGGGTGCCCGTCCGGGAAACGGGCGCCGGTCAGCTTGCGTTTCCAGCGCCCGCTTCGGGAGTGCCGTCGCGCGCCGCACGAGGCCCGGTCGCTTGCGCGGCCCGGCGCGCCCCAGTAGCCTCGCCGCAGGAGCTACAAGGGGGAAAGGATGACCATCCGGGTATATCTGCTGGACGACCACGCCCTGGTGCGTACCGGCATGCGCATGATTCTTTCGGCCGAGCCTGACATCGAGATCGTCGGTGAGGCCGAAAGCGGGGAACTCGGGCTGCCGCAGATCCGCAATCTGAAGCCGGACGTGGTGCTCTGCGACCTGCACCTGCCGGGTGTCAGCGGATTCGAGGTCACCGAACGCGTGGTCAAGGGCGATTACGGCTGTCGCGTCATTGTCGTTTCGGTGCTGGAAGATGGTCCCATGCCCAAGCGCCTGCTTGAAGCTGGGGCTTCCGGCTACGTCGGCAAGGGCGGCGATGCCCACGAGCTGATCCGCGCAGTGCGCGACGTCGCACAGGGCAAGCGCTACCTCGCCAGCGGCATCGCCCAGCACCTGGCGCTGTCGGGCATCGGGCGCGGCGAATCTCCGGTGGATGAATTGTCCCCGCGGGAACTCGAGATCGCCCTGCTACTGGCGCAGGGCTTACGTCAGGAGCACATCGCCAAACGCTTGAACCTCAGCGCCAAGACCGTCAGCACCCACAAGTCCCGGCTGTTCGAAAAACTCGACATCACCGATACGATCGCACTCACGCGGCTGCTGGGTCAGTACGGTTTGCTGGAGCCTCTGTCGGTTTTGTAGAGAGGTGTATCGCCCGAGGACACTGCGGCTTGGCCCGCATGACGGTAGCCGGCACGTACCCAGGGTGATATCAAATTACTTGTTGCCGCATTTCATGTAAGGACGTAGAGTCCATTTCATGAAAGTTGATCGGCCCAGGTCTTCCACCGAATACGTTCGCGAATTCCGCGCGCGCATGCGCCAGGCGGGGCTGGTGAAAAAGGACGTGTGGATCCGCCCGGAGTTCTCCGCGGAACTGGCCAGCGTCGAACGCCGCCTTCGACTGGAATCCGGCATCGCTTGTGACGCGGGATTCCCGCTGGAGGTTGGGAACGGCGCCTGCTGGAGCTTGCCGTCGATCCATCGCGCGATCGCCGATTCGCCGCCGGTGCGGTCCGGGAACATCGAAGTGAATCTGCTGGAGGGCAGCGATCCGGCGCTGCATCTGGTCATGCGCGAGTTCGGCGACCTTCCCGTATTCGTTGCTGTCGGTGGCCTGCAAATCGTGGTGCAGGCCCTTATGTGGCCGGTGGAGCACGTGATGGATCCGGCCGCTTTCAACGCACATGTACTGCGGACCCATAAGCTGTTGCCCTTGAGCACCATGGGCATCGAACCGGTCGGCGGGGTGCCGTGTTACATCATGTTCGGCTCACTCGACGTATGCGCGAGCCTGTCGAATGTCATGTTCGAGGTGGAAACCCTGGCCGAGAACGTGATCGCCTGCGCTGACGCTTATCGGTCATTCCTGCGGGATGATCCATTACCGGACTGGACCGGGTCATGAACTCCCTGGGCGTGTTTTTCGATCGTCTGCGCGGCCAGGTGGCCGAGATGAGCGAGGCGATTTCGGGCAGTCACGCGCTCCGCATCCTCGACGAGCAGATTCGCTCCACCGACGAGCAGTTGCGTGATCTCCGCCGGGCCCGCGACACGCTGAAGGCGCACCGCATTACGGCCCAGGAGAAACTGGATGCCGTGCTGGCGAAGATCCAGCAGCGCGAGTTGCAGGCCGTGTCCGCACTGCGAGCAGGTGAGACGCAGCTCGCTCGGGAGGTCGCATCGGCCATCGTCGAACTGGAAAAGGCACGGGACGCCACGCAGACGCAGTTGGGAGCGGGTGAACTGCGGATGGCGGAACTGGATCACCTGATCGACCGCGGCGAGAACTCGCTGCGGCGGCTCAAGCATAGGGTCGATCTGATCCATGCCGCCGAGACGGTCGCCAAGGCGGAGGAATCCTTGGCGCGCTCGGCCGGCGAGGGCTTGCGCATTCCTACCGCGGTCGCATCCGCCGAACGGCTGCGCGAGCGCAATTGCGGGCAGGATCGGTCGCAATCGGAGCGGTCCGCGGGGGACAATGCGCAGGACCCGCTCGATGCCAGGCTGGCAGCCGCGGGAATTGGGGGGCCGGCTTCGCCGGTCGATGCGGTACTCGAACGACTGGATGCACTGGCGCAGGCGGACAGGAAGCCCGCGCGTCGCAAGCCTGCCGGTCGTTCCAAGGGGAAGCCATGAACGAGTTCTTCCAGACCGCGTTGACGTTTCCGACGCTGGTCTACAGCGTGCTGCTGGCCGTGTGCGTGGCCTATTGGCTGCTTGCGGCGACAGGGCTGGTCGATATCGATGGCCCTGACGGACTGCTCGGCCTGGATGGCGACAGCGGTGACACCACGGGCGCCGCCGCCCTGCTTTCCAAAGTCGGCCTGTCGGGCGTGCCGCTGATGTTGATTCTCACGGTGCTGGGCTTCGTCGGCTGGATCGGCACCTATTTCCTGCAGCTTTTGATCATCGACGCACTCCCGGCCGGGTTCCGGCTGTTGATCGGCCTGCTTGCCGCCGTTCTGATGCTGGTGCCCGGGCTGGTGATCACGTCCATCCTGCTTCGGCCCATCAGCCGGTTGCTGCTCAAGCTCAGGCCGCCGGTGGAGCCTTCGATCCTCGGGCGCCTGGCGATCGTCAGCACGCCCAGCGTGGACATCGGCTATGGCCAGGCCACGGTCGACGACGGCGGTGCCGGACTCATCCTGCAGGTGCGCCATCACGAACCCGAACGGTTCAAACGTGGGGACCGGGTCGTGCTCATCGAGTATCTCGACGACCAGCATGCATACCGCGTTATTTCCGAGCAGCAGTTCCAGAGCCTGTGATCGTTCCAGCCAAGGAGAGTTGAAATGAGTGTGTCCCTGTTCCTGCCGTTCCTCATCGGTGCGGGTGTCCTGCTGGTCGTCATGCTGGGTATCTTCGGACTGTTCAAGGCCTTCTACATCAAGGTCGACCAGGGCACGGCGCTGATCGTGAACGACCTCAGCGCCACGCCGAAAGTCCGTTTCACCGGCGGGCTGATCATTCCGGTGCTGTATCGCGCCGAACACATGCGCATCAGCCTGATCACGCTGCAGGTCGACCGGCGCGGCAAGGAAGGCCTGATCTGCCGCGACAACATGCGCGCGGATATCGCGGTTGCGTTCTACCTGCGCGTCAACGAGACCCAGGCCGACGTGCTGCGGGTGGCCAAGGCCATCGGGGCACATCGCGCATCCGATCGTGAAGCCGTCGACGAGCTGTTCAACGCGAAGTTTTCCGAAGCGCTCAAGACGGTCGGCAAGAAGTTCGAGTTCACCGAACTGTTCGAGAAGCGCCAGGAGTTCCGCGACGAGATCGTCAAGATCATCGGCAACGACCTCAACGGCTATGTGCTGGAAGACGTGGCCATCGACTACCTCGAGCAGACGCCCAAGAACCTGCTCGACTGCAACAACATCCTCGACGCCGAGGGCATCCGCAAGATCACCGAACTCACCGCGATGCAGAACGTGGTGACCAACGAGCTCGAGCAGAACGAGCGGCTTGCGATCACCAAGAAGAACGTCGAGACGCGGGAGGCGACCCTGTCGCTGGAGCGCCAGCAGGCCGAAGCCGAGGCCCGGCAGAAGCGCGAGATCGACACGATCCAGGCGCGCGAATCGGCCGAAACCGCGCGCGTTCGGGAAGAGCAGCGCCAGGTATCGGAGAAGGCGCGGTTGGAAGCCGAGGAGCAGATCCTGATCCGCGAGCAGAACGTGCAGCGCGAAGTCGAGGTTGCCGAGCAGAACCGCAACCGCGCGGTCGCCATCGAATCCGAACGCGTCATCCGTGCCCGCAAGCTCGAAGAGGTCACCACCGACCGCGAGGTCCAGCTGCAGGGCGTGGAACGGGACAAGGTCGTGGAGACCGGCAAGATGGACGTGGCGAACATCACCCGTGAGCGCATCGCGATCGACAAGACCGTGGCGATGGAAGAGGAGCGGATCAAGGAGGTCCGCGAGGTATCGGAAGCCGATCGCGCCAGGCAGGTCACCGTGTTGGCAGCCGAGGCCGCCGCCCAGGAAGTGCTGGTCCGGCAGGTCAAGGAAGCCGAAGCGGGCGAGACGGCTGCCAGGCACCGCGCGGTGGAGATCACCACGCTCGCCCAGGCCGATTTCGATGCGGCCGGCAAGCAGGCGGATGCCAAGAAGCTGATGGCCGAAGGCGTCAAGGCCGAGAAGGCTGCGCCCGGTTTGGCCGATGCGCTTGTGCGCGAGGCCGAAGCGATCGCGGTGGAGAAGGTCGGCATCGCCGAAGCGAAGGTCATCGAGGCCAAGGCCGAAGCCAACTACAAGCAGGGCAGTGCCGATGCGCGCGTGCTCGCGGACAACCTCACCGCCCAGGCCGACGGCGAGGAAAAGATGGGACGCGCCCGGGCGAGCGCCGTGGATTCGGTGGGCGTGGCCGAAGCCAACGTCATGGTGAAAAAGCTGACCGCCGAGGCCGAAGGCCTGACCCGCAAGTTCGAGGCGATCGATTCGCTCAGCGACAACGCGCGCAGCCACGAAGAGTTCCGCATGACGCTGGAAACCAGCCTGGAGCAGGCGATCGCAGCCATCGAAGCGGGCAAGGAGGTCAGCAAGGAGAACGCGGTGGTCATCGCCGCGGCGCTGCGCAACGCGAACATCGATCTGGTCGGCGGCGATGGCGGCCTGTTCGAATCCTTCTCCAAGGCCTTGTCACTGGGCAAGGCGGTCGAAGGCTTCAGCGGCAAGAGCCCGATCGTGCAGGACCTGATGGAGCGGTTCCTGGGCGTGCCCAGGCCCGAGCCGCGCGAGCCGCAGGAGCGTTCTGGCGTGGCGCTGGAATCGGCCGAGCTACCGAAGGCTCTCGCTGCCAAGCCATTGCCGGTCGTCGAGCCGGTCATCTGAAGCAGCGAATACCCGGGGACGTCGAGCGTCCCCGGCGGTCTCACGGAATAGAAGGCGTTGCAGATGTCCGAGCAGTCCCCGGCGGTGCCCAGTGAAACGACCGATGCGAACGCTGCGGTCGACGAGGCGGTCGCGCAGGGCGGCGCCTACGAGGTTCTGCGCCGGCGCCTGTCCGAACAGGCCCAGCGACTGCGCGAGGCTGCCGAATGGCTGAATGCGACGCGCCTGTCGGAGTTCGGCGACAGCAGGCTTGAGGTCATCGGTCGACTTCGCATACGCACCGAAAACAACTGCATCGGCCGCGACATCGTGCCCGTAGGCGACCTGCTGCTTTTCGGCTACAACGTTTTCATCGGCCTCAAGACCACCACCCGCGTGGAGGATGTCTTTGGCCTGTTCCGGCTGGTGGAGGGCGCCGAAGGCTTCGATGTCGAGCCGGTCGCACAGGCGCAGAGTTTCCTGGGGAACGCGACGTTCGTACAGGACTTCAACGAGCTGTATGCCTACTACAAGAATGCACGCCTGCTGCAACTGGACGTCGCGGGCGGGAAGTTGCTCGCGACGTTCCAGATCGGAGAGCGCAGCACCGACGTGCGGGTGTTCCGCTGGGCGATTTCCAACCAGGGCGAACTGAGCTACATCGACGCGCGGGGGGATCGCGACCTGACGCTGCCGCCGCCCTTCGATTTCGAGTGGACGCGGGCCACGCGCGAACTGATGGTCAATGGCCGCTTCCCGCACCTCAACATCCTCGACACGCTGTTCGTGGAAACCAGCGGCGGTGACCTGACGATCAAGGTCGAGAACAACACCGAAAGCGGGAAGGGCATCCACAGCGAGCCGGTGGAGGACAACACCCAGTCGCTCGACGATGCGACCTTCGATTTCGCACGCGTGGGTTCGCTCGTCCTGCTGCGGGTCCTGCCGTACCGGGAGACCGTGGAGCGGGGTTTCGTCTACAACACCTTGACGGGCAAGGTGATCCGCAACGATGCGATCGTGCAGGCCTGCGTGCAGCTGCCGGAAGACCACGGCATCATCTTCCCCGGCGGCTATTACCTGCAGAGCGGCGACCACAAGGCCTTCGATGCCTCGATGGACGGCATGCAGTTCAAGGTGGCCGTGCGCTCGCCCAACGGCGAGGACGTGATGTACGTCTTCTACGAGCGGGAACAGGGGAAGTCGGCGCTGTTCGTCTACAACATGATCAAGCGACGCCTCCAGAACCCGTTGTTCGGGCACGGCCACGCGGTGCTGTCCGACGGGCGCATGGTGCTGTTCCATGCCGAAGGCGACGGGGCGACGCGCATCCATCCGATGCAGGTCTGGCAGACGCCGTTCGTCTCCGATGAGTTCGCCGCCACGCGTCCGCCCGGAACCAGCTTCATGGGCAGGATCGGCAATGCCGAACTGGTCCGCGGCATATCCAGTCTGTTCGAGCTTGGCCGGGAGATCGAGAGCCCGGAAGTTTCGGTGCAGCGTTATCAGCTGCTGACGCAGAACACCCGGCGCATGTTCGATGCTCACCACTGGCTCGACGACGAGAACTGCGAAGGCATGGTCAGCCTGCTGCGGGAGATCGCGGCTACCGGCGAGTCGGTGCTCGACGAGTTCGAGAAGGTCGAGAGCATCCGTCGCCAGTCGGACGCGGCGATGATCCAGGCGCGAGCCGATCACAAGGCGCTGCTGGCGACGCTGCTTCCGGAGAACTGGACAAAAATTCAGGAGTTCATCGAAGCGCTGAACGACATCTCGCGCCTGCGCGGCCACCTGCTCACCATCCGCGACTACCGTTACATCGACACGGCGGAAATCGATTCGATGGGCGCTCAGCTGCAGGATGCGCATGAGCGCACGGGCGCAGCGACCGGCGCCTTCCTGGGCAGCGACAAGGCACTGGCGCCGTACGCGAAGCGCGTGGAGGAACTCGACGCGCTGGCGCAGCAGTCGCAGACCGCGAGCCAACTTGCCAGCCATCTTGACGGGCTGAAAGAGATGTCCGGCGACCTCGACACGCTCTCGCAACTCATGGCGGGCTTGCGCGTGGACGATGCGTCCGAACGCACGCGTGTGGTGGAGGCCATATCGACCATTTACGCGCGTCTGAACCAGGCACGTGCGCGGGCAGACCAGCGACGCAAATCCTTGGGATCTGCGGAGGCGATCGCGCAGTTCGCCGCCCAGTTCACGTTGTTCGGCCAGGCGATCACGAGCGCGCTCGGGCTGGCCACCGATCCGGAAAAGGCCGACGAGCAGCTGTCGCGGCTGCTGGTGCAACTGGAGGAACTGGAGAGCCAGTTCGGCGAACACGAGCAGTTCCTGGGCGAAATACTCGGAAAACGCGAAGAGCTGATCGAAAGCTTCGATGCGCACAAGCAGTCGCTGCTGGATGATCGCCATCGAAAGGCGCAGTCCGTGCTCGACGCCGCGAACCGCATTCTGGAAGGCCTGGATCGTCGCACCGGAAAGTTTGGCAGCCCGGACGAACTCAATGCGTTTTTCGCCGGCGATCCGCTTATATTGAAAATCCGGGAGCTCGCCGAACGCCTGCGTGGCTACCGCGACCCGGTCAAGGCCGACGACGTCGAGTCCAGGCTGAAGGCCGCGCGCGACCAGGCGGTGCGGGCACTGCGCGATCGCAGCGATCTGTTCGAGGACGGTGGCAACGTCATCAAGCTGGGACGGCACCGCTTCAGCGTCAGCACGCAACCGCTCGATCTGACGATCCTGCCGCGCGGCGACGAGCTTGCGCTCCACCTCACCGGCACCGACTACATGGAGCCGATCCACAGCGAAGAGCTCGCCTCGCTGCGGCCGTACTGGCAGGTTTCGCTGGAGTCGGAATCCGATTCGCTCTACCGCGGTGAGTATCTCGCCGGGGAAATGCTCAACGCCGCCGAACACGGCACCGACGGCCTCGACATCGACCTGCTGCAGCGGCAGCTGGCAGATCCCGAGGCGCTGGGCCGGACCGTGCGTGACTTCGCTGCGCCGCGTTACCGCGACGGCTACGAACGCGGCATCCACGACCATGACGCCACCCTGATTCTCAGGACGGTGCTGTCGCAGCAGGCAGCGGCTGGCGAACTCATCCACGCACCGGTCGCGCGGGCGGCGGCGGTGCTGTTCTGGGCGGCGGAGGGCGAGCGAGCGGACGTGCGCGAGTGGCGCGCCCGCGTCGCCAGCGCGCTGGCCATGCAGAAACTGTTTGGCTCCCGCGCCAGCCGCGATGCCTTGCACTCGGACATGGCCGCGTCCATCGGCGAGCATCAACAGACAAGCTGCATGGTGTTCGATGCAACGGTGCCGTCCGCGGCGGCGGCTTATCTGTTCGATGAGCTTTCACAGGACACCGCCGGATTCGTGGTGTCCAGGTATGCACGTGAACTCGTAACGGCGCTTTCGGAGCGCATGGCGAAATCCAGTCTGCAGGCGGCGTTCGATCGGAGCCTGGACCAGCTTCGGGCACGGCCGGCCGCGCGATGGACCCACGCAGTCCATTGGCTGGAGGCGCTGTGCACCGATGACGCACTCGCGCCTCTTGCGGGTTACGTTCCCGAGGCTGCGGCGTTGATCCTGACCGGCAAGAATGTTGCCCGTCGCAACAACGACATCGGCCTGATGGCGCGGGTCGAGGGGCTGCTCGGTGAGCACGCGCGAATGTCGGAGGGCACGATGACCCTCTCGATCGACGATTTCCGCGCACGGCTGCTGGCGCACCGGGAATCGTTCCTGCCGGGCTATCGCCGCTACCAGGCCATACGTCAGGAGACCGCCGCCCGCGAGCGCAAGTCGCTGCGGTTGTCGGAGTTCAAACCACGACCGTTGGCCTCGTTCGTGCGCAACAAGCTCATCAACGAGGTGTACCTGCCGGTGATCGGCGACAACCTCGCCAAACAGATGGGCACGGTGGGCGAGGGCAAGCGCAGCGACCTGATGGGCCTGCTGATGATGATCTCGCCGCCCGGCTACGGCAAAACGACGTTGATGGAGTACGTGGCGCACAGGCTCGGACTGATCTTCATGAAGATCAATGGTCCCGCGCTAGGACACGAAGTGCGCTCGATCGACCCCGAGCAGGCACCCGACGCGACCGCGCGCCAGGAGCTCGAGAAATTGAATCTCGCGCTGGAGATGGGCAACAACGTGATGTTGTACGTCGACGACATCCAGCACACGCACCCGGAGTTCCTGCAGAAGTTCATATCGCTGTGCGACGGCACCCGCCGCATGGAAGGCGTGTGGAAGGGGCAGACCAAGACCTACGACATGCGCGGCAAGAAGTTCTGCGTGGTCATGGCCGGCAATCCGTACACCGAGTCGGGCGAAATGTTCAAGATCCCCGACATGCTTGCGAACCGGGCCGACATCTACAACCTGGGCGACGTGCTCGGCGGAATGGACGAGTCCTTCACCCTGAGCTACATCGAGAACAGCCTGACGTCCAACCCGGTCCTGGCGCCGTTGGCGACGCGCGACCTGGCCGACCTCTACCTGCTGGTGGAGAAGGCGCGGGGCAGGGAAGTCTCCACGAATGCTCTGAGCTACGCGTACAGCGCGGCGGAGATCAACGAAATCGTCTCGACACTGCAACGCCTGATGAAGGTTCGCGATGTGGTCTACCGCGTGAACCAGCAGTACATCGCCAGTGCGGCGCAGGCGGACAAGTACCGCACCGAGCCGCCGTTCAAGCTGCAGGGCAGCTACCGCAACATGAACAAACTCGCCGAGAAAATTTCACCGGTGATGAACGAGGCCGAGCTGCAGCAGCTGATCGGCGACCACTACCTGGGCGAAGCGCAGTTGCTGACCACCGGCGCGGAGGAGAACCTGCTCAAGCTCAAGGAGTTGCGGGGCGTGCTCGATGCGGAGGAAGCCGTGCGCTGGGAGCAGATCAAGCGCGACTTCCTGCGCAACAAGGCCATGGGCGCGGACGATTCCGACGTGGGCGGAAGGATGGTCGCGCAACTGGCGGACATCGCCGGTGGGTTGCAGTCCATGGGCAAGGCGGTTGCCGATGCGGATCGGGTCGAACACGCGCCGGCGCCGTGGGAACAGGTGCTCTCGCTGCTGCAGCGCGTGGCCGAGCAACGCGAATCCACTCCGAAGGCCGCCGAGTCGAACGGCGAACCGCCGCCGACCTGGAGCGCGACGGTCGAGCCGCTGCTCGAAGTGATCCGATCCAGTCACGACCAGCAGAGCCAGATCAACGCCGTCATGATCCACGTCGCCAGCGCGGTCCGCGCCGGTCTGGCGTCACGTGTTTCCGACGCGCGGCCCGGCCGCAAGCCGCACCAGCCGACGCCGGAGGAACTCGAACTCGACCGTGCGCTGGACAAGCTGCAGGCGGAGCATCGGAAGATCATTCCCGGGGAATCGACGACGCCATGAATGACGGGATTCCCCGAAGCCTGGTGCAGGCGTCCGACCCTGCAATGAGCGCGGCCCGCGAAATCGTTGCGCAGGTCGACCAGGCAGCGATCGCCTCGCTGCTCGATCGGCTTCCCACCGGTGCACTGCTGAAGGACATGGACGCGATCCTCGAAGCGATCGATGCCGCCGACCAGGCCCGCTCGCGAAAACGCGCGGGCCTGTGGGGTCGATTGCTCGGGCGCGATCTGGTGGCCATGGCCGGAGCCGACCGGATCGACACGACGGTGCGGGTCCGTATTGCGTACGCGGACACGCACGCAGCGGCACTGGAGGAGCATCTTGCGGAGCTTGAAATTGCATCTGAGCATCTCCAGCGTCAGACCACCGCGCTCCTGGACGCTATCGATCGATGCCGCGCGTCATCAATCCCGTCGGATGACGAAAGTTCGGACTTCCAGATCGATGACAGCGTCCACCGACAACTGCTTCACATGGAAGCCCTGATCGCTTCCTGGCGCATCACCGCAGCGCAACTGGCGCTCGCGATGGATTATGGTCGCTCGATGACCGAACGCTACGCCCAGGTACGCAATGTCCTCCTGCCACTATGGCGGCACCGTGCCGCCTCGAGCGCGATGAGCAGGAAACTGCGCGAAGAAGAAAGTTCCAGAGTCCAGCAACTGCAGGACGCCGTGCGCGGTCAGATCGACGCGCTCCGCCAATCGCCCCAGCCGCCCTCCGCATCCATCGCACCGACGCCCAAGGACCTCCTGCCATGACCGAGTCAACCGAAGTCGCCACGCTGCCCGCCAGCCCAGGGCTGGATGAAGGTGCGCTCAAGGCGCTGGGGCTGGGGCTGGTGCCTGGCGATCTGGAACGAATCCAGGCAGTGCGCGCGGCACTGGTGGACGTCGCGCCTTCGACGGTCCAGGGTTTCGGCCGCGAGGCGGCGACGCGGACCACGCAGTACTCCAGCGAATTGCTGGACCAGGTGCGTAATCGCGATCTGGATGGCACCGGTGAAAAGCTCGGTGAAGTGGTGCGCATCGCCCGCTCGATGAACCTGGCGAAACTCGGCAGCCGCTCGCGGCTTCCTTTCGTGGGTCCCATCCTGGACCGCATGCGCGCTTCCAGGGGCGAGCTGGTGCAGAAATTCAGCACGACCAACCAGCAGATCGAACAGCTGATGCGCGATGTCGCGCGCCAGCAGGAAGACCTCGGCAGGCGCGTGCAGGATTTCGACCGCATGCACGAGATCGTGATCGAGGAGCGTCGAGAGCTCGGCATCCACGTCGCCGCAGGCAAGATGCGCCTGGCCGAGCTGGGCGTCGAGCGCGAGGCGCTGGAGGGACAGGACGATCCGGCATCACGCACCCGGCGATCGGAAATCGACACCGTCCTGCGGCTGCTCGACAAGCGCGTCGGCGACCTGCTGCTGCTGCAACACGCCGCCGACCAGTCGCTGCCGATGATCCGCATCATCCAGGCCAACGCGATGCAACTGATCGAGAAGTTCTCCTCGGTTCGCGAGATCACCATTCCCGCCTGGAAGCGCAGCTTCGCCATCCAGCTGTCCCTCAACGAGCAGAAGAACGCCGTGGAACTCTCCACCGCGATCGACGACGCGACCAACGAACTGATGCGCAGCAACGCCGACATGCTGCGCGAGAACTCGATCGCGACCGCGCGGGCCAACCAGCGCGGCGTGATTGACGTGGAGACGCTGCAGCACGTCCACGAGCAGTTGATCCAGACCGTCGAGGACGTTCGACTGATCCACCGCGAAGGCATCGAGAAGCGCCGCCAAGCCGAGCAGCAACTGGGACAGATGCGCGAAGACGTGCAGAAGCGACTGGCTTCGCCGACCGCCTGAGAAATTCAACGCGGCAAGGAAAGCCCTGGTTGACTGCGGCACCAAATCCAGGCCGGGACGGTGGGCGCGATGCCTTGCAGGGCGCCTGCCGGCCAAGTGCGTGCTGCGGGCGACCGCGTTTGCCCTGGCCATGCGTACATAACCGAGACGCGCCGGCTCATGATGCCGGCGACCCTTCTTCCTTCTGCCGAGCGGGGCAAAAAACGATGAGCGACAGCGAGAACGGCAGCAACATCTACCAGGATCTGGCCGAGTCGATCCTCGAGCACGCCGAGGCCATCGCGCGCCTCGACGCAGATCGCATGGACGAGGCTGCTTACGAGTCGACGTATGCCGACCATGTGGGCTCGATGCGCTCCCTTGCGGTTCCCTATGTCGATCCACAACCGGACTTCGAACTCGTTCGAAAGCTGAAGTCGCTCTCGGGCAATTTCGAAGGCGTCTTCGTCCACCTGGTGGACGGATCGCTGGAGCTGATCATCGACAGCGCCAGCAGGCAGCGCAAGGTAAAGCTATGGAACCGCAGGCAATACGAGCGCGGCGAGGAAGAGGACGAAACCTCGGGCGACTGGCCCAGGTGATCGGCCGCAGCGCGAGGCCGCGACAGCGACTCTCGTGGAGGAGTAAGGACGGCGGGGCCGCGGATTTCAGGCCATATGGCACCACGGCTCCTCCAATCCGGCCGCCGTCCCGGCTTCTACGTTCACCCCAGCAGCATGAGCGCGATGCTGTGGGCGGCGTCGCGCCCCTCGGCTACCGCGGTCACCACCAGGTCGGCACCGCGCACCGCGTCGCCACCGGCAAACAGCTTCGGATTGGCGGTCTGGAAGGGCAGGCGCTCCTTGCCTTGTTCGTCAGCACCGCCAGCCACGATGCGTCCGTTGGCGTTGCCCTCCACGCCTTGGGCGGCCAGCCAGTCGGGTACTTCGGCTGAGAATCCGAACGCGATGATCACGATGTCGGCCTCGAGCAGCGATTCGCTGCCTTCGATCGCCACCGGCGCGCGTCGACCCCGTGCATCGGCTTCACCCAGCCGGGTTTCGACCACGCGCACGCCGGTGACCTGGTCACCGGTGCCTTCAATGGACAGCGGTGCGCGGTTGAACAGGAAACGAACGCCTTCCTCTCGTGCGTTGGCCACCTCACGCGCCGAGCCCGGCATGCTGGCCTCGTCGCGGCGGTAGGCGCAGTTCACACTGCCGGCACCCAGCCGCACGGCACTGCGCACGCAGTCCATGCCGGTATCGCCGCCGCCCAGCACCACCACGCGCTTGCCGCGCATGTCGGGAATGGTGATGGTGTCTTCCCAGCCAGCGATGGGCCGTCCCCGGCCTTGCAGGTGCGCGGGATCGCCGCCGCTGACGATGCGACCGTTGTTGACCAGGAACGGCAGCGCTGGCAACACGCCCTTCAGGTCCTGGCCGGGGAGTCCGCCGTCGGTGTAACGGTAGGCGCCGGTGCCGAGGAACACTGCCTGGTACTCCGACAGCAGGGTATCGATGCCGACATCGCGGCCAACCTCCACGCCCAGGCGAAACTCGACGCCCATGCCTTCCAGCACCTCGCGCCGCCTCGCGATGATGCTCTTCTCCAGCTTGAAGCTGGGAATGCCGAACTGCATCAGTCCACCGATCTGTTCGTAGCGGTCGAACACCACCGCCTGGATGCCGTTTCGCGCCAGCACATCGGCGCAGGCCAGTCCGGCGGGTCCCGCGCCGATGACCGCCACCCGGTGGCCGGTGGCCATGACCTGGCTGAGATCCGGACGCCAGCCCTTCTCCAGCGCGGCATCGACGATGTACTTCTCGACCGCGCCGATCGTCACTGCGCCGAATCCGTCCTCCAGCGTGCAACTGCCTTCGCACAGACGATCCTGCGGGCACACGCGGCCGCACATTTCCGGCAACGGATTGGTGGTGTGGCACAGCGCGGCGGCTTCTTCGATCCGGTTCTCCTGCACCAGTTGCAGCCACTGCGGGATCGCGTTGTGCACCGGGCACTTCCAGCTGCAATAGGGATTCCCGCAATCCAGGCAGCGCCCGGACTGGTGCTGCGCCTCGGCCAGCTCGAACTTGCCGTACATCTCGCCCCAGTCGCCTCCGGTGCGCAGCTCCAGCGCAATGCGCTTCGGCATCTTCCGGGGGAGCTCGACGAACTGGAAAGCTTGCTTGCGGCTCATGTGCAATCGGTATCGAAGTGGAGGGAAAAACATTTTTCCAGCAAGCCGGAGAGGGGATCGGAAATCACGCAGCCCTCCTCAGTGATTCGGTCAGCGACTCCAGGCTTGCGGCCTTCGGTTTCACCAGCCAGAACTTGCCTACGTAGTCGCGGAACTCGTCGAGGATCTGCTGGGCCCAGATGCTCCCCGTGAGCTCGCGATGACGCGTGATCAGCATGTGCAGGTGCTGCCGATGGCCCTCGAAGCCCTCGGGCGAGATGCGGTGGATGTCGATGAGTTCGTGGTTGTAGCGGTCGACGAAATCGCGGTCGAGATCCAGCACGTAGGCCAGTCCGCCGGTAAGTCCCGCGCCGAAGTTGACGCCGGTGCGGCCGAGCACCATCACGATGCCGTCGGTCATGTATTCGCAGCAGTGGTCGCCGGCACCTTCGATCACCGCCAGTGCGCCGGAGTTGCGCACCGCGAATCGTTCGCCCGCGCGGCCGGCCGCGAAGAGTTCGCCGCCGGTCGCGCCGTACAGGCAGGTGTTGCCGATGATCGCGGTGCTGTGCGCCTCGAAGCGCGCACCGCGGGGCGGGCGCACCACCAGGCGACCGCCAGCCATGCCCTTGCCCACGTAGTCGTTGGCTTCGCCTTCCAGCTCCATCAGCAGCCCGCCCGCGTTGAACGCGCCGAAGCTCTGGCCGGCGGTGCCGCGAAAGCGCAGGTCCAAAGGTGAGTCGCTCATGCCGTGGTTGCCGTGCGCGCGCGCGATGGCACCCGACAGGCGAGCGCCGATGGATCGGTCCGTGTTGTGGATCAGGAAGCGCTGCTCGCAACCGCTCTTGTTGGCGATCGGCTCGGCCATGAGCCCGTCGAGCTGCGTGGCCAGGCTGTCGGGCGATTCGTACAGGCGCTCGGCGGCACAGGCGTTGCGGTCCTGGTGCACCGGGTGCAGCAGGCGCGACAGATCCACGCGGACGCCGGGACGCGGCGCGACGTCCAGCTGCTGCAGCAGGTCGGTGCGGCCAACGATCTCGTCCAGCGAGCGCACGCCCAGCACCGACAGCCACTGGCGCACTTCCTCGGACAGCAGGCGGAAGAAATTCTCCACGCGCTCGGGTTGCCCGGTGAAATGCCTGGCGCGCAGGTTTTCGTCCTGCGTGGCCACGCCCGTGGCACAGTTGTTGAGGTGGCAGATGCGCAGGTACTTGCATCCCAGCACGATCATCGGCGCGGTACCGAAGCCGAAACTGTCAGCGCCCAGCAGCGCGGCCTTCACCACATCGAGGCCGGTCTTGAAGCCTCCGTCGGTCTGCAGCACGGTCCGGTCGCGCAGGTGGTTGGCCACCAGGGCCTGGTGCGATTCGGCCACGCCCAGTTCCCAAGGCACGCCTGCATAGCGGATCGAGCTCAAGGGGCTGGCGCCGGTGCCGCCGTCGTGGCCGGAGATGGTGATGAGATCGGCGCCGGCCTTGACCACGCCTGCGGCGATCGTGCCCACGCCCGCGTGCGACACCAGTTTCACCGAGATCAGCGCGGTGCGATTGACCTGGCGCAGGTCGAAGATCAGTTGGGCCAAATCCTCGATCGAATAGATGTCGTGGTGCGGCGGCGGCGAGATCAGCCCGATGCCCGGCTTGGCGTATCGCAGCCGCGCGATCATCTCATTGACCTTGTGCCCCGGCAGTTGCCCGCCTTCTCCGGGCTTTGCACCTTGCGCGACCTTGATCTGCAGTACCTCGGCATTGACCAGGTACTCCGGCGTCACCCCGAATCGTCCCGAAGCCACCTGCTTTATCTTGCTGCGCTTGCCCGTGCCATGGCGCGCCGGATCTTCGCCGCCTTCGCCCGAGTTGCTGCGCCCACCCAGCCGGTTCATCGCGATGGCCAGCGCCTCGTGCGCCTCGGGTGACAGCGCGCCCAGGCTGATGGCGGCGGTGTCGAAGCGGCGAAGCAGGTCGGATGCATCGGCGACTTCGGCCAGTGGCGTCGGCACCGGCGCAGGCTTGATCTGAAGCAGGTCGCGCAGCGCCGATGGCGGACGCGCGTGCACAAAGTCCGTATACGTCTTCCAGTCGCCGGCGTCACCGGTGCGGCTGGCGTGCTGCAGCGACATGACCACGTCCGGGTTGTACATGTGGTACTCGCCGCCGTGCACGTACTTGATCAGTCCGCCGACCTCCGGCTTGTGCAGTTCGTTCCAGGCGCGGCGGGTAAGTTCGCGCGCCTCGATGTCGAGCCGCGCCAGTCCCACCCCGGCCACGCGCGAGGGCGTCTCGGGAAAGCACAGCGCGATCACGTCCTGGTCAAGTCCGACAATCTCGAACAACTGCGCCGCGCGATAGCTGCTGATCGTGCAGATGCCCATCTTGGAAATGATCTTGGAGACGCCCTTGCGCACGCCCCTGCGATAACTCCGGCCGATCTGCGCCTGCTCGCCGCCCTTCTTCAGCAGCAGGATGCCGCGCCGGCCCAGGTCGAACAGGGTCTGGTAGGCGAGGTACGGATACACCGCGGTAGCGCCGAAGCCGAGCAGGCAGGCGAAGTGGTGCGGGTCACGCGCGGTGCCGGTCTCGACGATCAGGTTGACCTCGCAGCGCAGGCCAGCGCGGGAGAGGTGGTGGTGCACCGCGCCCGTCGCGAGCAGCGCGTGCACCATCGGGCGATCCGCCACCGGATAGCGGTCGGTCAGCAGCAGCATGACCACGCCTTCGCGAGCGGCGGCCTCCGCTTCCATGCAGATGCGCTGGATGCCCGCCTTCAGTCCTTCCCCGTCCGAGTACGACAGGTCGATCAGGCGGTTCTTCGCATCGTAGGGAGCCATCGTCAGCAGCTGGCGCAGCTTGCGTTGCGAGAGCACCGGCGAGTTGAGGATGACGTGATTCACCGTTTCCTGCGCGGCTTCGAAGATGTTGGTCTCGCGACCAAGCTGCGTGGTCAGCGACATGACGCAGTCTTCGCGCAGCGGATCGATCGGCGGGTTGGTTACCTGCGCGAAGGCCTGGCGAAAATAGTCGTACAGCGGGCGTGTCTGCCTGCTGAGCACCGCCATCGGCGTGTCGTCGCCCATCGAGCCGGTGGCTTCCTGCTCGGTCTCGGCCAGCGGCCGCAGCACATGCTCCACTTCCTCGCTGCTGAGCTGGAACAGCTTGTGGTAGCTGCGCAGGGTCTTTTCATCGAAGGGTTCCTCCACGAGCGATGGGTCGATCAGCTCTGTCTGCAGGTAGGTCGCGCCCTTCTGCAGCCACTGCTTGTAGGGCGCGCGGCCGCGGTTGATGCGGTCGATCGCCTCGCTGTCGAGGAGGTCGCCGCGCTTGAGGTCGATCGCAATCATCTCTCCAGGGCCCAGCTTGCCCTTGCGCGTTACGCGCTCGGCCGGGAGTTCCCACACGCCGGCTTCGGAGGCGATCAGGAAATACCGGTCGGAGGTCAGCATCCAGCGCGCTGGTCGCAGGCCGTTGCGGTCGAGCATGCACGCGGCGTAATCGCCGTCGCAGGCGACGATGCCGGCGGGACCGTCCCAGGCTTCGGAATTCAATCCGTAGAACTCGTAGAAGGCGGAGAGGTCGGGGTCCTTGAACTCCAGCGACTGTGTCGCCGGTGGCACCAGGATGCGCAACGCCTGCAGCAGGTCCATGCCACCTGCGACGAGCAGCTCCAGCATGTTGTCCAGACTCTGCGAGTCGGAGCCGTGCATCGAGATCACCGGGTCCAATTCACCGATGTCGAAACGCGGCGTCTTCCAGACCTTGCTGCGCGCCTGCGCCCAGCGGCGGTTGCCCTCGATGGTGTTGATCTCGCCGTTGTGGGCAAGGAGGCGGAACGGATGCGCGAGCGGCCAGCGCGGCAGTGTGTTGGTTGAGAAGCGCTGGTGGAACACCACCGCGCTGGAGGTGAGGTCGCTGCGCTGCAGATCCGGGTAGAACGTGGACAGCTTGTCCGGCAGCACCATCCCCTTGTAGCCGATCGCGTGCGGAGTCAGCGTCACAACGTAGAAGTCGGGCAGCCCCTCCAGCAGCTTTTCGGCGCGTCGCCGCGCCAGGAACAGGGCCAGCGAGAACGCATCATCGTCCTGTGCTTCGCCCGCATCGACGAACGCCTGCTCGATGCGCGGCAGCGTGTCCCTGGCCAATTGCCCGCACACCGAGTCGTCGGTGGACAGCACGCGCCAGCCCTTGAAGCCAATGCCCGCACGAAGCAGTTCGGCCTCGAGCACCTGACGGCAGTGCAATGCCTCCGCTGGATCGTGCGGCAGGAACACCAGCCCGGCAGCGAAGCGGAAGCCCACGCTGATCCCGGCTTCGTCCGCCAGCGCCCGCAGGAATGCCTGCGGCTGGCGGATCAGCAGACCGCACCCGTCGCCGGTGAGTCCGTCTGCCGCGACGCCCCCGCGGTGGGTCATGCGCGACAGCGCGGCGATGGCGGTGTCCACGAGGGCGCGCGAAGGCTGGTTGTCCAACTGCGCGATCATGCCGAAGCCGCAGGCGTCGCGCTCGCTGTCGGGGTCGTACAACCCGGGGTATGCGTTGCGGATAATCGGTGTCTCCCCTGGCCGCAGGGGAACGGAAACGTATCCAGCGGCCCTCTGACGAAGATGCCGCGCCGCGGGTCGATTGGCGCTGGAAGAATCTCCGGATGACCCGACTAGAACATAAATGTTGCAGTGCCGCAACAGCGGCTGCCCATTGCCATTGGTTACACAAGTAACTGTTTTTCCAAGAAAGTTTGGCTTATCGATGCGACGGCCCGTTGCGCAGTTCTGCATCGCTTTGCCAACGGCAAAATGACTCGGGATTACTCGGAGCAACGGGGAGTGGCTAGAAAGCTGAGTGCCGAATTACGAAGGTGCCGGCTGCAGGTTCGAGCACGCAGGAACCGGCGCCTCCCAATGTTCTGTCGTGAGGGACGAGAAGCAGAATGTCATTGGCTACTACGCACTCGTCGAAGGATATGTGTCGCGCGAGCAGGTGCAGGGAGTGTGGGGCGAAGCATGCCAGACCTCGCCAGATCCCCATTGCAGTGGCTGTGTTGGGGCGCCTGGCGGTCCAAACTGACCGTGTTGGACAATGTTCGGCGGGGCTCCCTAATGAGGCCGTGCATCGAACATGGCAGGCCGCGCAACAGATGGGCATTCGCGTGTTGCTCTGTCACGCCATCGATGATCCGGCCGAAGCGTTTTACGCCAAACATGGCTTCATCGAATCGCCAGTCGATGCGATGACAGTCATGTTGAGCATGACGCGGTTGGGCGATGCCCGAAGCAAGCTGTAGAGCGCAGGTCGCGATCATCACCGGAAAGCGCTGGTAGCCGGATGCGAACTGCGGATCAACTGAAACTGGAACTGAAACCGGGGTCAGGTTGGACTCCTTGGTTCGAACGTGCCGGAAACCGTTCGGCCACAAAAAAGGCCGGAACCCTTGGGGATTCCGGCCTGATCTGTACGTCTTTGGATCTGAAGATGGTGGAGGTGGGGGGAATTGAACCCCCGTCCGAAGGCACTCCATCCCCGGCACTACATGCTTAGCGCTCCGTTGGATCTCGTCCCCGAACAGCACGGCGCGCAAAGCGCATCCGGGGACCAGCCTGCTTTAGGTTAACCGGGTGCTGGCAGGCAGCCACTCCCGGCGATTCCGTGATAATGACCCTACGTCGCGAGCACGGACACAAGCGATTTCGGGGCTTAGGCCTTAAGCGGCCAGTGCGTAGTTGTCGTCGTTGGCAACTAGAGTTTT
>JALYOF010000091.1 GCA_030857025.1 Pseudomonadota bacterium | reverse complement strand
CCGGGAGAGGACTCGAACCTCCACGGAGTTGCCCCCGCTAGCACCTGAAGCTAGTGCGTCTACCAATTCCGCCACCCGGGCAAACCCGCATGCTTGTGGCGATGCGGGCCGCGTATGGTGCGTTGCGATGCTGTCGATGTCAACACGATTTTCGACGTTTCTTCGTCAGCTGCCGCAACATCGCCTCCCACTGGAATTCAGATCCGCTCGATGGCGCCCTTCGCGGTGATCGGACCGGTGGCCACGCCCTGCGGCGCGCCGCCTGGCGGCTCCAGGGTGACGGCAAGCAGCGAACCCGGGACAAGGCCGGCCAGCAGTTCCTGCGGCACCTGGATCTCATGCGCGACGGCGGTGTCGATCACACCCAGCGAGCGCGCCGGCTCGCCTTCGGCGATCAGCCACAGTTCGGGCACGCGACCTTGCGCGTCGGGTGCGGAAGGCACCGGCATCACCGTGACCCGGCCGCGCTGCGCATCCACGCTGGCAAGGTACGCCGGGCTGCCATCGTCGGCCTGCAGTGTCGTCACCGGAGATGGCGTTGCAACCGGCGCTGGTGCAGGAGTGGTGGCAATCGGGTCGGGCATCGGTGCAGGCGTCGGCGTCGGCGCATTGACCAGGAACACGACCGCCAGAGCCGCCGCTGCGGCGATGGCAGCGGCCGTCGCGCCCCGCCAGACGTTGATGTCTTCCCATAGTCCACGGCGCGCGCCCTGGACCGACAGCCAACCCAGCGAGGTGCGGACGCGCGGCCAGACATGCGATGGCGCCTGCACCGACTCGATCTCGCCGAGCCATGCGCCAAGGCGTTGCTCCCACGCGGAGACCAGTGCCGCGAACCCGGGTTCGGACTCGATCCGCCCCTGCACGCGTTTCCGGCCCTGCGCGTCGAGCACGCCCAGCACGTATTCGCCCGCCAGCAGGTCGTCGTCGGGTTCGTGATCGCCGCCGTTGTTGAAGTCGTCGTGCATGTTCATCGTTCCAGGCACTCCCGCAGTTGCAGGAGGCCACGGCGTATCCAGCTCTTGACCGATCCGAGCGGCGAACCCACCCGCGCGGCCAGTTCCTCGTATGTCGCACCCTCAAAGAAGGCGACGCGGATCAGCGATCGCCTGCGGGTATCCAACTGATCCATGCAGGCGTCAAGGCGATCGCGGTCGGTCGCGGCTTCGGCTTCCTGCGCCGGCGATGCGCCGGGGTCGGGCAGCACTTCGGCGATCTCGATCGGCGAGTGCCGGATGGCGGCCGGGGATGCGCGCAGGCGGTCGATCGATCGGTTGCGCGCGATCATCGCCAGCCAGGTGATTGCATTGGCGCGACTGGCATCGAACTGCCCCGCCTTGCGCCACACCGTGGTGTAGACCTCCTGCAATACGTCTTCGGCCTCGGCGCGGTCTGGCAGCACGCGAAGGCACACGCCAAACAGCTTGGCCGACGTGGCGCGGTACAACTGCTCGAAGGCGTCGCGATCACCAGCAGCCACGGCGCCAATGGTCTGCGCCAAGCCATCGGCGGTCTGGTTGAGTGGCACTGTAGTCATTCCGATCCAGCTCGCCGGGGCAATCGCCGATTGTAGCCGTGCACGAGCGCGGAACCGTGCGCCGGTTCCGCCCGCGCGCTGCGGCCCGGGGATGTACCCCATGGTGATGACCATCCAACCGCCCCCCGTGAATCACTGCTACAGCTACGGTCGCGCGATTGGGAATGATGCAGAGCCCGCCACGCGCCGGAGCGGAACGTTCAGGCTGCCGGCCTGCGGTGGATCCGGGCGCGTCCCGTAGAATCCTGCCCACGCCCCGCTGCGAGCCATCCGCACTCCATGACCGATCCAGTCCGTACTGTCTTCCACGGTTTCGAACAGATTCCTTTGCGCGAATACGCCGAGCGCGCCTATCTCGACTACTCGATGTACGTCGTGCTCGACCGCGCCCTGCCCTTCCTTGGCGATGGGCTCAAGCCGGTGCAGCGGCGCATCATCTTCGCGATGAGCGAGCTGGGCCTTGCCGCCGGGGCCAAGCCGAAGAAGTCCGCGCGCACGGTCGGCGACGTAATCGGCAAGTACCACCCGCACGGCGACAGCGCCTGCTACGAGGCCATGGTGCTGATGGCGCAGCCGTTCTCGTACCGCTATCCGCTGATCGAGGGCCAGGGCAACTTCGGCTCCAGCGACGACCCCAAATCGTTCGCGGCGATGCGCTACACCGAATCCAAGCTCACCCCGATTGCCGAAGTGCTGCTGGGCGAACTCGCGCACGGCACGGTCGACTGGGACCCGAATTTCGACGGCACCCTGCAGGAGCCGACCTGGATGCCGGCGCGGCTGCCGCACCTGCTGCTCAACGGCACTACGGGTATTGCGGTCGGCATGGCGACGGACGTGCCGCCGCACAACCTCAACGAAGTGGTGAGTGCGTGCCTGCGCCTGCTCGACGATCCGGATGCGAGCGTGGCCGATCTGTGCGAGCACGTGCTCGGGCCGGACTATCCGACCACCGCCGAGATCATCACGCCGCGTGCCGACCTGCTGACGATGTACGAAACCGGCCTGGGCAGCGTGCGTGCGCGTGCAACCTGGGTGCGCGAGGCGACCAACCTGGTGATCACCGCGATGCCGCACCAGGCTTCGCCGGGCAAGGTGATCGAGCAGATCGCCGCGCAGATGCGCGCAAAGAAGCTGCCGTGGCTGGAGGACATCCGCGACGAGTCCGACCACGCCAATCCGACCCGCATCGTGCTGGTGCCACGCAGCAATCGCGTCGACGCCGAACAGCTCATGGGCCACCTGTTCGCCACCACCGACCTGGAAAAGAGCTTCCGGGTGAACTTCAACGTCATCGGCCGCGACGGTCGCCCCCAGGTCAAGAACCTCAAGGTGTTCCTGAGCGAGTGGCTGGCGTTCCGCAGCGACACCGTCACCCGACGCCTGAAGCACCGCCAGGAAAAGGTCGAGCGCCGCCTGCACCTGCTCGAAGGCCTGCTGGTGGCGTTCCTCAACCTGGACGAGGTGATCCGCATCATCCGCAGCGAGGACGAGCCCAAGCCGGTGCTGATGGCACGGTTCGAGCTCACCGAGGAGCAGACGGACTACATCCTCGAGACCCGGCTGCGCCAGCTCGCCAGGCTCGAGGAAATGAAGATCCGCGGCGAGCAGGACGAACTGAAGACCGAACTGGAAAAGATCAATGCGATCCTCGCCAGCCCGACGAAGCTCAAAAAGCTGATCAAAGAAGAGCTCACCGCCGACGCAAAGAAGTTCGGCGACGCGCGCCGCTCTCCGCTGATCGCGCGCGGAGCCGCGCAGGCCCTGTCGGAGACCGAACTGGTTCCCAGCGAACCGATGACGGTGGTGCTCAGCGAGAAGGGCTGGGTGCGCGCCGCCAAGGGCCACGACATCGACGCGGCCTCGCTGGGCTATCGCGAGGGCGACAGCCTGCTTGCCGCGGTTCGCTCGCGCAGCACTCAGCAAGTGGCGTTCCTGGACTCCACGGGACGCGCCTACTCGACCATCGTCCACGGCCTGCCCTCGGCACGCGGCAACGGCGAACCCCTGACCGGTCGCTTCGCACTGCCGGCCGGCGCGTCGTTCCAGGCGGCTGCAGCGGGCGAGAACGACGCCCGCTTCGTGCTGGCCAGCTCGCACGGCTACGGCTTCGTCACCCGCTTCGAGAACCTCACCGGCCGCAACAAGGCCGGCAAGGCAATGCTGTCGTTGACCCCGAACGCGAAAGTGCTGCAGCCGGCGGCGGTCGGCGACCTCGCCGAGGGCCGTGCAGTCGCAGTGACGAATGTGGGCCATCTGCTGGCGTTTCCTGTCGCCGATCTGCCCGAGCTCGATCGCGGCAAGGGCAACAAGCTCATCGACATTCCGAAGGCGAAGCTCGGAACCGAACGGGTGGTCGCGGTGGCCGTGGTGCCTCCCGGTGGCACGCTCGTCGTGCGGTCGGGTGCCCGCACCATGTCGTTGGGGTGGAAGGATCTGGAAGCCTATGTCGGGGCGCGCGCTACTCGTGGCGGGCTGTTGCCGAGGGGTTGGCAGAAAGTCGAAGGGCTAAGTGTCGAATGACAGGCGAGTCCCGTCGCGCGCGGCGGCGCGTCGAGGCACCGCTGAATGCCAGTCTCGTCCCTGCGCGGCAGAAGGTCGAAGGCCTGAGCGTCGAGGCACCGCTGAAGGCCAGTCACGTCGCTGCGCGGCAGAAGGTTAAACGGCTCAGCGTCGAATGAAGTCCGGACGTGCTCACGATCGCACTGCGACCCCCGATCGCTTGGCTCCCTCTCCCGTCGGGAAAGGGAGCCAAGCGTAGGCACGCGAAGCTGCGAGGCTTAATGCGCGCTGGATCCGCAGCGCACGTGCGGGATCAGGCCAGCGCAGCGTCGTGGACTCCCTTGATGGCGCGCCCCGACGGGTCGGCAGCATCGGCAAACGAGGCGTCCCACGCGATTGCCGCAGGCGACGAACACGCGATCGACTTGCCTCCGGGCACGGTGCCCGCACAGGCCGCGCCGGGAAAGATGCGTTCGAAGATGCGGCGATACAGGTACGCCTCGCGCGTCTGCGGCGTATTGATCGGAAACCGGTTCGCGGCAGCGGCAAATTCCCGGTCGCTGACGCTCGCCTGCGCGTGCGACTTGAGGCCGTCGATCCAGCCATAGCCGACCCCATCGCTGAACTGCTCCTTCTGTCGCCACAGGATTTCATCGGGAAGATAGCCTTCGAACGCCTCCCGCAGCGCTGCCTTTTCAATCCGGCGGGTGCCATCGGGCCTCGTGCCGACCATCTTCGCCTGCGCATCCATGCGCATCGCCACTTCGAGGAACTCGACATCCAGGAACGGCACGCGCGGCTCCACGCCCCACGCCATCATCGACTTGTTCGCGCGCAGGCAATCGAAGTTGTGGAGCGCATCGAGCTTGCGGACGGTCTCGGCGTGGAACTCGCGGGCATTGGGCGCCTTGTGGAAGTACAGGTAGCCGCCGAAGATCTCGTCCGCACCCTCGCCCGACAGCACCATCTTCACGCCCATTGCCTTGATCCGCCGCGCCAGCAGGTACATCGGGGTGGACGCGCGGATCGTGGTCACGTCGAAGGTCTCGATGTGCCGGATCACCTCCGGCAGCGCATCCAGGCCTTCCTCGAAGGTGTATTTGAAACCGTGGTGGACGGTGCCGAGCGCCTTGGCCGCAACTTCCGCCGAGGCGAGGTCCGGCGAGCCTTCGAGTCCGATCGCGAACGAATGCAGGCGCGGCCACCAGGCCTCGGCGCGGTCGTCCTCCTCGACCCGTCGTGGCGCAAAGCGAGCGGCACATGCCGCGACCAGCGACGAGTCCAGGCCACCCGACAGCAGCACGCCGTAGGGCACGTCGGACATCATCTGACGGTGCACGGCGCGCTCGAACGCCTCGCGCAGTTCCTGCTTGGACACCTCCACGCCCGCGGTGGCGTCGTAGTCGCGCCACGGCCTGGCGTAGTAGCGGCGCAACTCTCCTGTCGCGCTGTCGTAGCAATGCCCCGGCGGAAACTGCGCGACGTCGGTGCAGACATCAGCCAGCGCCTTCATCTCCGAGGCGACCCACAGCCGGCCGCTGTCGTCATGACCCCAATAGAGCGGGCACACGCCCATCGGGTCGCGCGCGATCAGGGCTCGTTGTGCCGTGCGGTCCCACAGCGCGAACGCGAAGATGCCGTTGAGGCGATTCAGCCAGCGCTCGTGCTTCTCCAGCGCGCCGATGCCGGCTTCGCGATAAAGAGCATTGATCACCTCGCAATCGGATCCGCTCTGAAATTCGTAGGGTTCGACGAGCTGACTTTCGAGCTCGCGATGGTTGTAGATCTCGCCATTGACCGCCAGCACCAGGTTGCCGTCGCCCGAACGCAGCGGCTGCGAACCACCGGCCGGATCGACGATCGCCAGGCGCTCGTGGACGAGGATTGCGCCATCGCCGACGTACACGCCGCTCCAGTCCGGACCGCGATGGCGCTGGCGCTGCGAGGCTTCCAGCGCCAGCCGCCGTAGCGCACCAACGTCGTCTTGCGGCTGCAGGCCGAAGATTCCCAGGATCGAGCACATGCTGACAATTCCTTGTAGGTAGCGGTTCGTGGTCTGCGGTGAGCGCCACGCACGGGTCCATGAAAAAAAGGGGGTCAAAAAACGAAAAAACCCGCACTTCGCAGTGCAGGCCGGTGTACTCGATCAGCGTGATGCTGTTGCTAATCGCCGGCCCGTGAAAGGCTGGCGTTATTGTTGTTGCCATTGCACACGGCGCCGGCCCGGAGACTGGCGCTGGAGTGGCGGACACGGGCAGGCAGGAAGCTCATGCGCCGATCGTGCTGGATAAACCGGGCGTTCGCAAGCGATGCTTGACGGCGGCCCGGAGCCGCCGCACGTTTCCCTCCTGGTGGCGGGCGCCGCCGCGAATGACAGCCATGACCCGGAGACCTGCATGACGAAGTGGTTGAAATGGAGCGCACTGGCGCTGTTGCCGATCGCGCTCGCCGCAGTGCTGGCTGCGTGGCTGTGGATGCGCGGCAGCCTGCCGACGCTCTCGGGGCAAGGCGAACTGATCGGGCTGTCCGCGCCGGCCACCGTGCAGCGCGATGCGCTGGGCGTGGTGACCATCGAGGCGGACAACGAAATCGATGCGATGCGCGCGCTGGGCTACGTCCACGCGCAGGAACGCTACTTCGAAATGGATCTGATGCGGCGCACGGCTGCCGGCGAGCTTTCCGAACTGTTCGGCGCCAGGGCGATCGATACCGATCGGAAGCATCGCGTGCATCGCATGCGCGCGCGGGCGACCGAGCGGCTGGAGGCCATCGCCGGAAACAAACTGCTGCAGTTGGAGGCCTACACCGAAGGGGTGAACGATGGGCTGGCCGCGCTCGACGCCCGGCCCTGGCAGTACCTGCTGCTCGGCCAGCAGCCGCAGCCGTGGCTTCCGGCCGATTCGATCCTCACCGGCTACGCGATGTATTTCGATCTGCAGGATTCGGACAATGCGCGCGAACTGGCGCTGATCCGCATGCAGCCGCACCTGCCCGAGGCCCTGTTCGCGCTGCTGACCCACGATGGAAGCAGCTCGGACGCGCCGATCGAGGGCCAGGTCCGCGGCGATGCGGTCCTGCCTGGACCGGCCCAGCTCGACCTGCGCGCGATCGCGCCTGCGGACGCCGTGGACACCGTGGACGATGCCACCGTGCCCGAGCGGCTCGACCGCGGCAGCAACAACTTCGCCGTGGCGGGCGAACTGACCCGCGACGGCCGCTCGATCATCGCCAACGACATGCATCTGGGCCTGCGGGCACCCAACATCTGGTTCCGCGCTCGACTCCGCTACGGCGACGGCCGCGCCTCGGGCGGCCAGGTCGACGTCTCCGGATTCACCCTGCCCGGCCTGCCGGCGGTGATCGTCGGCAGCAACGGGCACGTCGCCTGGGGCTTCACCAACAGCTACGGCGACTGGCTGGACTGGAAGCGCGAACCCCCCTGCGACACCAGTCCCTCCGGGGAACTGCGTTGCCCCGGAACGCGGCGCTTCACCGAAACGATCCGCGTCGCCGGCGCACCCGCGGTGGACCTGCAGGTCGACGAGACCGACTGGGGGCCAGTGCTGCACCGCGAAGAAGACGGCACCCGCCTGGCGCTGCGGTGGGTTGCGCATGTGCCCGGAGCGCTGTCGCTGGAGATCACCGACTTCGCCCGGGCGACCTCGCTGGAAAGCCTGTTCGGAGTGGCCGACCGCGTCGGGATGCCGGCCCAGAATCTGGTGGCCGGCGACAGCAGCGGGCGCATCGCGTGGCGCCTGCTGGGACCGGTGCCCGAACGGGGCGAATCCTGCCGTCCCGCGGGCTTGCTCGTGCACGCGGCCACGGCACCGCAAGCCCCGTCCGTCGACAACGCCGAAATGCGGCCGATCATGCCGTGCGCCCCGTGGACCGTCGAGTCCCGAAACACGCCTGCCGTGGTCGACCCCGCTTCGGCGAGGTTGTGGACCGCCAACGCCCGGGTGGTCGACGGCGCACATCTCGCGGTGATCGGCGACGGAGGCTACGCGCTTGGCGCACGGGCCCGGCAGATCCGCGACCTGCTGTTCGCCAAGCCACAGTTCACCGAACGCGACCTGCTGGCGATCCAACTGGATGATCGCGCCCTGCTGCTGCAGCGATGGTGGGAACTGCTGCAGGCGCGGTCGGCGAAGGCGCAGACTCCCGCGCTGTCGGCACTGGCGGCCGCGGCAAAGGATTGGGAGGGACGTGCAAGCACCGGATCGGCGGGCTATCGGATCGTGCGCGCCTGGCGCCTGGCGGTGCACGAGCGCATCGAAGATGGCTTGACCGCGCCTGCGAAGGCGGCGCTGGGCGAGGACTTCGAGGCTCCTCGAATGGCGCAGCTCGAAGGCATCGCATGGCCGATGCTGATGCAACGACCTCCGCATCTGCTGCCACCGCGCTTCGCATCGTGGGACTCCCTGCTCGAAGACGCCGCAGACGAGGTACGCGAGGAACTCGGCGCGCCCGGTCCGCTGGAGGAGCGCAGTTGGGGCGAACGGAACACCGCCGCGATCTGCCACCCTCTGGCCGGTGCGATTCCGTTGATCGGCAAGCGCCTGCTGTGCATGCCGCGCGAGCCCCTGCGAGGCGACACGCACATGCCGCTGGTGGCAGCTCCGGGCTTCGGTGCCTCACAGCGCATGGTGGTAGCCCCCGGCTTCGAGCAGGACGGCATCATCCACATGCCCGGAGGTCAGAGCGGCCATCCGCTCTCTCCGTTCTGGGGCGCGGGGCATCACGCCTGGGTGGAGGGTGAGCCGACGCCGTTCCTTCCGGGTCCGGTCGAGCACACGCTTCGTCTTCTGCCTGAGGGTGGGTGAGTGTGCCTGTCCGCGAACGACGCATGCCCGATAGGCGCGCGCCGCGGAATGCTTCAACCGTCTGCGCGCAGTCAGGTACCGGGTGCGACACCCGGCGACCGATGAATCTGCCGGGCTGCTGGATCGATGTTTTTTTCAGGCGCTTCACCGAATCGAGTGGGTAGATTAGTCTGCCGCGCATGAGGAATACCGAGCTTTACGCGCAGATTCTGGGACTCCAATCGCCGTGGGAAGTCGGCCGCGGCGACGTCGTGCGTCTTCTGCCCGCGCCGCTACAACCCCGCCATCAACGGCACGATGCGGCCGACGATGCCGAGGAAGCCGCTGACCGCGGAGAGAACGGCTTTGGTGTCGTCGAGATCGGCGAGTGCATGCGACAAGGACTGCGATCCAGCGGTGAGGGCGGCCTCATTGGCGACCAGCTGATCACGAATTTCCGACAGTTCCTTGTTCTCCATCACCACGATCGCGTGATTCACCATCAGCATCTGGCGCGCTGCGTCGGTTTTGGTCGCAGGATCGGCGTCCTGCACAGCGAGCATCCATTGCGCCGAAAACATGGCGTTGCGCGTGGCGCGCAACTGTTTCAGCGTCATCGATTCGATATCGGACGGGTTCATGACTGGGGCACCTCATCGGTATTCGTGGCAGCGCGTGCCGCCCGACTGCTTTCAATTGCGGAAAGGATGCTGTCGAGGTCTGCCTGCAGAGCTGCGATGCGATCGCTACCAAGCCGGTTTTCCACGAGTGCGACAAAGCCGATGCGCAAGCTGGTAGCGGCGTTCGCGGCGGCCTGGATGGCGGTTGTGTCGAGTTTGCTCTGCAGCAGATCGGCGCGGGTGGTGCTCCAGCCGCTGCCCAGGGCACCGGCACCGGCATAAGGCATCGCCACCTCATCGCGATAGGTCTTGGACGCCACCACTTGCAGATCGGCCGCGTAAGCCTCGGCCAAGGCCTGCAACGCCGCCTGCTGCAGCCGGATCTCGTGATCGATCACCGCGGCGTGACGCTTGAGTTCTTCGTTGAGCACCCGCGATTGATGTGCCACGAAAACAAACTCGGTCGCCGGTGCGACCAGACTGGCAACAGCTTCGCCACCAATGTTCGCATTGGCAAAGCGCGCATTGAGCTTGCCCAGGGCGTCGACCAGATTCTGCGCGACGCCGGTCATGCCGGACGACTGTGATGTGGTCGCGGCCAACGCTGCCAGCGTGTCGAAGTACGACTGCAAAACGCCGAGGTGGCGCTTGAGATCGCGCAGGATCGCCAGCCGGGCATTGAGGTCCTCGTCCGCCGTTTGCAGGTACTGCAGCCTTTCGGATTGCGACAGTGCATCGCGACTTTGCAGCAGCACCAGCGAGCTGGTGGTCGCGGTGGCATCGAAGGATTCGGTCAGTACCGGATCGACCGTCTTGGTGAACGCCGTCCCCGTCGCGGCAAAAGCCGCGAACTGGTCGACCCGGACCTGCTGGCTGGCGCAACCAGTCGCGAACAAGGCGCCGGCCAGCACTGCTGGCCGTGCGAACTTCGCCCAACGGGCGATCCCCATGAGTTGCATATCTGTTCTCCTCCCCCCGGCTGAGCGCATACGATCCAACATTGGCAGCGACGGCGCATCAGGGCAACGATTTTTCGCAGTGGCCGCTCGGCGCCGCCCCGACAAGGGAAACTTCCGGAAGCCCTTGTGCCTTCCGACGCAACTGTAGTGATCAGAAGCCTGTCGAAAAGCGATGCGGCCTGCGTTGATGTCCCGAATTGTTCATGGCGACCACCTTCCCGTCCACTGGTCCCCGGGGACGATGAAGGCGGAGATGCCACGTTGCGATCGAGTGTAAGGATCGACACGTGGAAAAGCGGTATCTGGCTGGTATCAGTTGGACGTTTGTCGCTTCCCGGATGTTCCCAGGTGGCCAGGAAGCCTTACCTCGCACGCGGTGTATCGCGCGAACGAAAAACGTGTCGGGCGCGAACGAAAAAACGGTGTCGCGCGAGGCGCAGCGCGCGATTCCAATCATCTTGTGGTGCACGATCCACGAGGCAGGCACTTGTGCGGCACGAACATGAACGTTGCAGCTGAACAAAGCCGCACGATGGCGGCCCAATTGCACAAGACCATTACCCCGACTTTGAGACCATCGGGTGGTTCGCTGGAAACAGCCGAACTCGAACTCGGACTCGGCCTTCATGCACCTCCCCCCGGAGTGATTGGCATGGCCGATGGAACGAAGGAGAACCATGAATATTTCAGACATCCGTGAAACCAAGATCGAAACGCTCAACGAGCTGATTGCCGTCACCCGCGACAGTGCCAAGTTCTACGGCGAAGCCGCCACCGAAGCGCAGAACCCGCAGTTGAAGAACCTGTTCAAGTCCATGGCAGATGCCAAGAACGGACTCGTCGGTGCCATCTCCCGCGAAGTGAAAAGCGAGGGCGCAACGCCCGAAGACGAGGGCACCTTCCGCGGTTCGCTGCATCGCATGTACGGCAACGTGCGCGGCAAGATCGGAAGCGACGACTATGGCTATGTGGCCGAACTGGAAGAATCAGAAGATCGCATGCTGCACGCATTCAAGGACGTGTTGAACGACGACGACGCGCCGCTGCAGATCAGGACCCTGGTGCGCAACTATCTGCCCAAGGTCCAGGAGCATCACGATCTGATGCGCAGCCGCAAGTGGTCGATGAACGCCACTCGACACTAGCAGGTCGCGATTGGGGCCCGGCGGCAATCCGCGCCGGGCCTGCAAGCGCAGAATCGGAACGCCGGCCAATTGGCCGGCGTTTCCTTTTCCGGGTTGGGGTGTACTTCGGCCTCAGTCATTGAGTGAGCCGCCGCAAAACGGGCCAGACAATTTCTCTGGCTTTTCTGCCGGCTCCTGATGTCGCTCCGTAATCCCCCACAGGTTGGCTGACCCTGAACTGGAATTTTCTCGTACGCCTTTCCCGAGGAGGTTCCATGAAGAAGTCCCGCCCTTTCGCAGCCAGATGATCGCCGCTACTTCAGGGACGGTTCCTGCCACACCTTCGAGTTGAGCGAGACCTGCTACCGCTACCGGACCAAGACGGGCAACGAGAACGCGCGGATCGCAGACTGGCTGGTGCGGCGAACGGTGTCAGGGACAATTTTGACAACGAAGTTGTCTCTGACACCATTTCTGGCCCTGACACCATTTCTGGCCCTGCGGGCTGTAGTGGTCGAGCATGCGGCGCACGCTGCGGCCGCCCTCGGACTGAACTATTCGGAGTTTCCGAATGGTTCGTTCAGGTTCTATCTCGCCGTCCTCGTAGGCATTGGCCCGATGCTCGTTCACCGTCGGAACCCAAACCTGGTACAGCTCGGCGAGCTGACGCTGCGTCACCTTTTCGCATATTGGTATAGCCGCCCCGCCGCTGCCCGTCCATCCGAGGGGACCTACGCGCAGTCAGCGGATAGCAGCAACCGCTCCACCAAACCCAGATAAACCCCCGGCAGCGCCTCCAAATCCGCGACCGTCACATGCTCATCCACCTGATGGATGCTCGCATTCACTGGCCCGATCTCGATGCATTGCGTCCCCAGCGTCGCGACGAAGCGCGCGTCCGATGTGCCGCCGCCCGTGCTCTCTTCCGGCGCCTCACCGGTGAACTCGGCCAGCACATCGCGGGCGGTGCTGCGCAGGGTGCCTTCGGGGGTGTGGAAGGGTTCGCCGCTGCGGTGCCAGTGGATGCTGTAGTCCAGGGCGTGCTCGCCCAGCACCGCTTCGCAGGCGTGTTCGAGCCGTTCGGCGGACCAGTGCGGGTTGAAGCGCAGGTTGAACAGCACTTCCAGTTGGCCGGGGATGACATTGTTGGCGCCGGTGCCGGAATGGATGTTGCTGATCTGCAGGCTGGTCGGTGGGAAGCTCTCAAAGCCATCGTCCCAGCGCTGTGCGGTCAGTTCCGCCAGTGCGGGCATCGCCTGGTGGATCGGGTTGCGGGCCTTGTGCGGGTAGGCGACGTGACCCTGCACGCCGTTGACGGTCAGCTTTGCCGAGAGGCTTCCGCGGCGGCCGACGCGCAGCAGGTCGCCCAGGCGCGCGGTCGAGGACGGCTCGCCGGTGATGCACCAGTCGATGTTCTCTCCGCGCTCGCGGAACACTTCGACGACGCGGCGCACGCCGTCGATCGCATCGCCCTCCTCGTCCGAAGTCAGCAGCAGCGCGATCCGGCCGGCATGGTCCGGATGCGCGGCGACGAAGCGCTCGGCGGCGATCACGAACGCGGCCACGCTGCCTTTCATGTCGGCTGCGCCGCGTCCGTAGAGGATGCCGTCCCGCACTTCCGGCACGAACGGATCGCTGCTCCACGCTTCGCGCGGTCCGGGCGGCACCACGTCGGTGTGCCCCAGCAGCACCAGCGTAGGGCCCGCACCGGCGTCGCCGTGGGTGGCCCAGAGATTGTCGACGGCGCCGAAGCGCAGGTGTTCGCAGCGGAAGCCGGCGCGCTCAAGGCGTGCTGCGATCAGGTCCTGGCAGCCGGCGTCGTCGGGTGTGATCGAGGCGCGGCCAATCAGGTCGCAGGTCAGGTCGAAGACGTCGCTCATCGGGCCGTCCTGTTGCTGTCGATCGACATCAGCTGCCCGCAATCCCGAAACGCTGCTTGAAGCCGTTGTCGCTGAAGCCCTGGGTGATGGTGCCGTTGTCGGTGACCACCACCGGGCGTCGGATCAGTTGCGGGTATTCGCGCAGCAGGATTTTCCACTCCGCGTCGGTGCCCGGCGTCTTGCGATGCGGCGCGAGGTTCCGCCACGTCGTCGACGACTTGTTGATCATCAGGTCCCATCCGCCCAACTGCTCCTTCCATTCCAGCAGCGTTGCGGGTGCCTGCGGATGTTCGCGGTAGTCGACGAAGGCGTGCTCCACGCCGAAGCGGTCCAGCCATTTGCGCGCCTTGGCGCAGGAGTCACAGTTCGAAAGTCCGTAAAGGATCGTGGCCATGTCCGCGCTCACTCCGCGTGGCCGCGAAGCAGTTCGTTGATGCTGGTCTTGGCGCGGGTCTTCGCGTCGACCTGCTTGACGATCACCGCGCAATACAGCGAGTGGCTGCCGTCGGCCGCCGGCAACGAGCCGGAGACGACGACGCTTCCCGGCGGAACACGCCCGTAGCTGATCTCGCCGGTCGCGCGGTTGTAGATGCGGGTGCTCTGGCCCAGGAACACGCCCATCCCGATCACGCTGTGGTGTCCGACGCTCACGCCTTCCACCACCTCCGAGCGTGCGCCGATGAAACAATGATCCTCGATGATCGTCGGCGCGGCCTGCAGCGGCTCGAGCACGCCGCCGATACCGGCACCACCGGACAGGTGGCAATTGCGACCGATCTGCGCGCACGATCCAACCGTCGCCCATGTGTCGACCATGGTGCCGCTGCCCACATGCGCGCCGATGTTGATGAAGCTCGGCATCAGCACCACGTCGCGGCCGATGAAGGCGCCGCGGCGCACGATGGCACCGGGTACCACGCGCGCGCCGAGCTTGCGGAAACCGGCTTCGTCGAAACCGGCGAAGCGCGCCGGGATCTTGTCCCAGAACGGCGCCGGATCGGCTTCGACCAGTTCCATCTCCTGGGTGCGGAAATACAGCAGCACCGCTTTCTTCAGCCACTCGTTGACGCGCCAGCCGCCGTCCCCGTCGGGCTCGGCGACGCGGAACTCGCCGGTCTCCAGGCCGTCGATCACGCGCTCGACGGTGGGCTTGGTCGAGCCCTCCAGTTCCTCCGGCGTCAACATCGTGCGGCGCTCGAAGGCGCTCTCGACCAGGAATCGCAGTTCCTCGGCCGCATCGGAGGGTTGCGGTTGCAGGTTGCCCGGTGGTGCGGTTTTGCTGGATTTGCTGGCGGTGGTCTTGCTGGCGGTCTTTTTCGCAGCGGTCTTGCGCGGCGTCTTCCTGGCAGGGCTCATTGCGGGTTTCCTTCGAGGCAGGCGAGCAGCGCGTCGCGCAGCACCTGCTGTTGGGCATCGTCGAGCGGGCGCGGATGCCCTCCGTCATCGATGCTGGTGATCTGGAACACGTCCTCGGCGCGCTCGCCGAACGTGGCGATGCGGGCGTCGTGCACGCGCAGGAATTGCATGCGCAGTGTCTGGGCGACGTCGGCGAGCAGCCCCGGGCGATCGGTGCAGACCAGGCTCAGCACGGTACGCGCAGCACCGCCGTCGGCCGGCTGCGCTTGGCCGAAGCCGATCTGCGGCGCAATGCGAAAGTGCTTCAGGTGCCTCGGCTGTGTTCGCCGTGCAGGCCGGATGTCGTCAAGCGACTCGGCCAGCGTCGAGGCGAGGCGCCGCTCGACGTTCTCGGCCTTCGGTGCATGGCGATCGGCCGGCAGCACCTCGAAGGTGTCGAAGATCGTCCCCTGTGGTCCGTCGAGTACGCGCGCATGCTGGATCGCCAGCCCGCAGCGGTCGAGCGTCGCCACGATCGCGGCGAACAGGCCGTCACGATCCGGCGAATGCACGAACACCTCCATCGCGCCGGCATGCGCCGCCACCGGCCGCACCCGGACGCAGGTTTCGCCCACGCTGCGCCCGCGCAGCGATGCCGCCTGCCACGCCAACTGGTCGGCGCGCCCGCGCTGGAAACCGATATCGGGGATCCGGTCGAACAGCGCCGCGATCTCCTCGTCCGGGCCGCCGAACGCGGCGAGCATCGCATGCGCGGCCTGCCGTGTTTCCGCGGCATGCTCGGTCGCCGCGAACGGATGCTCCAGGCCGCGCCGCAATGCGAGCCGCGTCGCGGTATAGAGGTCGGCCATCAACCGGTCCTTCCACGCGTTCCACAGCTTCGGCGAGGTGCCGGCGATGTCGGCGCAGGTCAGCAGGTACAGGTGGTCCAGCCGCTCGCGGTCCCCGACCTCACTGGCAAAGCGGTGGATGACGTCCGGATCGGCGATGTCCTGCTTCTGCGCGGTCATCGACATCAGCAGGTGCTTGCGGACCAGCCATTCCACCAACCCGGTATCGGCTTCGGACAGTCCGATCGCGCTGCAGAACTCACGCGCATCCTCGCCGCCGAGCGCGGAGTGATCGCCGCCGCGTCCCTTGGCGATGTCATGGAACAGGCCCGCCAACAGCAGCAGTTCCGGTTTGCGCAGGCGCGGCCAGATCTCGTGCGCAAGCGCGAAGCGCTCATCGGGACGTCCTGAAGCGAATGAGGAAATGTTCTGCAGCACCGCCAGGGTGTGCTGGTCGACCGTGTAGACATGGAACAGGTCGAACTGCATGCGTCCGGACACTTTCGAGAACGCGGGTATCCAGCGACCGAGCACGCCCAGCCGCGCCATGCGCGTCAACGTTGCGACCGGCCTCGGTCCTCGCAGCAGTTGCAGGAAGGAAGTGCGCAACTCCCGGCTGGCGCTGGCGAAGTCCGGCAGCTCCGGCAGCGATTCGGCCAGGGCACGCGCGGTGCGCGAATGCAGGCCGCGTGCCTGAGGGTTCGCCGCCCACGCCGCGAACAGGGAAAAGATCTCGCCCGGCGTGTCGGGCCAGTCCGCTTCGGCTGCCGCGATGTAACCACGGCGCAGCTCGAAGGTGGTGTCGATCGGCTCGGGCGCGACCTCGCCCTCGATCTGCTCCTCGAAGCGCTGCAGCAGGCGTTCGCCGATGCGCAGCACCAGCGACGCACTGCGGTAGAAGCCCTGCATCATCTGCTCGACGCCCAATGCATCGGGGCTGTCCTGATAGCCCAGGTGGGCAGCAAGCAGTTTCTGGTAATCGAACCGCAGGCGCTCCTCGCGCTTGCCAGCCACCAGGTGCAGGCCGAAGCGCAGCCGCGAGAGCGTGCGGCGCTGGGCTTCCAGCGTCGCCAGTTCGTCGGCGCCCAGTTGCCCTACCTCCACAAGCGACTCCAGGTCGCTGGTGCCGATGATGCGAAGGGCCATCCAGTGCAGGGTCTGCACGTCGCGAAGCCCGCCCGGACCTTCCTTGAGGTTCGGCTCCAGGTTGTCGGCGGTATCGCCGTAGCGCGCGTGGCGTGCATGGAACTCCTCGCGCTTGGCAATGAAGAACGCGCGCGCCGGCCACACCGCCGGCGACGCGATGACTTCGCGCAGCGCGGCCTGCTCGGCCTCGTTGGCCATCAATGGCCGCGCCTCGAGCATCGAAGTCAGCACGGTGATGTCGTCGGTCGCGGCCTCCACGCATTGCGCCGCCGATCGCACCGAGTGCCCGACCGGCAACCCCGCATCCCACAGCAACGTGAGAAAGCGCGCGAGCGATTCGGCATGCACAGCCTGGGTATCCACATCGGCCAGCACCAGCACATCGATGTCCGACTGCGGAAACAGTTCACCGCGGCCGTATCCACCGACCGCGAAGAGACCGAGCAACGCCCCTTCGGGAATGCACCGGCGCCAGGCCGCGATCACCTGCACGTCGGCGGCTGCCGCGCGAGCGCCAAGCAGGCGATCGATGTCCACGCCCACATCGCTGTCGAAGCGCTGTGCCAGCGCGGCGTCGTCCTGCGCGAGGGCTTCCTTCGCGGCAGCTACCCAGTCGGCGTCATCGTCCGCCGACGTGTCGACGGAGGACGGTGTGCTCATAGGTCGTTGTCGTCGCCCGGAACGCGGGTGAGTATCTCCACGCCGTCATCGGTCACCAGGATGGTGTGCTCCCACTGCGCGGAAAGCTTGCGGTCCTTGGTGACGACGGTCCAGCCATCGGGCAGCACCTTGGTGTGGCGCGCGCCCTCGTTGATCATCGGCTCGATCGTGAAGGTCATGCCCGGCTTGAGCACGAGACCTTCGCCGGCGCGGCCGTAATGCAGCACCTGCGGCTCCTCGTGATAGACCCGGCCGATGCCGTGGCCACAGTACTCGCGGACCACGCTGAAGCGCTCGGATTCGGCATAGGTCTGGATCGCCGCGCCGATGTCGCCCAGCGTGGCTCCCGGCTTCACCACGCGGATGCCGCGGAACATCGCCTCGCGGGTCACGTCGACCAGCCGCCGCGCCATGACCGACGGGTTGCCCGCGATGTACATGCGGCTGGTGTCGCCGTGCCAGCCGTCCTTGATCACGGTGACATCGATGTTGACGATGTCGCCGTCCTTGAGCACCTTGGCTTCATTGGGGATGCCATGGCAGATGACGTTGTTGACCGATGTGCAGACCGACTTGGGAAAACCCTTGTAGCCGACGTTGGCCGGGATCGCCTGCTGCACACCGACGATGTACTCGTGGCACAGCTTGTCGAGCGCTTCGGTGGTGACACCGGGCTTCACGTGGGGGGTGATCATCTGCAGCACATCGGCGGCCAGGCGGCCGGCGACGCGCATCTTCTCGATCTCTTCTGGGGTCTTGATGGTGATTGGCATCCGCGCATTATCGCCGATTCAGCACCGAACCTGCCCCGAACGGTGACACCGGGTCCACCGTTGGCGGCCTGCTTGCGCCGAATCCGCGCCACGCCTACACTTCCGCGATGCAAGCGGGGGTTCTCGGACCTTCCTTGCCGCCTACGCCGGGCGCAGTGTCGGGTCCCGATCCCGCCACCGGCGAATTCACACCTGCTGCCATAAGCCGTGCCGGGGTGCCGCAACGCCAGGAGCCAAGCTCCCGGAACAGCGGTTCGGTCCACGGAGTAGCGGGGAGGCCCAACCCCGGAACCTTTTGCCCTGGCTCGCGCCGGGGCAGCCGCCCCTACCCTTCTGGCGGTTGGTTCCCTTGCCTGGAGTTACATTCAAATGCCACAGATCACCATGCGCCAGATGCTGGAAGCCGGCGTCCATTTCGGCCACCAGACGCGCTACTGGAATCCCAAGATGGGTCCGTACATCTTCGGCGCCCGCGGCAAGATCCACATCATCAACCTCGAGAAGACGGTTCCGCTGTTCAACGATGCGATGAACTTCCTTTCGGGCATCGCACAGCGCCGGGGCATGATCCTGTTCCTGGGCACCAAGCGCTCCGCGCGCGACACCGTGAAGGAAGAAGCCGAACGCTGCGGCATGCCTTACATGAACCAGCGCTGGCTCGGCGGCACCCTGACCAACTTCGCCACGGTGAAGAAGTCGGTGCAGCGCCTGAAGGAGCTGGAAGCGGCCGAGACCGACGGGACGTTCGAGAAGCTGGTCAAGCACGAAGTGCTCGGCCTGCGCCGCGAGCGCGACAAGAAGCTGGCCTCGCTGGGCGGCATCAAGGAAATGAACCGTCTGCCTGACGCGCTGTTCGTGATCGACATCGGTCATGAGGATATCGCGATCAAGGAAGCCAAGAAGCTCGGCATCCCGGTCGTGGCCGTGGTCGACACCAACTACGATCCAGCCCTGGTCGATTACGCGATCCCGGGCAACGACGACGCGATCCGCGCCGTGCAGCTGTACGCCCGTGCCGCCGCCGACGCCGTGCTGGAAGGCAAGGCCGCAGCGCCCGCCGCCGGCGTGCGCGACGAGGACATGGTCGAGCTCGACGCCGAGGGCAACCCGGTGGCGAAGGAAGACCGCAAGGGCGGCCGTGGCCGCGCTCCGGCGAAGAAGGGTCCGGCACCGGGCGCGAAGGCCGAGGCACTGGCCAGCGGCGACGACGCTGCGATTCCGGACCAGGGCGCAGCCCCGGAAGCCAGCGCTCCGTCCGCGGACGGCACCGAAGCGGTGCCGGTGGTTCCCGCTGAAGTCGCCGAGTCGGTCCCCGGCACGCGTTAAGCAGCATCCGCGGCC
>JALYOF010000065.1 GCA_030857025.1 Pseudomonadota bacterium | reverse complement strand
ATATCGGATGACGAACTGCTTCTGGTCGCGATACGGCCAGGTCCCACTACGTTCGTCCCGTTCGTCAGGATAGAACAATTCGAAATAGACCGTGGAGTTGTCGTCGATCAGGTAGGAACTGAGGAACCTGTGCTGGAAGCTGGCGTAAGGCTCGGTATAGATGGTGAGCCAACTCAGGGTCAGGTCGTCGTTGAAGAAGCGATTGCTCACCAAGCCCACCAACGAGTATTCGTCCCGTTCGCGTCCCACGATGTGGTTGCGCCAGTCGAGCAGACGGCTCCAGACGACTTCGGCGCTGTAGGTAAGCGCCCGGCCACCCGGTGAATAATTGAAGCCGAAGCTCGAGTCGAACTGGTCGCTCTCGACGATCGACAAGTCGCTGCTGCCGGCCGGACGCGCGAAATACGCGCGCGGCTGTTTCAGCGCGACTTCGGCGCGGAGCAGAACGTTGTCTTTCGCGATGTTCGCGGCAAAGCCGTACATCTGGAAGCGCTGCTGGCGCACCAGGTAATCGTTGTCGATCAGCGAGGCGACCATCAGGCTCACGTCGCTTTTGCCGAACGTTCGCTTCCAGCGCGCGCCGTATTCGTATGTGTCGGTGTCGCCCCAGCTGTCGTCGGGTTCGCTCTTCTCGAAGGCGCCCGGGATGTCGTACTCGGAGCCGCTGCCTGGATACTTGTTGTAGGCCGGCAGCGGCACGAAGAACGCGGTCCACTGCCCCTTCCCGCCGAAGTGGTCCATCGTGAGCATCGGCTGTCCGATCCGCGATTCCTCCAGCGAGATGAAGAAGTATTCGGAGATGTTGCGCGGACTGACTTCGTCCGTAATCGCGCCACCCTCCGAGACGCCCCACGGCAGGATCTGGTAGCCGAGCCGGAAACTGGTATTGCCGAAGCTGCTCTGCAGATAGGCTTCGCGCGTGACCAGTTCGCGAAAAAGATCCTCGTCCTTTGCCTTGGCGCGGTGATCGTTGCTCCAGTGCAGATTGAGCTTCGTATCCAGGCGGAGATACAGATTGCTGGTCAAGGGCTTCGAATATTCCAGCCGGACAGACGACCGGTTGTTCACCACCCGCTTCGGCGAGGCGAACTTGTATGAAGTTTCGTGCTGCAGGGTGGTACGCAGTGGTTCCAGCCAAGCCGCGAGCATGCCACTGCGCCCGGTCGGGTCCTCGCCGTCCTCAGTCGCCGATGCCGGTCCATCGGGCTCCTGACCGATCAGATCCAGACCATCGGGCGAAGGCGCGCCCTGGATATTGTCCCTATCATCGTCCATGTTGAAATCGAGGTCGATTTCGATGTCGTCAAGGTCGACGGTCGTGTCGCTGCCCTGCTCCGGCGGCAACACGTCGGAGACCTCGTCGCCGCTCGCGTCCGTTGCGCCCGCCTGCACCTCGGCGGGCGGGTCGATAAAGACGCCTTCGAGAAAATCGCTGCCCTGCTCCGGCGGCAAACCGTCGGAGACCTCGTCGCCGCTCGCGTCCGGTGCGCCCGCCTGCGTCTCGGTGGGCGGGTCGATGAAGACGCCTTCGAGAAAATCGCTGTCCTGCTCCGGCGGCAACCCGTCGGAGACCTCGTCGCCGCCCGCGTCCGGTGCATCCGCCTGCGTCCCGGTGGGCGGATCAATAAAGACGCCTTCGAGGAAATCGCTTCCCGGATCCGGAGCAGGCTCGGTCTTCTGCGTCTGCGCACAGGCACTGAAGGCCACCCCGAGGGCCAGCAGGGAAATCGCCACCGACTTCATCGATCGCGCCTGTAGCGGGTGTGGGCGACAGCCCGGTTTGCGCGCGCGCGCGATTGGCAGATATCGTCCAGCACATCTCTCGGTTCGACACCCAGAGGCGCCCGCGACCCTACGCGAACCCTCGCGTGGCAGACATTCGGCGGCTTGGCCAAGCAAGTCCGAAGTGCTTGGGTCCGTTCTTGCGACGTCTCGTGGTGCATCATCATTCGGCAATCCCTGCGTTGTTTCATTCCGTCTCTAAAGCTTCCGGTCCCCGTCAGCCACAAACCAATGGGCGCCTACGCGAACCCTCGCGCGGCAAACATTCGGCAGCCTGGCCAGGCTGGGCCAAAGTTCGGTGCGGTGTGTACCCGGACGAAGCTGTTCACGGTCGGCGACTGAGCCCGACCTGCGGCCCCGGCAACCCTGGCCTCGTGCCGGCGCAGTGTTGAGCTTCGTCGCGCACGCGAACCTTTCCCCAGTGGTTCACTCCCCAGTACCAGACCAAAGCTGTCAGCTTCGATGGCCGCGTCGAGCGAGGCGCCAATCACCAGCGGCATTGGCGCCGTCGTGCTCGGTTTCCTCCCCTGTCCATAGCCTCCTCCCCCCCGGGAGCCGTTACCGATTGTCTCCGATGCCATGCAATGTTATCGCTGACATTGGTTTCACGATCATGACACAGAAGTTTGCGCATTGTGCAACCCGTCTCGCCAGTGCATCTCTGCCCGTGCTTCCATTGAGCGCGCCGGGGCGGCTCAAAACTTGATCGCTATCTTGCCGCACGCATGGCCCTGCTCGACGTGGCGGATGGCGCGGGCGACGCGCTCCGCAGGTAGCGACGATCGATGACTGGCCGCAGCGTCCCCGGCGCGTGCGCCGATCTTCAACAGGCGCAGGCCGTGTGCATCGTGGGTCGCCTTCGTCGCGAGCTCGGCGCACAGGTGATCGCCAAGGGTTAGTTGAAACAGTCGGCGATTCGATTGTCCTTAACAATCCGTCGGTCGCGGGCACGGTACGGTCAGGATGTCCGGCAGGTTTGCGCAAGCAGGCTTCGATCAGGACCAGATGGACGCGGGGTCAGTGCCGCACCAAGCCGTCATCGCCTCGCCCCACGCCCGCCACAGCGCATCCAGCCCCTCGACCGCGACGAAAGGGCAACCTTGCGCGTCGGCTGCGAGCAGGCCGTGGCGTTCGAGGGCAGGCTCGCGTCCAGCCAGCGCCCGTACGACGGGCGCAAGCCGGCAATGGCGTCGGATGGCGCGCAATCACCCTGCGCGTTCGCAAACAGCGGGCGCCGCCACGATGGTCGCGGCCAGACGCTAGACCTTGGCGGGCAGCTGTCCGGCGTCGAGCACGGAAGTGGAGTACTGCGCGGCGATTCCACGTCCGATACGTTCACGTGCGTTCAATTCACGATGGAATTGCTGCGTCGCCGCCGTATCCGCTGGATGCGTCGTGATCCTGGTAATAGCGGACCTCCTCCGACACCCAGAGGTCGTCGAGCGCGCGTTGGGAGATCACCTTGATCAGCGCCAGCTGAACCATGTCCGAGGCAACGAAGGCTTCCAGCTCCCGCATGGCTTCGTCCGGCTCGATCGAACCGATCCCCAGGCTTTCCATGCGCTTGCGATAGAACGCGTCGGTGACGACGCCGACGCTGCCCCAATAGCCCCAGTTGACGATCTTGACCGGGTACGGATGACGTGCGCGCATGGCCTGCGCGAAGCTGTCCTTGAACGTGCAGCCGGCGCAGTAGTTCGACTGGCCGGCGGCGCGGTGGAACGATGCATCCGACGAGAAGAACAGCACGAAATCGAGATCCTGGCCGGCGAAGGCCCGCTCGATGTTGACGCTGACGTCGACCTTGGCCGCGAGGCTCTGGCGAAAAACGGCTTCGTCCATCGTGTGGACGGTCTGATCCCGCAGGACCAGCGCGGAATGGACCACGCCATCGATTCGCGGGAAGCGTTCGCGGATGGCGGCAACCGCTGTGGCCAGCGCCGCAGCGTCGGTGGCGTCCGCGGAAAAATAATGTGGTTGTCGACCCAGGGCCGCGATCGCATTTAGCTTCGCTTCGATGTCGGCATCCTGCGGCCGGCGGCCAATCCAGATCACCTCGGCGTCATAGTGCGCGACCATGTGCCGCGTCCATACTTCGCCTAGCCCGCCGGCGCCGCCGATCACGACATAAACGCCCTTGTGGCGGTAGGCCGTGCGCGAGGACGGAATGCGGCCGACATCGGCGAATTCCTGGCGGAACCATTCGCCGCAGCGGAACGCCAGGCCCCTGCCCTGCTCGTCCCAGGGCAAGGCGAGGATTTCGCGCGGGTCGAGATCGCCCGTCGATTCGATGTCGAGCAGCCGGAAGCGCCACAGCGGGAGTTCTTTGGCGACGCTGCCGACCATTCCGTGCACGCTGGCATGATGCGGCGACACCAGTTCGTCGTCGAAGACCTGCAGCGCGCGGCGGGTGACGACCGTGAACTTGAGTTCGCGCTCGAACCAGTCGAGCCGACTCAGGGACTTGAGGATGCGGAACAACGAGAGCACGCCCGCATCCTGACTGGAGACGATCGCGTCGACATCGCCGGCGTCCGCCTCGGGGGCGAACCACAGCAGGTGGTCGAATTCGCGATCGGACAGCAGGCGCTCGATCTGTTCGATCGAATCGTCGGCAACGATCGGCTGATGCTGCAGTTCGATCGGAGCCGCACGCAGCCAGGCGAACAGCGCCTCGTCTCCGCCGAGCAGCAGGCAGCGTTCGCCCGGCGCCGGCGTGACCGCGGCGCGTCCGGAGCAGGCCGGATTCCAGGTCGGGACCAGCGCGCGCAGGGCGGGTCTGGACGCAGGGGTTGCGGTCGGCTTCGCGAGCGCCGGCGCAGCCCCGACGGCGCGCGTCGACGCGGCGACGGGCTCGGATGCGACCGTGCGCGAGACCAGACCCCGGATGCTCACCCGCGGCAGGCCCTGGTCGTCGAGCAGATCGATGTCCAGCGACGGCATGCCCGCGATGGGCGCGCCCGGTGCGCGGCGGACCCAGACCCACATTTCATCGGTGGTGCGGCCGTGGACGATCATGTCGTCGAAGGCGAACGGCATTACCGCAGCGCCGCCTTCACTGTCCAAGCCCGCGATCAGGCAGATCGTGCACTGCAACGCCGAATCCATCATCGCGGGATGCAGGCCGAAACGCGGGTCCGACGCGACCGGCAACCGCAGGCGCGCGATCACCTCGTCGCCGTTGCTGCGCAGCTCGCCGATGCCCTGCATCGTCGGGCCATAACACAGACCCAGCGCTTCGAATCGCGCGTAAAGCGTATTGCGGTCGCAGGTCGCGCCGTCGATGGCCCCGTCGAGTGCGGCGAGATCCACCCGATCGGCAGCGAAGGTGTCCGCGCCACAGCGGACCGTTCCGCTGGCGTGGCGCGTTTCGCCGCGCCCGCCTTTGGAGAGGATCTCATATTCGAACCAACGTCCGCCCTCCTCGTCTTCACCGTTGTCGTGCAGCACCACCGTCAGCGCGAACGCATCGTCGACCACCACCGGCTGGATCCAGGCGTGATCCTGGAATTCGAGCGTTCGCCTCCGGTCACCAGGCAGCGCCAGCGCCGCGGCGGCGCGCACCATTTCGAGATAGGCCACGCCGGGCAACACGCGGTGCCCGAGCACCACATGGTCGCGCAGGAAGAATTCTTCGCCGTTGAATTCGGACGTGAAGATCAGACCCGAGATATCGGACACGTTGGCGTGCAGCAGGGGATGCAGGATCGACGGTGCCGCCGCTGCGATTGGTTCTGGTCGGGCGCCCTCGGGGCGCTCCGGCAGCGCGAAACGTCTTTTTTCGAAGGCATAAGTGGGCAGCGCAATGCGCCGCGCGCCCGATCCCGCAAACAAGGCCTCAAGCGACAGCGTCGCCCCGCGGCAGTAAAGATCTGCAAGCGCGAGCAGCTTGCTGCGCACTTCTTCACCCGGCAAATCGCCGAGAACCTGCTGCACCAGAAAATTCGCGAACTCGGCGAGGCCCGGCGTCGCATTGCCCGAACGCTCGGCGTCGCTGCCGACAAAGCAATCCGGCGCGCGCCGATGCCGGTTCAAGCGCTCGAGCTTGGCAATCAGATCACCGACATCGCTCGCCACCAGCACGCAGCGATGTGCAAACAGATTGCGGCCAGTAGCAAGCGTAAAGGCAATATCGTCGAGATGTTCGTCCTCGCCGGCGTGGAGCCAGGCGACGAGATCAGTGACCTTCCGCCAAAGCGCGGCCTCGGTCTTCGCCGACAACACCACTATGCGCGGCGTGGCCGCCGTGCGCAGCGGCAGCGGCCGCTGCGGCGGTTCTTCCAGCACCATGAAGGCATTGGTGCCGCCGATGCCGAGACAGTTGATCGCCGCACGTCGCGGCGTGGCGGCCTGCGGCCATTCGATCGAATCGGTGTTGACGTGGAATGGGCTGCTCTCGAAATCTATCTTGGGATTCGGCGTGGTGAAGTTGACACACGGCGGAATGCGCTGGTTTTTCAGGCACATCGCGACTTTTATCAGACTCGCCATGCCGGCTGCGATATCGAGATGGCCGATGTTGTTCTTGACCGATCCGATTGCGCAGAACTGGCGACGCTGGGTTTCGCTGCGAAACAGCCGGCTGAGCGCAAGAACCTCGATCGGATCGCCCATTGCCGTACCCGTGCCATGCGCCTCGATATAGCCGAGGCTGTCGGCGGACACGCCGGCGTTGTCCAGCGCGGCACGCATGCAGTCGAGCTGGCCTTCGACCTTGGTGGCCAGGAAACTCATCTTCTGGCCACCGTCGTTGTTGATGGCCGATCCCTTGATCACGGCCTGAATGCAGTCGCCGTCGGCTAGCGCCTGTTCCAGGGACTTGAGCAGGACCATGCCGACACCGCTGCCGAATACGACGCCTCGCGCGTCCGCATCGAAGGCGCGGACCTGTCCGTCGGCGGAGAGGATGTTGCCACTCTCGTACATATAGCCCGCCCGGTGCGGCGTGCGCACGCTGACCGCACCGGCCAGGGCCATCTCGCACTCGCCCAAGCGGATGCTCTGGCAAGCCATATGCACCGCAACCAGCGAGGTCGAGCATGCAGTCTGCACCGCGACGCTCGGGCCGCGCAGATTCAGCTTGTAGGACAAGCGCGTCGGAACGAAATCCTTGTCGTTGCCGAGATGCCAGCTGCCGCCGGTCTTGCCGATGACATCGGCGTAGTGCTCGCTGCACGACAGCAGATGGCTGGAAACGATGCCACCGGATCCGGCAAATACGCCGACCCGACCAGGTTGCGTGTCCGGCAGATACCCAGCGTCCTCCATGGCCGACCACGCGCATTCGAGCAACAACCGATGCTGTGGATCCATGATTTCCGCTTCGCGCGGCTGAACCCAGAAAAACTCCGCGTCGAAGCAGTCGTAGTCCGCGAGCAGCGGCGCTACTTTTACATAATCAGGATCGGCCAGCGCTTTGACCGATACCCCATCAGCCAACAGTTCTTCGTCAGATAGCGCGGTGATACCGGAGCGACCGGCGCACAGATTGGTCCAGAATTCACGCGTCGAGGTCGAGCCGGGAAATCTCCCGGCCATTCCGATGATTGCAATGTCGCGGTGCTGCTTTTCCATTCCGAATCCTTCCCTGTGGTCCGGCTTCGCGCGTGAGGCTGCGTGTGAGCCCCAGCAGCGCAGCCTTGGTAGCGCCGTAGACTGCCAAGCCCTTATGACCGCGCAGTGGCTTTGACCGAGGAGATACTGGTGATGCTTCCGCGCCGCGCCGCGAACCTGGCCTTGAGGCAACTACGCGTCAGCACGATCACTGACTCCAGATTCAAGGTCAGTGCCAGCTGAATGTCGTGCTTCAACGTCATCGTCAGCAAGCCCTTGAAGCCGACGCCGGCATGCTGATCGAAGCAACAATGCGCTTGTAGCGGCGCAAAACGTTCATGCCGAAGGCCGTGACTCCGTCGAGGTCAGTACCCTCGCCCCCTTCCCCATGGAAGCGCGCGCCGTCCGGATCGGCACTACGCAGCGGATCGATGAAGCTGTTGCCGGAGCGACTGAACGTGGCAACGATGTCGCCTGCGTCGAGCCGGTCCTGCACCAATGCCTGCCCCGGTCCTCGGCGGTCGCCGCTGACCACATGGTTGTCAGGCGCCACTTTCTTCCTCGCTTTTGGCATCGATGACACCGTCCTGCGCTGCGCGCGCCGGGCGACGAATCTTCTTGAAGCGTGCGCCGAACAGCGGTTCCTCGTTGACCTTTACCGCGACCGGCACCTTGAACGCCGGCAGATGCTCCCGACAGTGTTGGCGCACGCGTCGCTCCACCTGTGCCGTCGGCTCGGGCACGATGAGTTGCACCGTCGCGAAAACCAGTTGTCCGGTAAGTGCGCTTGCCTTGCCACTGACGACGACGTCGCTGATGTTCTCCACTTGCAGGATCAGGTTTTCGATCTCGCTAGGGTAGACCTTCTCACCACCGACGTTGATGATCTCCGACTCGCGCCCGAGTATGCGCAGATAGCCATCGCGCTCCTCAACCTTGTCGCCGGTGTTGAGCCAACCGTCCTCGTCAAAAGGCGATGGCGCATTGAGATAGCCGATCATTGCCGCGTCAGTCCGGATCCAGAGAATGCCGTCGACGATCCGGGTCTCATAATGCTGACCACCGACCTTCATCCAGGTCGAGCTCGCGTCTTCCGATCGGGTCGGCAGTATGCCGACTTCGGTGAGTCCATAAGTCTGTTTGCAGCGCACGTCGGGCAAGGCCTGGGTCAATGCCTTGAGTGTCGCCAGCGACATCGGCTCGGTGCCGTAGGTGATCAATTGCAGCGATGACAGATCGTAGGCCTGGCGCTGATCCGAAATCAGGATCATGTTGAGGAAGGTCGGCGTCGTCGGCAGCAGCTGAACGCGTTGCGACTCAATCGCATGACACACCGTGGCGACCGACCGATCCGCGACAAAAACCGCGGTGCCCCCGTTGCACAGCACATGCAGCAGCGTGTTGATGCCGCCGATATGATCGAACATCAGGAAAATCAGGGTGCGATAGGCAGCGCCAGGCTTCAACAACACATTCGCGATCAGCCGCGAGAAACGATGCACCGCAGCCTTGTTCTTGCCGGTCGACCCGGAGGTGAACAGGATCAGTCCGGCTTCCCTGGGTTCGCCGCGCAGGCTATCGAGCAGCGGGTGACTCTGGTCATGGTCGCAGCGCGTGTACCGGTTGCTGCCGTCACTCGCGAATTCGAAAACGCCATCGACGCATGCGGTCGCGAGCGCCTCGTCCACTTCGAAGTCGCTGGCGGACAGGAAGGGCACCACGACGTTCGCGTTTTCGACCAGCGCGAACAGCAGCCCGATCATGTCTCCGGAGACCTGTCCGCGCAGCGCAATGCACGCGCCCGGGGCGATGCCCGTCACCTGCAGCTGCTTCCGCCAGTGACAAATTTTCGCATGCAACTGAGCATAGTCGAGCGTCGCGCCGTCACAGACAATCGCTGTGCGCTCGGCGTAATCGGCCCAACCCTCGATGAGTGTCGTCAGTTGCTCCATGCTTTTCGCGCTCCCTTTGTAACCCTTTCGGTCACTGTTTCAGATTCAGGCGCAACTTTCCTGCGCGCGGCGATAAACAAAGCTCAAGCGATTGAGGTCGTACACCACCTTGCCCAGCATCAGGTTGCCGGTCACTCGCGCCAGGCAATCATTGCTCGTAGGCGGCGCAAAGATCACCAACCGTGCGCAGGCCGGTTATCGGTACATCGCCGCTCGCGAATGGGTCGTAGGAAAACTCGATTTCCAGTATGGCGAGAATGCGGGCCATATGCAGCGAGCGGAATCCGAGATTATCGATGAGCGCGCTGGAATCACTGATCTCACCGAGTTGGAGACCCTCGTCCTCGGCAACGCGGCGGAGGGTGTCGTAAATGATCTGCTGGTGTTCGCTCATGGGTGTTCCTGAAATCGGGTTGAACAGGAGGGTCGGCAACGGCGGCTTGGCGTCAGCACGTGAATCCGCCATCGACCACCAGGGTTTGACCGGTGATGGCGCGCGTTTCCAGCAGGAAACGGGCGCTGTCGACGAGATCCTGGGTGGTGCACATGGCGCGCATCGGGGTCCGGCGGATGATACGGGCACGCTGAGCATCGCTCAGGTGGCCGACCATCTCGCTTTCGAAAAACCCGGGCGCGATCGCATTGACGGTGATTCCCTGTGGTCCGGCTTCGCGCGCGAGGCTGCGTGTTAGCCCCAGCAGTCCCGCCTTGGTAGCGCTGTAGACAGCCAGGCCCTTATGACCGCGCAGGGCGTTGACCGAGGAGATATTGATGATGCTACCGTGCCGCGCCGCGATCATGGCCTTGAGGCAAGTACGCGTCAGCACGATCACTGACTCCAGATTCAAGGTCAGTGCCAGATGAATCTCGCGCTCCGACGTCATCGTCAGCAAGCCCTCGGAGCCGACGCCAGCATTGTTGATCAAAGCATCGATGCGCTTGTAGCGGCGCATGACGTTCATGCCGAAGGCCCTGACTCCGTCGAGGTCAGTACCCTCGATCGCTTCCCAATGGAAGCGCGCGCCCTCCGGATCGGCGCTACGCAGCTGATCGATGAAGCTGTTGCTGGAACGGCTGAACGTGGCAACGATGTCGCCCGCGTCGAGCCGATCTTGCACCAGTGCCTGCCCCAGTCCGCGGCTGCCACCGCTGACGATGACCACTCGCTTGTCAGGCGCCATTGTTGGCACCGTCATAGTCCCCATAATCCATTATCCCCATAGTCCCTGTGCAAGGTTTACCGTACATCGTAGATTTTGTCGAGCATGTCGCTGAATTGAGTGCCGGCGGGTCGACGCTCCGCGTGGCTGGTCGAGCCGAACACCGCGGATGAATAGACCAGTTCCAACAGGGACTCAAACTCCTCCTCGCGAATCTGTTGTGCGTCGATCAGTCCCGGGGGGCTGAGCGCAAAGCCCTTGATGCTGATCAGCACATGACCTGCCGTGTCGACGACGTCGACATCCATGACGGCCGTTCCCGCCTGGCTGTTTCCACCACGTGCCGGCCGCACCCAGACAAGGCCCTCCTGCCCTGCTGCAGCGGAGAACACAACACGGTCGAGCCAACTCGCGCTGGCGGGCGACACGAGCACGCCCTTTGCAGCCATGAGGCTCAGGCAGCCCAGGTGTGCGAGCGAGAGCAGCGAAAACGAGTTCAGTTGTGCCGATTTGTCGTCGGGCTGGTCGGCCAGCTTGAATTCCAGCAGCTGTTGGCCATCGCCCTGGTGGCAGGCAACAATTCCCTGCGGCAGGCAATTTCGATCACTGCCAGCGGCGAGCAATCCGTCGTAGAAGCCCGATGCATCGCGGGATTCGCCTCGGAACAGTCTGCGCAGTGCCGCCACGTCGACGCGGCCTGCGTCACCATCCGTTTCGTAGCTGCCGTTTCCTTCGCACAGCAGCGACGCCGGAGCCTGCGACTCTGCAGCGGATTCCAGGACTTCGAAATCAAAGCCCATGTCCGATGTCGCATGGAGGTTCACTGTCAGCGTCCCGTGCTCCGCATCGGATGCGTTGGCTGCCCAGCTCAATGACCGAAGCTCGATCAGAGCCCGCGGCGAAACATTCTCCATGGATTCCCTTACCGCCAGTCGTGCGATTTCGACGGGAAGAAGCTCCGGGAGTCCGGTTGCGGCGCGGACGCACAGTCCGCGCACCGACTTCTCGAGTTCTTTGAAGTCCGATGCGAAGGACTGCCTGCCGAACACCGACACGTTGCGGTGCAGCAGCGGATGCACGCTTGACTGGCTGCCCGACCGTGCCGCCTGCTTCCCGCCATCGGTCCCGAACCAGTACCGCTCGCGAGCGAACGCATAGGTCGGCAACGAGCAGCGGCGCATCGTGTAACCCGCGTAGAGCCGTTTCCAGTCCGGCTCCTGGCCCTTCAGCCAGATATCGAGCAGCGACGAGAGCTCACGCTCCTGCAGCCATCGACCAACCGTGTCCGGGTCCGTCGACGTTGCATCCGATTTGCGGCGAACACTGCCCTGCTTCAGGCCCGCATGGGACGTGTCGCCCGCGCAGAAAGCCTGCAGGGCATCGATGAGTTCCTGCCGGGTACTCACCACCAGGCCCATGCGCTCTGACATGGAGTTGCGGCCGACCTGCAGCGTGTAGGCGACGTCGGCCAGCTCGTTTTCAGGATGGTCCGCCAGGTGCTGGGCAAGCCGACCTGCGTTGACGCGGAGGCGCTCGCCGGCCTTGGCGGACAGCACGATCAGGTACGGTCCGCCGGGACGCGCACCTGCCTCGGTTTCGGGGAACTCCTCAAGCACGATGTGCACATTCGCGCCGCCGAACCCGAAGGAGCTGATGCCCGCGCACCGTGGATACTGTTTGCCGTTCTCATCGGTCCCGGTTTCCCAGTCCTTCGTGGCCTCGACGGGATAGAAGGGTGTGTTGTCGAGGTTGATGTACGGATTGAGCTTCTCGAAGTGCAACAGCGCTGGAATCTGCTTGTGCTTGATCGACAACAGCACCTTCAGGATGCCTGCGATGCCGGCCGCGGTCTCGAGGTGGCCGATGTTCGTCTTGGCGGAGGTGAGCCCAATGTGCGGCTTGGTCGGCGGTGGAATCTGGTGCTTGCGATAGAGCTCCGCGAACGCCTTCTTCATGGCCTGTACTTCTATGGGATCGCCAAGACCTGTGCCGGTGCCGTGGCACTCGAGGTAACTGACGCTGCGTGGGTCCATCTCGGCCTTTTCATAGGCTTCCACCAGCAGATCGGCCTGTGCGCTGGGATTGGGTGCGGTCAGCATCGTCGCCTTGCCGCCGTGATTTTCCGCCGTCGAGCGGACAACGGCGTAGATGTGATCGCCGTCTGCGATCGCATCCTCCAGCGGCCTGATCAGGATTGCGCCCGAACCCTCGCCTCGCACGTAGCCGTTGGCGCGCGAATCGAAGGTCTTGCATTTTCCGTCGTCGGCGAGCATGCCTGCCGCGCCAAAGGAGATATGCCCCGCCGGAGTGAGCATGACCTGCACGCCGCCGACGATGGCCATCTCGCAACTGCCGGTGTGTATCGATTCGATCGCGCGATGGAGTGCAACCAGCGAACTCGAACACGCGGTGTCCAGCGGTGCGCTCGGGCCGTGCAGGTCCAGCAGGAACGAGACGCGATTGACGAGGATCGCGTGCGACGTACCCGACGCGGAGTAGCCGTCGAGCTCGGCATGCTCCATGGCCATCATGTCGATGTAGTCGCGGGTAGCCGCTCCCACGAACATGCCGGTCTTGGTGCCCGCCAGATCGGCCGGCTTGTGGCCGGAGTCCTCGATGGCGCCCCAGACCGACTCCAGGAAAATGCGCTGCTGCGGATCCATCATCTCGGCTTCGCGAGGCGAGATTCCCCAGAACAGCGGGTCGAACTTGTCGACCTCGCGCATGAAGCCGCCCCATTTCGCCAGCGTCTTGTTCTTTTCGGCCATGGGGTCGCCGTAGTGCTCCTCCCAATCCCACCGATCCTTCGGGACCAGCGTGACCATGTTGTTCTCGGCCTTGCTGAGCTTTTCCCAGTATTCGTCGAGGTTGTCCGCCTGCGGCATCACCCCGCTCATCCCGACGATGGCGATGGGGCGCTCGATGAAACGGCGCCCCGGTGAGAAGCTGCCACCGCTCGCCACCGGTGCAGGTGCTGCGGACGATGCGGACGGTGCGTCGACGATGTGGAGCTTCTTGCCGAACGATGCCGGCGCCTCGGCCGGTGCCGCAGCGGCGGGGGCTGCTCCTGCCGGCGGCTTGGCCGACTGTCCGTGTACCTTCTGGACGTTGTCGGGGTAGTCCTGCGCAAGGTGGCGTGCGATCTCCCGGATGTTGGGGTATTCGAAGAACAACACCGGGGTGATGTCCAGCCCGTATTCGTCGTTGACGATATTGCTGAAGGACGCCAGGCCTATCGAATCGAAGCCCAGGTCCAGGAGGATGGAGTCAAGATCGACGTCGTCCGCATCGAGCTTCAGGAAGTCCATTACGATGCTGGCCAGCTTGTCCTGCACCGCCAGCGCCAGGTCGTCGCTCTCGCCCGCACTGGCTGGCGCCGCGACGCTTGCCGCGGCCGGAGTGCTGGCCGGCGCCGTCGTCGCGGCTTCCACCACGCCGATGCCCCAGGCTTTCTCGACCTTGTCCTTGACGCCCTGCACGACGGCCAGGTGCGGCAGATCGCCCTGCAGCCCGAGCATGAAGGCCTCGATGCCGACTTCGCGCTCGATCGACTTGATGCCGAGGTTGCGCTCGAAGAAGAGTGCGGTCTGGTCGTCCAGACGCATGCCGCCTTCGGCCCAGATCGACCAGTTGAGGCTGAGCGCCTTGCCTTGGCGCTGGCCGCTGCGCGTGCGCACGTTGCGCTGCGCGGCGAAGGCGTCCATGAAGTTGTTGGCGAACGAGTAATCGGCCTGGCCGGCGTTGCCCGCGAGCGCAGCCAGGGAGGAAAACATCACGAAGAAATCAAGCGGTTCGTTGCGTGTGGCTTCGTCGAGCAACACCGTTCCCAGGACCTTCGGCGCAAAGACCGCCTGCATTTCTTCCCGCGTCTTGTTGCGGATGTAGGCGTCGCGGAGCACGCCGGCGCTGTGGACGATGCCGTGCACCGCACCGTAGGCGTCCTTGCATGCCTGCACCAGCCGGTCGGCATCCTCGGGGCTGGCTACATCGGCCTGGACATACAGCACCTCCGCTCCGGCCGCACGCAGGGCCTCCAGCTCGGCTTCCGTTTCGGGTTTAAGCGCGCTTCGCCCGCTCAGAACCAGGCGTGCCTGGAATTGCCTTGCCAGGTGGTCGGCAAAGATAAGCCCGAGGCCGCCTGCACCGCCGGTGATGATGTAGGCACCGCGATGTCGAATGGGCGCGTTCGCGAGCGTTGTCCCAGTTGGGGACGGACATGCCTCGATTCTGCGCGCGTAGCGCCGTCCATCGCGGTAGCGGATGGCGAGTGCCTTGGTCTCTTCGCGCACTTCCGCAGCGAGCGCGGTGACCACGAACGCATCGAACACCGGCTGCGCCTGCACGAACTCGATGATCCTGCACGAGAGCTTCGGTGACTCGGCCCGCAATATGTTGGCAAATCCCTGGATCGCGTCGTTGTGTGGCTGAGGTGCCTCGAGGGTGCTGAAATACGCGTATTGCAGGCGGACGTCGCCTTCGCACTTCTGCGCGATGATCGCCTGGCACAGATTCAGGAACGCATACACGCCCCGTTCCAGCGCTCGCTCGGTGCAGGTTGCGGCGGACATGCCCTCGTCCGGCTCAGCCGGCAGCGCGGGCCACGCATAGCACAGTTGCAGTTGGTTCCCGGAGGACTCACGCACGGCCGAAAGCAGGCTTTCGAAGTCTTCCCGGCTTTCGGCGTTGACGCTGAAGCTATTCGCGTCCAGCCGGGCGAATCCTGCGCCTGCGTGGACAGCGATGACCGCGGCCCCGTCGCCACCTTCGGCGGCTATGGCCGCGCGGTAGGCGTCGCTGGATGCAGCGTCGGGGGCAAACAGCACCGTCGTATGTTGCGCAGCAGGAGCGCCCGCGACCTGGGCGATCGCCGCCGACTGCCATTCCGTGCCGTAATACAGGGCCGCAAACTCGTCGCCGGAGCCTGCCGGGGCCTTGGCCGGAGCGCCCTGCCCAGGCTTTTCATGCACGTCGAGCAACGGGACGCCCACGGAGTCGCGAACCCTGACCAGCACCTTGCCGTCCTCGTCCACGATGAGCACGTTCATCTTGGACAGGTTCGACTGCGGCTTCTTCTCGTCCTTGGACTCGGTCACGTAGCTGTAGCAGACGCGAGTCAACGGGTGGACGATCTCCACTTCGCCCAGCGAATACGGCACGAACATTTCGCCAGCGGCATCGGCGAGCCTTGCGCCCATGGCCGCCTGGAACGCCGAGTCCACCAGCGACGGGTGCAATACGAATTCTTCGAATCGCAGCGCATCGGTGTCCGGGATCCTGAGCGCGCCGAGAACCTCGAACGCGACCAGCGGGTTGCGATGCACTTCCTGCAGGGATCGAAAGGTCGGACCGAGGTCCAGTCCAAAATCCTTGAACATCGGATACGCGTTTACGCCGTCCACGACCTTTTCGCAGCGCCCGCGGATCGCATCCAGGTCGACGTACTCGTCGTCTGCATCGTCGTCCTGTGCCGTGGCGTAGGACAGCTTTCCCTGGCAGTAGAGCTGCTTGCCGCCACCTTCGCGCTCGCTGAAAACCTCGAAGGTCACCACCTCGCCCGAGGGCTTGAGCTCGATGAATACCTCGTTGGGCGCAGCATTCTGCACCGTCAGCGGGCTGACCCAGACGATGTTCCTGATCTTCCGGACCTTGCGTCCCGCGGCGATTTCGCCCGCCTTTCGTGCGAAGTCCAGATACGCGACGCCGGGCAGGGTCGGGATATCGGAGACCAGGTGGTCGTAGATGAAGAATTCCTGGTCGGTGAAGACCTTCCGGAAGAGCTGGCGTTCGAACGTTGACTCGTTGGTGTCGATGAGCGGGTGCAGGCCACGGACCGTGGACTGCGACATCAGTCCCGACCCGATGCCGGCTCCAGCTGCAGGCTCCAGCCAGTGCCTCTTGTCGGCGAACGGGTACGTCGGCAGCGAGATGCGGCGCCCGTGCGCAGGCGACGGCATGCCCTGCCAGTTCGATACGAGTCCGTCGATCCAGATCTGCCCGAGCTTGGACGGGTCGCGGGACTTCGACAGCAGATCGACGAACGCTTCCTTCTCCTTCCGATTCAGGAGCCTGGTGATGCCCTCGGCGTTCTTGACGTGCCCGGCAAGGATCGCGTCGTCGCGGACGTTGCCGAGGAACGAGCGTAGCTTCTCGAGCAACTGGTCGAGGCTGCCGGCGATGATCGCGACCCGGTGATCGAATGACTTGCGTCCGAACTGCAGGGTGAATGCGATGTCGTCGATGTCGGGCGCGGATGCGTCGTCGCGACGCCTCTCGATGAAGCACTTGAGACGCTCTGCCGCCTGCCGCAACTGCTCTTCGTTGCGGGCGGATAGCGGGAAGATTCGCGGGGCGAGGTCAGCGGAACGGCTGCTGGGCGCGACTTCGCCATCTTCCACGGATTCCAGGATCACGTGTGCGTTGGAGCCGCCGGCGCCGAAGGAGCTGATGCCTGCCCGCAGCGGCTGGAGTACGCCATCGAGCTCTTTCGGCTGCCAGGCCTGGAGTTGCTGCTGCACGACAAAAGGCGAATGCGCGAAGTCGATGAATTCGTTCAACTCCTGCGAATGCAGCGACGGAACGAGCATCCGATGACGCATCTGCAGCAGCGTCTTGCAGACTCCGGCGATGCCCGCCGCAGCTTCCAGGTGTCCGATGTTGGTCTTGATCGAGCCGATCGCGCAGCTCTGCAGGGGTGCGCCGAATTTCTCGAAGGCCTGGTTCAGGCCTGCGATCTCTATGGGATCGCCAAGCTCGGTTCCCGTCCCGTGCGCCTCTATGTAACCGATGCTGCGCGCGTCGACCTTCGCCTTCCCAAGGGCTGCGGTTATGACGTCGCATTGCGCCTTGGAGTTGGGCACCGAGTAACCGCTGTTGCGGCCGCCGTGGCTGACCGCGGTCCCCTTGATGACCGCATAGATGTTGTCGCGGTCCCGCCGGGCCTCGGATAGGGGCTTGACCAGGAGAGCGCCGACGCCCTCGCCCGGCACGTAGCCGCTGGCGCCGCGGCCGAATGCGCGACACAGGCCTTCCTCGGACAGAAGCCCGCCGGCAGTGGTGATTTCCTGCTTGCTCTGATGCACGTCGAGGTTGACGCCGCCGACTATCGCTGCGGCGCAGTCGCCGCGCCGGATCGCGTTGCAGGCCAGATCGATCGCCGTCAGGCTGGCCGAGCACGCGGTATCCACCGCAATGCTTGGCCCGTTGAAGTTCATGAAATACGAGACGCGATTGGCCAGGCTCCACAGGAACGAGTTGGCAACCACCTGGTTCCCGACCATGCGCTCCTCGGCGCCGACCATCTGGTACATCGCCCAGACGGCACCGACGTAGACGCCGATCTGGCCCGCTCCGAGTTCCTCTTCCCGGAACGCCTCCGGGTAATATCCGGCGTCTTCCAGCGCTTCCCATGCGACCTCGAGGAAGAGGCGCTCCTGCGGGTCCAGCGTTTCGGCTTCGCGCGGCGCGATGTTGAAGAACAGTGAATCGAAGCGGTCGACGTCGTCGATGAAACCACCGCGATAGCGCCCCAGCGCATCGCGATTGCGGCGCCGGTCGAATCGCGACTGCGGAATTTCCGCGATGCAGTCGCGCCCCTGGGTCAGGTTCTGCCAGAGCTCCTCGGCGTTCTTTGCCTTGGGAAAGCGCGCTGCCATCCCGACGATGGCGATCTCCATTTCCGCGCCCGGTGCTGCGAGTTGGCGCTGTGGGAGCTGCGCGGCTGGAGCGACGTGTACTTGCGATCCGGTCGGTGTTGTCGACGACTCGACTCGCGGCTCGCTTTCGCTCGTCGGCGTCGGTAGATCCACAGGGTAGAGGCGACGATTGAGCTTGAATGTCGCGTTGATATCGCCGACACGGTGGCCGTCGGTGAAGCCCAGGTCAGGGACGTTGGCCTTGTTCGCGAAGGCCCCGGCAAGCAGGTGGCCGAGCCTTTGCACCTCATCGCTTTTCAGGCCCACCGGGACGGCGAGTCGCACCAGGTGGTTGAGCGTGGTGTTCTCCTGCATTCCCACGCTGTGGGCGCCTGCGCGGATGCCGGTCGCCAGATACAACCAGGCCAGGAAGGACGGCACCGGCGATTCCAGATCGCGGAACTCGGCGATCGCCTTCACATCGATCAGCACGCAGTGTGCGTTGGCGGCGCGCGCCACCGGCACGTTTGCTTCCGACAGGCTGCGCCCCAGCGTGGCTACGCGTTCGACCCTGCGCCTTACCTGCGCCTCGATGAAACCGCGGTTCTGCAGCGAGAGCGCCAGGCACTTCCTGTCGATGACGTCCAGCGCCTTGCCCTGGCGCTGCTGCAGCGACTGCAGCCTGGCGTGGAGTGCCTGGTCGTTCGTGGCGATCAGGCCACCCTTGTTGACGCAGAAGTCCTTTGCGAGGCTCGCGACGACCGCATCGGCCTGCGACAGCAGGGCCGCGACGATCTCCCACAGCGGGGCCGCTCGCCAGTCCGGGTCGTGCTCGGCGATGACCAGAGCGTTTTCGACGACGCGGGTCGCATCCAGGACCAGGGAAATCCCCTGCTTCTCCAGCAGTCCTTTCACCTGTTTCAGATGCGGCAACGACACGCAGCCACCGCCGGCGGCATTGTCGGTCAGCTCGATGCATACGTAGCCGATGTCCGCGCCGTGCCCGTCGATCTCGGCCTGCAGCGCCGACAGATCCATGTTCCCCGTGTATGGCTCGTCGGAGTGAAAGTCGAACACCGTTTTGGAGGGCATTTCGCGAGGCGAAAACCCCTTGTCGATCTGATGGAAGATCGTGCTCGGGAACAGGATGTTCTGGGGCACTCGCCCCTTTTTCTCCCATGCCTGGCAGAAGAGATCCTCCGCCGCACGGCCCGACTCGGTGAGCGTGAAGTGCGCAAACGGAAACACTGCACGCAGGCTCGCATCCACATCGATCGGCCGCTGGATCTGCGCGAACAGGCCCGCCATCTGCCGATCGATTGCAGGAAGCTGCAACTGCGCCCAGGAGTCTGTCTTCAGGTCGAATTCGACAAGGTCGGCAGCCAGGTTCTGCGGATTGAAGCCCGCCGCCTCCAGCGCCTGCCAGCGTGGTCCGGCACCAGCCACCGTGCTCGACGCCGGCAAGCCCGAAGCACCATGCTGCACGTTCTTTTCCGCCGCTGCCGCGACTGGAACCGCTACCGCATCGGGTGTTTCGTCGATGTCGATCGTGGACGGATCCGCGATCATGAGAATGATGTCGAGAACGTTCTCCGCCTTGCCTGCGTCGGCTGCGCGGCACAGGAAGATGTCACTGCTCACCGGGCGGAACTTGTTCTTGAACTGCAGATTGCCCGCGTCGTTGAAGATGTTCTGCTGGCGCAGGTCCTCGAGAATTCCTTCAATCTGCGGATCCGCGTCAGGCGAGTCCGCCAGCTTGCAACCGTAGGTGCCGCCGAGGCTGAAGACATCGCAACCCTCGTCCCTCAGCGTTTCGATCATGTTGACGATGGCGTATTCCAGCCCGCCCTGTGGCATGTCCGGACCGTAGAACTCCAGGTCCATCAGGTATCCGGTACGCCCGGCCGACATGGGCGATATCAGGATTGCGTTCTGCATCACGTCGTCGACATAGGCCAGAAAGAGCCTGTGCTCGCGATCGAGTGTGCCCGCCAGGATTTCGTCCTTGACCACGTGGATCAGGGGGTTGACCTTCGTGCGCGTTGCGCACCACTGGTCGATGATTGCCGCGATCTGGCTGGCTTTGGCCGGATCGGTGCCGCAGATGTATTCTTCGGTCCGGCAGACCCCGGCGTTGGAGAACTTCGAAACCAGATAGCGCAGGCGGCGCATCGCCTGCCCCTGCAGCGTGAACGACGGCAGGTCTACGATGCGTTGCATGACGCCGAACGGCGTGGCCGAAAACGCTTTCCCACCGATCGGAGGCAGGCGACGCTCGGCGAAGAGATTGAACTGCAGGCCATTGTCGTTGCAGTAGCGATACAACTGCTCGACAAGCGGCTGGAAGTGGTCTTCCGGCCCGGTGTAGCCGTAGGCCAGCAGAATCCCTTTGCTCTTGGCGCAGTTGAAATATCCGCGTTGCTCGTCCCCGAAAAAGAGCAGTGGCGCGATCATCTGGGTGCCGCGCGATACCGAGGACTCGTTCTTGTACTGATCGAAGATCTCGAGCCGCCGCCGAGCGAGGGCGGGGTGCCGGTCCAGGCGCTTGATGGCGATCAGCCGCGGAACCTTCTCCGCTGCGGAGGATACCGGTGGCGGCGCCGGTGCCGGCTGAAGCGCGATGGCTGGCGCTGCCTGGATCTGCGGGGAGGGCGACGTTCCGCCAACCGCCGCCGGGGTGCCCATGACCACGCGTGTGAGCGCGTCGGCATGTGACCTGACGAAGTAACGGGCAAGGTCCCGGACGTTGAAGTTCTCGAAGAGCAGGGTCTTGGGCAGGGTCCCGAAGTCCTGCTCAAGGCGCTTGAGTATCTTCAGCACCAGAAAGGAATTGACGCCTATTTCACCAAAGGGCGTTTCCGGATCGAATGTGAGCCGCGCATCCGCCGCTTCGCAGATCAGCGATGTCAGGTAGGCTTCGGCCCGCTCTTGCAACGTCTCGTGGTCCATCATCACTCAGCAATCCCTGCGTTGTTTCATTCCGTTTCTGGTGCTTCCCGTCCCCGTCTTGATCAGCCGGCGCCAGCGAGAGCCCTCGCTCTGCTGACATTCGACAGCCTGCCCGGGCTGAATCGAAGTATGACGCGGGGTTTACACGGGCGAAGCTGTCACCGCTGCCGTTGGCCTGCGGCCCTGGCATCCTTGACGTCGTGCCGGCGCGATGTTCATCCTCGCCGCGCATCGGAACCTCTCCCCAGTGGTTCACCCCTCAGTAGCAGCCCAAATCTGTAATCTTCGGCGGCCGTGTCGAGGGAGGCGCCAATCATCAGCGGCATGGGCGCCGTCGTGCTCGGTTTCCTCCCCTGTCCACAGCCTCCTCCCCCCCGGGAGCCGTTACCGATTGTCTCCGATGCCATGCAATGTTATCGCTGACATTGGTGTCACGATCATGACACAGAAGTTTGCGCATTGCGCAAGTCCATCTCTGCGCGTGCTTCCATCGAGGGCGTGATGGCAGCTCAAAACTCGATCACTACCTTGCCGCACGCATGGCCCTCCTCGACGTGGCGGATGGCGCAGGCGACGCGCTCCAGCGGGTAGCGACGATCGATGACTGGCCGCAGCGTCCCATCTGCCAGCGACTGGGCCAGCTGCGCCAGATCTGCCGCGGTCGACGGCTTCGACTTACACAGCCATTTCTGTCGACGGCTGGCAACCGACATCATGAGTACTTTCGCCGCCGGTACCAGAGGGCCGAACAAGCCGTTTGTGTCCGGCGCGCCGATCCAGACGAACCTGCCTTCGGGCGCGAGCACCCGTCGGCATCGTCGCACGCTCTGGCTGCTGACCACGTCGATGATCACGTCGTAGGCGACGTTCTCGGAAGTGAAATCGCAGCGCTGATAATCAATTACGCGGTCGGCACCGATTTCGGTCAGCTGTTGCCTTTTTCCTTCGCTGCAGACGGCAGTGACCATCGCTCCGAACTGCTTTGCGAGCTGCAAGGCGTGCGTCCCGACACCGCCACCGGCTCCGTTGATGAGGACATGCTCACCCGGCTTGACCTGGGCGTAGTCCCGCAATGCAATGAGCGCCGTGCATCCGGCCAGTGGGACGGCTGCCGCTTCAGCGAAGCTCACGCTGGACGGTTTGGGGACGGCACTAGACGCGGCGACGCACAGGTACTCTGCAAAGGAACGCCCGGCGCTGTCGAGTGCATCAGGCACTTCGCCAAAGACCTCGTCGCCCGGGCGAAAGTGGGCGACATCTTCTCCGACCGCCTCGACCACCCCGGCGTAATCCAGACCGAGCCCATTGGCTTTGGGCCGCGCCCATCCGGTTCTTAATCGCGCCGGATAGGGCCGGCCGCGCATCATGTAGCTGTCGGCAGGGTTCACCGACGCAGCACGCATCGAAACGAGCAACTCACCCGCGCGCGGCTCCGGCTTGTCGACCTCGCGCAGTTGGAGCACGTCGGGCGAACCGTAGCGATCAAGGAATATGGCTTTCAGGGGCCCGTCCGGATGTCGGTCTCTATCTTCACGATCGTGCCCTGCGCGACGGCGACCAGCATGGTCTCCTGGGCGCGAACGACATACACCTTGCATTCGCAGACGGCCTGCCTCAGTGCATACGACAGCACCGAGGACCTGGCGATCAGCAGGTCGCCGATCGTCGGCATCACATAGTTGATCTTGAACTCGGATGTCACGCAGTTTCCAAGCACGGTGGCACCCGCGAACGTCAGGCAGTTGTCGGCCAGATAGCTGATCACCCCGCCGTGCACGAATCCGTAGCTCTGTTTGAAATCCTCGCGAATCCGCAGAGACAGCTCGGCGTACCCTTCGGACAGTTCACACAGCTCGGTGCCAAGCAGCCGACTGAACGGCTGCGAGACGAGTACCTGCTGGCCTTGCTTGAAAAAATCGATCATCACTCTCCTTGTGCCCGTGCTACCGGCAGTGGCTATCGGTCAATCCCATGCGTCGGACCGCATCGGCGTAGGTCTGCTGGTCCCTGCCGAACGCGTTGATGACATCGCCGAAGGTCGAAGCGCTGGTGCTCGGCAATAGATACTTGACGAACGTCGAGAGCGTTCCGCTCGGTCCGACATCCACGAAGTGAAAATTGCCTTTGTCGAGCAGTTGCTTGATGGTCGCGTCGAACGCCACTGGCTGACGCGACATGGACCACAGGTGCTGTGGCCAGCGTTCGACTGGAGTCCCGGCATCGTAAATTGCCCCTTTCTCGCAGGAAACGAACGGAGTGCCGAGCGGACTGAAGTTCAGCTTGCGCACCATGCCGGTGACCCGTGATTCCAGCGGCTCCAGCATCGGAGTGTGGAAACCGTATTTCACCGCCAGCAGTTGGTGTACGACCCCGTCCCGCAGAAGCGCCTCCTGCAGGCGCTGTACCGAAGCGACGGGACCGGTCACTACGACGTGCCGATCAAAGTTCCGGGCGGTGATCCAGCAGCCCTGGAACTGTTCGGCGTACCGCGTTTCCAGCATCGGCGCATCGATGACCGCCATCATTCTTGCGGGCGGACTCTCGGATTCGAGCAGCCGCGCGTAATCCACCACGAACTCCAGTCCCTGCTCCAGCGACAGCGCTCCGCCCACCATCGCGGCACTGACCTCGCCGAGGCTGTAGCCGAGCAGGTAGCTGGGCGCCGCGCCCGCCTCCATCAAAATGCGCGCCAGGCTGAATTCGAACGACACCAGGGCCGGATTGGTATGCAGCAGACGATCAAACGGTGCTGCCTTGTCGTTGCCGCCGTAGAGCACCTCGCAGAGTGAACAGCCGATCAGGGGCGCGGCGATCTCGTCGCAATGGTCCATCCACATGCGGAATCGCGGATGCCGCTCGTACAGTTGAGCGCCCATACCGAAGTACTGGGAGCTCTGACCGGAGAACATGAAGACGACGGGCAGGTCCATCAAAGACTACGCCGCCTCGATTTCGTCGAGATCGAAATAGCCGTTGTATCCCTCCATGTACACGGCAGCGCGGTGCCCGAACAGCACGACCGCCGATGTGCGGGTCGTCAGATCACCATAATCGGGCACCGAAGACCGGACCTTGGTGCCCGCGGGGTGGCGCTGATTCCAGGCCGCCACCTTCTTTTCCGCCATGGCGAAGCGATCGACCGATGCAGCGGGCGCTGCGGTTCCGCTGGCTGGCTGAGGCGCGGCAGCGCGGGACGGCTCGGCTTTGGTCTCGGCTTTGGTCTCGGCCTTGGTCTCGGCCTTGGTCTCGGCCTTGGTCTCGGCCTTGGCGTCGGCCTCGGCCTGGGCCTTCGCGGCCTTTGCGGCAATCTGCCTGATCTTGACGATCATCTTGGTGAGCACGTCACCATGGCCGATCTCGACGAATTCCATGCCGTCCGAAACCGACATCAGATGATCGATCGTGTCGCTCCACAGCACAGTGCTGCGGATCTGTTTGGAGAGGTACTCGACGACCGCGCGCTCCGGGTAGGGCTTTGCGGTGAAGTTCGCGATCACCGGGATCTTCGGCTTGGCGAACTTGCGCTTCTTGAGGAAGGTCTCGAACTTCTGCTGCGCCGGAACCATCAGCCGCGAGTGGAACGCGCCGCTGGTATTGAGCGGGATGTACATCACGTTGTCGTACTGGAAGACCTTCTGGCAGGCGGCAATGTCATCGGTCGGTCCCGAAATGACGATCTGCTGTGGCGTGTTGTAGTTCGCGATGTCGACGTTGCCCAGGCCGTTTTCCTTCAGCAGTTCCTCGATCCTGTCGCGGGACGCGTTGATGATGGCGGCCATCGCTCCACCGGTCGCCTGGCTCATCAGTTCGCCGCGCTTCTTGACGAGCTTCAGTCCGGTTTCGAAATCGAAGCATTCGGCGGCAAGCAACGCGTTGAACTCGCCAAGGCTGTGGCCGGCCACGAAGTCCGGCGTCTCACCCGTGTCGCGGAGCCGACCGTAGTACGAGAGCGCATTGACCACGTACAGCGCAGGCTGGGTGAACTGCGTTTTGCTGAGCTCCCCGCGCGGGTCTTCCAGGCACAGCTCCTTGATCGAGTAGCCAAGGACCTTGTCGGCCTTTTCGGTCAGTTCGGGAAACTCGTCGAACAGCTTGCCGCCCATGCCACGCGCCTGCGAGCCCTGTCCTGGAAACATGTAGGTCTTCATGCAATCCTCCTTAATGATTTGTTCTCGTAGCCGACCGACCAGGTCAGCAGCGTTGCAGACATACCGCGGTATTGATGCCCCCAAAGCCCATGCTCATGTTGAGCGCGCGCTCGATGCGATGATCCGTGGAATTCGCGCCCACCCAGCCGAACCCCTCGTCCAGCGGTTGGTCCAGGTTGCGCGAAGGATGCAGTTTCCCCGACTGCATCTGCAGCATAACGGCAATCAGCTCCACCATTCCCGCAGCACTGAGCCCGTGACCGATCAGGGATTTGGTCGCGTTGATCCTCGCACCCTCCAGCCCGCAGGCGCGCAGCGCCGCCAGTTCCGTTTCGTCGCCCAGCGGTGACGCCGTGCCGTGCGGGTTGACGTAGTCGATCTCGCCGGCGGTCACACCGGCGCCAGTCAGCGCGCCCCGGATGACCGTCATTTCCCCTTGGAGAGACGGATTTGGATTCCGGTTGCCATCCCAGGCCATCGCCCAGCCTTTCATCTGCGCATAGGGCGGGGAAGTGCCGCGTTCCACGTCCGCTGCGCGTCGGATGACAATCGCGCCGCAGGCTTCACCAAAGATGAAACCGTCGCGGTCGCGGTCGAACGGTCGGCATGCAAGTTCAGGCTGACCGGCATAGCGATTCGAACCCATTGCACCCAGCGAGCGGAACGCCTGGCACTCCAGGTACGAGAGGTCCATCAATGCTCCCAGCGCGATGCATGCGTCCAACTGTCCGGAGCGCACCGCTTCCGCCGCCTGGATCGCAGCCAACTGCCCGCTCGCCGAAGCGCCGCCGACCGTGATGGCGAGGCCGCGAATGCCGAACACCTCGCTGCACAGGCCACAAAGGTCAGTGTCCATGAAAGACATCGCATAGGTCGGGCGCAGGAACTCGGGACGATCCCGATATCTGTCCTGTGTCAGCAGGAGTTCGCGCTGCTGGAAGTTGGACCCGCCGATGATCAATCCGACCCGCTGCGGGTCGAGGCCGTCCAGGCCGGCGTCGACCCATGCTTCGTGAAGCGTCGCAAGCGCCACCTGCGCCGACCACGAGGCGTTGCGCAGCACGGCCGGACCGATGTCGCCCGGCATCTTCAGCTCCGCGATTTCCGCTCCGATGAATGGCGATGTGCCATCGCCATGGGCCTGGGGAAACTGCCGGCCAGGACGCTTCATGGTCGCAAAGCGGTGCTCACCGGCCAGCAGCGCATCGATGAACGCCTGCCGGCCCTGTCCGATCGCCGAGGTGACGCCGATGCCGCTGACAACCAGCGGCCCGGGATCACATGCTGCCATGCAGCAGTCCCGCCAGCTCGCCCATGTTCTCGGCTTTGGCCACCACGATCAGGGGGATGCTCAGCGAAAGCGATTCGAGCGTCAGCATGAGGATTTCGGAGCGGTCGATCGAATTGGCGCCGAGCTCTCGCAGGGAGTCCTCCATGCGGAAATCATGGTCTTCGACTTCGGGCAGCACCTCGCGGGTGTGGTTCACGAGGATCTTGAAAATGTCGTCTACGGTCACGGCGGCTTCTCGTTGGAGTGGGAAAAAGGCAAGCCTTGCGGGGAAGGCTCTGGATACCGGGAAAGTCAGGTGCGCGGCGGTCAGGTACCGAAGAGCGTGGCGATTCTCGACCTCACCTCGGGCTGGGCAAAGGTGACCCCATGCATGGCGACTTCCTGTGCGATGGTTTGCGGCAGCGTCGCGCGCAGGGACGAGGTCAAATGTTCCTTCAGGGTGACCAGGGACACGCGGGGCTTTTCGGCCAGCGATTGGGCGAGATCCAGCGCGCGGCCCATGACGTGTTCGCGCGCGAGCACGGGAAACGGAACGCCACGCTGCTGCAGTTCCTCCCCACGGTAATTGCCCGCCGAAAGCATCATTTCCGTCGACAGTGCCAGGCCCAGCTTCTGCGGCAGGATGAAGGTCGCTCCCATGCCGGGCGTAAAGCCGTAGCGCATGAAATTCGTTGCGTAGATGCTCTCCCGGCTGAGCACGACCAGGTCGGCGAACATCCCCAGCACGAAGCCACCGCCGATGCCGTGCCCCTGCATCGCGGAAATCACCGGCACCGGGCACAGCAGCGGCAGGCTGTACAACGCGCGGTCGGTGAATGCACCGCGTCCATTCGACAGTTCCAGCAACTGCTCCTGCGTGCCACCGCTGGCGAAGTAGCTGTCGTAGCCGGTCAGGATCACGACCTTGCATTCGGTCAGCTGCTCCACTTGCGCGAACGCATCCATCAGCCCTTGCGTCAGCGCCTCGGAGAAGGTGTTCTTGCTCGTCCGGTCCTGCATGCGGATCTGCACGATGTGGCGGTCGATGAACTCGACCGAGACGGCTTCTTTGGCGGTCACGTCGCGCCTTCCCAGGGAAACTGTCCGGTCCTGACGTAACGCGCGATGCGTTCGAGGTTCTCCACGTCGGAGAAGACATCCCGATTGGCCGCCAACGCCTTCGTTTCCGATGCGTCCAGCGAGCCCTCGATCGAACTCATGTATCGCTTGTAGGCGGCCACGCTCTTCTTGTTGAGCCTGCGCAGGCGCAGAAGATTCTTGCGCAGCAGGTTCTCGCTGTTGTCCTCGAAGGCATCGACCAGGCCCCATGCGT
>JALYOF010000055.1 GCA_030857025.1 Pseudomonadota bacterium | reverse complement strand
GCGCCAACCATCCAGGTGTAATTTCCACAATGCCGCTTTGCCGCCCATGCGTACGCTCCTGTGAGAACAGGTGCGTATCGAAGCAGGGTTCAGATCGTCAGGACAGGTGGCGCGGCCGGACGCTTACTCTTGGACAACAACAATTCTGATCGATCGCCGCTCGCCGCTCCCTCAGATGGAAGAAGAACCAAAAATAAAGGGCACCGTTTCCGGCACCCTTTTTCAGCAAACTGGCGGAGTGGACGGGACTCGAACCCGCGACCTCCGGCGTGACAGGCCAGCATTCTAACCAACTGAACTACCACTCCGCGCTACAACCTTGATGCTGGCGCACTCCCAGCAACCTCCTGCAAAGCAAAGGCACCGTTTTCCGGTGCCTTTGGAAGATGGCGGAGTGGACGGGACTCGAACCCGCGACCTCCGGCGTGACAGGCCAGCATTCTAACCAACTGAACTACCACTCCGCTTCCTGGAACGTCCACCCCGGTGCCAACCGTTTTTACATTAAAAGGTCATCGACCTGCGGTAGGGCAAACCTGGTGGGTGCTGAGGGTTTCGAACCCCCGACCCTCTCCGTGTAAAGGAGACGCTCTACCGCTGAGCTAAGCACCCGAGCGAGTCGCCTAGTTTACAGCATCCTTCAGTGCCTTGCCAGCTTTGAAGGCCGGATTGTTCGAGGCGTTGATCTTGATGGCTTCGCCGGTTTTCGGGTTCCGGCCCTGGCGCTCGGCGCGACCACGGACTTCGAAGGTTCCGAATCCGACCAGCGTCACAGCTTCGCCGTTCTTGAGCGCTTCGGTGATCACCTTAATCACCGCGTCGACCGCGCTGGCGGCGTCGGCCTTGGAAAGCCCGCCCGTTTCAGCGACCGCATTGACCATCTCAGTTTTGTTCATTCGTTTTGACTCCCTCTGCGGCGATATACCGCTATGCACTAAGAACCCGGCAGTTACGCTCGCGCGAGCACCGCCGGGTGAACTTTTTCCCAGGTGGCGATGAATACGGGTGGCGCTGTTATACCAGCCGGTTTTTTTCCACGCAAGCCGAAACCCCTGCATTCGCACGGGTTGAGCACCCACAACCCGAGAGGACAACTGACCTATCACTCTAATTCAATGCTTCATGTCAGCGTGCTTGCCTGTCTCCTCGCCAGCGCGCACCGAAGCCTCGCCCTGCCCCGGGGGGGGCAGCGGCGCTACCGGGCGCTCAAGCGCGATCTCAAGAACTTGGTCGATTGATCGCACCGGGATGATCTTCAAACCTTCGGTGACGCTCTTGGGCAAATCGGTGAGATCCTTTTCATTTTCGTAGGGTATTACCACCACCCGCACGCCGCCACGCAGGGCCGCCAGCAGCTTTTCCTTGAGGCCACCGATGGGCAGCACCCGACCGCGCAGTGTGATTTCTCCGGTCATCGCGACATCCGCCTTCACCGGATTCTTGGTGAGCATCGACACCAGAGCCGTCGCCATTGCAATGCCAGCGCTCGGACCGTCCTTCGGCGTGGCGCCTTCTGGCACATGCAGATGCACGTCCTGCTTCTGCAGGAAATCCAACTCGATACCAAGGCGCTCGGTTCGTGCACGCACTACCGACAGCGCAGCGGATGCGGACTCCTTCATGATGTCGCCCAACTGGCCGGTCAACAGCAACTGACCCTTGCCAGGCACCAGCGTCGCTTCGACCTGCAGCAGATCGCCGCCCACTTCCGTCCAGGCGAGGCCCGTCACAAGGCCGATCTCGTTCTCCTCCTCTGCCCGACCGAAATCAAAACGCCGCACGCCGAGGTACTTGTCGAGGTTCTTGGACGTGACGTTGACCGCCCCCTCCTTCGGCTTTCCCTTCCCGGGCCCGGCGAGCGCGATGTCCTTGACCACCTTGCGACATATCTTGGAAATCTCTCGCTCCAGATTGCGCACTCCCGACTCACGGGTGTAGAAGCGCACGATGTCGCGAAGCGCGCCCTCGGCGACCTTGATCTCGTCCATCTTCAAGCCATTTGCCTTGATCTGCTTCGGCAGCAGGTACCGAGTGGCAATGTTGAGCTTCTCCTCCTCGGTGTAGCCCGGGATGCGAATCACTTCCATGCGGTCAAGCAGCGGCCCCGGAATCCGCAGCGTGTTGGACGTGGCGACGAACATCACCTCGCTGAGGTCGAGGTCAACTTCGAGGTAGTGATCATTGAAGGAGCTGTTCTGTTCCGGGTCGAGCACTTCCAGCAGTGCAGACGAAGGATCCCCGCGGAAGTCCATGGACATCTTGTCGATCTCGTCAAGCATGAACAGCGGATTCCGCGTGCCTGCCTTGGTGAGGTTCTGCACGATGCGTCCCGGCATCGAACCGACGTAGGTCCTTCGATGTCCACGAATCTCGGCCTCGTCGCGGACGCCGCCCAACGACATGCGCACGAACTTGCGGTTCGTCGCTTTCGCAATCGACTGCCCGAGCGAAGTCTTGCCGACGCCCGGAGGTCCGACAAGGCACAGGATCGCACCGCGCATCTGCTTCACGCGCGTCTGCACCGCCAAATATTCGAGGATCCGCTCCTTGACCTTCTCCAGTCCGAAGTGGTCGGCATCCAGCACGTCCTGCGCGGCAGCAAGATCCTTCCGTATCTTGCTGCGCTTCTTCCATGGAACGCCAAGCAACCAGTCGAGGTAATTGCGCACGACCGCTGCCTCGGCGGACATCGGCGACATCTGCTTGAGCTTGTTGAGCTCGGCGCGCGCCTTGGTCTCCACCGGCTTGGGCATGCCCGCCTCTGCGATTTTACGCGTCAGCTCCTCGATGTCGTTCGGCGTCTCGGATTCGTCCCCGAGTTCCTTCTGAATCGCCTTCATCTGCTCGTTGAGGTAGTACTCGCGCTGGCTTTTTTCCATCTGCGATTTGACCCGCCCGCGGATGCGCTTCTCCAGCATCTGCACGTCCAGTTCGCCATCGACCAGACCTACCAGTTGCTCCAGGCGCGCACCGACGTCGTGCGTCTCCAGCAGCTTCTGCTTGTCGCCAATCCTGCCTCCCAAATGCGCGGCGATGGTGTCGGCCAGTCGGCCCGGCTCCTCGATACCAGACAGCGTCTGCATGAGCTCCGGAGGCAGCTTGCGGTTGGTCTTTACGTATTGCTCGAACAGGCCCATCAGCGAGCGCGAGATCGCCTCGAATTCGCGTGCGTCGCGATCGATTACCGCCTCTACGACCCGCGCCTGCCCCGCAAGAATCCCGCGCTGCTCCAAAACCCGGCCGATCCGCACGCGCGCGACACCTTCGACGAGCACCTTGATCGTGCCGTCGGGAAGCTTCAGCAGTTGCAGCACGTGCGCCAGCGTGCCGACCTCATAGAGATCGTTGGCGTCCGGGTCGTCGGTGTCCGCGGTCTTCTGCGCTACCAGGAGGATGCGCTTGTCCGACTCCATGGCCATGTCAAGCGCGCGGATCGACTTGTCTCGACCCACGAACAACGGGATCACCATATGCGGGAACACGACGACGTCGCGCAGCGGCAGCACCGGCAGGTCGAGGAATTCACGTTCAGAGGATTGGGTCATGGGAGCTCCGGCATTCGGCGGCGGGCGTGGCGGCCCGCTCTTGGGAAACGACAGGCGCATCGGCTCGGGGCCAAGCCATGCCTTGAAGCATATTTATGGGGCTAGCCGCGGGAGGATGCAACCCGCACGCGAACTCCCCTTCATGTGGACAGGGGGTGCAGAAAGCGAAACAGGCAAATGCATCCGGCGAGCTCCGGGGAACCCGCCAGCAAGAGGCGGGAACCCGCCCTGTTCAGTCGCCCGAAGCGGCTTTGGGCACGGCGGCAGGGGGCGTCTGATAGATCAGGTACGGCGCGGTCTTGTGATCAATAACCGATTCGTCGACCACAACTTTGCTCACGTTTTCCAGCGATGGCAACTCGTACATCGTGTCGAGCAGGACCGACTCCACGATCGTGCGCAGCCCGCGGGCTCCGGTCTTGCGCTTGAGCGCCTTTCGAGCGATGGACACCAACGCATCGGCGCGGAATTCCAGATCCACACCCTCCATCTCGAACAGCTTCTTGAACTGCTTGGTGATGGCGTTGCGCGGCTCGGTGAGGATCGTGACAAGCGCCGCCTCATCGAGTTCCTCCAGCGTAGCCACCACAGGCAGTCGGCCGACGAATTCCGGGATCAGGCCGAACTTGATCAGGTCCTCGGGCTCGACCGCCGCGAGCACCTTCCCGATTTCGGCCTTGCGCTCGCTGCTCTTTACCTTCGCGCCAAATCCAATTCCGCCCGCCTCGGTGCTGCGTTGCTGGATGATCTTGTCGAGTCCGGCGAACGCACCACCGACGATGAAGAGGATGTTGCGCGTATCGACCTGCAGGAATTCCTGCTGCGGATGCTTGCGCCCGCCCTGCGGGGGCACACTGGCGACGGTGCCTTCGATGAGCTTGAGCAGCGCCTGCTGCACGCCCTCGCCCGACACGTCGCGAGTGATGGACGGGTTGTCCGACTTGCGCGAAATCTTGTCGATCTCGTCGATGTACACGATGCCCTGCTGAGCCTTTTCGACATCGTAGTCACACTTCTGCAGCAGCTTCTGGATGATGTTCTCGACGTCCTCGCCGACATAGCCTGCTTCAGTGAGCGTCGTGGCATCGGCCATGGTGAAGGGCACGTTGAGCATCCGCGCCAGTGTTTCGGCGAGCAGGGTCTTGCCGGATCCGGTCGGCCCCACCAGCAGGATATTGGACTTTGCAAGCTCGACTTCGTCGTTCTTCTGCCGGCTTTCAATGCGTTTGTAGTGGTTGTACACCGCCACGGCGAGCGTGCGCTTGGCACGCGCCTGGCCGATGACGTACTGATCGAGCGCTTCGAGGATCTCGCGCGGCTTCGGAAGATGACTGCGAGCAGACTGCGCCTTCTCCTCGAGTTCCTCGCGGATGATGTCATTGCACAGCTCGACGCACTCGTCGCAGATGAACACGCTCGGACCGGCGATGAGCTTGCGGACCTCATGTTGGCTTTTGCCACAGAACGAGCAATACAGGATCTTGTTGCTGTCGCCGGTGGTGCGGCCGTTTCTGTCGTCGGTCATGCCTTTGCCTGGAAGATGCTGGTGTCGCGGACCCGACGCGTAACACGCGCGCAGGGACACCGCCAATCGAGAATACCACAGGCCTCCCGGTCGGACCGGAAGCCACATGCCCTAATAAAACCTTGACGATTCAGGTATTTAGCCCGCAGCTAACTCGTCTGGATCGACTCGTCCGGACGACGCTCCAGCACCTGGTCGATCAGTCCGTACTCGCGCGCGGCCTCGGCGCTCTTGAAATTGTCGCGCTCGGTGTCCCGCGCGATCGTGTCCAGCCCCTGCCCCGTGTGATTGGCCAGTATCTCGTTCAACCGCTGGCGCAGCATCAGGATCTCGCGAGCGTGGATGTCGATGTCGCTGGCCTGGCCCTGAAAGCCGCCAAGGGGCTGGTGGATCATCACGCGTGAGTTCGGCAGGGCGTAGCGCTTCCCTTTCGCACCCGCCGCAAGCAGCAGCGCGCCCATGCTGGCTGCCTGACCGACGCAGATCGTGCTTACGTCCGGTTTGATGTACTGCATCGTGTCGTAGATCGCCATGCCTGCGGTGACTACCCCGCCCGGCGAGTTGATGTACAGGCTGATGTCCTTTTCAGGGTTCTCCGCCTCGAGGAACAGCATCTGGGCGACGATCACGTTGGCAACGTGGTCGTCCACGCCACCCACCAGGAAGATCACCCGCTCCTTCAACAGTCGCGAATAGATGTCGTAGGCGCGCTCGCCTCGACTGGTCTGTTCGACCACCATCGGAACGAGGTTGAGCGCTTGAGTTCGGTTGTCCATCGGGCGGGCACCTTGACTGGCTGGAACGGTTGGCTTGACTGACGATTCGCGAGACTGCGACTAATCTGGGGCCAATCAGTCGCCTGCACAAGAGAGGCCCGGCAGACGAATCCGCCAGACCGTCGAAATGGCGAGCCAACTCGAAGACGTAGTGCCGACTGGCAGGACCGCGATCAGCACATCGTGGCCGCAGCCTTGCGGACTTACTGTCGGATCGCTTCGCTGAAGCTCATCGGCTGATCGGTGTGCTGGGCCCGCTCGGCGATCCAGTCGATCACCTGCTCTTCCATCACCCGGTTGCGCAGCCCTGCCATCATGGCCTGATCGTTGCGGTAGAGATCGATCACCTGCTGTGGCTCCTCGTAGGTCGAAGCGATCAGCTGCAGTGTTTCGTTGACGCGCTTGGGATCAAGCTTCAGTTCGTTGCGGCGTGCGACCTCGCCGACCACCAGCGCGACAAGCACCCGCTTGCGAGCGGGCTCCAGAAAGCTCAGATGCGCATCCGCCGGCATCTCGCCGATCTGCTGACCTTGCCGCCGCGCCTGCTCCAAAGCGTGGCCCGCCATGTTCTGGGCTTCGGCTTCAACGAGTTTGGGCGGCATTTCGACCCCGGCATAGGCCGCGACCAACTGCTCTCCAACCTCACGTCGGAGGCGGCCCATCAATGCGCCCTTGAGCTCGCGCTCCAGATTGCTGCGGATGTCGGCCCGGAACTGATCGAGTTCACCGCTCTTGATCCCAAAACTCCGGATGAACCCTGTGTCGACCTCCGGCAGCACCGGCTCGGAAACCACCAGCGCCTTGAGGTGTGCCTCGGCGGTCTTGCCGGCAAACTGCTGCACGCGCCAGTCGGCAGGGAACTCGACACTGACAGTCTTTTCCTCACCCGGCTTGATCCCGACCAGCGCCGTTTCCATCGCCGGAAGCATTCCGCCAGAACCCAGGATCGTGGCGCCTCGCTCGGCACCTTCAGCCGGAATGCGCTCGCCGTCGATCAGCAACCAGGTCTCAAGCTCGACCTTGTCGCCGTCCTGGGCACCGCGCTCCACGGGATTCCAGGTGCGTCGCTGAAGGCGCAGGTTCTCGATCATCGCATCAAGGTCTTCCTCCCCGACCTCGGCGGTGTGCCGGACGACATTGAGCTGACTCACATCGATGTCGCCGAAGTCGGGCACTACCTCGAATGTGGCGACATAGGCCAGCTCCCCGGAATCATCGGGAGCCGGCTGGATCCTGGGGTTGCCGGCAAGTTGAAGCGAATGCTCGCGCACTGCGCTGGTGAAGCCCTCTTTCAGCATGCCTTCGAGGACTTCGGCGCGAACCTGCTGGCCAAAGCGCTGCTCAATCACTTTCGGCGGCACCTTGCCCGGGCGGAAGCCCTTGATCTTGGCGCCGCGAGCGATCTCGCGCAGGCGCCCGCCAACCTCGTTGGCCAGGCGATCGGCCGGGAGGCTGAAGGTCATGCGGCGTTCAAGATTGCCCAGCGATTCGACCGAAACTTGCATATCCCACTCCTGCAGCCGCGGCATCCGCCGCGGGCGATGTTGATGAATTGACTGATGCGGCCGCACGCGGGCGAGGCGCGTGTACCCGGCAGCGGAACGCGGTAGTTTGGCCGATTCCGGTCCACACTGCCAGCCGCCGTGCTGCAGCAATCGAGCTCCATACCAGGAAGAAGCCGCCTCGGCGGACTGGTCCGGCGCACGTGAACCCCTGTCGGGGCCGCGGGGCTGCTGCATCTCTTCCCGGGGTTGGTGCGAAAGGCGGGACTCGAACCCGCACGCCTTGCGGCACTGGCACCTAAAGCCAGGGCGTCTACCAATTCCGCCACTTTCGCGAGGGCACCCCGCAAGACCAGGTCACCGGACATGAAAAAAGCACCTGGCGAACCAGATGCTTTTCCGGATGGTGGGCCGTCAAGGATTCGAACCTTGGACCTATTGATTAAGAGTCAACTGCTCTACCAACTGAGCTAACGGCCCGCAACACGCAAATGATAGCAAAAATACTGGGGTGGAAGACGGGATTTGAACCCGCGACCCCCGGAATCACAATCCGGTGCTCTAACCAACTGAGCTACATCCACCATCGATCGTCAACTTGGAGCCTTGAAGCAACCCTGAAGCCCGAAGCTCCGCTGGCCTGGTGCGCCCGGCAGGAATCGAACCTGCAACCACCGGCTTAGAAGGCCGGTGCTCTATCCGGTTGAGCTACGGGCGCCAGTCAGACCTTCATCTTAACTGACACCTTCGTGGCCTGGCCGAAAGCCTGTTCGTGGTCGGGGCAGAGGGATTCGAACCCCCGACCCTCTGGTCCCAAACCAGATGCGCTACCAGACTGCGCTATGCCCCGAAGCCGGGCCTCCGCAGCGTACCGATGCCGCGAAAGGCCGACCATTCTGGCCGTCGCTCCAGTCGCTGTCAACGAGGCGTGGGCGTCGCCGCGCATGTATGCTCGCGACAATTAAAAAAAACCTGACACCCCTGGAGCAGAGCATGATCCGCAGCGGCAACCCGGCATTGAAGGATTCGACGTTCCTGGACCTCGGCAGCGGCGCGGTCATTCGCCACGATGCGGGAACGATGACGCTGAACGGCACCGTAAACAAGACGGCGTTCCTGCTCATCCTCACACTTGCGGGCGCGCTGTACACCTGGAACCTGTTCTTCGCCAGCAACGGCACTGCGAACCTGATGCCTTACATCTGGGGCGGCGCGATCGGCGGCCTCGTGGTGGCCCTGGTCACGATCTTCAAGAAGACCTGGTCGCCGTTCACCGCACCGCTCTATGCCGGTTTGGAGGGTGTGTTCATCGGGGCGGTCTCGGCCATGTTCGAGCAGCGCTTCCCGGGCATCGTCATGCAGGCTGTGGGGCTCACCTTCGGGACCCTTGCCGCGCTGCTGATCGCGTACCGCAGCGGTCTGATCAAGGTGACGGAGAACTTCAAGCTCGGCATCGTCGCAGCGACGGGTGGAATCTTCCTGCTGTACATGGCGAACATCGTCATGGGCTTTTTCGGCACCTCGATGCCCTTCATCCATGAGAGCAGCTGGCTCGGCATCGGGTTTTCGGCCGTGGTGGTCGTGGTCGCCGCACTGAACCTGGTGCTGGATTTCGACTTCATCGAGAACGGCGTCGAGCAGGGCGCGCCCAAGTACATGGAGTGGTACGCGGCCTTCGGCCTGCTGGTCACGCTGATCTGGCTGTACCTGGAAATGCTGCGCCTGCTTTCCAAGCTGCAATCGCGCTGATTGGTTCGGTTCGGTATCCGGGAGTTGCCCCGGATACCGAACGTATCGATTGACAGGTAACGAGCCACGCGGAGTGCAACCCAGACCGGTCCGGAGCCGTGCTTGCGCCGCGCTCGCGCCAGGTTCGACCCGGCGCCTCCCGCCAGCCTCCCCGGTTAGACCCGGGTGGCGATAGCCTTCGCGAATGCCATCGTGCTGCCTGTGCCGCCGAGATCCGGCGTCAGCGAATCCTTTGCCTCGAGCGTGGCGACGATCGCCGCGCGCAGACTCTCTGCCTTCCCGGCCATGCCGATGTGCTGCAGCATCTGAACCGCTCCCAGGAGCAGCGCGCAGGGATTGGCGATGCCCTTGCCGGCGATGTCGGGCGCCGAGCCGTGGACTGCTTCGAAGATCGCCGCATCGGTGCCGATGTTCGCGCCCGGCGCCAGGCCCAGGCCGCCGACGAGACCCGCGCAGAGGTCGGAGATGATGTCGCCGAACAGGTTGGTCGTCACGATGACGTCGAACTGCTCCGGGCGCATCACCAGTTGCATGCAGGTGTTGTCCACGATCATCTCGTTGCACTCGATGTCGGGGTACTCCTGTGCGACCTCGCGCGCGACTTTCAGGAACAGGCCCGAAGTGGATTTCAGGATGTTGGCCTTGTGCACCACCGTGACTTTTTTGCGGCCTGCGCCCCGTGCGAGATCGAAGGCGTAGCGCACGATCCGCTGCGAGCCCCGACGCGTGGTGCGGGTGATCGAAGTAGCGGTCTCACCGTCCTCGGACAAAGCCTGACCCTCTGCACTGTAGGCGCCTTCGGTGTTCTCACGCACCGTGATCAGGTCCACACCGCTGGGGAAGCGGGATTTCGTGTTGGGGAAGGACTTTGCCGGACGCACATTCGCGTACAGGTCGAAGCGCTTGCGCAGCTCCACGTTGATCGACGAAAAGCCTTCGCCGACCGGCGTGGTAAGCGGACTCTTCAGTGCGACGCGGTTGCCGCGGATGGAATCCATCGTGGCCGACGGAAGCAGTTCGCCGTGCTTCTCGAGCGCGATCAGGCCGGCATCGGCAAATTCGTATTCGAGCCCGAGTTGCATGGCATCGAGGACGTGGAGGGTGGCGTCCATGATTTCAGGGCCGATGCCATCGCCACGGATGACCGTGATGGTCTGCGTCATTGATTTGTTCCAGCTGTTGGCGCGCTGCGCGGGGGTCCGGCGCCTGAGTCGAGCCGCGGGATTATGCCGGATGACATGTTTTCCTGCAGTTGCGGAGGGCCATGCCCGCGCCCGTGCCGGCGCTTCAGTCGTGCTGGTGCGGCTCTCGCGCCGACTCGGCGCCACCGGCATCCTCCAGCTCATCCAGGAACGCCACCGCGCGCCGCATGTGCGGAATCACGATCGATCCACCGACCACCAGGCCGACGGAGAATGCTTCGAACATTTCCTCGCGGTTGACGCCGACGTCCTTGCACTGCGCCACGTGGTAGCTGATGCAGTCGTCACAACGCAGCACCATCGACGCCACCAGCCCGAGCAGTTCCTTGGTCTTATGATCCAGCGCTCCCGGCTGATAGGTCTGGGTGTCGAGCGCGAAGAACCTGCGGACGACCTGGTTGGGTTCGGCCAAAATGCGTTCGTTCATGCGTTTGCGATACGCAGTGAACTCACCAACGCGGTCACCCTCGCCTGTGGCAGCCGCATGGTCTGCGTCCTGACTCATGCCTCACCGGCCAGCAGCGGCTCCAAACCACCTGCGCGGTGCAGCGCAATCATGTCGTCGTACCCGCCCACGTGCGTGTCGCCGATGAATATCTGCGGAACGCTGGTGCGCTTTGCACGCGCGACCATCCGCTCGCGCTCCGCGGGATCCTTGTCGATCCGGACTTCTGTCCAGCTCTGGCCCTTGCTCGTGAGGAAGTTCTTTGCCGCCACGCAGTACGGGCAGATCGCGGACGTGTAGAGGGTGATTTCGGGTGCCTGTCGCTCGCTCAAAACGGTCTCCTGGTTGAACCTGGTCGGGTGAACTTCACGGAAGGGACTTCCGTCGGGTTGAACTTGAACGCGTGCCTGGGGTCAAAGTCATCGCTCAAGGCGCAACCAGTGGAAGACTGGCGGACTTTCTCCCTTGCATCGGGTGAATATGGGCACATCAGGAGCCGTTTTCCAGCGCGTGCCGGCGGACGCTCCGTTGCAGCCACGTTCACCACTGATTCACCCGCGTCGCTCGCCACGGCCCTGATCCTGATCATTGTGCTGGATACTTCGCTGACACCGCGAACTCCGGAATCACGAGGTAAGCCCGTGCGCCGCACCGTAATCCTCACCGCCGCAATGACCCTGGCCCTCTCCAACATCGGAGCGGCAGCGCAGGACTCATCCTCCTCGCTGCCGAACATCGGGTCCTCCGCAGGGGAGTTGTTGAACCCGATCCAGCAGGAGCGCTACGGCGGAATGATGCTCGCGCAGTTGCGCCAGCACGAGTACCTGCTCGAAGACCCGCTGATCGACAGCTGGCTGCAGAGTCTCGGCACAAGGCTGGCGGCAAACAGCGATCGCCCCCGGCAGCCCTTCACTTTTTTCATGATGCGCCAGCGTGAGATCAACGCCTTCGCGACGCTGGGCGGATACATCGGCATCAACGCCGGACTGGTGCTTGCCGCCGATCGCGAGGACGAGGTGGCCGCGGTGCTGTCGCACGAGATCGCACACGTGACCCAGGAACACGTCCTGCGCGGCGTGGAACGCGCGCAGCGCGATCAGTTGCCGATCCTGCTGGCGATGCTCGGTGCAGTGGTGGCGGCGCAGGCTGCAGGTGGCAACTCGGCAGACGACGCCGCCCAGGCGGCCATGGTCTCGGCGATGGGGCTGATGCAGCAGCGCCAGATCAATTACACGCGTTCCAACGAGCACGAAGCCGATCGCCTCGGCATACAGACCCTCGCGCGCAGCCATTACGACGCCGATGCGATGGCGGGCTTCTTCCAGACCATGCAGACGCGCTCGCGCAGCAACCAGGCGACGTTCTACGGCGACAATCCCGATTACCTGCTCACGCACCCGGTGACCACGACGCGGATCAGCGAGGCCAAGGCACGCGCCCGTCAGATCGCCGGACAACCGGCCGCCTACGTTGCCGAGAGCATCGCCAGCGACAACCCGCTGCTGCCGGGTGGATTCAGGCTGCCGGGTACCGTACAACGCCACGGGACCGGCCGCTTCGAGATGGCGCGCGAGCGGCTGCGTGTGCTGAGCGCGGAATCGCCGCGTGCGGCAATCCGTGAGTACGAGCAGATCGCCGCGGCAGGCGAACTCGACGAAGCGCAGCGATACGGGCTTGCCATCGCGCGCCTGCAGGCCAATGAGTCCGAGGCAGCGGCATCAGCCCTGGCTACCCTGTTCCAGCAACGACCGGGCGACGTCTGGCTGGCGCTGGGACTGGCGGAAGCGGAGGCCCGGAGCGGCCGTCGCGACGCGGCCGACGACCGTCTGGAGGCCTTGCTGCGTCAGGCGCCCAGCAATCGCGCCGTGGCCCTGACCTATGCCGGGCTGCTGTTGGAACGAAACGATGCCGCCTCCGGCAAGCGCGCGCAGGCGCTGCTGCGACCGCTGCTGGGCAGCTCCGCCAGCGATGCTCCGTTCCAGCGTGCCTTCGCCCGGGCCAGCGAGGTGGCGGGTGATCCCATTCGCGCTGGCGAGGCCTACGCCGAGGTGGCACTGCTCGGCGGCCGCCCGGAGCAGGCGCTGGTGCAGCTCAATACGCTCAAGCGTCGTCCGGAACTGGATTACTACGCGCGCGCCCGGATCGAGGCGCGCGTGGCGCAGATCACTCCGGTCGTACTCGAACTTCGTCGCCAGGGCATTCGAGACGAGGACCTGCGCCGCGATTAGCGCGGGTGCAGGCGCGCTGCCGGCGGTGATCGCCGCATGGGTCGACTCCGCGGGGATGGCCAATTACCGGATTGTCACCGGGCTGTCACAAAGTCGTCGTGTACTGACGCTGCTTCAAGGAACCGCCGGGCCCATGCTGCCGGCGGCGGCCTACCGCCCTCATTCGGTGACTCGTGCAGAAGCGCATCCTGATTGTCGAAGACGAACCTGCAATACGCGACATGATCGCGTTCGCACTGCGCAAAGCAGAATACGAGCCCGTTCACGCCGGGGATGCGCGCGAGGCGCAGGCCGCGATTGCCGACCGGGTGCCTGACCTGATCCTGCTCGACTGGATGCTGCCCGGCACCAGCGGACTGGAACTGGCGAGGCGCTGGCGCAGGGACGAACTGACCCGCGAGGTACCGATCATCATGCTCACCGCACGCGGTGAGGAGAACGATCGTGTCGGCGGCCTGGAGGCTGGCGTCGACGACTACGTGGTCAAGCCTTTCTCGGCCCGCGAGCTGCTGGCGCGCATCCGCGCAGTGCTGCGACGTTCGCGCGACGATGACGAGGATGGCAGCGTCGGGATCGGTCCGCTGCGCATCGACGGCGCCGCCCATCGCGTATTCGCGGAGGTCGCCGGTGAAATCCAGCCCGTGCAGATCGGCCCGACCGAATTCCGCCTGCTCCATTTCTTCATGACCCATCCCGAGCGGGTCTATTCGCGGACCCAGTTGCTGGATCACGTCTGGGGCGGAAGCGTCTACGTGGAGGAACGCACCATCGATGTCCACATCCGGCGCCTGCGCAAGACACTTGAGCCGTACGAACTCGACGGCATGATCCAGACCGTACGCGGGGCCGGTTATCGGTTGTCGTCCGCCTGAGGCATCTGCGCGGAACGAAGGGCACCGCCTGCGCAAGGCGGCGGAAGTTCCGCCGTGTCGCTGCCGCGCAAACGTTGGATACTGAACGCATGCCGCCCCGCACCAACTCCGCCTGGTCCCGCACTCTCGTCCGCCTCGGCCTGCTCCTGGCCGCTGCGGTGTCGACAGGCTTGCTGACGGGTTATCCCTGGCAGGCGATCTCGGTCGCCACGATCTCCGCACTGGCATGGCATCACTGGCGCCTGCGGATGGTCCTGCAGCGACTGAACGCCCGGCGGAGGCAGGAACCCACCCCGGGTATTGCCGGGTCTGGCGTGTGGAGCGAACTCGACCGGCTGCTCTATCGCGGTCAGGCCGAAACGCGCGGCCGCAATCGTCGGCTGATCGAAATGCTTCGCGCCTATCGCGCCGTGGCCGCCGCGCTGCCCGACGCGGTGGTCGTGGTCGAGCGCAACAGCCAGCGCGTGCAGTGGTTCAACGACGCCGCCTCGCCGCTGCTGGGCCTGCACTACCCGCGCGACCTGAATTCGTCTCTGGTAGAGAGTCTACGGCCGCTGCCGCTGGCGCACTGGCTTGCAACAGGCCGCAATGCGGAGCCGCTGGAAATCGCTTCGCCGCTGAACTCCGGCGTCACCCTGAGCCTGCGCCTGATCCCCTACTCGGAGAACCTCTGGCTGCTGATCGCGCGCGACGTCAGCCGGTTGCTGCAACTGGAGCAGATGCGTCGCGACTTCGTCGCCAACGTCTCGCACGAGTTGCGCACTCCCTTGACCGTCGTCCATGGCTACCTGGATCTGCTCGACCCGGCCGAATGCCCCGACTGGGCTCCGATGCTCTCGGAGATGCAGCGTCAGTCGCAGCGGATGACGCAACTTGTCGAGGACCTGCTGACGCTTTCGAGGCTTGAGTCGCAGGACACGCTGCAGGCGGAGGAAGTCGTGTCGATGGAGTCGATGCTTCTGGCGCTGCAGCGCGACGCGTTGGCGCTCAGCCAGGGCCGGCATCCCATCGAGGTCTTCGACACGGCAGGCGTCGACCTGCTGGGCTGCAACAAGGAGCTCCACAGCGCCTTCTCCAATCTGGTCAGCAATGCGGTGCGATATACCGGCGCCGGCGGCGCGATCAGCATCCGCTTCCGGCCCGACGAGGCACCCGGCAATCACGGTGGTGCCGTGCTCGAAGTGCGCGACAGCGGCTTCGGCATTCCGGCGGCGCACCTGCCGCGCATCACCGAGCGCTTCTACCGGGTGTCGACCAGCCGCTCGCGCGAGAGTGGCGGCACCGGCCTGGGCCTGGCGATCGTCAAGCACGTGCTGAACCTCCACCAGGCGCGGCTGGAAATCCACAGCGAAGTCGGCCGAGGCAGCAGTTTCTCCTGCCATTTCCGCACCGAGCGCCTGTGTCCGCGACAATCGGACCCGACACGAGCCATTCAACCCGAGGCCACGCGATGAACCGCTCCACCGACCCGGGTGTCTACCCTGCCCCGGCACCAGGCGATCCGCTCGCCGACCCCGCGCTGTATTTCAACCGCGAACTGTCGCAGCTGGACTTCAATTTCCGCGTGCTCGCCCAGGCGCAGGATTCGAAGATGCCGTTGCTGGAGCGACTGCGCTATCTGTGCATCTCCTGCACCAACCTGGACGAGTTCTTCGAGATCCGCGCCGGCACGCTGCGCCACGCGCATGAGCTGGGAATCGTGCCCGGCGCCGATGGACTGGCGCCGACGACGGTGCTCTCGCGCATCCACGACCGCGCTGCCGAACTCGTGCAGGAGCAGTACGAGTGCTGGAACACGATGCTGCGACCCGAACTGGACAAGGCCGGAGTGCGGGTACTCGGGCGCGACGCATGGACGCCGCGGCAGACCCGCTGGCTGCGCGCCTATTTCCGCGACGAGATCATGCCGGTGCTGTCGCCGCTCGGCCTGGATCCGGCGCATCCTTTTCCGAAAATCCTCAACAAGTCGCTCAACATCGTGGTGGTGCTCAGCGGCCAGGATGCGTTCGGCCGCGCCGGCAACCTGGCGATCGTGCGCGCGCCGCGCTCGCTGTCGCGGATCATCCAGATACCTGAGAAGGTCAGCGGCGGGAAGCATGATTTCGTGTTTCTGTCGGCGATGCTGTCCACGTTCGTGGACGAGTTGTTCCCGGGCATGGAGGTCAAGGGCGCCTACCAGTTCAGGGTGACCCGCAACTCCGAGTTGCTGGTGGACGAAGAGGAAGTGGTCAACATCGCGCTGGCCTTGCGCGACGAACTGGTCGGGCGCGGCTACCTGCGCGCGGTGCGGCTGGAGATCGCCGACCAGTGCCCCAACGCCATCGTGCGCACCCTGCTGAAAAATTTCGACCTCACCGAGAACGCGGTGTACCGGATCAAGGGTCCGGTGAATCTCAATCGCGTCAGCCAGGTCTACGACCTGGTCGCAAGGCCCGACCTGAAGTTCCCGTCGTTCCAGCCGCGTGCCCTGCCCGGCGGCGACGCGATGTTCGACACCATCGGCAAGGGCGACGTGCTGCTGCATCACCCGTTCGACGCGTTCAGTCCGGTACTGGAGTTGCTGAGGCAGGCTGCGGAAGACCCGAACGTATTGGCGATCAAGCAGACGCTCTACCGCTCCGGCAAGGGTTCTCCGATCGTCGAGGCACTGGTGCAGGCGGCGCGAAACGGCAAGGACGTGACGGTGGTGGTCGAACTGCGTGCCCGCTTCGATGAGGAAGCCAATCTCGGCTTCGCCGATCGCCTGCAGGAGGCCGGCGTGCAGGTGGTGTACGGCGTCGTCGGCTTCAAGACGCACGCCAAAATGCTTCTGGTCGTGCGACGCGAAGGCCGCAAGTTGCGCCGGTACGTGCATCTTGGCACCGGCAACTACCATTCCGGAACGACCCGCGCGTACACCGACATGGGGCTGTTGACCGCCGACCCCAATATCGGCAGCGACGTGCACCTGATATTTCAACAGCTGTCGGGACTCGCGCCCGCGCTGACCCTGAAGCGGATGTTGCAGTCGCCTTTCACGCTGCATGCGGGCGTGCTGATGAGGATCGAGCGCGAAGCGCGCCATGCGCAAGCCGGGCGGCCAGGCAGGATCATCGCCAAGATGAATGCACTCAATGAGCCCGGCGTGATCCGCGCCTTGTACCGCGCGTCCCAGGCCGGGGTAAAGATCGATCTGGTCGTGCGCAGCGCCTGCACGCTGCGCCCGGGCGTACCGGGCGTATCGGACAACATCCGCGTGCGTTCGATTGTCGGACGTTTTCTCGAGCACAGCCGCCTGTACTGGTTCGGCAACGATGGCGAGCCGGATCTGTTCGCCGCGAGTGCGGATTGGCTCGAACGCAATCTGCTGCGGCGTGTGGAAGCAGGCTTCCCGATCATGGAGGATCGCCTCGCCGCCCGCGTATTGGAGGAAGGGCTGGAAAACTACCTGCGCGACAACGTCAACGCCTGGGAGCTGCAGGCTGATGGTGCATACCGGCGCGTGGTTCTGGACGACGCTCCACCGCACTCGGCTCAGGGCCATCTGCTGGCGAAAATCTGCTCATGAACGACACAACGGTCATCGACGGCGTCGCGCCGGATGCACTGCTTCCCGCGGCGGCCCTGCCTCTTCGCGATGGCGACCTGTTTGCGGCGGTGGACCTGGGGTCCAACAGCTTCCACATGGTGGTGGCGCGTTACCTGATGGGGCAGTTGCGCGTGATCGATCGCCTGCGTGAAAGCGTGCGCCTCAATGAAGGACTGGACGCGAGAGGCGGACTCGACACCCAGGTGCGCCAGCGCGCGCTCGAATGCCTGTCGCGATTCGGGCAGCGCGTGCGCGACATTCCGCCCCGGCACGTGCGCGCACTGGCCACCCACAGCGTGCGGCGGCTCGCGTCGCCGCAGGCCTTCCTGATGCCGGCGGAAAGCGCACTGGGACACGCCATCGAAATCGTGTCCGGTCGTGAGGAAGCGCGTCTGGTCTATCTCGGCGTCGCCAATGCGCAGCCATCCAATGGCGACGCGCTGCGGCTGGTGATCGACATCGGCGGCGGATCCACCGAGTGCATCATCGGCAGCGGCCTGGACGCGATCGAGCGCGAAAGCCTGCAGGTCGGCTGCGTCTCGACGACGCGCCGCCATTTCCCCGACGGAAAGCTGTCGGCAAAGCGCTGGCGCGATGCGCTGACGGAGGTCACCGCCGAGTTCCAGCAGTTCGCAAGCCTCTATCGCGCGCTCGGCTGGGAGGACGCGCTCGGATCGTCGGGAACGAACAAGGCCATCGGCGAGATCTGTGCGGCCATGAAGCTGACCAAGGGCGCGGTGACGGCCGAAGCATTGCAGAAAGTGCGCGAGCAGTTGCTGCGGTCCGACCACATCGAGGACATCGCTCTTCCGGGGCTGTCGGCGGAAAGACGTCCGGTGATCGCCGGCGGCGTGTTGATCCTGGAAGCGGCGTTCGAGGCGCTGGGTCTGCAGCGGCTGATGATCAGCAAGGCGGCCATGCGCGAAGGCATGCTGTACGACATGCTCGGTCGGGGTGGCGCCCAGGATCCGCGCGAGGCGTCGGTGATCGCGTTGATGCAGCGCTACGGAGTCGACCAGGCGCAGGCCGCGCGGGTGGAAGCCACGGCGTTGCGACTGTTCGACCAGGTTGCCGGGGATTGGCACATGGATGCGCTCGATCGCCTGATGCTCTCGCGGGCGGCGAGGCTGCACGAACTGGGCCTCACGCTGGCGCACAGCCAGTACCACGTGCATGGAGCGTACGTGCTCGAACACTCGGACATCGCGGGATTCTCGCGCCAGCAACAGCAGTTCCTGGCAGCCCTGGTCCGGACGCACAGGCGAAAAATCTCCAAGTCTGCTTTCGAAGCCCTGCCCGATCGCCTGCTTGCGACCGTGCGCCGCAGTGCGTTGCTGTTGCGACTTGCCGTACTGCTGCACCGCGCGCATGAAGCCGACCCGATACCGCACCTGGAAGCCCGCGCCGAGGACGACCGCCTGCTGCTGACCTTGTCCAGGCGATGGCTCGACGCGCGGCCGCTGCTGAAGGCCGACCTGGCCGGCGAACCCGGCGACATTCGCGTCCTCGACATCGATCTGACCGTGCTGTCTGCCTGAGTTCACAAGGACGGCCGCCGCAGGGCTGAACGCATTGCGGGTCCGCCCGCCCAACCGCACGTCCCCGAAACTAACGCCGGTGCAGCCTCTCGCCGCAGAACGCCACCACCGCCCGCCGGTCGACACGACTGAGTTCCACCGGCCCCGCGGCGGCGCCACGTTGCGCGATTTCGCCGTCGTGCAGCAACTCGTTCATCACCGCGCCCGTACGATTCAGGTGGTCCAGACCGATGGCGTGGCCCAGTTCGTGCGCGAGGATCCACACGAGGTCGTTGTAGTCCCCTGCGCGGAACACCTCGATCCGGCGCCCACGCTCGCGATCGTAACTGTAACGCCCGGATTCGATCGGCTGCGGCGATGACAGCGTGTTGTACTGCGCCACCCGACCGCGGAACTGATCGGCGTGCTGTTGCTGCTCCCGCGCCTGCCGATTGTACGTGGCGATGTCCCGGTTGAGCTCGTCCTGGGAGCGCTGCAACTCGATGCCCATCGACTGGATCATCGCTGATTCGCGCTCGATGTCTTGTCGGCGCGCGGCGGTTCGGGCCTGTGGACTTCCGGTATTCCATGACGCCACGTCGGCTTCATGAGCCCGCGCGCGCTGCGCGAACGCTTCGGCAAGGCGGTCGTGGGCACGTCGCGCAGCTTCGATCCGCTCGCCCCACTGCTTCAGTGCGGTGTCGCGGGACTGCAACTGCGATCGGTCCCGGTCGATACCTCCGCGAAGCGAACGCTGCTGGTTCACGTTGTGCTGCCGTTCGTCGAACTGCATGCTCACCACCATCGCCTTCGGGTGGTCGGACCAGACGAACATATCCGCGGCAGCCGCGTCCTGCCACAGCGCCGCAGCCTCCTTCATCGCGCGCGATACGGTCGCTTCATCGAACCCGAACCGCGGATCCACGCGGCCCATCGTGATGTGGATCGGGATACCGCAGGGGACATGCGCAAACGAATGACGAGGCTGACCGAACGGTCGCCACGACAGTTCCTCACCGTCCCACGACAGGCGCTGCCAGGCGACCGCCAATGCAAGAATGATCAGCAGTATCCAGACGCGTCTTTTGAGGTTGCTCTCGGCCATCGGGAATTTATATCAGGCTCGGCCGCGGGTGGACCCCTGCGCCGCGGCGCTACACGTACGAAATTCCTGGGTCTTGAGCAATCAGTGACCGAGCAGGGGCGACGGCGCCTCTGGCCGACGCCTCTGGCCAAAAAAAACGCCCCTTCCGGGGCGCTTTTTCGTGTAGCCAATCACAGGATGCTTTCGCACCCGACCGCGATCAGCTTGCGGTGAAGCCACTACGCGAGCCCGAGCCCGAACGACCGCCCGGGGCACCACTACGGCGCTGCGGGCCGGCGTGCGCGTGGCGCGGTGCCGGCTGGCCGTGGCGCGGTGCCGGCTTGCGCGGGCCATTGTTGCCGCCGGGGCCGCGCGGATTGGCACCGCGTGCTCCCGGAGCATCCGAACCCATGCGAATCGGGCGCGACGGCGCGAAGCCTTCGACCGTCACCATCTGGATGTCGTCCTTGAGGATGCGCTGGATCTGGCGGAGCAGCCCACCCTCGTCCGGGGACACCAGCGAAAGCGCTTCGCCGGTCGCACCGTTGCGGCCGGTTCGACCGATCCGGTGCACGTAGTCCTCGGCCACCATCGGCAGGTCGAAGTTGATGACCAGCGGCAGGTCGGGAATATCCAGACCACGAGCCGCCACGTCGGTCGCCACGAGGATGCGCGCCTTGTTGGTCTTGAAATCGCGCAGCGCCTTCTGACGCTGGCCCTGGCTCTTGTTGCCGTGGATCGCGACCGCCTTCAGGCCGGCATCCTCAAGCTGCTCGCACAACCGGTTGCAACCGTGCTTGGTGCGGCCGAACACCAGCACCTGATCGGTGTGGCGCTCGCTGAGGATCTGGATCAGCAGGTCGCGCTTGCGCCCGCCATCGACCGGGTGCGCCTTGTGCGAAATCGTGTCGACAACCAGACTGTTGTTGGTCGTGACCTGCACCTGCTGCGGATCGTTCATGAACTCAAGCGCGAGCTTCTTGATCTGCGCTTCGAAGGTCGCGGAAAAAAGCAGGGTCTGGCGCTGCTGCGGGACGCGCGCAAGGATGCGCTTGATCGCAGGCAGGAAGCCCATGTCGAGCATGCGGTCGGCCTCGTCCAGCACCAGCACTTCGATCCCGTCGAGCTTGGCGGTGCCGCGCTCCATGTGATCGATCAGCCGGCCCGGCGTTGCCACCAGCACGTCGACGCCACGACGCAGCATGTCGATCTGCGGACTCATGCCGGCGCCCCCGTAGATCGAGCAGATGTTCAGGCGCAGGTACTTGGAATAACTGCGCAGACTGTCGTTGACCTGCACCGCCAGTTCGCGGGTAGGCACCAGCACCAGCGCGCGCGGCTTGCGCGGGCCGCTGACGGGCGTCAGCTTTGAAAGGCGATTGAGCAGCGGCAGGCCGAACGCGGCGGTCTTGCCGGTTCCGGTCTGGGCGCCGCCCAGCAGGTCGTGTCCGGCCATCGCCAGCGGGATCGCCTGGGTCTGGATCGGGGTCGGGGTGTTGTAGCCGCTTTCGGAAAGCGCGCGCAGCAACGCGGGCGCAAGCCCGAGGGATTCAAAAGACATACTGGAACTCCGGTGGTTACGAGCGCCGCATCTACAGCCGCACGAAAAGGTGCGCGCCTGCGTCAGGACGGATCGTGTGATAACCCCAGCGTTCCCTTGAACCGCGCTGCGAGTATCGATTTTAGACGGTGCCCGGATGCTCCGGAACCGTGTCGGCGCTACGAAAGACGTGGCTGGCAAAAAACCGATCGTCGGGTTTTGCCCGGAACGATGCGGCGGGCAACCTGGGAAACGGGCAGCCGTGCGCTTAACCGGGCGGAGACTACGCGAAAGCCGCCGGAACTGCCAGTCCGCCGTGCCAATCGTTCAGGGGTGGGTACAGCCGAGCCGCGGTACTTCGCGGTTCTCGCCGCCAGCTCCTCTTCCTCCGAGCCGCAGCCGGTTTGCAGCACCCTCGCCGCCATGACCTTCAGCACGCCCGTCCCGCGATGATCCCGTCTATCGTGCGCGATGCCGCGTACGCGGCCTTCCTCCCCTTGCCCTCGGGCCGGAGCTCACTCTGTGACCAAGCAAAAACCGCAAATCCTGCTGTTGTCCCTCGCGATCGTGGCGGCGATGGCCGCCTGTTCCAATCCGGAGCCGGCCGCAACGACCAGCGCCGCAGCCAACAGCACGCCGGCAACGATCGCCATCGACGAATCCAATCTTCCTCCAGTCAACCGGTTCACCGCCGCGGACCTGGATCCCAACCAGGACGCCTGCACCGACTTCAACGGCTATGTGAACGGCAAGTGGCTCGCTGCGAACGAGATTCCCGGCGACCGCACCAGTTGGGGTTCGTTCGAGATGCTCGGCGAGCGTTCGATTGCCGTGCAGCGCCAGATCGCCGAGCAGGCCGCAGCTGATTCCGAGGCCACCGGAGTGAAGAAGATCGTCGGCGACTTCTGGGCCACCGGCATGGACGAGGCCCGCATCAACGAGCAGGGCATCGCGCCGATCCAGGACCGTCTGGACGCGATCGCCGCGCTCGACAGCCAGGACAAGGTCGCCGAATACCTGCGCAGTACGGCGGCCAAGGGCGAGAACATGCTGTTCGACTTCGGTGCGGAGGCCGACTTCCAGGAATCCGACATGAACATCGCCTACGCCACGCAGGGGGGGCTGGGACTGCCGGACAAGACCTACTACACCGATGCCGACAAGAAGGACAAGCTCGCCGCCTACGAGGCGCACATTGCCAAGGTGCTGGAGCTGTCCGGCGTGCCGGAGGCCGATGCCGCCACTCAGGCACGCGACGTGATCGCTTTCGAAACCCGTCTCGCCAAAGCCTCCAAATCGACCGAAGAGCTGTCGCGTGACGTTTCGCTGTACTACAACCCGGTTTCGCCCGCGGATGCCGACAGGCTGACTCCGAATTTCTCCTGGACGAAGTTCTTCGAGTCGCAGGGGGTCGCGCTGCCTTCATCGTTCTCGCTGGCAATGCCCGGCTTCCACACCGAGGTCAGCAGGATGCTGGCCGACGTTCCCGTGGAGCAGTGGCAGACCTATCTGCGTTTCCACACGATCGATGGGGCTGCGCCGTACCTGTCCGACGCGTTCGTGCAGCAGAACTACGAGTTCTACGACAAGACGCTGCGCGGACAGAAGGAACTCAAAGAGCGCGGCAAGCGCGTGCTGGGCACGATCGAGCGCGGGGTCGGCGAGGCGCTGGGCCAGATGTACGTCGATGTCGCGTTCACGGCGGACTCCAAGGCGCGTATGGAAACCCTGGTCGGCAACCTCAGCGACGCGCTGAAGGACCGGATCGAGAAGCTCGACTGGATGGGCGATGAAACCAAGGCCAAGGCCATGGAAAAGTGGGCCAGTTTCACGCCCAAGGTCGGCTATCCCGAGAAGTGGCGCGACTGGAGCGGCCTGTCCACCAGCCGCGACAGCTACATCGGCAACGTCATGGCGGCGAACGAGTTCAACTACAAGTGGAACCTCGGGAAGATCGGCAAGCCCGTGGACAAGACCGAATGGGGTATGAGCCCGCAGACCGTCAACGCCTACTACAACCCGCTGCAGAACGAGATCGTGTTCCCCGCTGCGATCCTGCAGCCGCCTTTCTTCGATCCGAACGCCACCGACGAAATGAACTACGGCGGTATCGGCGCGGTGATCGGCCACGAGATGATCCACGGCTACGACGACCAGGGCAGCCGCTTCGGCGCGAGCGGCAACTTCGAGAACTGGTGGACGGACGCGGACTCGAAGGGCTTTTCCGGCCGTACCGACAAGTTGATCGGCCAGTTCAACCAGTACGAGGCGCTTCCCGGCCAGAAGGTCAACGGCACGCTGACGCTGGGCGAGAACATCGCCGACCTGGGCGGCCTGGCCGTGGCATTCGACGCGATGAAGAAGGCCACAGCCGACACTCCGGACCCGATGACCGACGGCTTGACGCGTGACCAGCGCTTCTTCGCCAACTGGGCCACGGTATGGCGCCGCAACTTCACCGAGGAAGAGCTCAAGGTGCGCCTGGCGACCGATTCCCACGCGCCTGCGAATTTCCGCGCAATGGGCGCACCGTCAAACCTGCCGGCGTTCGCTTCGGCGTTCTCGTGCAAGCCCGGACAGCCGATGGTTCGCGATGGCGACTCGCAGGTCCTGATCTGGTAAGCGTCTGAACGCAGCTGCGCGGCTGTGCCCGCACAGCTTTTTCTTTACGAAAACCCGGGCGATCGCCCGGGTTTTTGTTTTACAGGGAGCTTGTGCCTCCGCGCCGAACCAAGAGCACCGGAACGAACCGGTCCATATGACTGCTTCAACCACCACCTGACTGTTCTCTGCACGGGATCCGCATGAACCGCAAGCACGCTCGAATGGCGCACCTTGCACTTGCTAGACTCCACGCTGACCTGGACGGACTACTCGATGACACTTCGACCGCTTGCCTGTGCCCTCGCCCTTGGCCTGCTCGCAGGCCTCGCCGCATCCCCTGCCGATGCCCAGAAGAAGCGCCGCAGTGCCGCCACGCCGGAGCCCGTTTCCGCGGAGTGCACCGACTTCTACAGCCACGCCAACGCGACCTGGTTGCTGGCCAACCCCTTGCCGGCCGGCAAGGGCTCGGTTTCGGCACTGGGGCAACTGGCAGAACGCGCGCGAGCGCAACAGATACAGGTGCTGGATGCCTCGATGCAGGCGCCGCAGACGCCGGTGCAGACGCTGCTCGGCGATTTCTGGGCCAGCGGGCTGGATGAAGCAGGGGTGGAGAGTGACGGCGCAAAGCCGCTCGTGCCTCTGCTGCAACGCATCGATGCGATCAAGCGCAACACCCATGTCGCGCCCGCGTTTGCGGCCCTGCACCAGGTCGGCATTCCCGTCGGCTTCCATTTCGGCGCGGACGTCGACCTGAAAAACCCCGATCGCCACATCGGATACCTGAGTCAGGGCGGCCTCGGACTGCCGGACCCGGCCTACTACACGCGCAAAGACCCGGAAACCGAGGCGCTGATGCGCCAGTACGAGGGCTACGTGCAGCAGATTCTCGCGCTGACGGGCGTTCCGCAAAAGCAGCTCGCCGCGCAGGCGAAGCAGGTGCTGGATCTGGAAACCCGTCTGGCGCAGGCATCCCGGCCACTTTCCCTGTTGCGCGATGCGGCATCCAACTACGCTCCCGTCCAGGTCAATGCGTTGGACGCGCAGTACCGCAACCTGCAGATTTCGCAGTTCCTGAGTGCGCAGGGCGTCACCGACGACACCATTTCCGTGGCGCATCCCGCGCTTCTCGCCGAACTGGACACGCTGATCAAGGGCCTCAAGCCCGAGCAGTGGCGTGCGTATCTGCGTTGGCGGGTTGGCGATTCGATGGCGCCCTACCTGGCCAGTGCCTGGCGCGACGCGCATTTCGATTTCCGCGGCCGCGTGCTGGCCGGAAAGACCGCACCGCCGCCGCGCCGGCAGCAGGTGCTTGAAGCAATCAACGATGCAGCCGGCCCGATGCTCGGGCGCGAATACGTCGACAAATACGCGCCGGCCGCCACCCGCGAACGCGCCCAGCACGTCGCCCAGCAGGTCCGCGATGCATTGGAACAAGCGCTGCAGCGCGATGGTCGACTTGGAGCGCAGGCCCGCGCGGAGGCACAAGCCAAGCTGGCGGCGCTGAAGATCGAAATCGGCTCGCCTGCACGCGACCTCGACTTCACCGTCCAGCCGATGGGGCGCGGCAGCTTCGGCGGCAACATGCTGATCGCCTCCACCTGGCAGCACCGGGAGGAAATGAAGCGCATCGGCCACGAGAACGCAGACCGGCGCTGGGACGTGCTGCCGCAACAGCCGGCCCTGATCTACGACCCCGGCCAGAACCGCCTGATCGTCACCGCAGCCATGTTGCAGGCGCCTGTGCTGGACACTTCCCAGCCAGAGGCGGCCCATTACGGTGCGCTGGGTGCGCTCATCGGTCACGAACTCAGCCACGGCTTCGACAACCATGGCCGCACCGTCGACGCCAAACGTGAGGTCCGCGACTGGTGGACGCCGGTGGACAGCGTCGGATGGGAGAGCCTGGGCCGTCGGATTGCCGGCCAGTACGGCGTCTACCCGTACCCGGCAGCCCCCGATGTCTACGTGAACGGCGCGCTGACGAGCGACGAAAATCTCGCCGACCTGTCGGGGATGGAATTGGCCTGGGCCGCGTATCGCCAAGCTGCCCCAGGTACGGACCAGGAGGCGCAGAAGGCTTTCTACCAGGCTTGGGCCGCGGTCTGGCCCGAGCACATGAGTGCGGAATTTTCCGCACTGCATGCCGCCCGCAGCGCGCATGCGCACGGCAAGTGGCGCACCAACGGCCCACTGGTGAATGTCGCGGGCTTCGGCGAGGTATACGGCTGCAAGCCCGGTACGCCAATGCAGGCCGAACCGGCCAATCGCATCGTCCTGTGGCCGGAACCCGCGGCGGAGTGATGCTGCAACGGCGCCCGCAGGAGGCGCCCGATCACTATGGACGGGAATGGGCAGTCCGCGACGAAACCGGCTTCAGCGAACGATCCGCGGACGCGGCGGCGGCTTCCTGCCGAAGGGTGGCTGGCCGCGCCAGTACCGGATCAGCAGCCATCCGAACAGCATGCCGCCCAGATGCGCGAAGTGGGCGACGCCCGGCTGCAGTCCACTGAAGCCGAGCATCAGTTCGATGACGCCATAGACGATCACCAGCGTGCGCGCCTTCATCGGAATCGGAGGAATCAGCAGCATCACCCGCTGGTTCGGGAACAGCATGCCGTAAGCCAGCAACAGGCCGAACACGCCACCCGAAGCGCCGATGGTGGGATAGGCCGAGCCTCCCTGCGCCATCATCCACGCACCCACCACCAGCTGGCACAGCGCCGCACCCACGACACAGACCACGTAATACGTCAGGAACCTTCGTTCCCCCCAGGTGTGCTCAAGCTGTGCACCGAAAATCAGCAGCGCCAGCATGTTGAACAGCAGGTGTGGAAAATTGCCGTGCATGAAACTGTAGGTGACCAGTTGCCATGGCAGGAACTCCGTGGTCACGCGCGGATCGGTTCCTGAGCCGATCGGCCATAGCTCGAACAGCACGAGGACCGACCGATCCACCATCATCTGGAGCAGGAAGACCAGTCCATTGGCGAGCAACAACGCTTTGACGACGGGCGGCAGGTTGGAAAACATTCGTGATTCCTTGGCAGTGGCCGCCATGTTAGCGGTTGCTTCCGACGAAGGCCTCCCGCCGCCCGGATCGAGCGATCGCCGGGGGTGTCTTCGGTCCGGATGCAGCCAATGTCAGCCTGGTCCCCACAATCGGGCATCGAGCGTCTGGATGACGCGAACGTTCCGTACCCTGCCCCGCTCTACGCGCAAGCCCTCGGCGCGCAGCCTCTTGCACTGCTCGATGAATTCGGCCGAACCTTCTGGAAATGCGATGGATCCGTCGGAACGCACGACCCTATGCCACGGCAGCTCGGGATCTTCGTTGCCGCTCAGCAGTCGCGCAACCATTCGCGCACGACCCGGAAGTCCCGAGCGTCGTGCGATCTCGCCGTAGCCGGCAACGCAGCCGCGCGGAATGGCGCGGATCTGCTCGCGGATGCGCTTGCCTGCCTCGGTGTCCATCGGGGTAGCATAGGCCGCACCCTGCGAAGTGGAGACACGTGTGAAGAAGTTCGACCAGATCCGCGACCACCTGGACACTGCCGGGTTCAACCTGACCATCCAGGAAGACCGTGTGGCCTGCGTCGAGCTGTCGCTGGAGCAGGGGCGGCGCCATCAGTCGATCTTCCTGGCCGAGCTGGACGACGACGACGGCCGGCCCTACCTGCGGGTGAGCACCGCAGTGGCGCCGACGACGGGATTGGATGCGCGCCGGGCGCTGGTGTTCAACTGGCAGAGCCGTGTCGGATATCTCGGCATCGGCGAACTCGACGGCGTGCCCTATCTGCAACTGTGCGAGAACCGCCCCTACGAGGGCCTGGACGCTTCGGAGGTCGACCGCCTGGTGCTGGAGATCGGCGGTCTCGGAGACCGCATGGAACGGGCACTGTCCGCGGATGGCGATCTGCTCTGAATTCGGAAGTCGACGCGCTGACGTCGCCCGGTCAGAAGCAAAGCGCCCCCGTCCGCTAGGACGAGGGCGCAGGTTCGCACTGGGAGAGAGCAGCGGGAACCGTGGTTCCTTCCAGGGGAAACGCGAGGATCAGAACGAAAGCTGGGTGCGCAGCGCGTACTGGCCGGTCTCGTCGCCGGTGAACTCGTTGTCACCGCGGATGTAGTTGAACATCATGCGCACGTTCGGATTGAAGTAGTAGTTCACGCCCAGGGTCGTCGAACTGGCTTCCAGGTCCGCTACGTCCTTGTTCTCGATCGTGTCGTAGCGCGCCGTCAACTCCCACATGCCCTTGCCCTTGGGCGAACCGAACACGCCGTTGCCGGCCTTGTACGGCTTGTGCTCGCCGGTGAGCATCCAACTGCCCATCACGTAGAAGGTCTGCACGTCCTGCGAGCCGCCCAGGGGCTGGTTGAAGGTAGCGTTTGCGAACTCCGACTGGAAGAACACCGGACCGAACGCACCGGCGGCTTCCAGGCCGATCGTCTCGACCGACTCGCCACTGGCGCCGGTGGTGGTGGCGATCGTCTGCGACGGACCACGACGGCCGCCGTAGGCAACCTTTGCGCTGAGGTTCTCCGAACCCTTGTTTGCATTCTCGGAGCTGGCCGACACGCCAAAATGCAGCGTGCTGTTGTCGTTGTTGATCGGCGCGTAGGTGACGCGGGCGGCCGCCCCGACGCCTTCGTTGCGCGGACTTCCGGCGTTGCGCAGGTTGTAGACCGTGGCGCCGGCGGAGTAGTTGTCGCCGCCGCGCAGGTAACCCACGCCCTGACCAAACTGGCGGCCGCTGTAGAGGCCACTACCGGATGCGAACGGGCGCTCCATCATTGTGATTTCATTGGAGCTGGTCAGTTCCTCCATCGAACGGTAGGGCTTGAAGTGACCGATCGTGACCTTGCCGCCCAATGCCCTGGTGGCGATGTAGACGTCGCGGAAACCTTCGGTGGTCGAGCCGCCGGTGAAATCCTGCTCCATCTTGTATTCCCAGCCGAACACCTTGCCTGCCAGCGTCAGCCGCGCACGGCGGAAGTCGGTGGTGCCGGTGACGTTGGCCTGGTCGCGATCGAATGCGTAGGCATCGAAGTGGATGCGCCCGCCGAGCGAGGCGGAGAAGTCGCCGTCAGCAGACGTCACCTTGATTCCACCCTTGGTCTCGACTTTCGGCGCGCTAGCCGCCAGCTTCTCCATGCTTTCCTGCGTGCCGACGTTGATGTCGGACTGCGCGTCGGTGCGCTCCTCCAGGCTGGCGACCTGCGCCTGTAATGCCGCGAGCTGGGCCTTGAGCTGCGCGATCTCGGCAGCGCTGTCCTGCGTTTGGGCCTGCGCGGTAAAGCCGGTGCTGCAGATGGCGACCGCGAGTGCGGCGGCCAGGATGGAAGGACGCATGGGTGGAACTCCCTGGTCGTGGAACGTTGAGAATGTGCGAAAGACTGAAGCAGCAATCTGACAGCCGCATGTGCTTTTCATGACAGCCCGGTGACAGCCGGAAGTGTCATCGGCCGGTCACGTCGGCGACGCTCGGCTGTCATCGAAAGAACGTGGAATGCGCATCAGGGGCGGGCCTAACCCGTATTTTCCACAGGGAACACCATGCGCACCAATTTCAAGACACGCCTCGCGGCGCTTGCACTCGCAGCCGCGTTCGCAGGCAATGCCGGCGCCGCGGAGATCACCGGCGCTGGCGCCACCTTCATCTACCCGCTGCTCGCAAAGTGGTCGGCGGATTACAACGAGGCCACCGGCCACAAGATCAACTACCAGTCGATCGGTTCCGGCGGCGGCATCGCCCAGATCAAGGCGCGCACGGTCGATTTCGGATCGTCGGACAAACCGCTGGATCCCAAAGAACTGGCCAGGTACGGCTTGGCGCAGTTCCCCTCCGCGATCGGCGGCGTGGTGCCGATCTTCAACATCGCCGGCATTCCGGCCGGTGCGATGAAACTCGACGGCCCCCTGCTGGCCGACATCTATCTGGGCAAGGTCACCCGCTGGAACGATCCGCGCATCGTGGACCTCAATGGCGGGCTGGTACTGCCCGACATGAAGATCACCGTCGTGCATCGCTCGGACGGCTCGGGCACCACGTTCAACTTCGTAAACTACCTTTCCAAGGTCAGCCCCGAGTGGAAGGCAAGCGTCGGCGAAGGCACTTCGGTGAAGTGGCCGGCCGGCGTTGGCGGCAAGGGCAACGAGGGCGTGTCGGCCTACGTGAAGCAGATCAAGGGCGGCATTGGCTATGTCGAGCTTTCCTACGCGCTGCAGAACAAGATGTCGTACTCGCGCCTCAGGAACGCAGCGGGCAACTACATCGTGCCCAGCGACAAGGCCTTCGCCGCAGCCGCTGCCAGCGCCGACTGGAAAGCCGCGAAGGATTTCAGCCTGGTGATGACCGATGCGCCCGGACCGGAAGCCTGGCCGATCGCAGCGACCAACTTCATCCTGATGTACAAGCAACCCAGGGACGCAGCGCGATCGAAGCACGCGAAGGATTTCTTCCGCTGGGCCTACGCCAACGGTGGACAGCAGGCTTCCGCGCTGCACTACGTGCCGCTGCCGCCGGAACTGGTGCAGCAGATCGAGACCTACTGGACAGCGAACCTGAAGTTCTGACTTTCACCCGCTGGATCGCTTTCGCACGCGCGGGCCTTCGGGCCCGCGTTTGCTTTGGGCCGCCGTAAGTACCGCCCGCAGGCTGCAACCGGGCCAGATGTCATCGCCCTGTAACAAAAACATCATTTCATGGTCGAGCCGGCCGACCTGCGCGGTCGCCCCCTCGTCATGGAGCCACGCATGAATCTGTCGTCGATCCGCCTTGCCCTTCTGCCCTTCGCCCTGCTCGGTGCGCTGGCCGCGTGCTCCGGAGGCGACAACACCGCCGCACCGGCTGCCAACCCGGGCCAGGCGCCCCTGCCGGGTGCCAGCGACGCCGCGAGCGACCGCACCACCGCTCAGATCACCGGCGCAGGCGCCACCTTCATATTCCCGCTGCTCTCGCAGTGGTCGGATGCCTACAACAAGGCCACCGGCGCCCGCATCAACTACCAGTCGATCGGCTCCGGCGGCGGGATCGCGCAGATCAAGGCCGGCACCGTGGATTTCGGCTCCACCGACAAGCCCCTGCCGCCCGAGGAACTGGACGAGGCGGGCCTGCTGCAGTTTCCGTCCGCCATCGGCGGCGTGGTGCCCGTGGTCAACCTGGAAGGCATTGCGCCGGGCCAGGTGCGCCTGACCGGACCGCTGATCGCCGACATCTACCTCGGCAAGGTGACCCGCTGGAACGATCCGGCCATCGCCGCGCTGAACCCCGGCGTCACCCTGCCCGACGGCAAGATCAACGTCGTGCATCGCTCCGACGGTTCCGGCACCACGTTCAACTGGGTGAACTACCTGTCGAAGGTGAGCCCCGAGTGGAAGTCCAACGTCGGCGAAGGCACTTCGGTCAGCTGGCCGACCGGCGTCGGCGGCAAGGGCAACGAGGGCGTGGCCGCCTACGTCAAGCAGATCAAGGGCTCGATCGGCTATGTCGAACTTGCGTACGCAACCCAGACCGGCATGGCCTACGCCTCGATGCAGAATGCGGACGGCAACTGGGTACGTCCGAACACCGAATCCTTCCAGGCCGCCGCAGCCAGCGCGGACTGGGCAAGCGCGGAGGACTTCAGCCTGGTGATCACCAATGCACCTGGCGCCGGGTCCTGGCCGGTGACCGCCACCAATTTCATCCTGATGTACAAGCAGCCAAAGAATCCCGAGCGCGCAAAGCTGGCGATCGATTTCTTCACCTGGGCGCTCGAGAATGGCCAGGAGCAGGCGCGCGAACTGCATTACGTGCCGCTGCCCGAGCCGCTGGTGGAACAGGTCGAGGCCTACTGGGCCGCGGAAATGAAAATATAGGATTTCGTTGCGCCACGGCCCGCAGCCGACCGGTCGCGGGCCCCGGCAATTCCTGCCATGTGGCCTCCGGTGACGCTGATCCACTCTCTCCCTGCGCGGCGACCGATCTGACATGAATGCGACGACCCTCCCCATCGGCAACGCCAGCCGCCGCGACGTGATCGACGCACGCGCAGATCGCGGCTTCCGGTGGCTCGTCACCGGCGCCGGAATCCTGGTGCTGATCTCGCTGGCGGCCGCGGCGCTGTCGATGCTGTGGGGCGGGCGTGCCGCGTTCGAGAAGTTCGGCCTCGAATTCCTGTGGCGCGATGCCTGGAACCCGGTGCTGCAGGATTTCGGTGCGCTGGTGCCGATCTACGGAACCCTGGTCACGGCCGCCATCGCCATGATCATCGCAGTCCCGGTCAGCTTCGGTATCGCGATGTTCCTGACCGAGATCGCACCCAAGTGGCTGCGAGGCCCGGTCGGTGCGGCCATCGAGCTGCTGGCAGGCATTCCCTCGATCATCTACGGCATGTGGGGATTGTTCGTGCTGGTGCCGTTCCTGGCCGAGAACGTCTACCCCTGGGTCGACGAGAACCTCGGCGCGATTCCGGGCATCGGGGTGTTGTTCTCCGGCCCGCCACTCGGACTGGGCATGGGCACGGCAGGGCTGGTGCTGGCGATCATGGTGATCCCGTTCGTGTCGTCGATCATGCGCGAGGTGTTCCTGACGGTGCCCACGCAACTGAAGGAGTCGGCCTACGCGCTGGGCTCGACCACCACCGAGGTCGTGTGGGACGTGGTGCTGCCGTACACGCGTTCGGCGGTGATCGGCGGCGTATTCCTCGGCCTGGGCCGCGCGCTGGGCGAAACGATGGCGGTGACCTTCGTGCTGGGCAATGCCCATCGCCTGACCGCATCGCTGCTGGAGCCGGGCAACTCGATTGCCGCGACCATCGCCAACGAGTTCACCGAAGCCGACTCGCCGATGTACCTGTCCTCGCTGATCGCGCTGGGCTTCGTGTTGTTCCTGGTGACCTTCGTGGTGCTGTCGATCGCGCGTCTGATGCTGCGCCGGCTCGCCCGCAAGGAGGGCAACTGATGAGCGCCGCCCTGTACCGCAATCGCCGCGCCAAGAACCTGATCGTCCAGGCCTTGGCGATCTTGGCGACGGTGTTCGGCCTGTTCTGGCTGGTGTGGATCATCTGGACCACGGTCACCAAGGGCCTGGGCTCGTTGAATCTGGAGCTTTTCACCCAGATGACACCGCCGCCGGGTGATTCGGGCGGCATGCTCAACGCGTTCTTCGGCAGCGCGGTGCTCAGCCTGCTGGGCATCGTGATCGGTGCGCCGGTCGGCGTGTTGGCCGGCACTTTCCTGGCCGAGTTCTCGCGGCAGAGCCGGCTCGCCGACACCGTGCGTTTCGTCAACGACATCCTGTTGTCGGCACCGTCGATCGTGCTCGGCCTGTTCGTGTACACGCTGGTGGTGGCGCAGATGGGGCACTTCTCCGCGCTCGCTGGCGGCATCGCGCTGGCCTTCATCGTGCTGCCCGTGGTGGTGCGCACCACCGACGAGATGCTGCGCCTGGTGCCCAGCCAGATGCGCGAAGCGGCGCTGTCGCTCGGCGTTCCACAGTGGAAGGTGACCGTGCAGGTGCTGTACCGCGCCTCGCTGCCGGGCATCGTCACCGGCATCCTGCTGGCACTGGCCAGAATCTCCGGCGAAACCGCGCCGCTGCTGTTCACCGTGCTCAACAACCAGTACTGGACCACCAACGTCATGGCGCCGATGGCGAACGTGCCGGTGGTGATCTTCCAGTACGCGATGAGCCCGTACGAGAACTGGCATTCGCTGGCCTGGGCCGGCGCCTTCATCCTGACCATGTTCGTACTCGCCATCAGCCTGCTGGCGCGCTGGATCGTGATGCGCAACCGGATCTCACATGACTGACCTTTCGATCGCCCCCGCTCGACGGACCCCGGCAATGAACGACAACCGCATTCAACTCGCCTCCACCGAACGCGACGCGGCGACCGATTCGCCGGTCAAGCTCGCCGCCCGTGGACTGGACTTCCACTACGGGAAGTTCCACGCGCTCAAGTCGATCGACCTGGCGGTCCCGGAAAAACGCGTTACCGCGCTGATCGGCCCGTCCGGCTGCGGCAAGTCCACGCTGCTGCGGGTGTTCAACCGCATCTATGCGCTGTACCCCAAGCAGGTCGCCAGCGGAGAAGTGCTGCTGGACGGGCAGAACATTCTGGACGCGAAATACCCGATGAACCGGCTGCGCAGCAAGGTCGGCATGGTGTTCCAGAAGCCGGTGCCGTTCCCGATGACGATTTTCGAGAACGTCGCCTACGGCATCCGTCATCACGAGAAGTTGTCCAAGAGCCAGATGAGCGAGCGGGTCGAAAGTGCGCTGCGGCAGGCTGCGTTGTGGGACGAGGTCAAGGACAAGCTCGGCCAGAGCGCGCTCGGGCTGTCAGGGGGCCAGCAACAGCGCGTCTGCATCGCGCGCGCGGTGGCGCTGCGCCCGGACGTGCTGCTGCTGGACGAGCCGACCTCCGCACTGGACCCGATCTCCACCAGCCGCATCGAGCAGTTGATCGCCGAGCTCAAGAACGACTACACGATCGTGATTGTCACCCACAACATGCAGCAGGCCGCGCGCGTGTCGGACTACACCGCGTTGATGTACCTGGGCGACCTCATCGAGCACGGCGACACCGGGACGGTGTTCTCCAACCCGAAGAAGCAGCAGACCGAGGACTACATCACCGGGCGCTTCGGCTGACCTGCAGAACTGCCCGCGAGCCTTGATGGACACCGCGCCCGCAGGCGCTGTCTTCCAAGGACAACCAGAACCACCTTCCGCGTTCCGGAAGAAGAGACCACGGAGCACCACGCACCATGCCGAACCAATTCCACAACCATATCGTCAAGAGCTACGACGAAGAACAGCAGCGCCTGCTGGAAGAAACCCTGCGCATGGGCGAGATGGCGGCGTCGCAGCTGGAAGCCGCACTCGACGTGGTCCAGCGCCGTGACGACAAGGCCGCCGCGCGCATCATCGCCAACGACGAGGCCATCGACGCGCTCGAGCAGGAGGTCAGCCATGACGTGATGAAGCTCGCGCTGCGTGGGCCGATGGCGCGCGACCTGCGCCAGATCCTCGCCGCGATCCGCATCGCTTCCGACATCGAGCGCATCGGCGACTACGCAGCCAACGTGGCGAAGCGCTCGACCGCGCTGAACATGTCGCCACCGCTGCCGCAGATCAGCGGGCTGCAGTCGATCGGCGCGCTTGCGGTGACCCAGGTGCGCGACGTGCTGGGCGCCTATCGCGACGGGGACGTGGAAGCCGCGCAGCGCGTGCGTGCGCGCGATGCCGACATCGACACCGCCTACACCGCGCTTTTCCGCGAACTGCTGACCTACATGATGGAAGATCCGCGCAGCATCACCCCCTGCACCCATCTGCTGTTCATGGCGAAGAACATCGAGCGCGTTGGCGACCACGCGACCAACATCGCCGAGAACGTCTGGTTCCTGGTGCGCGGCGAGGAAGTGTTGCCGCCACGCGAGAAGCGCGACGACAGCAATATCACCGTAGCCCCGTAACCCCTCCGCAACCGCACGCACCGCCGCTCGCGGCTCGCCGACGGGTGCTGCCCGCAAAGCGGCTCCGGGCGAAAACGCGCAATCGGGCGGGTGCCCTGGCTCGCCGGCTTGGTCGAGCGATGATCGGCGGCTCGAGCGCGCTGGTGCAAATCGCGTCTGCTAGGCTTTCGGCATGACGAACACCGACGTACCTGCCGCCGATCCAGCGCTGGCGCCCGATCAGCCGGCACCGCAGCCCACGCCCGCTGCCACGCCGATGGCGGGCCGTTTCCGCGGCTTCCTGCCGGTGGTGGTCGATGTGGAAACCGGCGGGTTCGACTGGAACCGCCATGCGCTGCTGGAGATCGCCGTCATCCCGCTCGACCTGGATTCCGAAGGTCAGCTGGTTCCCGAGGCCACGACCAGTTGCCACGTGATTCCGGCGCCGGGCATGGCCATCGATCCCAAGTCTCTGGAAATCACCGGGATCATCCTTGACCACCCGTTTCGCGATGCGCAGCACGAGCGTGTCGCGCTCGATCGCGTGTTCGCGCCGGTGCGCGCCGCGATGAAGAAGCACGGCTGCCAGCGCGCGATCCTGGTCGGCCACAATGCGCACTTCGACCTGCACTTCCTCAATGCCGCGGTCGCGCGCTCGGGCCACAAGCGCAACCCGTTCCACCCCTTCAGCGTGTTCGACACGGTGACGCTGGCCGGCGTCGCCTACGGACAGACCGTGCTCGCCCGTGCGGTGCAGGCGGCTGGTTTCGAGTGGCACGCGGACGAAGCGCATTCGGCCGTGTACGACACGGAGCGAACCGCCGAACTTTTCTGCAGGATCGTGAACGCATGGCCGCGTGGCAACGCCCCCGCGGCATGATGGGCCGGCAACATCGGCAAAAGGCAACGGAAACGAAGCGGGCGATCGGCAGCTCGGCCCCCGCACCCTCGACCATGCATCCAGTTCCGAACGGAGTTCCGACATGGTGATCACCCCTGCCCTGGCACGACGAACGCTCGCCGCGCTGGACCTGACCTGCCTGGACGAGGACGCGTCGCCTGACCGCATCGAGGCGCTGTGCCGGGCCGCGCACGGTCGCTTCGGCGATGTCGCGGCCGTGTGCGTGTATCCCGAGTACATCACCAGCGCGCGGCGCTCGCTCATTGCCCTCGGCGCTTCGGCGATCCGCGTGGCGACCGTCACCAACTTTCCCGACGGCAGCGACGACCCCGCGCGCGCGGTCCGCGAGACGCGGCGAGCCGTGGCCGCGGGCGCCGACGAGGTGGACGTGGTGTTTCCCTGGCGCGCACTGCTCGACGGCTACGAGCAGCCCGGCCGCGACCTCGTGGGTGGCTGCAGGGAGGCCTGCGGCGAACGCGCGAAACTCAAGGTCATTCTCGAGACCGGCCACCTCGCCGGTCCGGCGCTGATCCGCCAGGCCAGCGAGGTCGCCATCGCTGCTGGCGCCGACTTCATCAAGACATCGACCGGCAAGGCTGCTGTGAATGCCACGTCCGGCGCGGCGGTCATCATGCTCAAGGCCATACGTGACCACGGCGGTGAGTGCGGTTTCAAGGCGGCGGGCGGAATTCGCCGGCTGTCGGATGCAGCGCGCTACTTCGACATCGCCGATCGCATGCTCGGCCCCGGATGGGCCACGCCGGAGCGCTTCCGCATCGGCGCCAGCAGCCTGGTCGACGAGGTGCTGGAGGTGCTCGGGGAAGAAGCGCCCAGCACCGTCGACGCTGGCTACTGAGGTGCAGGCGCTGCTGCCCCAGGAAACACTCCGTTGCAAGCGCGAGGGCGTTGAACTGGATGCCAGGGAGTTGTCGGCCTTCGTCCGCGGGATCGGCGATGGCCGCGTCGCCGACGCGCAGATCGGCGCCTTCGTGATGGCGGTGTGCCTGCAGGGCATGAGCGCGGCCGAAGGCGCGGCACTGACGCTGGCGATGCGCGATTCGGGCGAAACGCTCGACTGGAGCGGACTGCCCGGCCCGGCCGTGGACAAGCATTCCACTGGCGGCGTCGGCGACACGACCAGCCTGGTCATCGCACCCCTGATCGCGGCGTGCGGTGGTTTCGTGCCAATGCTGTCCGGCCGCGGCCTCGGCCATAGCGGAGGCACCCTGGACAAGCTCGAGGCCATTCCCGGCTATGACACCAGCCCACCCGCTGAACGTCTGCAGGAGGTGGTGCGGACCTGCGGACTGGCGATCGTGGGTGCGGGCCAAAGCCTTGCCCCGGCCGACCGGCGCATGTATGCGGTTCGCGACGTCACTTCCACCGTCGACTCCATCCCTCTGATCACCGCTTCGATACTTTCCAAGAAGCTCGCCGCAGGACTCGGAGCGCTGGTGCTGGACGTGAAGTTCGGCAGCGGCGCATTCATGGCTGAACCTGCCCAGGCGCGTGCGCTTGCAGAGAACATGCTCTCAGTCGCCCAGTCGTGCGGACTGCCAACGCGCGTACTGCTGACCGACATGGATCAACCGCTCGCCGATGCCGCCGGCAACGCGCTGGAGGTGCACGCAGCACTGCGGGTGCTGAGTGGCCAGGACCGGGTTTCGCGCCTGCGCGAGCTCAGCCTCGCGCTGGCCGCCGAAATGCTGCTGACCTCGAACCTTGCGTCCAGCCTTCACCAGGCGCGCGAGCGGCTCGAACACGCACTGTCCAGCGGACAGGCGGCCGAGCGATTCGCGCGCATGGTCGCCCTGCTCGGCGGCCCGGCCGACCTGCTGGAGCATCCCGCTCGACACCTGGCCGCAGCACCACTGCAGAAGCCGCTGTTCGCAGCCACGTCGGGCGTGCTCCAGCACATCGACACGCGCGCCATCGGCATGGCGGTCGTGGTGCTGGGCGGAGGCCGTCGCCGGCCGGACGACGACATCGATCATAGCGTCGGACTGAGCGGCATCGTGCCGGTGGGCAGCGGCGTGGATGCGCACCGGCCGCTGCTGACCATCCATGCGCGCGATGAGGAGCAATGGCGACAGGCCGCCACCGCCGTGCTCGCCGCGTGCCGCATCGGCGACGAGGCCCCGGCCGTGCGACCGCTCGTTGCCGACACCCTCGGCGTCCCAGGAGATCGCCATGCCACGCGCAGCCCTGCTGGTCCTTGATTCGCTCGGCATCGGCGCACTGCCCGATGCGGAGGCATTCGGAGACGCCGGAGCCAACACTCTGGGGCATATCGCCCAGCGCTGCGCTGCACATCAGGCGGACGTCGGCCGTCGAGGACCGCTGCAGCTGCCGAACCTGGAGCGCCTCGGGCTGGGACTGGCCATGCGCCTGTCCAGCGGCGAGCTTCCTGCGGGCTTCAACGCCGACGTGGACCCCATCGGCGCATTCGGCGCTGCCCGCGAACTGTCCACCGGCAAGGACACGACCTCCGGCCACTGGGAGATGACGGGCGTACCGATGCTGGAGGACTGGGGCTATTTTCGCGAGCGCGAAAACAGCATGCCGCAGGCGCTGCTCGACGAACTGGCGCGACAGGCGGAACTGCCGGGCTGGCTGGGCAACTGCCACGCCTCGGGCACCGTGATCATCAAGGAGTTCGGCGAGGAACACCTGCGTTCGGGCAAGCCGATCGTCTACACCTCGGCCGATTCGGTGCTGCAGATCGCGTGCCACGAGCAGGCGTTCGGATTGCAGCGCCTGTACCGCCTGTGCGAGATCGCACGCGACCTCGTCGACGAGTACCGGATCGGCCGGGTCATCGCACGTCCTTTCGTGGGCGAGAACGCCACGGACTTCAGGCGCAGCCACAACCGCCACGACTATTCCACGCCGCCGCCGCAGCCTACGCTGCTCGACCTTCTATGCGAAGCAGGCGTGCAGGTGCACGGCGTCGGCAAGATCCCGGACATCTTTGCCCACCGCGGCATCTCGCACGAGATCAGCGCGCACGGGATCGACGGGCTTTTCGACGCAACGCTGGCCGCACTGGAGGGCAGCGATGATCGCAGCCTGGTGTTCACCAACTTCGTCGATTTCGATTCCGAGTACGGCCACCGCCGCGACGTCGCGGGCTACGCCGCCGCACTCGAACAGTTCGATGCACGCCTGCCTGCGCTGCTGGCGGCGCTTGGATCGGACGATCTGCTGATCCTCACTGCCGACCATGGCAACGACCCGACCTGGCACGGCAGCGATCACACCCGTGAGCACATCCCGATCCTCGCAATCGGCGCCGGCACGATGCCGGGCAGCATCGGGGTGAGGCGAACGTTCGCAGATATCGGCCAAAGTCTCGCCGCGCATTTCCTGCTGCCGCCGCTGGGCCATGGAAGCTCGTTCCTGCATCCGCAGGACTGAAGAGGCAGCGCAACGCCACGCGAAGCGCTCACCGGGCAAGGCGCTGGCCGTCGGTCGATCAGCCACGCGACCACCCGCTCGCCGGGCAACATCGGATCGGCAAAAGCAAAGCCGCCGACAGGCCAGCGTGCGTAGCCGCTACCGCCGCGTCGAGCGACGATCCGCTGCGGCAGCCACCGCAGGGACACTGCTTCGACGGATCCGCCGGGTGCGTGCTTCAACTTCGCTGCGATCCCTCCTGCCGCGCGCGCAGCGTGCGCACGATCCCGAACACGCTGATCGCCATCCAGGCGATCTCCAGCAGGAACACCGAAATGTTGAACTGCCCCATCAGCGAGACCAGCACCCCACCGGCACCGAAGAGGTTCAGCAACTGGTACGTGAGCCCGGTGCCGGAAATGCGACCGGCCTGCAGGAGGAAGAACGCGCCCAGGATCATCAGTGTGCCGGCGATGCCGACCCAGTCGTACCACAGCAGGTTCAATTGCATTCTCGGACTCCTGGTCGAGTGAAGGTAACGGTCTTCGGGAAATATCAGGCCTGTCGCTGGCGCACGGCCTCGAACAGGGTCACGCCGGTGGCCACCGAAACGTTGAGGCTTTCGACCTCGGTGCCACCCGGCATCGGGATCTTTACAAGCTGGTCGCAATTCTCACGCGTCAGCCGGCGCAGGCCGTCGGCTTCACCGCCGAGCACCAGGGCGACGTTGCCGCGCAGGTCGATCGAGTACAGCGATGCCTCGGCCTCGCCCGCCAGGCCATACAGCCAGACGCCCAACTGCTGCAGGTCGCGCAGCGCGCGGGCCAGGTTGGTCACCGGGATCACGGGAACGCTGTCGGCGGCGCCCGCGGACGTCTTGCGAACCGTGGCATTGACCTGGACCGCCTTGTCCTTCGGGATCAGGACCGCCGTTGCGCCCGCCGCCGCCGCACTGCGCAGGCAGGCGCCGAGGTTGTGCGGGTCCTGCACACCGTCGAGCACCAGCACCAGCGCACGGCCGGCCGCGGCTTCGACCAGTCCTTCAAGTTCGTTCTCGTCCCAGGTCTTCGCCGCCGCATAACGCGCAACCACACCCTGGTGGCGCAGGTTGCCAACGACGCCGGACAACGCCTGCTGATTGACCCGTCGAACATCGATGTCCAGCCGCCGCGCACTGGTCTCGATCTCGGTGAGCCGCGGGTTCTTCGCCCCGGCCTCGATCAGCACCTCCCGCACGTTTTCCGCATCGTGCTCCAGCGCCGCCGCGACCGCGTTGATGCCGGCGATCCATTGTTTCTGACTCATGCTGCGGGGTCTCCGGGTTGGGTGCGATTGTTGGCGAAGGACGGATCAAGTGCTCGTCCGCGAAGGACGCGAAAGACGCAAAAGAAAGGCTGAAATAAAGGGAGTTGGCTTTCGCAGGAACGGGACAGCGATGCCATGCGGACCGCCGCCGAAACGGCACGCCTCCCGTCGCGCGCCGACTCACTCCACTTCCGCTTTGTCTTCCGCTGTTATTTTGCGTCCTTCGCGTCCTTCGCGGACAAATCAGTACTTCGCTTTCTTCTTCCTGGCCGGCTGCCCGCGCGGCGGCGGGGCCTTGACGGTACCTTCCGACTTGCGCTGCTTTCCCTTCTGGCCCTTCTTCCCCGGCTCGCCCTGCGGCTCCTGCTCGATGGGCCTGCCGGCGGAGTCGTCGACGAGGCGGAAGTCGATCTTGCGGTCCTCGACGCTGGCCTTCATCACGATGATGCTCAGCCGGTCGCCGAGGCGGAATTCGCGCGCCGCGCGCTGGCCGGTCAGGGTCTTGCGGATCGGATCGAAGTGGTAGAAGTCGTTGGGCAACTGCGTCACGTGGACCAGTCCGTTGACCTTGGATTCGTCCAGTTCGATGAACAATCCGAAGCTGGTCACGCCGCTGATCGTTCCGTCGAACCGTCCGCCGATGTGCTGCTCCATCCATGCGGCCCGATAGCGATCGTCGACTTCGCGCGCGGCGTCGTCGGCGCGACGCGAGCGCTCGGAACTCTGCAGCGACAGGGCCGCCATCTCGCGCGGCGAGTACTTGAACTTCTCGGGCTTGGCGCCGCTCAGAGCGTGCTTGATCGCGCGGTGCACCAGCAGGTCGGGATAGCGCCGGATCGGCGAAGTGAAATGCGCATACGCCTCCAGCGCCAACCCGAAGTGCCCGATGTTGGTCGGGTCGTAGACCGCCAGGCTCTGGCTGCGCAGCAGCACCGATTCGATCAGCGCCGCGTCGGAGCGCTCGCGGACCTTCTTCAGCAGGTTGGTGAAGTCGCGCGGATGCACCTTCGACCATGGCGGCATGCGCAGGTGGAATTCCTTGAGGAACTCCTGCAGGTCGGCGTATTTCTGCTCCGGTGGGCGGTCGTGGATGCGGTACGGCGCGGGCACTTCGGCGGCGATCAGGTACTTGGCCGCCTCCACGTTCGCCGCGATCATGCATTCCTCGATCAGCTTGTGCGCGTCGTTACGCTGCAGCATTCCGGCCTGCACCACCTCGCCCTTGTTGCCGAGCACGAAGCGGACCTCGCTGGTCTCGAACTCGATGGCCCCCCGGCGCTCGCGTGCCTTGGCGAGGATGCCGAACAGCTGGTGCAGCCGCTGGATGTCCGGCAACTGGGAGCCGATCTGCGCCAGCGCGTCGTCGCGCAACTCCTCGAGAATCGCGTTGCCCTCTTCGGGAATCGGGGCGACTGCGTTCCACACCTGGGTGTAGGTGAGGCGTGCGTGCGAATGCATCACCGCCTCGTAGAACTTCGAACCGGTGACCTCGCCATTGCGATCGATCTGCATGTCGCAGACGAAACAGAGGCGATCGACCTTCGGCTTCAGCGAGCAGATGCCGTTCGACAGCGTCTCGGGCAGCATCGGCACCACGAAACCCGGGAAGTACACCGACGTCGCGCGACGCGTCGCTTCCTCGTCCAGCGGCGCGCCGGGCTTGACGTAATGCGACACGTCGGCGATTGCGACGATCAGGCGGAAGCCGTCCCGGTTGGTTTCGCAATAGACCGCGTCATCGAAATCCTTGGCGTCCTCGCCGTCGATCGTCACCAGCGGCACCTGGCGCAGGTCGACGCGCTTGCGCGCGGTCGCCTCGTCCACATCCACCGGCACTGCCGCGGCCTCGTTGAGAACTTCCTGCGGGAACTCGTGCGGAATCTCGTGGCCGTGGATCGCCGCCTGCACCGCCAGCGACGCGGTCAGCTTGTCTCCCAGCACCGTCAGCACTCGGCCGATCGGCGGACGCTTGGGATCGCGGGCCTGCAGCAGTTCGATCACGACGAGTTGACCTTCCTGCGCATCGCCACGCGCATCGGGTGCGATCACCACGTTGCGCTGGATGCGACGGTCGTCGGGAACCACGAAGCTGATGCCGGCTTCGATCGTGTAGCGGCCGATCAGGCGGTTGAGGCGGCGCTCGAGCACCTCGACGATCGCGCCTTCGCTGCGGCCACGTCGGTCCACACCCGTGACGCTGGCGAGCACGCGGTCTCCGTGCATGACCTTGCGCATTTCCGCCGGCGGCAGGAACAGATCGTCGCCGCCCGCCTCCGGGCGCATGAAGCCGAAGCCGTCCGGGTTGGCGATCACGCTGCCGGAGATCAGGTCCATGACCGCGGCCGGCGCGTACGCGCCCTTGCGGTTCAACAGCAGTTGCCCGTCGCGGACCATCGCCCGCAACCGCGCGTTCAATGCGTCCAGGCGGGGCTGATCGGTCAATGCGAGTTTTTCCGCCAGCGCCTCGGCATGCATCGGGCCGTCGGCTTCGGCGATCATCTGCAGGATCATTTCGCGACTGGCGATGGGCTGTTCGTAGCGGGCGGCCTCGCGATCGGCGAAGGGATCGCGCGACGGGCTGCCTGCAGCGGGTGCGACCGGCAGGCCCTTGGGCTGCCCTCGCGGCGGACCGCCGAGCCAGGTCGGCAGCCACCCAGGCATCTTGGAAGGTTTCTTCTGCTTCTCCGCGGATTTCCCGGCGGGCTTCGCAGCAGCGGCGGGATCGGCCGCTTTCGATGCGGCGGCGCGGCTCTTCGCCGGATTGCCGGGCCGCCGCGCCTGAGCGCCGGAGCGCTTGCCGGCAGCGGATTTACTCGGGGATTTACCTGGGTTCTGCGGTTTCTTTGTCATGCGCCATGGTCTCACATCGTCATGAAGTCGGGGTCTGCCAGCGTGCTTCCCCGGGACGCTACGAGACCCGCAGGGGCGGGGCTGTGCGACAGGTAGAGAGTGTCGTGAGCGGCGGGTGACTACCCGGAGAAATCGGTCGCAGATAACCGATTCGTCACCCTGTTTTTCACTGAACTCTTAAGTCCTGTCGCCTAGCGTCGGTGTACCGCCATCGCGGCGTCGTCCACATTCTTCATCCGAAAACTTCTGGAGACCGACATGTCACCGACGAAATCCTGGATTGTTGCCGCGATGGTGGTCGCTCTCGGCGCGGCATGCACGCCTGCCGACGACGCAACTACCGATACGGCCGTCACGACCACTCCCGACATGACCACGCCAACGACCACCACGCCCATGGGAACGCCCACCGAGCCGACGATGGGTGCCGGCATGGAGCAGCAGGCCAGCCAGGGCGAGGCCGTTGCGATGCTCGTGGCTGTCAATGAGCACGATATCGCCGCAGCCGAACAGGCTATCGAAGAGAACGTCACTGGCGAGGTTCGCGAGTTCGCCGAAATGCTGCGTACCGACCACACCCGGAACCTCGAACAGACGCGCCAACTGGCCAACAGCCCGGGCATGCAGGTCGCCGATACCCAGATGGTCGAGTCGATGCGGGAAAAGGGCCAGAAGGAGCTTGAACGCCTGTCCCAGATGGAGGGCGATGCCTACCGCAAGGCGTTTCTCGACATGATGGTGCGCGACCACACCGAAGCGCTGAGCATGATCGACAACCGCATGATGCCGGCGACGACCGACGCGTCCTTCCGGCAGCACCTGACCGCCACGCGCGAGGCCATTTCAAAGCATCTGGAACGCGCACGCGAGCTTCAGGGCATGCAGCAATAGCAGACGACACCGTTCATTCCTGCCCCTGGAGCAGCCCGGCTTCGGCCGGGCTGCGTTGTGTCTGGAGTACCGGGATCGAATCAGCCCTGCCGGACGATGAGGGAATGCGCGATCACTTCGGTGATTTCCTTCTGCGCGGCGTCGATTGCCGGAGGCGACTGCGACAGCAGCGCGAGCGCGGTAGCGGGATGCACCACCAGATCTTTCATGTGATAGCAGACCTTGACGTCGCCCTCCACTTCCGGAAGCGCCGCATCCTTGTGGAAATCGCGCTCAAGCGTCGCCGCATCCATCGACCGCCACGCTTCCTTCACCTGCAGCACCGCGGCCAGGTAGGCGCCGCAGTGTGGATGACGCTCCACGTAGGCCGGCACTATCTCGGCACCGAGCGCCAACAACAATTCGGCCGCTTGGGCCGCAGCGGCGACGTCGACCCCGGGTCTGAGTTTCGCCGACAGCGCCTGCGCTTCGACGGTGTAGCGCTCTATGGTCTCGATGGTCGCGGGAGCATACGGCGGGGTGGCATCCGGCGGCATCCCGGCCTGGGTCGCGACCGAAACCGTGGGCGGCTGGGCGGACGGCGCAGCCGCTGGGGCGACGCTCGCGGGTGCCGCGGGCTCGCGCTGGCAGGAAGCGCCCGCCAATGCCAGCAGTGCGACAAGATAACCAAGCTTGCGAATGATCATGGAAAGCTCCTGGTTGGAAAAGACAGGAAAAACGATCGTCATGCGGACGGTGCGGTAGACGGTCTGCCGGTACTGCGGGACATGTCGACACGCCTTGCGCGCCGGCGCTGCCAGAACAGAAAACCGGTTATCAGCAGGAACGCCGGTAACAGGCCCACCAGTGCCGTCAGCCAACGGTACAGCGGACCTCCGACCACCCCTATGTGCAGCGGGTAGATCGCCTCGGTCATGCGCGCGCCCGGCCGCTGGGTGGTCGCATCATGGGCCAGCAACGTGCGTTCGCCGGACCTGTCGATGAAAACGAAGCTTCGCCCGTTCGGATGCCACTCCCCGGGAACCCGCGCCCGAATTCCGATCACGTCGCTGCCTTGCCGCGGTGGCGAGAGCCTGGTGAATTCAGCCTCCGGCATCGCCGTTTTCGCGGTGGCGAGCACCCGAGTCCATTGCGGCGGTCGGTCGCCGTTGGTGGCAATCTGCGGCACGACCGGGCCGTCGTCGCCGCCGAAAGCGGAGGTGAGAAGCCAGCGCGCACCGCCGTGATAAATCATGCCGACGCCGGTCAGGGTCGCCAGCATCAACAACGGCACGAACAACACGCCGATGCCTCGATGCCAGGTAAGCCAGCGTCGCACGGGCGGGCCGCGGTACATCCGCAACTGGGCCAGCATGCGGCCGCGCGCCGGCCACCACAGATACAGGCCCGTCAGCAGCATCGCCACCGAGATCCAGCCGATCACCCCCACCAGTTCGTGCCCCGCCTCGCCCGCGAGCAGCGCCGTATGCAGTTCGTGCAGCCACAGCAGCGGGTCGTTGTCCGGGTGACGGCTCAGCAGCAGCGACCCGTTACCCGGGTCGAAGTAACGCCGGCCCTCGTTGCTGAAATAGGCCTGGTAGACCGGCAGTGATTCACGCGGCAGGTCGATCGCGGTGAGCCCCTGCGGTACCCACTGCTCCAACAACCGCGCCAGCACCTTGCCGTCGGTGCCTGGTGCCGCCGGGGCCCAGAGCTGCGGATGCTGCATCTGCAGCAGATCGTGGTGGAACACCAGCACGGTTCCGGACAGTCCGACAAGAGCGAACAGCAATCCGGCAACCAGTCCCACCCAGAGGTGCAGCCATGACAGCAGCGCTCGGATCCGCCTGGACGCAAAGGGCCTGGTCCCCGCTGCGACGTCCGTTGCATGCCGCGCCCGCAGCGTGGCCGATTCCTCCAGTGGCGTGCGCGCGTAGCTCAAGAGCGCACGGACCTTGCGGCGAGGATCGGCATATCGGGCAGCTTCTGGAGGACCGGGATCCGCGATGTTAATGGGAACCATTCTCGATAGGAAGCTTTCGGCGAGACGCGGCTCCTGCGCGCGAGGCAATACCAAGCGCAACGAGTTGCCGAGCCACGGCGCACTCCCTCACGTTGCAAATGCGAATGAGTTGCATTACGGTGCGGCCGGATCGTCCAGGCATTCGCCGGGACACACTCGATGGGGAAGGTTCCAAGTGGATGAATTTATTGCAATGCGGCGGACCGTCCTGGTCGTGGCGCTGCTGGTAGCGCTGCAACCTTCGGCCGCCTTCGCCGATGCCGCCGACGACCTTGCGCCGGCCGAAGCCGCCAGCGCTCCCGCGGACGAGGCCGTCGATCCGGGCGTCGAGGATCTCGACAAGGTCGTCGTGACCGCAACCCGCGGCAGCAAGGCCGTCGACAGGATTCCTGGCGCCATCAATGTGATCACGCGCGACGACATCGACCAGCAACTGCTGATCGCCGAGGACGTCGGCCAGATCCTCGCCAACAGCATTCCGGGCTATTCCCCCTCGCGCCAGAAGATGACCAGCTTCGGCGAGTCGCTGCGCGGCCGCACTCCGCTGATCCTGTTCGACGGCATTCCACAGAGCAACCCACTGCGAAATGGCGCGCGTGAGGGATATTTCGCGGATCCGGCGATCATCGAGCGGATCGAGGTCGTCAGCGGCGCGTCCGCGGTGCAGGGCCTTGGCGCCACCGGCGGGATCATCAACTACATCTCGCGCCGGCCCAGCGTGGAAGGAACACGCCACACGGTCGACATGAAGGTGGGCACGCAGTTCCACGGCAGTGATCTCACCACCAAGCTGGGCTACATGCTGGAGCACCGCAGCCGCTTCGATGCCCTGCTCTACGTGGGACAGACCCGCCGCGGCGTCGGTGTCGACGGCGATGGAAACCGGCTGGGCATCGAAGGCACCCAGGGCGACCTGCAGGACTCCGGGGCGCGCGACCTGTTCGCCAAGCTGGGCGTGGATTTCGGCGAGTGGCAGCGGGTCCAGTTCTCGTTCAACCAGTTCCGCCTGCAGGGCGATGCCGACTGGCGTCGCGTCCCTGGGGATCGCGCGACGGGCGTGCCGACTTCGGCCGAGCGCGGGCAGCCGCTGGGCGAACCGCCGCGCAACCGGGTGCGCACCGCGTCGGTCGACTGGCGACACGACGATCTCGCCGGCGGCACGGCGTCGGTCCAGTTGTACACGCAGGATTTTTCGGCGACGTATGGCGCCGGGACGTTCCCGGTGTTCCAGGATCCGGCGATCGCGCCGATGGGCGCACTGCTGGACCAGTCGGAGATCGTTGCCGACAAGCACGGCCTTCGCGCGAGCTGGATCCGGCCGGACTTCATCTGGAGCGGCATCGAACTGACCACCGGCCTGGACTGGCTGTCTGATACCTCGCGGCAGCAACTGGCACAGACGGGCCGCGCGTGGGTGCCGCCGCTCGAGTTCGAGAGCCTTGCACCGTTCGTGCAGCTTGAATACGACGCTGGACCGCTGACCGTGCGCGGCGGCGCGCGCCGCGAGAACGCGACGCTCACGGTCGACACCTACCAGACGCTGGCCTTCTACGGCAGCCAGCAGGTCGAGGGCGGCTCGCGCTCGTTCACGCAGTGGGTCGGCAACCTGGGCGCGATCTGGCGGTTCTCCGATCAATGGTCGGCGTTCGCTTCCTACAACGAAGGTTTCGGCGTGCCGGACGTCGGACTGGTGCTGCGCTCGGTCAATCGCCCCGACCAGTCGTTCGAGCGCCTGATCGCGCTGGAGCCGATCGTCACCGACAACCGCGAGATCGGCCTCACCTGGGCCGGGACGCGCGGAAGCTTCACCGCCTCGGCTTACGACTCGCGGTCCAAGGTCGGCAGCCAGGTGCGCATCGACAGCACGACGGGCATCGGCTCGGTGGCACGGGTGCCGATCCAGGTGACCGGGTTCGAATTCGCCGGCGAGTGGAAACCCGCGCCCGAGTGGCTGTTGTCGGCAACCTACGCCCGCACGCGCGGCGAGACCGCCACGGCTGCCGACATGCCGCTGGACGTCGAACTGGGCGCGCGTTCGCAGGGGCCCGACAAGCTGTTGCTGGCGGCACGCTGGGCATTCGCGCCCAACGCCAGCATTCGGCTGCAAGCCGCGCACTACGCCTCCAGGCACATCAATGAAGGGCGCACCGCGGGCACGGCAAGGCTGGAAGAGCATTTCGACGGCTACACGCTGGCGGACCTGGGCCTGAGCTGGAAAACCGGCGTGGGCCGGTTCGGCCTCGGCATCGAGAACCTGCTGAACCGTCAGTACGTCGGCTACTTCTCGCAGTCAAACCCGGGTGGCGACAACGACGACTTCTTCGCGGGCCGTGGCCGGACCTACACGTTGAGCTGGCAGTACCAGTTCGACTGAGCCGTTTCGACAACAGCAATGCAGGGCGAACGGCATCGGCGGCGCATACCCGCCGATGCCGATCCGCTTGCAGCAACCGGATTACGCCCGCTGCAGAAGCCTCCCGGAGAGCAGGCAAAAAAAACCCCCGACGAATCGGGGGTTTTTCAAAGATGGTGCCCGGGAGAGGACTCGAACCTCCACGGAGTTGCCCCCGCTAGCACCTGAAGCTAGTGCGTCTACCAATTCCGCCACCCGGGCAAACCCGCATGCTTGTGGCGATGCGGGCCGCGTATGGTGC
>JALYOF010000030.1 GCA_030857025.1 Pseudomonadota bacterium | reverse complement strand
TCATGGGTCTGCAGTCCTCCTTGGTGTCGTAACCTGAAGACTGCGCCATGAGCGCACTTTTTTACAGCTTGAGTCAGCGCAACTATTTGATCCGACGCGGGAAAAGGTGGGGAAACCTCAGGGTCAGGTTCAATTACCAGGCCCTGACTTCGTGAGAGGACGGAGGGGTGTAGAAAATGAACCTGACCCCATATTCCGTCCCCTTAATTTCCCATTCAAGACGCTCGCAACGACCCTGCTGACCCACCTGCGCGGGATCGTCGAGCACTTCCGCAGTGGAATGAGCAACGGTTTCATCGAAGCCATGAACGGCCAGATCCAAGCGGCAAAGGCACGCGCCAAAGGCTATGCGACCGCCACCAACATGACCACCATCGCCTACCTCCTGTGCGCCAAGCTCAAGCACCTGCCCCGTAATCCATGGCTGCCAGAGCCGACCTCATAAAAGTGCCGTTTCCACAGGGATCGCGAGAGAGCCCGCTTTACGGATGAAAAGGTGGGGAAATCTCAGGGAAAGCCTCTTAAAGACTTTAAGAGGCTTTCCTCGTTCTTACATTAACTATCGAGAAGCCTGGGCACTTACTTTCTGACGGAGCGCGGCCACTTCTCGTGTCAGTGCATTCAGTAGTTCGGCCGTTGAACTTTGCTGCTTTTGGTTTTCATCATGTTCGCGTTGAACCTCTGCCACCAGGAGTGGGATGAGCAGGGTGTAGTGAACGGCAAGTGGTTTTCCGCTTTCATCGTACTGGACGAGTTCCGGAAACACTTCGGCGACTTCCTCTGCCAAAAGCCCGTACTGGAGGGGATAGGCCCCGGTTTCATCGGCTTGCTTATAGCGGTAAGAAACGGGTCGCAAGCCCAAAAGTTTCCTGTTTTTACCGAGAGCTCGGATGTCCTTTTTGAAGCGCTTGGAGGACTGCTGCACGCCCAGTTGACCATTCGCACTGATAAAGACTTGGGCGCCAGTGACCGTAGTCCCGGAAACGCCAGCAACGTACATTCCCGTATGGATGCCTCCCTCTCCAATGCGTATGACGCCGTCGGGATCGCTTGCGTCCCCCGGATTGCCAATATAGATGTGATTGTTGCCGCTGACCAGATTACGGCCGGCCTGATAGCCCACGGCCACGTTGTTATTTCCTAGGGCGTGGTTAAGCGCGAAATAACCGTTGGCCACGTTGTTATTTCCGGAAATGTTATCGTAAAGTGCGGATTCGCCTGATGCCGTGTTGTGCGCGCCGGTCTGGTTCAGATTCAAAGCATCTTCTCCGATCGCCGTGTTATGGGAGCCTTTGGTGTTCGACGTGAGGGCGGATTCACCCACCGCTGTATTCTGCCACCCAGTCGTATTTTTCTGAAGTGCCTCGTAACCCACTGCCGTGTTCGAAGTGCCGCACTTGGTAGGTTCAATACTGCTGCATCCCGTAGAAGGGCCGGTATTTTTAGTAAGGGCGTGGTAGCCAATTGCGGTGTTACGGATACCCGTCGTATTTTCCTCTAAGGCCCCCGTGCCCATGGCCGTGTTATAGCTGCCCGTCGTGTTTGACAACAGCGAATCTCCACCGATTGCAGTATTGCGATCGCCAGACGTATTGTAGAAAAGCGAAGCATAGCCATAGGCGGTGTTCCAGGCGCCAGTCGTATTATGTACAAGTGCATTGTAGCCAATCAAAGTTGTGAAAGGTGAAGAGGCAAGCGCCTGGAAGTAGTTACTTCCGAGGACAGAGCAGCTCTTTACGATGCCGGGAACTGGATCGAAGTTAAACCCGGCAACGCCGCAATTAATCGAACTGGAAGCCGTTTTGATCGCGTAGACGCCGTTGGCCCCATAGCGCACAAACTTGGGCCCGTCAGTGACCTCGCACTGGTTTCCTTCTGTCCCGCAGTAGAGCCAGCTCGCGGAAATTGGCCCTTCCAAGATATCACAGGATTTGAGCACATTAGGATTTGGATCGAGGCCAAACGCTCTAATGCCGCAAGTAATTGAGGAAGTGAAGGTTTTCATCATGTACCGACTTCCGGCGCCGTAACGCACAGTCGTCGTTCCTGATAATGAGCAAGTTCCACCTTCTTGAGCGCAATTGGTCCAGTTGAGGTCTGCCCCGAGGGAAGTCCCTTTTTTAGGCAACGGCGCACGGGTACTTACGCGCGAATGCGGCGTGTCGTCACTGTCGTAGAAGTGGAAGCTTCCCACCGCTAGGCCTGCGGCGCGGGCCTGCTGCACATTGCGGGCGTGGTCGGGGTCGACGAGGGTGGCGCCTTGGCTCGGCTTGACGAACACAAAGAGCTTGCCGGCCTGTTTGATTTTCGCAACGTTCATCTCACCACCCTGCGATCTGGACAGATCCACCCCATTGACGCCCTCGGCCACGCTTGCGGGCGTTGGTAGCGGGGTAGGGGCCGGTGGGGCACTGTCCGGCTCATCCACTGCGGGTGTGCGCGTTTCGCAGGCACTGAGGGCCACCAGCAGCAAGGGGATGCAGAGCCAGCGCAGAGTTGCGCGGCGTTGTGGGGCCGGAACGGGGGGAACTGGATTTTGGGCGTGTGGGTTCATGGTGAATCAATCCTTAGGGAAGAGTCGGATGAGCATGTTGAATTGTTTGGACAGCGCGTCGCGGATGCAGAAGTCCTTGATGGCTGCGGCGGCGACTTTTGTGTTGTTCGGTCATGTCCAACAGATAAACCGCGGGCATCAGCGGATCGGGTATGAACGGCGCCTGTGAGGCAATGGCGGTGGTCAGGGTGATGCAGGCGATGCCACGGGATTGAGCCCACGGTAGCCGGGAGGCCTCGAATTAGCCTTCCGAAAACCTTCCGATATGCAAATGATTGAATGGATTGACATTCACAGCGGTTTCCCGCCTATCACGCCCGGCGGGAAGATTTACGGCCGGGAGCAGGCTGTGCGTCGATCGGCGGCCAGATTACCGCCCCCAGCACGATGGTTGAATGTGGAGGAGGGCATTTCGGGTCAGGTGACGACCACAGATCGAACCGGCTCAACCTGGGTGGAGTGCCCCTCACCCACGGCCCTCTCCCGCCGGGAGAGGCGAAAACGGGGTCACTATTTCGCCGCCCGGGTCAATAGTCACAACAAACCCCCTCCCGTCTCCGGGCACCTTGAATCGCCTTCGCCTGCCCACCGACTTCCGTAGTGTTCCGGTCCGAGGCGGAATCACCGCCTCCGTCACCCTTTTGGATCTAGCCGCTCGCGCAGCCCACGCTTGAATGCGCCCAACACTCTTCGGTCTGCCGTCGTGCCGTCCACAGGCATGATCGCCTCAGATTCGCGGCCTCCAGGGCCACCCTTTTCGGGCTCGGACGACGGGCGGTGATGTTTGGTTGGCACGCGGCCGGGTTCCTTCAGGTTGGATGGTTGTGAGCCAGACCCCTGTTGCGAACTCACGACCGCGTGCCGGTCAGGAAAAAGCGCGATGGACGTCGAACTTGCCGCCGTCGCGCAGCAGGTGGTAGCCCGCGCGCGCCAGCTTGTGTGCCACTGCCTTTAGCGCGCCCAGTCGCGGTCGAGAAATGGTGTCAGGGACATTGCGCGGGAGTTGTCCAATTGTCCCCGGAAAAGGGGTCACCATTTCGCCGCCCGGGTCAATAGTCACAACAAACCCCCTCCTGTCTCCGGGCACCTTGAATCGCCTTCGCCTGCCCGAAAATGGGGTCAGGTTCAATTACCAGGGCCTGACATCGTGCAGCTTCAAGGCGACCCGCGACGGGCCTGCCAGAACGCGGAGTCCGGGAAGCGCTGCTCGTACTGGTAATAACTTCGCCAACCCGGCAGGTAGCCGGAGAACTGTTGTTGCACGGACTGGTCGTAGAGGTTCAGCGCTTCGGGCGCGGATCCAGCAAGCGTGCCGGCGATTGCGCGTGCGGCGTGGCAGCCCGAGTGCAGTGCGAAACCGATGCCCAGCGAGGACAGCGGGTCGAAACTCGCGGCTGCATCGCCTGTGGCCAACCAGTCGGTGCCGGTCGTGCGGTCCAGAACCTGCGTGTGGGCAGGGCGGATGGTCAGCGTGACATCGGCGGCGACCGCGGCGCCGCGCACACGCGCATGGGTTTGGGGAGCATTCGCCAGCAAGGCCTCCCAGGCAGACATGCGGTCGGCGGCCGCGGCGTCGCGCCACAGGGCCGCATCGGTCATCCAGGTGACGACCAGCCGGTCGCCCGGGAGTGGCGCCGAGTACCACCAGCCGTTGGCGGCGCTCTCGATGATGATGTCGCGCGACCACGATGCCTGCGGGTCCATGTCGAAGTAACGGCTTACACCGATCAGCGTGTCGTGGCGCTGTGATCGGGCGCCCAGACGCCGTGCGATGCTGGCCTTGCGCCCGGTGGCATCGACCAGGAATCGCGCATCGAGTGCGAACGTGCGGCCCGAGGCATGGCGCAGATGCAGGCGATGGCCGCCCCGTACGCCTGCGGGCGGATCGATGGTGTCGACGCGGCAACCCAGATACAGCTTTCCGCCGCGTTCCTGGAAGCGCTCGGCCAGCATCAGGTCGAAACGATGGCGGTCGAGCAGATAGCCCTCGCCCGACCAGTGGCGCATCGAGTGCTGGGGCAGCGGTGTGTCGTGCCCCCAGCAGGCCTGCACCGTGAAGCTCTCGACATAGGCCGCCTGCTCCAGGAAGGGTTCGCGCGCATCCAGATAGTCCAGCAGCGGCAAAACCGCGGATGACACGTTCTCGCCCACGCGCGCATCGTCGTAGCCGGAGGCTTCGACCACCGCGACCTTCAGCTCGGGGCGATGCGTTCGCAGCGCGAGTGCGCACGCGGCACCGGCGGGGCCGCCGCCCACCACCACGACATCGAGTTCGCCCAGCAGCGGCGGATCGTCACGATGCCCGTCGTCGACGCTGGAGTCGTTGTAATCCTTGCTCATGCGGCAGGACTCTCGAAAAGAATGGCGCATCGATCGCGGCCCGGCTGCGGGCTGCGATCGATGCATGGCCAAGGCCCGCCCGCGCCTTGTCGGCACAGGCGGGCGTCGGATGGACGCAGGCGATCAGTGACGGGCGCGAGTGCCGCGGCGCGGCGTTCTCTGGCGCTGGGACTCGGCCACCGCGATCTCGCGGAACAGCTCCTCTTCGGCGCGCACCTGCAGCAGTTTCGCGTTCTCGGGCGCGAGCTTCTGCGTCGGTTTCGAATACCAGACGGGAATGGTGGTCTCACTATCGTCCGGATTGCCGCTGATCTGGCTGACCGGAACGTCCTGGTACTGGAACATGTCGTGCTTGCGCTCGGTCTCGACCATGTACGGGAAGGACTCGCGGGCCGCGCCGCTGGTCTGGTTGCGGATGAAACCCAAGTAGGACCATTCGGTGATCATCTGCACGTAGCTGTTGATGCCGCGCGCATAGTTCACCTGCAGGCCTGCCGGCGTGTGCGCCGCGGCCTGGCCGTTGGCGGTCAGGTCGCCGGTCAGTACGTCCCAGGGCGCCTGCGGTGGCCACCAGTAGGCGTAGTAGCTCGGCGGAAGCGGCATGCCGTTGACCTTGTTGATGTCCGGATCGCTGAAGTTCACGTACTGGATCGTGCAGTTGAAGAAGTCCGCCTGCCACGGGATCGCCATGCGCTTGGTCAGGTCGCCAGGCTCGCAACCGCCACCCTCGGTCTCATCGCGCGAGGGCGCCAGTCCGCTACAGCGGTAGCTCGCTTCGTCGCCGTGCTGGGCGATGCGGTAGGGCGCCGCGTAGATCGCCGGGTTCTGCATGCTCCAGGTCATTTCGATGCCGGGACACATGGGCAGGCCCACGCAATTGCCGACCGCGGCAGCCGTGGCCGAGCAGGCACCGGCGCGGGGCAGGTAGTCCTGTTCGTCGATGAACTTGCCAGCGGCCCATTGCGAGAGCAGGAAGTACTGCGTCTGGTCGAGGGTCAGGAATTTTTCGATGTCGACGTTGTTCACCGAGTTGCTGCCCGAATTGAGCGGCATCATCGGGAGGTTGTCGTCGCTGAACAATGTGCTGCTCTGGCCCTGGATCCCGTTGGACGTGTAGGCCGTGGGCTTTCGGAAGTAGGAGAAGTACTGTTCGCGATTGGCCGCGTTGGCCGCCGACGAATCGCGGTAGTCGAAAACGTTCGAGCAGAACGCGCTCATGGACTGCACGTTGGAGACCCACTGGTATCGCGAGATGCGCTGGATGATCGGCAGGATGTCGCGCTGGTAGCTGGCAATGTAATCGCTGTTCCAGGTGTCCCGGCTGTACATCTCCGGCACCAGGTTCTGGCAGCGCACGCCGACATCGAACATGGTGTCGTCCAGGTTCGATATGTTGACGATCTCGGGTGCGAAGTCGGGCGAGCCGCAGGTGACCCAACCGCTGAGATTGACCTCGCTGCCGTCGCTGAGCTTGAGCGTGCAGTAGACCGGACCATCGGCGATGTCGTCGTACCAGGTGTCGGCACCGCCGTAGCTCTGGATCGGTTCGTCGCCGCCGGCGCGGCCGTACCCGCCCAGCACCAGCAGGCGCCCGGCGCTGTCTGTCTTGAGCGTGCCCAGCGAGTTCACCGGCCAACCATACAGCGGCCTTGCGCTCGGAAAGCTGCCGTGGGGATAGTCGGAAGGAATGTTGTCGCGCCCGATTTCGACGCTCTGGTTGGCACCGGTGACCGTGCGCGGACCCGGATCGATGATCAGTTTCTGGCGCGCGGAGGGATCAGTCACCGTGTTGTTGCGCAGCGCGACCTTCTGGTTCGCATAGCTGTTGTCCGGGCCCAGCAGCAGGTTTCCCTGCAGTTCGGAGAACTGGTACCAGGCTGCCTTCTTGTTGGCCAGGTGAACGGTCCACTCGATGGAGGTCACGTCCTTGGATTCCAACGTGAGCTCTTCGTAGTTCGTGTTGTCGGTGGTTCGCAGGATGCGGAACGGTTGGGCCTGTCGCTTGATTCGGCCGGAGTCATCCTTGAACGAGGAAAAGGCATCGTCCGTGGCATTGCCGTTGGCATCGCACTCCAGCGGCAGCCCGCCGATGCGCTCCGGCGACAGGTAGAAATCGGTGGGGCTGTTGCCCAGGCGTGCGATGCCGATGGACGGAGACAGCAGGTAGGTGGTCATGATCTGGTCTTCCTTGGCTGTGAATGGCAGGGCGTGGCTGTACGCGGCCGATCGCAATTGCGATCGGCGGGTTTGTCACTCGTTTACCCGGTATGTCTCCAGTTCGCAGACATCGATTCGCCTGTCGATGACGACCTCGTCGTCTTCGAACACGAACTGCCACCGACCCGCGTCGGGTCGGGTCGATCGCCCGTCACTGGGCTTCCCAGGCGACGACGCGAGCCGGCGCTTGGGTTGTTTCCGGTCAGGCAGCCGTTTCCCTGCGCTGCGGTCCGCCTATGAATCGTGGTGTTCGGGCGTGGTCGTCACTTGCTCGGCGACGGAGGCACCAGGGGCTGGTTGCTGGTCGAGAACAGGTGGCTGGTGCCGGTGCTGGTTTCGGCACTGTGGCAACCAAAGCAGCCCATGTTGGAGTTCCCCGAACCCTGCTGGTGATAGGTTTCCATCGTCGAATTGGCAAGCAGCAGCGAACCGATCAGGTCCTGGTCGGTGGGGCTGGACGGGATCGACCCATTGCGGCTCCAGACCGAACCGACCTGGAAGTAGTTCGCGCGGACATCGCCGGTCATGGCCAGCATCAGGCCGATGTCCAGGTTCAGCGAAATCAGTTCGCTGTTGTTCTCGGCCGATTCGGGCGTTGGAGCGTTGCCCCAGGGATTGACCCGGTAGACATTGTTCTGGCGGATGGTGTTGCCGGTCGTGGCCTTGACGTTCCCTGTGCTGCCGTCGATGGTCATCTGCGCCGTCAATGCGCCATCCTGGCTGCCGCCATCGGTCATGAAGTTCCAGGTGCCGGAGGCATCGTAGGGCACCGGCACCTGACCAAAGATGCTGTCGAAATAGAAGGTGTTGTCCGGAACGTTGTCGCGGTGTTCGAACGTCGCCCAGACCATTTCCGGGTGACCCTGCACCGGGCCGACAACGTGCATGCCGACCATGGCGAGCGTCTTCTGGACGGTCGGCGTGGTCGGGTCGATGGTCCAGAGCGTGTCGCTGGTCTTGACGTAGTTCGGAACGTCAGCCGAGATGGTGACGTACTTGCTCAGGTCATCTACCGTGGTGCCATCGACCCAGGCGGTCTTCAATTCCAGGGTCAGGGCATCGGCGTCGGACAGGGTTGCGCCGTTGCTGGCGGCGTACTTCACGATCGCGTCCAGTTCCGCCTGCGTCGACGGGAAGGGCGTGGTGGGCGGCAGGGCGCCGTTGCTCACCGCCGTATTGAACCAGGCGTAGACGTCGTTGGCATGAATGCCGAAGTACACCAGGGAGTCATTCAGCGAGAGCAGGGTGTCGCTGCCGCCTGCCTGGCCACCTGGCTGGAAGTTCTGCGGCTTCGCACCGCGCAGGGCAAAGCTGTTGTTGATTTCCCCGAGCGTGTTCGGAAGGTAGACGGCGTTGCCGCTGTTGTTGAAGTTGACGTCAAAAAAGATCGGCGAATCGAGCACGATGCCCCCGGCAACCGGCGACACCATCCACAGGAACATCTGGTGCCCCCATTTGTAGAAATCGCACTTGGTGTTGTCCAGGGGGAAGCCGACGCTGTCGGCGAATGTGACCATTCCGTCCTTGCCCAGGCTTCCTGACTTGAACCAGGTGCTGAAGGTGGTCGGTGAGATCGAGCAGTTGGCGCCGTCGACATAGCCAAGCTCGACTTTTTTGGCGTTGGTGTTGGTGTTGGTGGTGTTGGCGTTCGCCAGGCTCAATGCCAGGGCCATGGAAACTGCGGCGCTCAGGCCGAGTGCGGTCATGCGGTTCATGCGGTTCATGCGGATGCTCCCCTGTTGGTGCTGCTTTTGTGGTCACGAAACGATACGTCGCCGGGCCGCGTCCGGTTATGGCCCGGATCACGGCGGAGGTCGGCGCGCTTGATGTTTCCCCTGCGCCCGATGGTAGTCGATGCCCCGCGGATTCAACCTTTTGGAAACCTGTCGGTAGGCAACCGATTGATATATCGGGTGAAAATTACGGCCAGGCTCTCGTGCTGCCAGCCGGAGAGCACGACCGGTCGACGGTGGCACCACCGGTCTGCTGCAGCGGCCGGCCCGGCGCGAGCCTGGGATCGAGGTGCTCGCGGCACGCCGGCCTGCAGCCGACACGAGCGCCGCAGCGGCACGCAGCATCCGGCCAGCGGCTTCGGTCCACACGAGGGAGTTTTTTCAGCTACAGGTATTCGAGTGCGTGCGGTCGCACCTGCCGGCGGTCATCGCTGATCCAGCTCGTGGTGGATCAACACGACGCATTGCGACGCAAACAGCATCGTCCGACCCAGCGTGATCCGGGTCGCGCCCAGGCGATCGAGGCTGTGGAAGGTCTTCTTGGGCATCGGGATGTGGTCGGTGAGCAGGAAGCAGGGGTTGTCCTGGAATACCTGGTCGCGGATCGGCATGCCTTTCCTGTCCATCACGTACAACTGGTGGTCTTCGGCAAGTTGCTGCACCAGCCGCTCGAAGCTCGTCGTTCGCACCTCGACGCCCGATTCCACCGGCCGCGTCTCGTCCTTGCCCATTCCCCTGGACGCATCCAGGCCCCTGGCGATCTTGCCCAGCAGCGCCTGCTCGTTGAAGCCGCCGATGTCATGCATGGCGCTGGCTTCGAACCGGATCGTGCGGGAAAAGTCCTCGGTGCTTTCCAGCACCAGATACACGATCACATCGGCCCGGTGCGACTGGGCCACGAAGATCGAGTTCATCAACGTGTGGGCCAGGATTTCGGTGTGAGCGCCGGTGCCGACGGACGCCAGCAGCTTGGCGCTGTCCGTGGGTGCCGCCCGTGCTCTCAGTACAAAAGTTCGCATGAATCCCGTCGCAGAGTTGTCGTCCGGCGCGGCGCCCGTCGTGCCGCCCGTCGATTGTCCATGAATTCAACTGGCGGAGTCAGGCATCGCACCATCCGCACATGCGTTGGGCGAACCCGCGACGAACTGGCTGCCCGCTCCGGACTCGCCGGGATGTCATCAGGGCATGCTTCTGCAGACGTCGGCCCGGACGCCGGGCGTCCGGGCCGAATGGTGCTCAGGAGTTTTCAGCCTTGATATTGATCGAGGTCTCGGCCAGGGTGCTGGCGTATTCGTCGCCGCGGTAGATTTCCTTCGTGGCGCGGTGCAGCTTTTCAGCGTCGTCGTTCCGGCCGAGGGCGTCTGCATACGCGGCAGCGGTGCCGAAGCCTGCGATGCCGTAGTGGGTCATGCGCTGGTACTGGGCGATGATCAGCGCATCGAGCAGCGGACCCTGCTCCGACCCGTTCTCGAGGACATGCTTCTTTGCTTCTTCGACCAGCCCGGCCATGCCCTTGCAATGCTCCTTCGCGACTTCGCCGCCGTTGGACGTGAGCAGATCCTTGAGCACGCCGGTGTGTTCGGCGATGCCCTGTTCGGACTTGGTGAGCAATGACTTGAGCTTGGGGCTGCTGGGTTTGTCGACCATCTTCGCGACCACGCGCTGCATCTGGTCGTTGGCGGACCAGAGGTCCTTGAGTTCGTCGATGTAGAGATCCTGCAGATTGGTGGGCGTGGACATGGGATTTCCTTGTTTGTGGGGGAAGGCGCGTGCTGCTGCGCATGCGAATCGGTAATTCGCAGTTGCAAAGCTAGACGCCATGCCGAAGCGGCTCCGTGAAGCGCGGCCTGCGCAAAGGGGCCTCAGCAAAGGGGGCGGGTTCATTCGCGGCGGTCCGGCCAGCCGCGTGGTTGAACCGGATCAGGGCAACCACGCCCAGGCGTTCGTTCGGCGAACGCGCCCGCGCTGCCGGTTACACGACCCGGTCTGGATCAACCCCGGGCTCACGTGAGCCTGACGCGCGGAACTCCGTCCAGCAGCAGTCAGCGACAGGCGTTGATGGGAGTATTGTCCAACATGACATTCCAGCAGAGGTTCCGAACAGGGGAGTATCGCGATGTCCTCCATGCTGCCGTGCAACACGAAAGGCTTGACCATTGCTGACGTGGAACTTGCGCGACCACGTGGTCGGGTTCGAACTGGTGTGAGCGCTGAAACCGGGTTTTTCGGAACGGCTGGCCATGGGCGACCCAGCGCCGGAGTCACGCAGGAATGGCTCGGGGTATATCCATCATGAGGGTCCACCCTGCTTTGGTGTTGCCGATGCTCCTGGCCGCCTGTACCGCCGGCGTGCCCACGGATCCGCAGCGGGGTGCGTCGGCGGGAAGCGATGCACTGGCCCAGGTCGGGCGCTGGAAGTTGCAGGGTGCCGAAGACGGGCAGGGCATGCCCGTCTCGGCCCTGCTCCCTGATGGCAGCGCCGTGCATGCGCTGGTGTTCGCCAATGGCAGAGTGACGGTCGAAGGCGGCTGCAACCACATGGGCGGACGCTACCGCATGGATCGGAGTGGCCGGCTGGTGGTCTCGGAGATCCAGTCCACGCTCATGGCCTGTTCGGACCAGGATCTGATGACGGCGGACAGCGCCGTTTCCGCACTCCTGGAAGGCCGTTCGGATCCGAGCATCGCCGAAAGTTATCCCGAGCAGTTGTTCCTGCTGCACGAAGATGGCGCACGCAGCTACTGGGTCGCCGTCCGGCCCGCGCCGTGAGGTCGGAAGTCCGGGTGAGACTTGCTTGGCGATCGGTTCCGTCCCGTGCGAACGCGGGATATCCAAAGAGGTATTGCCATTGGTTCGGCAGGATCAAGCCGGAAGCGCCCGGGCTCAAAACAGAAGGTCGGCCGAGCACGGGACTGTAGAGCTCCGGGCGGCAGTGCCTGTTCGCCTCGATCGAACACGAATCATTTACTGCTGATCGAATAGGTTCGGGTCACGGCACGCCTGGCTGCACGGTCGCGTCTGCGAGCAACGTCCCGATGACAGCTGCCCGCCATGACGCCGGAACAATACGAGGCGTTCGGCGCCGGGGAATCCGGTCATCGGCACGGTGGCGGAGACCAGGCCGGCGGCAGGCCGCCCGCGCAGATGCGGCATGGTAATGCGCATGTCGCCGCCTGCGTCGGTGCAACCTCGAACCAGGCGCGTTAGCCGGAACCAGACAACCACAAGAGGGATCATGCCGATGAAGATGTCCTACTGGCGTTTCGCCGCGATGATCGGTACATCGACGGTGGTGATGTTCGGCCTCATGTATCTCAACACCTACGTGCTGGACCACGTGCTCTGGAGCGAAACGAGGGGCTGGATGGCTCTCGTCATGGGCGCAAGCATGGCGGTGATCATGCTCGCCTTCATGCTGAAGATGTACGACAACAGGAAAGTGAACATCGCGATATTCGCAGGCAGCGCGGTCGTGTTTGCAGCAGCGCTCTGGCTGGTGCGCAGCCAGGCGACGGTCGACGGCGTCGACTACATGCAGGCCATGGTTCCACACCACTCGATTGCGATTCTTACCAGCGAACGCGCCCAGATCACCGACGCGCGGGTACGCAAGCTTGCCGACGAGATCATCGCGGCGCAGCGCAGGGAAATCGCAGAGATGAAGTATTTGATCCACGAGTTGGAATCGGGCGGAGATGAAGTCAATGCGCTCGATGAGACCCAGGCGCAACCCCGTCCTGTTCCGGCGGTGGAGGCGGTGAGTTCGGCCAACATCGCGACAACCGATCTGGAAGAGCTCGACGAAGCCGAAGTCGAGCGGGTGTTGGGTCGCAATGATTACTGCAGTTTCAGCTATGGAGGGAATGCGGGCCCGGTGCTGGCGGCGTCGAGTCCGGCAGCAGGGCAGGACACGGGCAGGGGCGTCGTGAAAATACATGGCCGGCTGGTGGAGGTGCAGGCCATGTACGACTCGGCACAGGATTCAGTGGCTTCTTCTCTCTCGCTGACTGCCGATGGCATGCGCATTGCGGTTGAAGCCGCGGGCGTCGAAAGCACCAATGCTGTCGATGGAGAGCGCACGCGTGAGACAAACGCCCGTCTGCATCTGAATGCCGGACTGACGGTCGGCTATCGCGGGTTCTACGCTTGCGATTCCAGTCGCGACTACGGCGCTGCTGCCGGAGCCGGATAAGGAAGCGATGCCTCGTGGACGTCGATTCGAGCGGATGACAGCCCGATTGAGCCTCCGCATCTTCGAGCGATCGCATGATTCCGGTGCGGGCGGGAGCAAGCTCTGCGCGATCTACCGGCCCAGGTAGGCCATTGAGCAGGACGCAAGGTCAGGTTTGTGGTCCGACTCGCGTGTCCAGCGCAACGGCAATCCTGTCCACTGCGTCGGCGCGGTTTTCCGCGGGCGTGAAGCCGGTAGCCAGCCGCGACCACTCCGGATGGCTGCGCGCCTTGTCCAATGCGCGGGGCAACGGCTGGTTCGGAGGTGCGGGTTCCATCGGTGCTACGTCCTGCGCACCGTGTCCGCGCGCCTCGAGCAGTCGAACGAGTCCGGTGTTGCGCTGCGCCACCAGCGTCAAAATCGGATCGTCCACCGTGAGCAGGCGCTGCCCACGCGCCATCGTCAGGATCTCCTGCCGCTTGCGCGCGCCGCCACCAATCAAGGCGCCCATCAGCGCCCCCGCTCCCAGCGACATGAAGCCGGTCATCGCGTCGATCGCTGCACCGGCGGCGGCACCGGCGGCCGCGCCGCTGGCCATGCTGATCCCGGCCTGCTTCAGTGCCTCGGGATTGAGCAGGTCCAACTCCCAGCGCCCGTCCAGCAGCGGCAGCGCCGGGGCATCCACGTCGCTGGCGTCGAACTGGTAGAGCGCCAGCAGGTCGCGCACGACCTGCGATTCGTGGCGGCGCACGTCGTCGCCCAGCCTGGCGACGGCTTTGGTCATTGCGGACTCTGGCGTGGTTGGCACCTCGCGCCGCACCGCGGCAATATCCACCAGCAATTCGGCGATGGCGTGCAGTGCGGCACTTCGACGCTGTTGCAACTCGCGCTGACGGGCTTCCACCAGGGTATCGAAGGCGACGCGATGTCTGGCCAGCAGGGTGCCCATCGCGCCGTACAGTCGCGTCTCGGCACCGCGCTCGGGCGCGAACGCGTCGAATGCGACGCAGGCGTGCAATCCGTTCCGGCCGAGCGCCTCGCGCCAGGCGGCCTCGTGGTTGTCGCCGCCACGTACGAAGTTCAGCACCGGCAGCAGGGGTACGGCGCAGGACGACAGCAGCGCCAGTTCGTCGCGGTGCTTGGCCAGCACCGGATCGCGTGCGTCGATGACGAAGAAGCCGGCATCGCTCTGGCGCAGGCGGCGCAGCACCTTGGCTTCCTGCGACCAGTGGCCGTCGGCTTCGGGGCTGTCGAGGAAGCGATCGATGCGTGCCGGGCCGTCCATGCGCCCGGTGCCCCAGCGCGCATCGATGAAATCGCGAAGTCGGCCGGGGTCTTCCAGGCCGGGCGTGTCATGCAGTTCCACGAGCGCGCGGCCATCGGCCATCAGTTGCACGCCTTCGACGTGGCGGGTCGTGCCGGGGCGGGGGCTGACCTCGCCGAATCCGCGGTCGCGCGTGAGCGTGCGCACGAGCGAGGTCTTGCCTGCATTGGCATGGCCGACGACGGCAATCGCGACGGGTGCGGACATCAGGCAAACCCCACGACGGATTGCCGGGCCGTCGACCGGGCTGCATAGGCAACGCTGCCTTCGACAGGGCGCGCCTGGTCCTGGCGGGTACTCGTCATTGGTCGTTCTCCAGCCATCTGGCGGCGTCTTGCTGATCGGTTATGCAATCGCGCTCGGGCAGGCCGATCTCGCCGAGTCGATCGCGCCACAGCGCGACGCGTTCGCTGGTTCCTGCCTCGGGGCACAGCAGCCACACACCGGTGCGTGCGGCGCGGTGCGAGCACTCGGCGATGCTGCGCATAAGGCCACGGTCTGGGGTGTTGCGCGCGTCGATCGCCAGCAGCAGGCGCGCACGGCGTTCCTCCCCCAGGTGTGCGAGGGCAGCCTTGCGCTCCGCATGTGCGTCCGCCTGATGCACATGCAGGCGCGCCATGTTCAGTGCAGGCGGCCACGTCGTGCCGGGATGCAGTTCAAGCCCCAGCAGATGGCGGGCCCCACCGAGTGTGTCGCGCGGCGCAGCGATGTGGTCGATGACGTTGGTGACGTCGTCGCGATCGCTCACGCCGGTGCGGTGGGTCGCCGGCTGGAGGCGGGCAAGCACCGGAGCCCATTCGGGATCGGTCGTGTCCAGTTGCGGCGGTCGGCGGAATGCGGCCAGTGCGATCAGGCAGGCCAACAGCGCGAGCAGGCGCGGGAGTACGCCGTACGCCACCGCGATGCCCACCAGCCACCACGCCCACAGCCGATGCGCCGCCGGTTCGCCGACCGCGACGTTGAGGCTGGCGAGCACGGCCTCGGCGTCCGGGCGCGGAAAGCCGAGCAGACCCGGAAGCCAGCCCAGCGCATCGACCAGTGCCACGAAGAAACCCGGCGGTGCGACCGTTGTCTGCCAGGCAAACTGGTAGCGGGTAAACCACACGGCGATCATCAGCGCGAGCAACGCGCCCAGCAGCGCGGACAGCCACAGCGCGTGGGTCAGTACGCCCGAGGCCGCCCACAGCCGCCGCTGACTGCGCAGCACTTCGACCGCGCCGCCCCCCAGCCACAGCGCCGGGCCCAGGCCTGCGCGTCGCGACAGCCATAGCAGCAGTGTCAGCGGTGGCGTGGGGCGACTGCGCCGCGACTTCAGTCCGAGCACCAGCCAGGCGAGCAGCATCGACAGCGAAGCGCCCACCAGCGACACAGTGGCCCCCATCAGCGAAACCAGCCCGTCGCGGCCCACCAATCCAAGTTGCACGCTCAACACGCCCAGCACGAAGGAAAGCAACAGGCCCGCCAACGCCAGCAGGCGCACCCGTTTACGCCAGCGCGGTAGCGCCTCGATCAGGCCAATGCCAGCAGCCAGGTGTTCCGCACGCTCGCACAGCCGTGCCTGGTCGCTGCCGCCGGCCTCGCGCGCATGCGAGTTCGCCACCGTATCGTCCAACCGGCCGCCGACGCGCTCGCGCAGGCGCACGGCCTCGGCAAGCAGGCAGGCCTCCTGGTGTTTTGCGCATGTCCGGCTTGATTCGGGCTTCGGCATCCCCTGATGTTGCCAGATCGCGGTATGCAGACCTGTGGGGGAGCAACCACCCGGCAGCGGCTGATGTTCTTTCAAATGGCCCAAGCCGGGTAGCGCTCAGCCCGCGCTGGACCAAACAGTTGCGTTTACCCGAGGCGTAAAAAGCGCCAGGAGACACGCCGATAGAACTGGACGGAGGTAGCTGGACGGAACGGGGCGGAAGCTGCAGCACGCATCAGAACTTCACTCGCACTCCACCGTTGACTACGAAACCGTCGAGCGGCGCCCAGGCGTCCACCGTCCATCGGCCATCGGCGGCTCGCTGCGGCAGGGTCATCGGGTGGAAGCTGGTCTGGCGGACACCAAGGATGTTCTCGAGATTGAGGAACAGGCTGATCCTGCCCAGGTTGATCTCGCCCAGAGCGCCCAGTTCGACATACGAGCTGCCGGTGTTGCGGTAGGGGTTGTCGTCAAGCTGTTGGCGACCGGTGTAGTACGCCTCCAGGCCGATCCTGCCGCGGCCGTGCTGCTCCCACATCGCCACCAGCCCGGCGGTGTGGCGCGGCGTCAGCGGCACGCGGCGGCGACCGGCAGCGTCAGGGTCGGGTTCGGTGGAGTCGGTAAAGACATAGCTGCCGGTGACGACGAAATCCTGCCAGCGGTAGCGCAACAGCAGTTCGGTGCCGCGTGTGCGGGTTGGGCCTTCGGCATTGACCAGTTGTACGCGCGGCGCGCCATCCGACGCGGGTGGGGCGGGATTCAGGCGCACGGCGTTGTCGATGTCGGAGGCGAACAGGATGAGGTGGGTTTCCAGCGCGCCCTTGGCGTAACCCATGTCGAGGGAACCGGTCGTTGCCGTTTCCGCTTCGAGTCCGCTCAATGGTTCGAGCCGGGAGAGTCCCGCAGCCTCGATCTCCTCGACGAATGGCGTCGGTGCATGGAAGCCCTTGCCCAGTGAGGTGCGGAAGGTCCAGTCGCCGGGCCTGTAGAGCAGGGACAGGCGCGGACTGAAGTGCGAGCCGTACTCGCTGTGGTCATCCCAACGCGCGCTGCCGGCGAGCATGAGGTCTTCGCGCAACGCATGTTCGGCCTGGGCGAACAGGGCGGGCACGGTGTAGCGGTAGTCGAACGCGGGATAGGTCCGGGAACGAAAACTGTCTGACTGCAGTGCGGCGCCCGCAAGCCAGGTCGTGTCACCCAGACCCGATCCATACGACGCCTCGCCGAATACGGTGTCGTGGCGATCGTCCTCGACCACCGCGCCGAAGCGGTGCACGTGGTCCGTGCTCATGGCAGACGCGCGCAGGTGAAGGGAGTCGGTGTCGCGCATCGGAAGCTGGACGACTGCACCGGCGTCGAAGCGGGTCGTGTCCTGCGTCAACGGGAATGGCTGTCCATCGGGCATCAGCCTGCCCGCAAGTGTGCCGCCCACGCGGTCCTCGGTCATCGCACCGAAGGTCACCAGCGCCTTGCCGCCGTCGGGAGAGTTCCAGAACAGGCGCGGTCGCACGGTCCAGCGCTCGTACGCCGGCATGTCGATCCAGCCCTCGTCATCGAGATCCTGTTCGCTCTGCTGATGGAATCCACCGACGAGCGAGTAGCTCCAGTCCTTTGTCAGCGGCGACGCGGTGTAGCCAGTGAAGTCCTGTCCGTCGCGGCTCGTGAGGTTGAGCAGGAATTCGGTTTCACGCTGTTCGCCCGGCCTGCGCGAGATCAGATTGATGACGCCGCCCAGCGCGGACGGGCCGTAGAGCGCGGACGCGGCGCCCTTGATGATCTCCACCCGGCTCAGGTCCGTGGGCGGAATCTGCAGCAGTCCGATCGACGAAGCCTGGCCGCCGTACAGCGGCAGGCCGTCCGCGAGCAACTGCGTGTAGCGGCCGCGCATGCCCTGCATGCGGATGTTCGCCGCGCCGAGCGCCGGAGACGTGACCTGCACCCGTACGCCTCCGGTCTCGGCGACCAGCATGGCGATGTTGCCCGGCGACATCAGCAGCTTTTCCTCGATCTCCTCCTGCTGGATGACCTCGACGCGGATCGGCTCTTCGGAAACGCGGCGCCGCGAGCGCGTGGACTCCACCACGATCGCGTCCAACTCGACGGCCTCTTGCTCATGATCGTGCTCGTCGGAGTGTTTTTCCTGCGCAATGACGGGCGCGATGGCAAGGCAGGAAAGGAGCGCGGCGACCGTCAGGGGGCGGAGGCGGAGAATGGTGTGTCGATGCAAAGCGTGTTTCCTGGGCCGGTTGTTCGTCCCGTCGCAGATGCGGGGAGCGTCGGGGCGTCGATTGTATCGGGCAGTGGCGCCAGGGTGGGCGCAATGTTCCAGGGGCACACGGTGCGCAGCTTGCCATTGCGGACCCCGGCCCGACCTCCTGGGCGTCCATGCGGCTTTCGACCTTGCGTTCGTGCGCGACACCGGCCGCTGTCATGGCGATGCTTCCCGCAGAGGCACTGCTGGAAGGTTGGAGTCGGATGCAGCAGGCGGCAGTAGCCGGCCACAGTTGGCTTCTGCCAGCGGCGGTGGTCGGCTCGTGTGGCCTCCTCGCATGCTGCGATGGCGAGGTGTCCGGATGATGCCAATTCTGAAGGATGGAGCGTCGCTCCGGGATGCTCCGTCGATCTGCCACACTCCCGCGCTCTCCACACAGGACCCGCACCATGGCGAGATTGAAGCTGGACCCGGTCCGTTCGCGGAATCTTTCCAACGATTACGCCAAGTGGCTGCTGCAGGAGCAGCGCGAACGCACGCCGGCCAGCGGCAAACAGTTCGCAAAGCTGCATACGCCTGGTGGGCGCCGGTTCCATGGTTTCACCGAGGCCCAGGTGTGCACGATCATCGGCGGCGACTACTACGGCTAGCATTGGCAGTGACAGAAGGGATACCGCGGAGGCGTGCCCGTGTTCAGCATCGCAGGGCTGGGGACCTCCGACACAGGCCGTCGCTCGGCTTCTGCGTTGCTCAGGACACAGTGCGTCCAGTGGCATTCGGACCTGGGTGTGCCGGGTAGGACCGGGCGCGGAAGGAGGTTCCTGGTTGCCGATGTTCTTCCGTGTCGCCTTTTTCTCGAGACATGAGGTCGGGGCCGTTCCAGGCTGAGAATCATGACGATCATCCTCACTGAATTCGCCCGTGCGCGTCTGTTCCCGCGAGAGCCACGCCGCAACACCATCCAGAACTGCACGGCGGGGGAGTTCGAGCGTCACCTCAACGAGGTGGCACCAATTAAGGTGCTGGACGGCTATGCACCATTCTGCCGGCTGCATGTGCATCGGAACTGGACAACCACGCGGTGCCTGGCGGTACCGATCACCGATGCGAACCGGCCACTCCTCCGCTCCGATTACGACGCGCGAACGCCGGATGAACTGCCGGTACTTGTGCGCTGGTTCGAGGGCGTCGACCCACCGGTCGCGGAGTACCTGATTGCGATCCTCTACAGCCGCGACCAACTGGCGAAGGAGGGCACGGACGTGACTGCCCAATGGGGTGTGGTCGGCTGCATGTATACCGCCGAACCGGAGGAAACCCCGATGGCGCCGGTGACGATGATGCGCAATGCGCTCGGCGTCGATGAAGGTGGATCCGGGGTGCCCCTGGACCGCGATGCCTATCGGCGCAGCGTCGAGTTCTGGCGTGTACACGCGAACTGGCGAGGCTAGCGGGAGTGTGACTGCGTTTGCGCACGGAAAACGGAGCCGCGTGCCCGGTGCCGGTTTGCTTCGCAGGGTTGAAGCCAGGGTTCCTCTGCCCGACGGTTGGTCATACGCGCAGGTGGTGCGGCGGCAGAACTTGAAAAGAGCAGGCCCCGGATGGTCAGGCGCCAGCGACCATGCCCCTGGCGATGAACTGGGCCAGCACGCCTGCAAACACAATGCCCACCGCCAGCAATGCCCAGCGCACGCGCCCGAGCGCCGGGCGAAGACCGGAACGCTGGACGAACAGGTCTGCGGGGTAGGCAGCGCAGAAGGCCACGTTGGCGAGGACGGCGAGCAGGAACAGCGCCAGGAAGAAGTCGACCGACGCCTGCCGGACGAATTGCGGCCAGTGCGCCAGGAACACGCCGGCCACCACCAGCAGGAGCACGGCGTTGTAGGTGATGCGTTGGCGTTCCCAGAACCGCAGCGCGTCCGCGGCGATCTGTCGTGATTCCGCGTGCGTTGCGCCGACATCCGGCTCATTCGCGCGTCGGGCGGAAGCGGTTGGGGGGCTTGTCGGGTTCTGCATGTCGGTCCTCCATCGAGATGCCAAGTCTCGGCCCGGATCGTGGAATCAGCATGAAGTGGGCGAGAAGCGAAAACCGACGGGGGCCCGAAGCGGATATCAGGCGGGCGTGATGGTGCTCGCGATGCGGTGAAACAAGGCGTACTGGGTCGGGTGGCCCAGTTCCCGGTGCGGTTCGCCGATGCCGCCGAACTGGTGTCGGTATCCGTTGCGCCGCGCCACTCCACCGGCCCACGCCTGGAACCGTTGGCGAGACCACTCGAAACGATGGTCGGGATCGCGCCGCTCCCCCTGAGCAAGCCCGAGCAACGGGTTGTATTCGGCGTTCGGCGTGGTGACCACCGCGATGGATGGCCGATAGTTGCGGAAGACCGTGTGTTCAGCCTTCGAAAGCCGCCCCGGGTCGAGGTGCTCCACCACTTCCACCAGCGCAACCGCGTCCGGTTCGAGAACGCCCGCGTGGGGCTCGGTGATGCTGCCGTGCAGCAGGATCAATCGCCGGGCGGCAAGTTCGGCCGGATGCGCCTGCCGCGCAATGGCCAGGGCCGCGGCTGAACTGTCCAGGCCAGTCACGTTGGCGAAATGCGAATGCGAGAGGAGTTCCGCCACCAGCCTGCCGGCGCCGCACCCTAGATCCACGACCCTCCGGGCTCTGTGGTGGAGCAGCAGCCCGGTGACGAACGCTACCCGCTGGTCATGGAGGTTCGATTGCGTCACGGCGGTAGATTACTTGATCCTCGATGCGCCTCCGCGCACGCCGAAGTTCCCCACGGCATCGGCACCGGATCGGTAATGCGCGAGCGCACTGCGCCGGCTCCGCTCGGCTGCATGCTGTCCACCAGCACCACACGCGCGCTTTCACGTGCTTTTTCACCGGAGCAGGCGACGCTGAAGCGCGCCTCCCGGGGAAGATTCCAGCTCGTGGCAAGCCGATGGTCCCATTCCTGCACGCTCCGCCGCGGCGGCTGCGACTCGCTGCGGCTGCCCGGTGCGAAGCGAGCGCGAACGGGGTCCGCACGGCAGGGCCGCGGGAGCCGCGATTGACGCCGTACCGATCCAGTGCCTGCGCGTGCCCGGGCCAAGTTTCCTGCCGATGGCTGCGGCGGTGTTCACCGGCGGAGCTTTCATCTTCCCGGTGTTCGAAATGTACGTCGCCGCGGGCGCCAGCGGCCTGGTGGCGCTTGGCTTCGTGCTGGCGTGGCTATGGACCGGCACCGCACGCCAGCCGGAGAAGCCGTCGAAGGATGTCGGCCTTGGACTGAAGCTGCCGTTGTACGCATCGGGGCCGAAATCGGTGGGCTGGTGGGCGATGTTCATCACCATGATCGGCGACATGACCGCGTTCTCCAGCCTGGTCTTGGGCTACTTCTTCTTCTGGACGATCCACGAGGATTTTCCTCCTGATCCCTCGATCGGACCCGGCTGGGAGTGGCCGCTGCTGGCCGTGGTGCTGCTGCTGGGCTCATGGGCGCTGACCCGGTGGTCGCGCACGCTCAACCGTCAGCGGCCGGCTGCGTGGTTCCACGTGTGCATGGCTGCTGCCGTGATGCTCGCGGTGGCGGGCGGCGCGGCACTTGTCGCGGGGCCCTGGATGGCCGGCATGGACCCGACCGAACACGCGTACCCGGCGACTGTCTGGGTGCTGGCGGGCTGGACCGCAGCGCACGTGTGTGCGGGCGTGATCATGCAGCTGTATTGCGTGGCGCGCCGGCTGGCCGGTCGCATGACCGCCACGCACGACATCGACATCCACAACGTCACTCTGTACTGGCATTTCGTCGCCATCACCGCGCTGGTCACCGTGGCGGTGATCGGTGGCTTTCCGCTGCTCGCATGACCATGCCCATCGAATCACCACATGGCAGTGACTCCGTCGAACACGGGCTTTCGCGTGCGCGCGCCGAACTGCCCGAGCGTGCCGAAAGCCTGTGGAGGCTGACGGCCGGTCCGGCCGTATGGGCGACGCATTTCCTGCTTTGCTACGTGACCGCGGCGGTGTGGTGCGCCAAGGCCGGCTCGCGTGCGGCGCCACTGGGCGATGCCCGCCTGCTGCTGGCCGCGTACACCGTCGCGGCGCTTGCGCTGATCGCGTACTTCGGGTGGCGTGGTTTTCGCCAGCACCGTCATGGCAAGGCGACGCTGCCCCACGACGAGGACAGCGCGGAGGATCGCCACCGCTTCCTGGGATTTGCCACGATGCTGCTGTGCGGCCTGAGCTTCGTCGCAGTGCTGTATGTCGCCTTCGCAATCGTACTGATCGGGACGTGCCGATGAGAGCCCTCCCTGCAGTCCAGCGCCGTGGGAGTGTCCAACGTCCGCGCGTGCCGCTGCTGGCTGCCGGCCTGCTGGTGCTGGCGCTCGCGTGGCTGGGTCCATTGCCGCAACTGGCGCAGCATGCGTTCTGGGCGCACATGGGGATGCACCTGGCAGTGGTTGCGATCGCCGCGCCGTTGCTGGCCATCGCGCTCGCCGGCAGCCGCGTCGACCCGGTGCCCCGCGCACCGTACCTGTTCGCTCCGATGCTCGCGGTGCTGCTGGAGTTCATCGTGGTCTGGGGCTGGCATGCGCCGGCCCTGCACCATGCTGCAAGCGGATCCGGGTGGGTGCGCGTGCTCGAGCAGGGCAGCTTCCTGGTGGTGGGCCTGATGGTGTGGCTCGCCGCCTTCGGTGGCGTGCGCCCGCGTTCGCGGGAGCGCACCGCGGCGGGCATCGGCGGACTGCTGTTGACCTCGATGCACATGACACTCCTGGGCGTGCTGCTGACTGGCGCGCCACGGCTGCTGTACGTGCATGCCCTTGCCGGTGCGTCGGCGTCGGGTGCGATGCGGGACCAGCAGCTCGGCGGCGTGCTGATGCTGGCGGTCGGCGGCGTGGTGTACCTGGCAGGCGCACTGGCGCTGCTGGCCGGGCTGTTGCGGCATCGCATCGGGACGCAGGCCGATGTCTAGCCTCTGGCGGCTGCTGGGAGACGTTTCACGGCGCGCATGGGGCTGCCTCGCGGATGGTCCGCCCTGGCGGGTGCTGTGCCGCCTGGTGATGATGGGGCTGATGGTGGCGGGGCTGGGGGTATTGTTCGTCGCGCTCGGGCTGGTCTCGATCGCAGCGGACCGCGGGCACTGGCCGCTGACCGAAGACGTGCTGCGCATCACCATGAACCACACAGTGCGCATGCGCACCCTGCGCAGCCAGGCGCCTGCGCTGGACCAGCCGGCGCTGGTGCTGAAGGGTGCGGGGCATTACGCCACAGGGTGCATGCCCTGCCACGGTGCGCCGGGACAGGACCGTTCGCTGCTGGTGTTCGGCATGGTCCCGGAACCGCCGGTCCTCTCCGAGGTGGTACCCACGCGCGATCCCTCCGAACTGTTCTGGGTGGTCAAGCACGGGCTCAGGTACACGGCCATGCCGGCGTGGCCCTCGCAACAGCGCGACGATGAGGTCTGGGCTGTGGTCGCATTCCTGCATGCGCTGCCGGGGATGTCGCCAGCGCGCTATCGCGAGCTCGCCTACGGGCCGCTGTCGAGCCGGGAGCACACCGGCAACCTGATGCTGTTGGACGACCTGATCGCGCCGCCGATGTCGACCCTCGACAACTGCGCCAGGTGCCACGGAGAGCAGGGCGAGGGACGGGGCACCGGCGCATTCCCGAAGCTTGCGGGGCAGTCCGAGGCTTACCTGCTGGCGAGCCTTCAGGCGTTCGCGCGAGGTGAACGCCACAGCGGCGTGATGGAGCCGATCGCCGCATCGCTCGACCCGGCGACCATGCAGGCGCTGGCACGGCATTACGCCGGACTGGGGGCCGGGCTTCCAAAGCGTCCGGACGCCTCGATGTACCCGATCGCCGGTGCCGCAGCCATCGCCGCAGCGGCAGAGGGCGAGAGCGCATCCGGCGATTTGCTGCCCGCATCGCCAACGCGCGGCGCAATTCTGGCGACCCGCGGCCTGGCTTCGGAGCGGATACCCGCGTGCCAGCACTGCCATGGCCCCGATGCCACCGTCCGCAATCCGCTGTATCCGCGACTGGCGGGCCAGTACCCGCAATATCTTGCGCTGCAGTTGCACCTGTTCCAGCAGGAGCGGCGAGGTGGCACGCCCTACCATCGAATCATGCAGCACGCGGCATCCTCGATGAGCGCGCGGCAGATCGAGGATCTCGCCGCCTATTGCGGACAATGGGCGGGAGATCCGGTGCAGGCCGTCCGTCCGGGGCTGCCATCCGCCATGCCACCACCGGCCGAGAGCGTCGCGGAGCCGCAGCCGGTTCGCGGCGGCGGAGAAGGGACCTGATCGACGCGCTGCCGATGCAGACGATACGCCCGTTCTCGCGACACACCATGCGGCGCAGGCGGGCGGGATGCCCCGCCTGCTCGAGTGATCCGGGACCAGCTTTCCACGTTGCGCCTCGTCGATGCCGTGGCGCGCCGCGACTTGCCATACGCTTGCAGATCGCTCGCGTTGGACACGCCATGGCAGGCCGGGCGGCTTTCATCTGGAGTCCCGCGCGAGGGGATCGGCGGACCGGGAATAGGCGGCGGGGCGGGTTCAGCCTGCATGGCTGGACTCGCCAGGCAAACCGCTGGCGACGAGCGCCTTCGCGCATGCCACGTTCACCCGGGCGCGCCTAGGCTGACCGTCACGATTCGACCGAGGACGCCGCCATGGCCCACGACGACAAGCGCGACAGCAAGCACCCAGCCGCTGCCGATGAAGCCGCCCGCAAAAACCCCGCCGCCGGCCCGCCTGCGGAACCCGACTCCAAAGCCGGAATGGAGCAGGAAGTGGGCGATCTGGACGATCCCGACGCCGTCGAGGACGAGGGTGCGTTGCCGGGGCGCATGGGCGGTGGGCTTGCCGGAGGCTGATGCAGCGGCCGATGGGGCGCGCTGCGTCGAGCCTTCCCGCTCGTGTCGACCCCGCTGGAGACGGGGGAAGTCGCGGCCGATCGTGTCAAGAACGACACGGCGCGCTTTGTCTTCGATGCCGTAAGCACGTCGCCGACTGATCCAGCCGCATGCCTGGCTGAAGGCCCGCACCGTCGAGCAACCTCAGGGCGACAGGCGTCAGCACCGCCGTTTGTGGAAATACACCTGCTCCGCTGCCCATCGCAATGGTGGCGAGTGCAGCAGCAGATCGAAAGGCCAGTCGAACTGCAGCCGGTCATAGGCCCAGCGCAGGGCTCTTTTGGCGCGGAAGCGCGGCGCTGCATCGATCGCCACTTGTTCCGGACCCGGCCCACCGTCACGCAGATGCGCGGCGATGGCGCGGCCGACTTTCCAGCCGTGTTCCCAGGCCGAGTGGATCCCGCCCGCGGTGACGGGAGATACGATGCCAGCGGCGTCGCCGATGAGAATGGCGTTGTCGCGGGCCATGTCGAGAACCGGCCCGCTGCAAGGGATCAGGCCGGCGCGCGTGTGCCCCGGTTTCAGGTGGCGCGGGAGTCCGCCTGCCGCACCCACGCGCAGCAGGAAGCCGTCGATGTCTGGAACGCGTGCGTTGGCGGGATCGTGGCGCAGGGCGAGGCCGGCCTGCACGCCGGTGGGGCTCTGCGTGATCCAGCCGATGTAGCCGGGCGCGAAGCGCTTGCTCATGAAGCAGTGCAGGGCATCCGGGTGCGCGAGGGTGGCGCCGGGAAATTCGTACTCGATGCCGTAGAGGAATTGACGCACTTCGCCCATTCCGCAGCGCCTGGCAACGCGCGATCGCGCGCCGTCGGCGCCGACGAGATATCGCGTGCTGCCCACGCCCTCGACATGCCACCCGCCAGGAGCTCGCTGGCACGTGGTGAAGGCGCTGCCCAGGCGCAGATCGACCCCGTTCGCCCGCATCTGTTCCGCGAGCCAGCGCATGACCGCGGGCGTGTCGGTGGTGAGGAAGTAGTAGCCCGGCGCTGCGAGGGCTACCTGCTTGAGGTTCGGCGCGTACAGGCGGACTTCCCCGATGCGCCGCGTCATCGAGGCGGGAACCTGGTTCAACAGGGTCTGCTCGGCGGCTTCCTTCACGATGATCCCGGTAGTGCGCAGTTTCGCGCCCGGGTCGTCCTTGCGTTCAAGCACGCACACGCGCAGTCCGCGCTGCGCGGCGGCGATGGCGCATGCTGCGCCGGAAAAGCTTGCGCCGACGATCACAATGTCGGCGGAGATGGACGCGCGGTGCATGGCAATCCCGTTGAAAGCGATGCCGGAAGCATGCCCGTCCGTCGCGGCTTGGCGATGGCGCGAGTGTGAAGCCTGCTTGAAGTCGCCTGACGATGCGCGCTGCGCAGCGGCATCGATTCCTGGCCTGTGAGATCCCATGAAACCTGCAGTCGGGCAGGGGTGAACCATCCAAGGAGATGAGCCCGGGTGGTGACGGTGCCGGCTGGTTCGGCACCGCCACTTCCGCCACTCGGTCGGGAACTGGTGCTGGCGAGCCTGACGGCCGCGCAAGGTACATTCGTCCGGCGTACCTTGAAGAGAAGAAACGTGTCTTCTTTTTCGCTTCACACGGAGACCATTGCCTCTACATCTTTCCAGATGACGCTTGCTGGCGCAGGTCTACTGACGGAGAAGCGGCAATGGCAGATAAATCGGGCAATTCGGATGAAAACGCGCGGGAACCGCTGGGGTCCCGTGATATGGGGCGGCGCGGCGCTACTGCTGCTGGCGCCGCTGGTCGCGATGCAGTTCACCGGCGAGGTGAACTGGGACGAGACCGATTTCATGGTTGTCGGCGCGATGCTGTTGGCCGCATGTGGCACTTACGAACTGGCTACGAGGGTCAGCGGGAACACCGCGTACAGGGTGGCTGCGGGCATTGCCGTCGTGACGGCATTCGTTCTGGTCTGGGTCAACCTGGCCGTGGGCGTCTTCGGCAGTGAGGACAACCCTGCGAACCTGATGTTCGGGGGCGTGATCGCTGTAGCGATCGTCGGCTCGATCGCCGCCCGCTTCCAGGCTCGCCGCATGGCCACGGTATTCAACACGACTGCGGCAGCCCAGGCGCTGGTCGCGGCGATCGGGCTGCTTCTCGGCTTCGGCCCGACCGTCTTGCTGGCGGCGTTGTTCGCCATGCCCTGGCTCGTATCCGCGCGGCTGTTCCGGAAAGCGGCGCACGAGACAGGCGGGGCAAAGTCCTGATCCGATCGCCTGGGCGGTGGCGCGTAACCGGTTCGCATCAATGGCTGCCACACCGCTCACCGTGTTGCCGATCACGTCGACATTGTCACCCGGCTCGATGCCGCGCGCATTGCAGGAGGCGAGGATAGAGCCGCCGGTATCCACCACCCAGAATGGCGCGGATGATCGATCCGGCAGCTTCAAGTGGATGCGGCGAGGCTATGCCAACAGAAATGGCGGCGAGTGCAAGGTAACGGATGACATTCAGGTGGGACTCCCTGGAGTAGTGAAGCGGGGTAGCTCCGTCCAGCGTGCCGCACGGAGCTACCGACTACGCGCTGTCACCGATGGGAGGCTTTACCCTCCCGAGGGGCCCTTGTTGACCAGCGCATTCATCCACAGTACAGAAAAAACCCCGGAACGCCAAAAATTGTGACGACCGCCACAATGCGTGGCGCGCGCGCTGGCACCTCCGCGATCCGAAACCACGGCCCGACGACGCGGGCGCGTGCACGCTCTGGGCTTTCCGGCTGCGCCTCGGCGTTACGATCTTTCAATGACAATTACCTCCAGCTTGCTGGCACGCATGACCAATCCTGCAGGCGGCCCCCTCGGCGCCCACCCGACAATCAAAGCCGCCAACATGGCTGCAGGCGCCCGGCAGCGTACGAGGTCCGAACGCCTGCGGCGCCCGTGGTTGGTTCTGCTCGCCCTGCTCCTGGGCGGCTGTGCCACCGCTCCACGCCCGGACGGCCCGGGCACCGATGCGGTGCGCGCGGAGATCGCCCGCCGCATACCCGGTCACGTGGAGGACCGCACGGGCTGGGCCGCGGACATCCAGAGCGCGTTTGCGGCGCAGGAAATCGAACCCATCGCCGAGAACATCTGCGCGGTGCTGGCGGTGATCGAGCAGGAGTCGGGCTATGAAGCTGATCCGACGGTGCCCAACCTTCCCGCGATCGCGCGGGGCGAGATCAGCCGGCGCGCAGCCGCCGCGCGCGTGCCGGGATTGGCAGTCTCCGCTGCGCTCAGGCTTCGTTCCTCCGACGGCCGCAGCTTCGAGGAGCGGTTGGGGGTGGTGCGAACCGAGCGCGAACTGAGCGAGCTGTTCGAGGATATGACTGGACGCGTACCTCTGGGCCGGCGGCTGTTCGAAGGCTACAACCCGGTGGAGACCGGAGGGCCGATGCAGGTGTCGATTCCTTTCGCCGAGTCCCGCACGCGTGGCTATCCGTACCCGATCCAGGGCGGCGTTCGCCAGGAGGTTTTCAGTCGCCGCGGGGGGCTCTACTTCGGCATCGACCATCTGCTGGGCTACGAAACGCCCTACACGCGCAAGGTGCATCGCTTCGCCGACTTCAATGCCGGCTGGTACGCAAGCCGCAATGCCGCGTTCCAGAATGCCGTCGCCGTGGCGAGCGGGCGCTCTCTGGCACTGGATGGCGACCTCCTGGCTCCGGGCGCACCGCTGGATCGGCCCGGCGAAACAGAGCAAGCCGTCCGGGCGCTGGCGGGCGAACTGGGCACGGACGATCGGGGAATCCGTAGCGCACTGGAACGGGGCCACCGCCTCGACTTCAACGAGACCGATCTGTTCGAACGGGTGTTCGCGCTGGCCGAGGCGCGTGTACGCAAGCCCCTGCCGCGCGCGATGATTCCCGGCATCGCCCTGGAAAGCCCGAAGATCACCCGGAAGTTGACCACGGCCTGGTTCGCCACGCGCGTGAACGACCGCTACCGGCGCTGCATGTCCAGGTGAAGCGGCGACAGTGCCGAACAACCGGTGCAGTGGCGGGCTGGATGAGCCGCTCCACGCGATGCAGGGCGGGTTACCGGGCACGTTCGCAGAGGCCGCTCGCATCACGCGAACATCACCGGGCCGATTGCACCGTTCAGCTACCCCAATCGGGTCCTTCATGGAGAATTCAATGAAATCTACAACGATCCTGCCGCTCGCCCTGGCGTTGTCACTTGCGCTGTTCGCAACCGCCTGCGACCGCGAGGCTGACGATGCTGTGGTTGTCGATCCCGCCGTCACCGCTGAACCGGCCATCGTCGAGCCTGCCCCCGTGACAACCACGCCGGAGGCCACGCCGCTGGACAGCGGAATGGACTTCACCACCATGGACGTGGATGCCGATGGCGGCGTCACCAGGGAAGAGCTGAACGACACCGAGATGCTGTACCTGCATTTCGACGTGGCCGACACCGATGGTGATGGCAGGCTGTCGTCCGAGGAAGTGGATGCGCACCGCGCTTCAATGGCCGAAGCAGGCTGATTTCCGGGCGCCGGCAGCTCCGGTGCCCGCAGTAGAAAAGGCCCCGCATGCGGGGCCTTTTTTTGGCCCGCTCGGCGCGCACGGCCCCGGGCCGCGTGCCGGGCTGGTCCATGCCTACGGTGCGATTACATCCGCCGCGGCAAGCTGCCATCACTCCGCATCGATGGCCGATCGTGCCTGTGAGGTTTTCCCGCTCCGGCTGCCTGATCAGCATCGTCGCTTCGGTGGCACTGACCATCGTGCTGAACCTGCTTCTGCGCGCCTGCATGGCGTGACGGCGCGGTGCGGCAGGGCAGGTCTGAAGATAGGCTTGCAGCAGTTGCCCGAAGCGGGAGGACTCCCTTCCTCGCCACCGCGGCTGCAATCTGCTCCGCGTTGTCGATCTTTCCCGAACCCAGACCTGGAAGCCATCCATGCAAAGCTCCCGCGTGTTTTTTCAGCCGTTCGCCGTGTGCGCCATGCTGCTCGTCGTGCTGTTGTCCTCACCCCTGGCGAAGGCAGGCGATGATGAGCCGGAACAGGAGGACGAGGCGCCAGCGGCGATCGAGGTCCTGTTGCAGGACTTTCTTGCGAACGTCGGAGAGGCAGCCACGCACGACCGGTTCTGGGCGGACGATCTCGTCTATACGAGTGCCGGCGGCGAAGTCCGCAGCAAGCGGGAGATCATGAAGAGCTTCCAGGAGACGGTTCCCCCGGCGTCCACGCCTGCTGCTCCGGATCCGGGCTACAGCGCCGAAGACATCGTGGTCCGGCAATACGGCGACAGCGCCGCGCTGACGTTCCAGCTGATCGCTCGGAACGGCGATGGCAGCCGCAGCAGCTATCGCAACAGCGGCATGTTCGTGCTCCGCGACGCGCGTTGGCAGGCAGTCACGTGGCAGGCGACGCGGGTGCCGGAGGTACCAGCGAACTAGCGCCACCGGCAGGCCCGACGCGGCGCTTTGGCAGTGCCGGGCGTGGAAAAGGTTGGCTTCCTTGCTGCCGGGCCGCATCATCAGGCGCCTGTAGCGGTGCGGACCAAGCATGACGACGAGCCATTCCACTTACCCGATCGGCCAGGCTGGAGTTCCATGGGAGCCTGCGGAGATCGCCGCGTGGCGATCGCGACAGACTTCGCAGCGCGGTTACGTTGATGAGGTTCTGCCTGCCATCGATCGCCTGCGTCCGCGTTTCGATGTGGTGCAGTACGGCACGCTGGAATACGCGCCAGACAACTACCCGCTGTTCGCGATCAGGAGCATCGACTGGCGCGATGATCTGCCATGTGCGCTCGTGACCGGCGGCGTGCACGGCTACGAGACCAGCGGTGTGCACGGCGCCTTGCAGTTTGTCGAGCAGCACGGGGCCGACTACGAAGGCCGCGTGAACCTGCTGGTCGTGCCATGCGTGAGCCCCTGGGGCTATGAAAGGATCTGCCGCTGGAACCCGGACGCGGTCGATCCGAACCGGTCCTTCCGCGAAGACAGTCCGGCACAGGAAGCCAGGGCGCTCATGAGCCTGGTCGCGCCGCTGCGCGGTCGCGTGCTGGTGCATATCGACCTGCACGAAACCACCGACACGGACGAATCCGAGTTCCGCCCGGCGCTGGCGGCCCGCGACGGGGTGGCGTACGTACCGGGCGAAGTTCCCGATGGTTTCTACCTGTGCGGCGACAGCGGCAATCCGCAGCCGGAATTCCAGCAGGCGGTGCTGGTTGCCGTTGCCAGCGTGACCCACATTGCACCTGCTGACGGCAACGGCGAGATCATCGGCACGCCCGTGGCCGCCCGGGGCGTCATCAACTACCCGGTCGACGAACTGGGGCTGTGCGCAAGCGTCACCGACGCTCCCTACAGGACCACCACCGAGGTCTACCCCGACAGCCCCCGCGCCACTCCCGGGCAGTGCAACACGGCACAGGCGGTCGCTGCACGGGCGGCGATCGATTTCGCGCTCTCACATGCAGCAGAGGTGGGCCAGGCGCCGGACTGCGACACGAAAGCAGTGGCGTGGCGGTAATCGAGGGATTGCCGCGGGGTGCTTCAGCCGACGGCCGAGTCGGCGGCCGTCGTGCTTTGCCGGTGGAGATCGCTCGATGGTCACGCGTCTGCGGAGGGATTGGCCTACCGGCGTAGCGATCCCCGACGCAATCGCGTCGGGGATTGAACCGTTCCGCCACTTCCGCGCACCTGATAGGCAACGGAACACGATCAGGCACCCCAGCCAGTGAATCGCGACAGCGAACGGATCTTCGATGAGTACCTCGCCACGTCGGCAGTGGCGGGGGATCGGGAGGCGCTCGGGCGGCTGGTTGCGCGATGGCAGCCGAGACTGATCCGGCATGCATGGCGGCTGCTCGGCGACGCGGACGCCGCCGGGGACATGGTGCAGGAAGCCTGGATTGAAATACTGCGCGGACTGGCGCGGCTCGACGACGTCGCCGCATTCCCGGCGTGGGCCTATCGCATCGTGACCCGGCGCTGCCAACGCAGGTTCCAGCGTTCTGACCGCGAGCGGTGGGTGCCCGAGGAAGCAGCCGAAGCAGCCATCGACCACGACGGAAGCTTTCGTGCACCCGATCGCGAATCGGGAGCATTCGCCGCCGAGCTCGGCATCGTGATGCGGGCGATTTCCACGCTGCCGCCGCCCCAGCGGGCGACGCTGTCGCTGTTCTACATCGAGGACCTTGGCGTGGCGGAGATCGCCATTGCCCTGGACGTGCCACCGGGAACGGTCAAGACCCGGCTCATGCACGCGCGACGCAAGGTCCGCGCGCTACTGCAAGGAGAACATCATGAAGAATGTCGATGAACTGATCGGCCGTGCGTTGTCGCAGGAGGACCTGGCGCTGTTGTCCAGGCACGCGGAGCCCGGCTACCTGCGCCAGGCATCCGGACTGTTTCGCGGCCCGCTGGCGTGGGTGATGTGGCTGGTGTACCTGCTCGGTTTCGTGGCCTTCCTCGGCGCTGCCTACGCGCTGTGGCAGATGATCGCGACCGCGGACACGCTGTCGGCAATGAAGTGGGGTGTCGGCGCGCTGTTCCTGTTCCAGTTCACGACGCTGGCCAAGGGCTTCATGGGCAACCACATGGAGGCCAACCGCATGCTGCGCGAACTCAAGCGCGTCGAGTTGCAGGTCTCGCTGCTGCGGGAAGCCACGCGGGCGAGCGGCGGTCGCTGAACATCGGCAGCAACCGGTCGGTGCGGGCTGACCACCATGCCATCAGTGGCGGCGGCCTCCAGTGGCCTCAGCGACGGCTGCCCAGTTGGTCGACATGGCAAGTGCCGGTGCCGTGCACAGCTGCGGCCGCAGTCCGCCGAGCACGCGCAGCATCGCATCGAAAGCTTCGGCGAGCCGGGCGAACAATTCGGCATAGCCGGCCCGCGTGACTACCGCGACTTCAGCGTAGGCGCTGCGCCCCAGCGCGGCGTAGTAGTCCCGCTGCAGATTGCGATACTCGGCGAGCCGCGGGAACATGCCCGCGATCAGCAGGCAACGATCGCCTACGTCGCGCATCGCATCGGCCCTCTCGCGGCCGGCCAGTTCCTGTCCCCCGAGCCAGTCCATCGCCATCACGTGCTTGCCGATGGCTGCGTAGTTTTGATGTCGCTGCAACACGAAGGCCAGATAGCTTTCGATCATCTCCGGCAATCGTGTGCGTACGCGATCCTCGCCATCGCGCACCAGGTCGTACCAGAGTTGCAGGGGCGTCCCCAACCGCAGTGATTCGTCGCTCACAAGTGCATTCTCCCCAACGTGGCCGAACGGCCCTGTCTTGAGAATAGGCACAGCTACATGCGCGATTCGAGGCAATCGGTCACAGGATCCGCTCAGGCGCGCCAATCATCGTCCGCGAAGCTGACCCTTTCAGGATCTTCGCGATGCCCGTGCCTGCGCCTTTGAGTCAACGGCTTCACGTCGGACGGTGTAGTCCCGCCTACCTGCATCAGACCGCATGTGCACGATCCGGCACGCGGGCAACGTACAGTGGCAGGCGTTTTCCGATACGGACAGCTGCATGCAGAAGCCGTTGCAGAACCCCTACGACCTCGGTCGCCATGATTTCGCCGACATCCTGAGCACCATCGACGAGGAAGTCCGACAACGCTTCGGCGAGGGTCGGGTGGCCGACTACATCCCTTCGCTCGCCAAGGTGCCGCTGGACCGGTTTGGCATGGCCCTGGTTACGCTGGACAACGAGGTCCACGAGGTGGGCGATGCGCGCGAGCGGTTCTCGATCCAGAGCGTTTCCAAGGTGTACACGCTGACCATGGCGATGGACGCGATCGGCGACGACTTGTGGACCCGCGTCGATCGCGAGCCTTCCGGCGATCCGTTCAATTCATTGATCCAGCTCGAGTACGAAAAGGGCATCCCGCGAAATCCGTTCATGAATGCCGGTGCGCTGGTATCGGCGGACGTGATCCTGTCCAACTACGACGATCCCGAACGCTCGCTGCTGGATTTCATGCGTGCCCGATCCGGCGATCCCGATATCGCGATCGACGAAGAGGTGGCCAATTGCGAGCGCGACACCGGCTATCGCAACGTCGCCATGGCCAACTTCATCCGCAGCTACGGCAACCTCGACAACGATGTCGATGCGGTGCTCGAGTTCTATTACCGGCAGTGTTCGCTGAGCATGGACTGCGTGGACCTCGCGCGCAGCGTGCAGTACCTGGCCGACGGAGGGCACTGTGGCTCGTCCGGCGTCCACGTCACCACGGCCGAGGGCGCGACCCGGATCAACTCGCTGATGATGACCGCCGGAACCTACGACGCCGCAGGCGACTTCGCGTTCTACGTCGGTCTGCCGGCCAAGAGTGGCGTAGGCGGCGGCATCGTGGCCGTGGTGCCGCACGTCATGGGCGTTTGTGTGTGGTCGCCCGGCCTGGATGAGAAAGGCAACTCCGCGTTGGGCCGATACGCGCTGCATCGCTTCACCCGCATGACAGGGCTGTCGGTGTTCTGAAGCAGCGTGCGCCGAGCGGATTGTCTGTCGGGTCGGCACGACGCGAGCCGCTGGGTCTTGCGGACCGCAGGGTCGTCGGGAGCATCGCACGGGGTGGGCGACGGGAAGCATGGCAGCAACGGCGCAGACCCGGCTCCGCCATTGGGCAGGTACTCCGGAAAGCGCGACGGAATCCGAGGCGCCGATGACGTACGATCCTGCAAGCCAATTCCACGATCGCTGGAGACATGCGCGTGACAATCCCTGACCCGACTACATTCCGCCGATGCCGCACCGCGATGTTGATGGTCGCTGCATCGATGCTGTTCGCCCCGGTGCTATCGATCGCCGCCGGGCCTGATCTCAAGGCGATCAGGGCCGAGGTCATCGAGCGCCACGATGCATCGATTGCAGGCCTTCAGGAGTGGATCGCGCTGCCGTCGATCGCCGCGGAGGATCTCAACTCGCGCGAAGGCGCTGAGTACATGGCACAGCTGGCGCGCGACGCGGGCTTCCAGAAGGTGGAGATACTCCAGACCGACGGCAAGCCCGGGGTTTTCGCCACGCTCGATGCGGGTGCCGAGAAAACGGTCGGCCTCTACTTCATGTACGACGTCAAGCAGTTCGATCCGGGCGAATGGACTTCTCCGCCGCTGGAGGCGCAGCTGATCGAGAGGCCCGGCCTGGGCACGATCATGATGGGTCGCGGCGCGGTCAACCAGAAAGGCCCGCAGATGGCGATGCTTGCCGCACTCCACGCGATCCGCGACGCCAACCAGGAGGTGCCGGTGAACCTGGTGCTGCTGGCGGAGGGCGAGGAGGAGATCGGCTCCCCGAACATAAAGCAACTGGTTCACCGGCCTGAGGTGCGCGAAGCGCTGCGTGGCGCGGTGGGTGTGTTCATGCCGTTCGCGATGCAGGACTCCGACGGCCAGGTGGCCATCAACCTTGGTGCCAAGGGCGTGGTCGAACTCGAACTCGTGGCGAGCGGCGAAAAGTGGGGCCGCGGCCCCGCGAAGGACGTGCACTCCTCATACAAGGCAATGGTCGACAGCCCTGCCTGGCGTCTGGTCAAGGCCCTGGACACGCTGGTGTCCGATGACGGGAATACGATCACGATCGAGGGCTATCCGACGCCGCCGCCGCTCAGCGACGAGCATCGCGCGATGATCGCCAAGGCCATGGAGCGACGCAGCGAGGACAGCGCCATGAAGCAGCTGGGCGTTCCGCGCTGGATCGACGACCTGCCATGGCAGCAGGCCAACGAGCGCCTGGTGTCCCAGCCGACCGTCAACATCCAGGGCCTCGTTGGGGGCTACACGGGCCCCGGTGGCAAGACTGTGCTGCCGCACCGCGCAGTGGCGAAGCTCGACCTGCGCCTCGTGCCCGGAATGGGCAAGGACGAGGCCGTGGCGGCCCTGCGCTCGCATCTGGACAAACGCGGGTTCGGCGACATCGAAGTGAACGTCAGTGGAGGCTACGACTCGACCAGCACCCGGTCCGATGCGCCACTGGTGCAGGCCCAGATCGCCGTGCTGGAGCGCCGTGGCCTCGATCCGCTGCTGTGGCCGCGACTGGCAGGCTCCTATCCGGGCGCTGTTTTCACCGACCCTCCGATCAGCCTGGCCGCAGGGCACTTCGGGCTTGGCCACGGCGGTGGCGCACACGCACCCGACGAGTACTTCCTGATTGAATCCACCGCGCCGGGAGTGGAAGGTTTCGACGGCGCCGCGATGTCCTACGTGGAGTACCTGTACGAGTTGGCCAAGTAGGCGGCAGCGAAGGGAGCAATAGCGCGCGATCGCTTACTGCAGGAGGCGGGCAGTTCAAGAGTCGTGGTGATCGTTTCGCGGCCCTGCTTCCGCGTGCGTTCGCGGCCCTGCTTCCGCGTGCGTTCGCGGCCCTGGACGCGACCATTGGAAGGTCGCGCTCGGCACCTTTCTTGTAGTCGTGCGGTTTCAGCAATGGTGCGCTTGTGTGTTCCCACCGGAGCGTTTCGGCTGATGGACCCGGCCCGGCGGGCTGCCGCCTTTTTTTGATGGTTATCGCTGCTCCTGTCCCGGTCGCCCTGGGCGCACCGCCGTTCGACCCGGGATTCAGCCTCAGGACCGTCGGCCGTCGTGGTGCGGATGCCATCATGTTTTTCCATGTTTTCGGGTAAGCCCATGGACGTACTGATCTGCACCGCCAAACAGCAGGACGAGTGGTGCGCTGCGATGAGCGAGTGCCTGCCGGAGGCTCGCATTCATGCCTGGCCGGATGCGCCACCGTGCGACTACGCTGTCGTTTGGCAGCCGCCGGCCGAGCTGTTTTCCAGCCAATGCTCGCTCAAGGCGCTGTTCTCGCTGGGTGCCGGGGTCAATGGTCTGCTGGCCATGCCCTCGCTGCCGCGCGGCGTGCCATTGGTGCGGATGGAGGACGGGGGCATGGCTGAGCAGATGATCGAATACGCGATGTCTGTCGCGCTGCGTGAATTCTGCAGTTTTCCCGAGTACCGGCGGGACCAGTCCGACGCCCGATGGGCACCGCGGCCTGCACGATCGCGTGGCGACTTCACCATCGGGGTGCTTGGCCTGGGCGTGCTCGGCGGCGCCGTGGCGCAGGCGCTGGCGGACTTCGGATTCAAGGTCGCCGGCTGGAGTCGCAGCGCGAGGTCCATTCCCGGCGTGAGCTGCCACGGCGGTGACGAGGGCCTCGACGCGGTTCTGGAACGAAGCCGCGTGTTGATGCTGTTTCTGCCGGTGACGGTTACCACCACGGGTCTTCTCGACCGGACCCGCCTCGCTCGGATGCCTGCGGGTGCAGTCCTGGTCAACCTGTCGCGCGGTGAGCTGGTCGATGAGGGCGCACTGCTGCAATCGCTTGACTCAGGCGCCGTGGAAGCGGCGTATCTGGACGTTTTCCGGGAAGAACCGCTGCCATCGACGCACGTCTTCTGGCGACACCCCCGGGTGCAGGTCACCCCGCACGTCGCTGCGCTTACGGATGCGCGGCTGGCCTGCAGCCAGATTGCGGAAAAGATACGGCGACTGGAAGCGGGCGTGCCCATCAGCGGCATGGTCGACCGCGAGCTTGGCTACTAGAAAGATGCTGGTACCCGGAGGGCCGCCAGTGCACGGGCGAGCTTCGGAAATGCATGCATTTTTTGCGAGCGCGCTTCCAGACAAGGTCATTTCTCTTCGGGTTGGGACCAACCGCGTCAGAACTTGCCGGACACCGAGAACGCGAAGATCGGCCCGATCGTGCGGTCGCGCCGCTCGAAGTAAGCCACGGGACCGGTGCGGCGATCCTCGAACACGGTGCGGTCCCACATGCTGGTGGCACCGAGCAGGTTGGCCGCGGTGAAACGCAGCGTAAGTCCCTTGACGTCCTTGTGTTCGACGAAGAGGCTTCCCCAGATCGGGCCCTCCCAGCGCCGACCCACTTCGGTCAGGCGGTAGTCGCGGGCGCTGAAGACATATTCCAGATTGCCGCCGTACGCGAGCGAGGTCCCGGGAATATCGTGCCGCAGGCCCAGTTCGAAGAACTCCTGCAGGCTGTTGCTGATGGGGCGCTTCTCGCCGGTAAGTGGGTCGCGCACTTCGCTTTCCTGCATCTGCACCCGCGTGTCGATCTTCACGCCCTTCCAGCCGATCGGGTCCAGCATGAATGTCCCCTTCCACTCGAAACCGTAGACCGTTGCCTGGTCGAGGTTCCCCGGACTTTCACCGGTCTGGCCGATCGGGACGGTGTCGACGATGTCGTCGATTCGGCGGCCATAGAGGCGCAGCGTGGTGTTCCCGTAGTTGCCCAGATGGCGAATGGCTTCCAGGTCCAGTTCCCAGCTCTGCTGCGGCACGAGATCGGGATTGGCGGCGTTTTCGCGGTCGTCGCGCAGGTTTACCGTGGCGAGGAAATCACCGAAGTCGAGCTGTCCGACCCGGCGCTGGAGCTTCATCGTGAGATCGAGTGCCGCCGATGGTTTCCACGCCAGCGAGAACAGCCCCTTCGGCCGCACGAACGAGCGCTGCAGTCCGCCGACCTGTCCCAGCCTGGAGTACTCACCGCCGAGCGCCACCTGCACGGTAGTGCGTGGCGTGACAGGGCGGCCATACGTCCCCATGACCTCGTAACGATCTTCTTCCACCGTGGCGGTGCTGCCGGGCAGGGGGATCGGCTGGTAGTTGCCCGACTCATCGAGCACGAACAGGTGCGAGACATTGTCGAGGCTGTTGAACGCCGCTTCGGCCGAGACCTGCCAATCGGTGGCGCCGTGTTTCCATCGGTATTCGGTACGCGCAATGCGCTCGCGCTCTTCGCTGTCCTGCTCGAAGCGGCTGCCGGTCGCGGGTGCGGAACCATCGAGGGGCCGGGTGACGACCTGCTCGAAGATCGGCTCGTGTTCGAAGCTCTCCAGGCCGATCAGCTTGAGTCGTCCGGAACCCAGCGCGAATTCGTAATCTCCGGCCACTTCATAGTTGTAGCCCGACTCCTCGAAATCCACGGCACGAACGCGATCTGGCAGGCCGGGTCCGCTACGGAAGCCTTCCTCCTCGAACACGTAGTCGACAAGTCCGTACGCAACATTGAGATTGGCGATCGCTGAAGGCCCTTCATAGCCAAGGCTGGCGCTCAGCCTGGGTGCGTTGTACTCGGCCGTCCATACATCGTCGCGGCGCTCCCGAAAGCTGCCATCGGCGTTGAGGACCACCGTCTCGCCACCGGCACCGCTATGGCTGGCGCCGTTGCTGAGTCCAAGGCTGTAGTCGAAAGCCCCACGGCCCGCACTCATTGAAATCTCGCCCGAGGTAAGCAGCGGGTCGGTGAAGTCGCGGCGAAACTCGGGCCGCCATTCCCATCGGCCACTGATGCCGCCGGCTTTGGCGATGACGTTGGCCACCTGGCCGGAGAGCCCAGGAATGTCGAGCGTCGCGCCGTCGCGGATTTCGATGCGGGTGACGTTGCCGGCGGGAATGCGGCTGAGTTGCGATATCACGTCGTCGCTCTTGCCCGACAGCCTTTGTCCGTTGATGAGCACGTTGCCGGTCGCCTGGCCCAGGCCGCGTTCCTGCAGCGCTTCGCGTATGCGGAACCCGGGCACCTGTTCGAGCATGTCCAGGGCGTTGCGCGGTGCGTAGCGCGCGAAATCCTCCGGCGCGTAGGTCTTCGTGCCGGTCACCGGTTCTCCGGGAGCCGAGGCTTGTCCGGCTGCGATGGCGGGGAGCGAAAGCAATGCCATGGAGAGTGCGAGGCGGAGAACCGTCGGCGTCATCGTGGAACCCTTGTTTTCAGAAAGAGAGGCTTTGGCGATTTTCGGGTGACGGCTCGTTTCCGGTCCGGCCGCTGTTCCACTCAGACGCGCGACCGCGGGGAAAGGTTTAGACGAGAAGAGGAATACCGCGCGAATTTTTCGAAACGCATGAACGTGCTGCGGAAAAGTGTGGAGCCCGGATTTCGACTTTGCGTTGCAGCGGTGCGGCCGGGCGACCGGCCACAGCGCGAATGCACAAAGAGACAACAGGGCTGGAAGTAGTCTTGACCCTGACCGGTACGTGGGAGCCTCCGAATGAACAGGCGACCGTTGCTGTTCCTGATGGCATCCGTTTCGCTGACGCTGGCCCAATACAGCATGGCGTCGCCGCCGAAGAGTGGTGCCCTGTCGAGCAGCCACGATGACGCCTCCCTGCGATGGGGTGCGTGCCCTGAATTCATGCCGGAAGGATGCGCGATCGCCGTTCTGCACGGAGATCCCGCGAAGGCAAACGCTGACGTCTTCTTCAAGATTCCGGCGGGCGCGAGCGTTCCACGCCACTGGCACTCGTCGCCCGAGCGCATGGTGCTCGTATCCGGGCGGTTGCAGGTGAAGTATGACGGTCAGGATGCTGTCAGCCTTCAGCCCGGCACCTACGCCTACGGTCCGGCGAAGCATCCGCACGAGGCCACGTGCACCAGCAGTTCGGCATGCGTGCTGGTCATCGCCTTCGAACTCCCGGTGGATGCTTTCCCCGGCGGCCCCGCGGACGCTGGAAACAGGTAGTCGTTCCTCCGGGCGAGGTGGGCGCCAGGAGGCGCCGACACTGATCGCCTGCGGATGCCGGGACCACACTATCCCGTTGCAATCCGTCCTTGGCGGTTCAGGAAGTGATCGCCCACGCGAGAAAGTCGTGGTCTCAGACATTGGGAGCCATGGCTGGATCATCGAGCAACCGCGCGCTTCGCTGCTGCGGGCATGCAGGGCGTCCGAGGTATCTCTCCGCAGTCGCATCAGTTTCACCGTCTCGTACATCCTGGGCGATAGCCTTTGCCAAACCAGACGACGGAGCCGAATAACGAATGTTGAACTCAGCCCGCAGCCGAGGTCGCACATGGCAGTGGATCATCGGCTTCATTGTCGTGGTACTGCTGGTCTGGGGCGTGGCCAGGCTGCTGCGGGACGAGGGAGAGCCCCTGTCCGGCAGGGCTGTCGGTATCCCGGTCGTCGCGCCCGAACCCGTGGTTCCGGTGGACCCACTCGAGGCCGGCGATCTCGTGCCTGCTGTTGATACCCGCAGGGGCGAAGCGATTCCAGTGTCGGCGATCATCGCGACACCGAAGGCCTTCCATGGGCGCCCGGTCGCCGGAGTGGCCACGGTCGCAGAGGCCAGTGCGCGGATCCCTGCAAACAGGGGTTTCTGGATCGAAGAGGCGGGGCAACGGATTTTTGTGGTGGTCGTGCAAAAGGCCGACGTTTCACCGCGGCGCGATCAACCCCGGTCCTCCTCGGACAATGCCGGGGTCGCTCCGGAAATGACGCCGGGACAGCGGGTCGAGCTATCCGGTCGCGTGTATCCGGGTGCGATGGCTCCGCAGGTCGCCCCCGGACTCGACGCCGACACCAGAGGGATGCTTTCCGCCCAGCCCGCATTCCTGCTGGTGGAGCCGGGCGAGGTTGCACCGGCCGAACCTGGTGCCGGGGGCGTGGCCCGGTCTCCATCTCCGACACTGGCGCCTCCAGAACCCGGCGGCTGACTACGCCCTGGTAGGCAGCCCGTCCTCACCAACCGCACAGGCCAGGGTGCGCCTGTTGCAAGTCCGTGCCCGAGCAGTCAAACGCGACCCGGGTAGGGAAGTGAGTCGCATGCATGAACCCGGGAATCGGTCAGCGGAGCAACGATCAGGTCTCCGATCATCACCTGGTTGCGTCCGCTGCGCTTCGCGCGGTACATCGCCGCGTCCGCCCTGCCCAGCCATTCCGGCCAGCTTTCACCGTCCTTGAGTATGGCGGCGCCGATGGAACACGTGATTGGCCCACTGGGACCCGCCAGGTTCTGGGCAACGGCGGCGCGAAGGTGCTCGCAGGCCTGCCGCAGGCCAGCAGGGTCGCAGCCCGGCTGGAACAGCAGCACGAACTCCTCTCCGCCGAAGCGGAACAGGCGGTCGGACTTACGCATCGACTTCGCAACTATTCTGGAAAACTCCACCAGAGCGACATCACCTGCCTCATGACCGTGCTGATCGTTGATCTGCTTGAAGTGGTCCAGGTCGATCATGGCGATTCCCACCGCGATGCCATTGCGACGGAATACCGCCACGGTGTCCACGAGCGTCGCCTCCATGGCCCTGCGATTGGCTACGCCGGTCAGCTGGTCGCATGTCGCCAGTGCTTCCAGTTGGAGCCGTTGCGCCTCCGTCCGGACTGCAAACATGTAGGAGTACAGGCTGACGACGCCCAGGGAAATGAAGAACGACGCGATCTGCGCCGGCGCATTGAGTGGTTTGATCACCAGCGCCATGACGAGCATCGAAGCGATGCAGAACACCATTGCCAATCGGCGGTCGATGAGCAGGAAACTGGACAGCAGCGTGGCGTACATCCAGTAGAGAGCGTTTTGACCGAGCAGTTTGGCCGCAACGAGGGTGCCCAGCGTGGTAATGATGACGAAGACCAGCCCGGGGCCGTGAGTGTCGCCGCTGCGCCATGCGTATATCGTCGCAGCCGTCATGAACACGACGATTGCAAGTTCGATGGAGCCGAGCAGCCACTGTTCCTGCATCAACCGGTACAGTGCAATGGGCAGCACGCCGACGCACGCGCCCCCCGAGAACAGCGTCAGTATGCTCAGCTGAAAGTCACTGCGCAGGCGTTTCAACATGTAACGCTCCTTCCCTGGAACCCGTTCGGCGGATCGATCCGTGGCCTCATCGGCCTTGCACCCTTCCAGCATCGGGCAATTCAGCTGACAAAACCGTGGACGCCGGTGCACTTCTGAATACGATGCAAGCACGGTAGTGCCGGGCAGCCATCCCCCGTTGCCGTTCCATTCAGCGCGGATCTTCTTGGACTAGCCCCGTGGCCGGGAAGGGCGGGTCGTCATTAGCCTGCGCCCTGTGCGAGGTGCTTGCGCCGCATGAATTCGCCGTGCGAGACCCCAAGCAGGTCGGCAACGCGCCGGACCAGCAGTTCTTCGTGCTTGTCGAGGCGCTCGTCGGCGAAGGCAATGCGCCATAGCCATTCCACCAGTTCCGCGCGAACATCGGCATCCAGGCCGACCCTCAGCTGGCGCGTGAAGTCGTAGAGCGACACGGCGTCCTTGCGGGCTTCGTGGGCCTCGTCCATCAAGGCCTGCAGTTCGGCTGCATCCATGCCGAATGCAGCACGCATTGCATCGTGGATCACGTCCAACTCGACGTCGCCGGCACCTTCGTCGGTCACGGCCATCTCCAGCAGCAACGCGGCCGCGGCGCGCGGCAGCGAGTGCGAATCGGCGGACGGCTCGTGGCGGTTGACGATGCTTTTCAGATTCTGGAACCAGTCGGTCACGGCGCAGGTCTCGATAGGGGGCACGACAACCTACCCGATCGGCCGAAAGCGTTGCGTGCTGCCGACGTATATCGAGGTGTTGCAGGAGCAGGACGCACGTGCAGGCCGGGAGTGTGAGAGCACCGCCGATACCGGCGCTCTCCACCCGAGGTTCGTATGGCAGGCCTTATCGGCAACGTGCGTCGGCGCCTGTACCCGTGATGGAATCCAGCTTCTCCCACGCCCGTACGAACCCGTCGACGCTGGAGAACAGGTTCCTGCCCAGCTCCGGGTCGACCTGGGAAGCAGCGAAGGCCAGGTCCGGCAATTGCCCTACGGTACTGACACCGGTCTGATGGATGCTCAGCATTCGCCGTCCCTCGATGCTGTCCATCGTGAGTGTCGTCGGCAGATCGAGTAATGGACGCGCCGGATCGGGGCGGCCTGCGGCGGTTTCGATGTCGAAAACGTAGCGCACCGGCTCTGGTCGACGCGGTGGGGTCGCGATGCCCGGAATGGGCGACGGCACTGGTCTGGTCGAACCACCTCCGGCGTCCGGCAACAGCGGCGGGAGGTTGCCCATCGCGATGGCGGTGAACGGAATGAGAGGTTCGAAGCCGCTGAGGTCGGTGCCCATCGCGATCTGCGTGGGGAAGTCGCCCAGCGTGCTGAACTGGTTGACCGCCTGCGTCCAGGACTCGACCGGGTCTGTCACCAGGCCGATATCGAGCGAGCGGATCCGGACATCGGCGCCCGTGGTCGAGTGCAGGGCGAATCGGGTGATGGACCGTCCCGGCCGGCGGCGGTCGAATGGCAGGAAGGTGCGCATTTCACTGCCTCCCGAAATGCCCCCATGCTCCGCCACCGGCCAACTGAGGCGCTCGTCGCCAAACGAGATCGACATTTCCAGTTCATTGCCTTCTACGTTGTTGACCGTCGAGTAGTTGACGACGACGCCCGCGTACATTCGATTGGGATCGATCCTCTCCGGCAGGCCGCGGAACAGCACCGAGTCCGGCTGGTCGCGCTTGAGACGTTGTACCGGGTTGTAGTTCACCAGAAAGGGCACGGCACCAGCGGGCGTATCGGCCCTCACCGACACCTGGCTGGACCAGTTGTCGTGCGCGCCGTTGGCCAGTTCGGCGATGGCCCAGATCCCAAGCCCCGTCGTCAGCGTGGTTACCGGATCGGCGATCGCCAGTCCGAGCGCTGAGGTACCGCCTGCCACTGCCAGTCCGATGGCTGCCGGTACGGCGGCACCGACGATGGCATCCAGTTCCTGATCACTCAGTTCCGCGGGCACTCCTGCGGGCACATCGCCTCCGCGCCAGGCGTTCAATATCTGGAGCATTGAATTGGTCGGCTGTTGTCCCGTCGACAGCCGCAGCGCGGTTACCGTCCCGGGCTGCTCGCGCCCTGAGGGAAACGCGATCGGGGCGACCACGCAGGTACCTTCGGGAATGCCGCCACTGGCAAATTCCCGGCGAAGCTCGCTGCGGTGACCAGACAGACCGACCGTGACGGCGCCAGGCGCACTGGCACCAAGGTCGTCCTCGTTGGTAAAGGTCTGCAGTTGAAAGCCGCTCATGTTCGCCAGCCGGCCCGCGGCCGGCAGCAGGCGGGTTTCCCAGAAGTGCGAGCCGAAGTCACGGCTGACCACGGAACCGGCGGCACTGCGACACAGTTCCGTCGAGCCGACGCCCTTGAGTCGGGTGACTTCGCCCTCGTGCCCACCGGTTCGCTGCACCAGGGTGATCCATCCGCGGCCGTCCAGTGCAAGCGCTTCCAGGCGGACCTCGTCGATATCGACGTTGTCGCCGGTGCAAAGGTCCTGCGAGCAGGCGCCATCGTGATCCAGCCGCAGTCCATCGACGTCGAGCAATCGACGTGCGCCGGTATCGGAGAGTGTGCACGTGCTCGTAAGCACGGTTCCGGGCGCATGCCCGGTGCGCCCCGGGTTGAGCACGCAGGTGTCGGTCCAGCCGCCGCGGCTCTCGAACCTGGGGCCGAGCAGGCGCGCCTGCAACTGATTACCGGGATCAAGACCGTCATGTCCAAGGCGGGTCGTCAGCCGGTATTCCCGGAATGGCGCGTTCACGAATGATTGCTGGGTTTCCGGCTGGCGCAGGTCCAGCACCCATTCCCGGCGGCTGCCGGAGAACTGGATCAGCGGGTTGCCGGCGTTGTAGTAGAGCCGGCGAGGGTGGTCCAGTTCTCCGGTGCCGGTGCCGACGCCGATCACGCCACCCAGGGCAAGCAGCCTTCGTGCATCCGAGGCACGCATCGCGCGCTCGTTGCCCAGGCCGCCGTTGGGGACGCTGGCGTCGAACACATCCGCACGCATGCCGGTGTGGCTGTTGACCACCGGGCAGTTCATCGCTTCGGCGATCGCGAGCGAGTCTGTCTGCGACTGCTGCGACATGTGCGCCAGGTCGACCATGACACCGCGCGAAATCAGGTCGCGGATCGGACCGCCTCCTGCTGCAAGCCCGAGGCGATTGCGCTTGCCGATGCAACCCGGGCGCATCGGGTCGCTGCCGATGGTCGCATCCGCCGCACACGGGCTGCCGAACGGCCGCCAACCGAACATCGAGTTGGTCAGCCTGTCCACCGCAGCGTTGTCGGGTTCCATCAACGGTCTGAGAAAAAAATCCGTGTTGGCGTCGTCCATGAGCGAGTACGGCTGCGGAACGCCGCCGAATGCAGGCGCGCCAATGACACCGTTGAGCGCGCTGAACATCATCTCGTAGGCCGCCGCACCGCCGAACGCGTTGTCCACCATGTGCACCGGGGTGACGAAGCGCACACCGTCCACTTCAACGAGACTGGTCAAGTCTGCCGGTGTCAGGGTATCGAGCTCCACGCCCAGCACCACGGCAAGACGGCCGCGTTCAACGATCGCCCGCGCCCCGGCGCCGGTGAGCGCTACTTCCATGAAGTCGTTTTCGTCGACCATCTGTCGGATCAGATCCAGCTGCGCGCGCGCCGACTGCAACGCGAAGCCGGGTGCGGGAATACCCAATGAGCCGCGCACGTCGCCATTGCTCAAGGCCGTGCGCAGGATCGAGTAGACATTGCCCATTCCCCATCCATAAGCGGCATCCACCACTTCGTTGTCGACCGCAGCGGCGACGATCGCGCGCAGCCCTCCCTGGTGCGCACGTCGTAGCCACTCCACGTCCATCTGCTGGTGCGAAAGCACCAATGAGCTGGGCCACGACTCGAAGCCCGGAGTGCCGTTGGGTGTGTGCGGCGCTCGCGTCCGCCCGTTTGCAATGCCGACGATCAGCTCGCGCATTGCGCTCTGGATGGGATCGAATCCGCCATGGGCGTGCCCCTCGACGGCGCAGGTTCCCCAGCGGTGGGAGAAACTCTCGCCAAGGAACCCTTCGCCGACGGCGGGACGTCCCCACATCATCCCGCTGCGGCCGTCCGGCCTCCCCCCGAAGCCCAGGAAGCTGGCGGGGTGGGCATGCAGATCGACGAATCCGAACAGCGTGCCCGGTGTGAGCGGACGAAGGCCGACGAAGGGTTGCGCGGATTGGAACACGTGCAGTCTCGAGCGCTCGGGGGTGTAGCGGCTGAAGGCATCGCCATCGCTCACCTTGCGCCAATGTGGACAGCGACTGCCCAAACAGGGACTCCCGGCCCAGCGCCACACGCTCCCGTCGCGATGAGCCTGGAAGACGGCAGGCGGCGCGGCCGGGCCGGGCGAGAGGTCATCGACATACGGCTGCGGCCCGACAGCGAGCGCCTGCGTGGCAGGGTTTGCGTCGAGTCGCTCCCATCCCGTACAGCCCGCCGCCGTGCAGGCGCGCCCGGTCCAGCGCCAGATCGCGCCGTTGCCGTGCAACTGAAACAGATTGCCTGCGGCAGCCACGATGCCCCGGGTTGCGGGGTTCCTGTCGAGCATCGTCCACGAAGTGCAGGAGTTGCCGCTGCAGGGGCGGCCATCCCATCGCCAGACGCGGCCGTCCTGGTGGCGCTGGTAAAGATTCCCAGGTGATGCGGCCACGATCTGGCGGGTCGCGGGATTGCGGTCGATGCGCTGCCAGCCCGGGCACCGTGTGCCGCTGCATGCAGCGCCGGTCCAGCGCCAGATCGAACCGTCGCCGTGCAGCTGAAACAGACTTGATCCCGCCGCCGTTATGGACGCAGTCCGCGGGTTCGCGTCCAGCCGCTCCCAGGAGGGGCAGCGCGCGCCATCGCACCCGTTGCCGGTCCAGCGCCAGATGGTGCCGTCGCGATGTTGCTGGAAGAGGTCGGTGTCGTTTGCTGCAATGGCCACCGATCGCGTGTTGTTGTCGATCCTGGTCCAGTGGGCACAGCCGGCGCGGTCGCACGGGCGGCCTTCCCAAATCCAGATCGCGCCGTTGTCGTGCAACTGGAACAGCGAACGCGCGGTCGCCGCCAGTGCGATCGATCTCCGGTTGCGATCGATGTCGATCCAGGCGCAATCGGCCGTTGCGCAGTCGTCTTCCTCCAGCATGCGCATGGTGCCGTCGCTGGAGAGCGCAAATACCCCTGCCGAGGCCGTGGCGCTGGACAGAAGTGCCAGCACCAGAGCCATCCACCACACCGTCTTCCGTGACACCTTCGTCGCTTCCATGGCGTTTCCGCTCCCCAGCAGACTTGCCGACGTCGCAGGATGCGCGCGGCTCCCCGAGCGCAATATGCACGTTTGCAGGCCCGCGTGGGCGAAAAGCCGACCGTCTGCGGCCTGGACGGCGCGGAGGCTGGCGCTTCCATTAAGATCACACTTGCCGGACCACGGCAAAGACGCATACCGACGCCAGGGTCGCTGGCTGCAACTCCGCCGGAGTCGTGGCTGCAGTGCCACCTTCGATCCGGCGCAATCTGCACGCCACGCAGCGATCACCTGCCAGGAGCGGATGCGATGCGGCGCAACTGCTTGGCATCGCGGTGCAGGCGACCTCAAACCAGTAGATCCATCCCCACGGAAGCGGCAATGATCAACAACGACGTACTTCGCAGCATCCGCTACATGCTCGACCTGAGTGACGCCCAGGTGATCGGGATCGTCCAGCTGTCCGACCCGGACTCCGCTCTGTCCAGGGAGGAAGTACAGGCCTTCCTGAAAAAGGAAGGCGAGGAGGGCTACGCCGAGTGCGGCGATGCCGTGCTGGCACACTTCCTCGACGGACTGGTGTTTCATTTCCGCGGCAGGAATCCGGATCTTCCGCCCAGACCGCCGGAGTTGCGCATGAGCAACAACGTGGTGCTCAAGAAACTTCGCGTTGCGTTCGAGCTCAAGGACGCCGACATGCACCAGATATTCGAAAATGCGGGTTTCCCCGTGACCAAGCCCGAACTGTCGGCGTTGTTCCGGCAGGCGGACCACAAGAACTTCCGCGCTTGCGGAGATCAATTGCTCCGCAACTTCCTCAAGGGGCTGACGTTGCGCGTGCGCGGCCCCTGAGATTCGCGGCCGCGGCGCCGCGCGCGTGTTCTTTTTGCTACCGTGCGCGCTCCGAATCACGGTCGAGTGGGAATGAAGAGCGACGCGCGCCATGCACTCGCCCTCAGGCGGTACCCGATCGGGTGGCGGCCCGTTTCGTGTTCCGCGGCTCATCCGCTGCCCGCGGTGCGCCGGGCCGCTTTCGCGGAGCGGCGTTGAAGACGACTTCCACCAGCCCCTGGTCGACGCTTGCGGGTCGACTGATCCTCACCGTCGCGGCCGGCCTGGGCGTGCTGGTCACGGTCCTTGGCGCGGTCGCCATTGGGCTGCTATCGGAGCGGCAGGAGCGCGACTTCGTTGAAGGCTCGCTTGCGACCGCGCAGGCCATCCAGACCCTGGCAGACGCAACAGCGGACCCCGATGACCTGCGGGATACGTTGTCCCGCCTCGAATCGACTGGACAGGTCGTCGACGCGCAACTGCTCCCGCTGGACCACAGCGCCTCCCCCGCGAGCGGAATCGGGCAGGGCGGCGCCAGCGGCTTCCGGACCGTCGCCGTGACATCCGGCGGCGGTGGCGGTCTGCTCGTGTTCGACTTCGACGAGTCGACCGCGATGGAGCGCATCGCGGCGACCCGGGAAGCGGTGGTGCTCGGTGCCTTGTTCCTCCTGCTCGCGGGCGTGGCAACCGCTGGCTGGGTCGGAGTTCGGTTCGGCCGCTCTCTGGGCGGTATCGCCGAGTTCGCCCGCAGGCTGGCTCGCAACGAGGCAGCGCAACGCGCTCCTGATTCGAGTTCGATCGCGGAAATGCGTGAACTGGAGGCGGCGCTCTACGCCATGCGAGCGGAAGTGGAAGAGGTGACGCGATCGATGGCGCAGCAGCAGTCGATCCTGGACTCGACCCTCACCGGCATTCTCACGATCTCGAGCGACGGCCAGATCCAGACGGCCAACATCGCGGCCACCGAGATCACCGGCTACCCGCAACCGGACCTGCACGGCAACATGTTTCATCGTTTGGTTGTCGACCACGACCGCCCGGCTTTCCGATCCCTGCTGACCCGCACCGACGGCCCCGGCATCCAGGACCTGCATCTTCGCCACAGGCAGGGGCACACGATCACTGCACGTATCGGCCTGAGCAAAGTGGATATTCATGGCGAGCAGTTTTTCACCCTCGCCCTGCAGAACATGGCCGACCCGCGGGAGCTTGCGAGCAACCAGTACTGGGCGTCTAGCGATCCCATGACCGGCCTGCCCAATCGCTCCGCGCTGATGAAGTACCTGGCTTCTTCAGTGGCCTTCAGCCAGCGGAACGGAACGATCGGTGCGGTGCTGTTCGTCGATTTCGACCGGTTCAAGGAAATCAACGACACCCTGGGGCATTCCGCGGGTGACCTCTTTCTGCAGGCGGCGGCCACGCGGTTCACCGAGGCGCTCAGGCCGCAGGATTTCGTGGCGCGCTTTGCTGGCGATGAGTTCATCGTGGTGCTCAACGGACTGGGGCACAGCGAGGAGGCCACGAGGGTCGCGCACTCGCTGTTGACTGCCTTTTCCCGTCCCCTGCAGGTGGGCAACGATGAAATGTTCGCGGCGATGAGCATCGGGATATGCCTGTTTCCGGAACACGGCGCTTCCGTGGAGACTCTGCTTCATTGCGCCGATGTGGCGATGTACAGCGCCAAGCAGAGCGGTGGCGATACCTGCGTGGTTTTCAGCGAAGACGACAAGAGCGCGCGCCTGCGCAAGCTGCAACTGGAGACGCAGTTGCGCCGGGCGCTCGAAAAAGGCGAGTTCTACCTGGAGTACCAGCCCATCTTCGATCTGGAGACCATGCTCATCTCCCGGTTCGAGGCCTTGCTGCGCTGGGATAACCCGCAGTTTGGAAAGGTCGGCCCCGACGAGTTCATCCCGTTGTGCGAGATCAACGGGCTGATCGTCGAGATCGGTGAATGGGTCCTGGCGACCGGGTACCGCCAGGTGTGCCAGTGGCAGAAGACCTATGGGCTGTCCACGGGCATTTCGGTAAATGTTTCGGCACGCCAACTGGCGGCCAAGGATGTCGTCGAGCGTCTCGCACGCTGCGTGGACCTGGAGCGCGACGGGCGGCCGGCGGTGGACCTGGAAATCACCGAAAGCGGGATCATCGACGTAGGCCCGCGAAGCGTGGCGCTGATGAACGAGTTGCGCGAGGCGGGCTTCTCGCTGTCCATCGACGACTTCGGTACCGGCTATTCGTCACTGGCGTATCTCAGTCAGTTCCCGGTGTCGTGCCTGAAAATCGATCGCTCGTTCACGCTGGCACTCGGTGGACAGAACAACTCACACGGGATCGTCGAGGCCGTGATCGCCATGGGCAGGAGCCTGGGGATGAAAGTCGTGGCCGAAGGCGTGCAGACCAAGGCGCAGCTGACGGCCCTGCGGGACATGGGCTGCAACTTCGGTCAGGGCTTCCTGCTGGGCCGGCCGCTCTCGGTCGAAACCGCTGGCGCATTGCTGGCAATCCAGGGCGCCGGGATCGCGACGTGGCGTGATACTTCGCTCGAAGAGGCCTGAGGAGCCCACCAGGGCTGCATGGGCACCCCGGATTCAGGTGGAGCGTGCACCCTGCGGAGCCCTCCTGCAATTGGCGTTACGTTCGCGGCCACTTGCGTACGACGTTGCTTTCTCCTGCCGGAGTGGCATGCTCTCTCCCGGGGGAGTGAAAGCAGGGTTTGTCCGCGGACCGGGCCCTGCCCGACAAGCGCATCGGTTTCCGCGGCCAGGGACTTCAAGGGGAAAAAATGAATCAGGGACTGTTGTTCTATCCGGTGCTCGCCATGATCATCCTCAAGGTGGTCGCTTTGTACCTCATGTTCCGGGGTCGTCAGGGCGCCGTGCGCTCCGGGGCCATCAGCGCGGCGTATTTCAAGACCTATGACACAGGGGAGAAGTTGCCGCGCGCGGCCAGGCAGGCGGAGCGTTGCTTCCACAATCTGCTCGAGTCCACGCCGCCTTTCTACTTCCTGTGCGTTGCCGCCATCTCGCTGGCGATGGTGGACCTGGCCTTTCTTGTCCTCGCCTGGGCGTACGTGCTCTGTCGGGGCATGCAGGCCGCCGTCCACCTGACGAACAACAAGCTCGGCATGCGGGCGAAGCTTTACATGGTCGGTTGGATTATCCTGCTGGCGTTCGCACTGCGGATGGGGTATCTGATCGTCTGATCGGCGTGGTTCACCACAAGGAGAGTGGCAAATGGCCAAGGCGGGCAACGAAGGAAAAAAGAGACGCATGCTGATAACGGGGCTGCTGTCGGCAGTCCTCTATGGCGCATGGGCCTATTACGTCAACAGGGGCCTGCCGACCGCCCCGGTTTCCTCGGCAGTGCAGGCCGTGGGTAGCTTCATCGGAGGGTATTTCGTCGCAGGGCTGGTCGAACTGACTTTCGCCCACACCAGGAAGCCCTGGCGCTTCCCCGTGTCGGCGCTGGTGCCCTATGGCCTGACTCTGCTCGCCTACGCGTTGGCTCACAAGCTGGTGGGCACCCCGGACATCCTGGCGACGATCGGTCTGAACATCGTGGTGGGAACGCCATATTTCGTTCTTTACTGCATCAAGCTGGAGCGGAACGAGGCGGGGATGGCTGCAGCTCGGCCTGCCGGGTAGAAGGCCGGCCGGGGCAGGGAGCCGCGACGGTCGGTGGGTGCAGCAGGAGTAGTCGGAAGTTTTTTGCGTGCAGGGAGGCACGTACGGATGCAGGAAGGTTCACCGGGGGTAAGCTCGCCCCAAGATCTGGATCTGCCGGGCCAGGATCGGTTCCCGACGCTCGTGGATCTTGCGGTGCACTACGCCCGAATTCAGGGCGACAAGCAATTCCTTCTCTGGCTCGAAAGGGGGCGGATCGAGGCGTACGCCTGTACGTTCGCGGAGTTGGATGCCTCGGCCCGGTCGCTCGCGGTAATGCTCGTCGCTGCCGTCGAGAGGCGGTCACGCGCCATGCACGGCGACCTCGACCCGCCTGCCGCACTCATCGTCACCAGGCCCGGGCCAGAATTCGTGCTGGGCTTTTTCGCGTGTCTCTATGCGGGTATCGCGGCCGTTCCCGTGCATGCGCCCCGGAAGAACGAAAGCGGTGACCGACTGGTCAACATCATTGAAGACTGCAGGGCTGCAATAGTCATCACCGACCCTTCAACGCATGCTCTGCTGCAGGATAAAGCCGGCGTCGCGGCACGCGTCGAACTCCTCGACGTCAGTGCCGTGGATCAGGATGGTGCCGATCGCTGGATACGCCCTGACGTCACCGCTGGCAGTACCGCCTTCATTCAGTACACATCTGGATCCACGGGGCTGCCCAAAGGCGTGGTGATCAGCCATCAGAACCTGATGAGCAACGAGCGGATGATCGCCGAGGCCATGGATCACGGCCGCGACACGGTGTGTGTCAGCTGGCTTCCCGTGTTCCACGACATGGGCCTGATCGGAAATCTGCTGCAGGCGTTCTATCTGGGTGGTCGCTGCATTCTGATGGCGCCGCAGGCGTTCGTCGCCAATCCCATCCGCTGGCTGGAGGCGATCTCCCGCTACCGCGCCACCATGAGCGGCGCGCCGAACTTCGCCTATGATCTGTGCGTTCTGCGCACCACGCAGGCGCAGCGCAGCGAGCTGGACCTGAGTTGCTGGAAGATCGCTTTCAACGGAGCCGAACCAGTCCGAAAAGGCACGTTGGACCGGTTTGCGGCCGCGTATTCCGCGCATGGGTTTCGAAGCGATTCGTTTTTCCCCTGTTACGGCATGGCGGAAAGCACGCTGTTCGTGACCGGATCACGGCAGCCGACCACACTGGCGGTGGACAAGGCGCTGCTCCATCTGGATATGGTCGCCGTGGCCGATTCCCGCTTCGACGATGAAGCCGGAATCGTGCATCTGGTTAGTTCCGGAGTCCCCCCGCGCGGCTGCCGCGTGGAAATCGTCGATTCGCACGCCTGCGCCATTCTGGGGGACGACCATGTGGGCGAGATATGGGTCGACAGCCCAAGCGTGAGCCTGAGCTACATGAACCAGCCTGACCTTTCGCGTGAGGTTCTGCACGCCCACACCTGCGATGGCACGCCAGGGGCAAGATTCCTCAGGACCGGGGATCTCGGGTTCACGCACGCAGGAAAGCTGTTCGTCACCGGGCGCAGCAAGGATCTGATCATCATCAGCGGGCGGAATCACTATCCGCACGACATCGAGTTGACCGCATGGAGCGCTTTGGCCGAAGCGGGCATCAATCTCGCGCTGACGTTCTCGGTCGCCGCGTTCCCGATCGACGTGCGCGACGAAGAGCGGCTGGTGATCCTGCTCTCGGTGCACAGGAACACTGGAAAAGCGTTTGTGATCGGCGAGGCCGACAAGATCGTTCGCACCGCGGTCGTGCGCCAGCACGGAGTCGCGCCGTACGACATCGCGGCGGTGGGCGGGCGGCTGCCGGTCACGTCCAGTGGCAAGCTGCAGCGAAACAAATGCAGGCAGATGTATCTGGGCGGCGATCCGGGAATCATCTCCAGCCTGCCGAAACCAAAGGGCGATAGCGAGCCGTCCGGACGCCGCCTGCTCGCGGTACGGCCGGAGTGAACTCCAGGACCGGCAATCAAATGACGAGCCAGGCCATTTCCGGTTGGCTGGCCAACTACCTGTCCACGTTGCTGGACATCGACATCGGTCAGGTCGATACCGCGTTGAGCTTCGACGACTACGGGATCGATTCGCGCGACGCGTTCGGCATGGTGGGTGAACTGGCCGACTGGATGGGCGTGGACCTGGAGCCCACCATCATCCACGACTATCCATCCATCGACGAACTCAGCTCCCACCTCTCGGAAATCAGGGCGGATTGAACATGGCAGTCATCTCCAGCAGCGGATACATCGTCGATTCAGAGGAAGAGTTCCAGAGGCTGTTGACGCGGCCGCGTATCGCAGTTCCCACGGTGCTGCTGTGCGTTGCCATCCTGTGCGCGTTCATTGCGAGCACCGCTCTGGCTGTGACGGGAGCGATCCCGATGTACTGGGCATTCGTCCTGAACACCTGCTGCTCCTACGCCTCGTACACGGTGCTGCACGAAGCCTCCCACGGGCTGGTCAGCACCAATCGGGCGCTCAACGACTGGATCGGGCGAGTCGGTTTTCTGATGGTGACGCTTACGCCGTTCTTCCGCGCATACCGTTTCCTGCACATGACGCATCACCAGCACACCAACGATCCGCACAGGGATCCCGACTATTTCTGTGGGCAGGGCCGTGCATGGACGCTGCCGCTGCGCTGGATGTTCATGGACAGCGCATACGTGTCCACGTACTTCAAGCCCGGCTGCTACTCGGCGCGGCCGACGGGGGAAAAGGTCGAGTTCTGGCTGTCCATGCTGCTCGGCGCCTCTATTGTCACGGTCGTGGTCGTCATGGGATGGCTGGTGCCGTTCCTGGTCCTGTACCTGATACCGACCCGGGTATCCCTGTTCTTCCTGGCCATCACCTTCGACTACCTCCCGCACTTTCCGCACACCTCGACCGCCGAGGGCAACAAGTACAGGGCGACCAACAACCGCATCGGCATGGACTGGCTGTTTGCCCCGCTGTGCATAGGCCAGAACTACCACCTGTCCCATCACCTGTATCCGGGTGCACCGTTCTATCGCTACAAACGGGTGTGGCTGTCCAGGAAAACCCGTCACGAGGCAGAGAATCCTGCGTTGGTGATGGGCTGGCGCCTGGCGCCTGCCCCCGGACACCTGCCTGCGCCTCCTGCCGACTATGCAACCACCGCGGGGTGAAGCCATGACTGTCTCCATCGCGGCACCCGCACACGCGCCCATGGACTCCGCTGCGGTGGCGCTGGCGTCCGAAAGGGAGCGCGGCGCGGCACGCCTGCAGTTTCTTTTCGAACAGCAGACCAGGTCCTTCCAGGATCACCCATACCCTCCGCTGGCCGAGCGTCGCGAGTGGCTCACAAAGCTGGAACAGTCGATTCGCAGTGGTATTCCTGAGATCCAGGCAGCGCTCGACAGCGACTTCGGTCACCGCTGCGAAGAAGAGACCCTGCTGGCGGAGGTGATGGGCTCGCTGAAGGCCATAAGCTACGCCCGGCGGCGATTGAAGTCGTGGATGAAGTCGCGGCATCGTGGAGTGGATGCGACCTTCCAGCCGGCGACGGCCAGGGTCATGCCGCAGCCGCTGGGCGTGGTGGGGATAATGGCGCCGTGGAACTATCCCTTCGGTCTGGTGATCAAGCCGCTGATTGCTGCCCTGGCGGCGGGCAACCGGGTGATGATCAAGCCCAGCGAACTCACCCCCTGCGTGAGTCGGCTCCTGTACGACATGCTTGGCGGAATTTTCCCGGAGTCGCAGGTCTGTGTCGTCGAGGGCGACGAGCACGTGGCCAGGGCATTCACCGCACTTCCGTTCGACCACCTGCTGTTCACCGGAAGTACGTCCACCGGAAAACAGGTGATGGCGGCGGCGGCGTTGAACCTGACCCCGCTGACGCTCGAGCTGGGCGGAAAATCGCCTGCGATCATCGGCGAAGACTACGACATGGATCTCGCCGCCAAGTCGATCGTCACCGGAAAGGCGCTCAATTGTGGCCAGACATGCACCGCGCCCGACTACGTGCTGGTGCCTGCCGCGCGCCTCGAGTCTTTCATCGACTCCTTCTCGACGACGATGCGACGGATGTATCCCGACCCGGTCGGCAACCCGGACTACACCTGCGTCATCAACGAGCGCCACTACGACCGCCTGCATGGCTACGTCAGCGAGGCCGCGGAGCTTGGTGCGCGCGTGGTCGAGGTGTTTCCGGAAAAGCAGTCGGACCGTGCCGCACGAAAACTGCTGCCGGCGCTTGTCGTGGATCCTCCGGAAGCGTCGCGGGTCATGCACGACGAGATATTCGGACCGCTGCTGATCGTGATCCCTTACCTGCAACTGAAGGATGCCATGGACTTCATCAACCGCCGGCCGCGTCCGCTGGCGTTGTATGTGTTCACCAATGATCGCGCAGCCGAGGAAAACATCATCAGGGGCACTGTATCCGGTGGTGTCACGGTGAATGACACGCTGCTGCACTACACCCAGGAATCACTGCCGTTCGGTGGCGTCGGCAGCAGTGGGTTCGGTGCGTACCACGGCGAACGGGGCTTCAAAACCTTCAGCCATGTCAAGCCGATCTTCAGGCAGTCGCGGATCAATTTCGTCGATGCGGTCCGGGCGCCGTATGGGACTGTCTCGCGATGGCTGCTGAGGAAGATGATCCGGATGGCGTAAGTGCGGCAGTTGGTTCTGAGCGATGGACGACGGAGGCTGTATTCGAATGGAAACGAGCGAAGCAACACGAATACCCCAATGGTTCGCCGAGCACATGCGGCCGGCATGCGAGTTCATCGAAGGCCTCGATCCCTTTCCATTCGCCCAGCCCAGCGACATCTCGGGGTTCGTGGCGCTGCATCAGAACGATTACCTCCGGCTGGGCAACCATCCCCAGGTCAGTGCGGCGCGGGCGGCCGCCAACGAACGGGTACGCGACGAGTCCTTCATGTCGTCGATCTTCGGCGGGTGCACGGACGAGTGCGAGGCATTCCGGCGACGGATCGCCGACTGCATGCAGGCGGACGACGCGATCCTGACGACCTCGGGATGGGCGGCGAACGTAGGATTGCTCGAGGCGATCACGCCGCTGTTCAAGCCGGTGTATATCGACAATCACGCGCACGCGTCCCTGTTCGACGGGATCAAACTGTCGATCGGCAAAAAGGTGGTCGTCAACCACAACGATCCGGGCCATCTCGCCGAGAGAATCGCAAAGAATGGGCCAGGGGTGGTGGTGATCGATGCGGTATACAGCACCGATGGGTCGATCGGGGACATTCGACGGTACCTCGAAGTGTGCGAACAGAACGACTGCATCCTTCTGCTCGACGAAGCACATTCGTTCGGCCTCTTCGGCAAAGGCGGAGGCCTGGCCGTGGAGCTTGGACTTGCCGAACGCGTGCATTTCCGCACCGTCAGTCTCAACAAGGCGCTGGGTGGACACGGAGGGCTCATCGCTGGCAACGGGGAAATGATGAGGCTGGTCCGTGCGCGATGCCGGTCCGTGATCTTCAGTTCCGCGACCTCGAGCGTTTCGGCCGCGGGACATCTGGCGGCACTGGACATTGTCACGACTCAGCCGGAACGTGCGCAGCGTTGCCTCGACAATGCGGCGGAGCTGCGGCGGCGATTTGCCGAGGCCGGCATAGACACCGGCGACAGCCAGTGCCAGATCGTGTCGATACTGTTCAATGACGAGCAGAGGACCTGCGAATTCTATGGCCGGATGCTCCAGCGCGGCATCCTCACCTCAGTGTTTCTGAAACCGGCGACCCCTGCGGGTGTTGGCCTGGTCCGCTATTCCGTGCACTCGGAGCTGACCACGCAAGAGCTCGACAAGACCGTGGAATGCACGGTGGCGGCACTTCTGGAGATGGGCGTTCCGTTGCCGGAGAGCATGCCGGTGAAGCGATCCTCCACTGCACGTGGAATCCAATCATGAGGACGTGGCGATGAGCGACAAGAACCAGGGCGGGTTGTCGATCCATCCCTACATCGGCGGCAGCGCGGCCAACCTTGTCAGGAGTGTGATCAGGAATGGCGGCGTGAGTCGGGGCAGGATCCCCACGCTTGCCTTGACGCTGCTGGGAACGGCAGCGACGTTTCCGATTCGGCTGCTGGAAAGCGCGCTGTATCGACGCAGCGTGGCGAGCACCCGCGTGGAGCAGGATCCGATCTTCATCATCGGCCACTGGCGCAGCGGCACCACGCATCTGCACAACGTGATCAGCCAGGACAGGCGGCTGGGGTATCTGTCGACCCTGCAGGCGATATTTCCGACCTGCAGCGTCATCCTGAGCCGCAACAAGACGCTGAAGAAACTCGTCGCCGGCCTGCTGCCGGACCAGCGGATGATGGACAACATGAAGATGGGCGTGGACCTCCCCCAGGAGGAGGAATTCAGCCTGTCATGCCTGACCACCGCGTCCCATCACTGCAATCATTTTCCCTCGACGATCCTTCGCAGCTTCGAGCGGTACGTGCTTCTCGACACCGACGATGACGACCGGGAGAAATGGAAGAAGACTTATCGGGATGTCATCCGCAAGACCTCGTACATGGCCGGTGGCCGGCGCCTCGTGCTCAAGAATCCATACAACACCGCGCGCATCAAGGTGCTGCTGGAAATGTTCCCCAATGCGAAGTTCATCCACATCCATCGCAACCCGTACAACATCTACGTCTCGGCGCTGCACGACTTCATCAAGGAAGCCGAGGAGATGGCGCTGCAGGACTTCACCGCCGAGCAGTTCTCGGAACTGTGCTACGTGCTCTACGAAAAGCTGATGCGCAGATACTGGGAAACCCGCGACCTCGTCCCGAAAGGCAATCTCGTGGAGGTTCCCTACGAGGATTTCCACCGCGCGCCGCTTGCGCAGGTGGAGAGGATATATCGCGAACTGAACCTCGATCTCGACGAGGCTGCCCGTTCGGACATGAGTGCATATCTGGAATCGATCAGCGACTACCGCAAGAACAGGTACACCTTCAGCACGCAGCAGGCGGAGGCAATCCGGAACCGCTGGGGTTTCGCGATCCAGAAGATGAACTATTCGCTGCCGCCCGACATCCTCGTGGACGAGGTGCACGACTGGTCATGCAGCATGAGCTATTGATTGGACGCAACGGCGACGAGCGCATGCGCCGTCGGCGATGCGCCCGGCCTCATCCCAGGATCGACAAATGAACATGGCAATGGATCTGCAGGCGAGTATCGCGGAGGGACAGGAAGACTGGGCGTTTTCCGTAGGAGTCCAGGCGTACATCTGGGGTCTTCCGATCATCAAATGCTGGAAATACCGGCTCGAGAAGATCGGTGAGTCCGCGGCGACCAGGTGCGAGTCCGATGTCCAGACAAAAGCGGTCAATGAGTTCCAGCACATGCGGTCGCTTTCGACTCCGGGGGCCAGCAGATTCGTCAACTCGGCGACCGACTTCCTCTATTCGACGGCGGTGCTGGACCTGAGCGCGGGTCCCCTGATGCTCGATGCGCCCGATTTCGGGCGCCGCTGGTACGGGCTGCAGGTGCTGGACCCTTACATGGAGACGCTTGCCAATCTAGGCACGCGTACGTTCGGCAGCAGGTTGCCTCCGATCATGATAGCCAACAGGCGGCATGCGGCTCACGTGCCATCGGGTACGCACGCCGTCTTCAGCGACAGCGATTTCGTATACGTGATCGGACGAATCGCCGCTGGCTCGGACGAGGATCTCGCTCCCGCACACGCCCTTCAGGACGGACTTGCGCTCACTGCCTGTGGCATCCGCGAAAGCAGCGCTGTCGCGACTTCCTCATGCGAGCCCTTGCGCCATCCGCATTCGGGTTGTCCCGAGGAACTGGCGTTTTTCGAGGAGTTGGGGGCAGTGATGAAGTTCGTGCCGCCTACTCCCAGCGAAGGCAACCTGGCCGGATTGCTGGGCGACGTCGGGCTCAGCGTGGAGCGCGGTTTCGATTACGCATCGCTACCAACGCCGATCCGTTCCGGACTGGCGCGCGCGGTGGTATTTGCGCAGAAGATCCTGGGCAACAAGATTTTCGAGGTCGGCGAATCGATCAACGGCTGGCGCCTGGTCCGCGACATTGGCAACTACGGCCACAATTACATGGTCCGCGCCCTGGTGTCGCTCCACGGCATATGGGCGAACGTTCCAGAGGAAAGCCTGTATTTCATGGCAAGAACCGACTCGGAAGGTCGGCTGCTACATGGAGAGCACTGCTACGAGATACGTTTTCCCGCGGGCGGGTTGCCGCCCGTGGACGCGTTCTGGTCGATCAGCCACTACGACGGCGAGGGCTGCCTTACCGAAAACCCCGTCGGCAAGTACACCGTCAATTCGCTTTACAACCGGTTGCGTCCGAATTCTGACGGGTCGGTGACCGTCTTCATTTCGACAACCTGTCCCGAACCGGGCATGGAGGAAAACTGGCTGCCATCGCACAACGGATCCTCCACGCTGACCTTGCGTTGTTACAACCCTTCCCGGGAACTCCTCGCGGGCGATTACGCCCTGCCGCCCCTGCTGAGAGTGCGCTGAGCCTCGTTCAACAACCCCAAGGAAGCTGCGCGACATGAAAAAGGTGGCACTGATAACAGGCGGCTCCTCGGGCCTCGGGCTTGAGATGGCCAGGCAGCTGAGCGCCCAGGATCACGATCTGATCCTGCTTGCGCGTGACGCTGACAGGCTGGCGTGGGCCAAGGGCTCCATCGAGCAGGACAACCGGCAATGCCGGGTTCACACGATCGCGTGCGATGTCTCCGACGAAGCCGCCATCACCGCCGCGTTCGGACGGATCAAGCGGGAAGTGGAGGGCATCGACTTTCTCATAGTCAATGCGGGGATCGCGACGATCGACCTCCTGAGCGATTACGAGTCGCTGTCGGAGGTGACGCGGAACCTCCGGATAAACCTGCTCGGTGCGGTTTCCTCGACATACATGGGCATCCCCCTGTTGCGGCCTGGCGCCCACGTGCTGTTCGTTTCCTCCGGGTTCGGGCTGGTCGGCGCGCCCGGATATTCGCTATACGCGGCAGCCAAGGGCGGGCTGAACAATTTTGCCGACGCCATGCGGCGCGAGTTGCTGCCACGCGGCATGCAGGTTCATCTGGCCTGTCCGGGCGACATCGACACGCCCATGTACGCCGGAGAGTTGGCGCACATGCCGGCCTGGATCAGGGACAAGATGGGTCGCAGCAAGCCCATGAAGGTGGACGTCGCAGCAAGGCACATCCTCAAGATGTGTTTCCGGGGGCGTTTCCGGATTGATCTGTCGGGCGACGTGATGCTTCTGGTGTTCCTGCAGAAACTGCTTCCGCACAGGCTTTCGACTCTGGTGCTCGATCGAATGCTTCCTGTGCCGCCTGTCTGACTGGCACCCGGAACGCTCCTGAAGGGATCTGCCGATCCCACGCTGGAATTCGAGGCCACCCGTGGGCCTTTCAATTCGCGGAGCTGCGCCTGGATGGACCCGGCCTGGAATCGGAATGGAAGCGGCTGCCGGTTCGCTCGGTATCGAGCGGGTCAGGACCGCAGCATCCGAACCGGAGGAAGGTCGAAACAACGGGCCAGTTCCCGCACGATGCGGAACCTTACGGCGCGCCCGGCTTCCGCCCGTTTGATGGTCGCGATCGAGACCCGGATGTTGCGGCGCCAGCACTCGTCCGCCAGATCCTGCTGGCTCAGGAGGCGGTCGCGCCGAAGTTCCCGCAGCAGGTCGCCGTCGACCTGGACCCGCCCCGGCGTCGTGCTGCAGATCAGTGGTGCCGGCACGTCGCCATCGAGCGAAGTGTCGGGTGTCTGGTTGCTGGAGAGAAAGGACATGCGAGCTCCCGTTCGAGGCTGTCGGCCTATCGCGAGAGGCGATGGGCGCTTCAAGGCGGAGAGCTGGCGGCTGGAGTTGGCGCCTGGCTGCTTCGCCTTGGGCCAACCCTAGCTACGGGCAGGAAACATCACCTTACGGAAACCTGTCGATTCACAAGTGCTTGATTTTATGGGTGTGCGTTCCGTCACATTGGCGCTTGCACACCCTGCAATACACGGGTTTTCCGTTGCGGCGCGGCTCGCCATTCGGGCTGAAGCACCGGTTTGCAGAGGCGGGTACCAAGAAGGGGCGCGGGTCCGGGCGGATTGGTCCCCCGAATCCCGCGCGCCGGGTTGCAGCTTCTTTGCTCCGCCGGATGCGGCTTCAGGCTGGTCCGGTCTCCGGGTCGTTGCCAACCTGCGGATCGCAGCTGAACAGAGCATTGTTGTTCTTGTCCCAGACCACGACGGCCAGGAACGCCAGCTCGTGTGCATTGAGCTTCAGATTGAAGGCAATCGTCGTCGACGTGTTGGACGGCGGCAGGTTCGGCGCCTGGATGCGCGGCGACGTCGTCGTGTAGCTGTAGACGAAGTATCGGCTGTTGGAACCCGGGGTGTCCGCATCGAGCAGGTTCACCTTCATGTGTCCACCACCGGGAGCCAGTACCGAGTCGGTGTCGTAGGAGAACCGGTAAGCGCCCGAGCCGGCATTTCCGCCGGTGCCTACGTGCTGGATGGTCAGGTTGTTGTCGAACTCGGGAATCGCAGCTGCGTGAGGCTCGACCGCGTGCAGTATGGGCATGATGTGTGGCTCCTTGCATGAGGGTTGAAAGCTGATCCGGACTCTGGACCGTCCGTTCAGCCTGCGACTGTACGGCCACGGCGGGGTGGCAGGAAGTCGTGATGGAATCAGCTTATCGGCTCGCCCGCGATGCCCGGCATCCAGTAAAGATCATTTCGGGATCATTCCGGTTCCGGGCGACCTGCGCTGAAGTTCGCCGGATCCGACTGCAACGCCAGGAATTCGGGATGGCGATAACCGATGCTGTGGATCCAGGCGAGTCGATCCGCCACGGCGCCGTGATGCCCCAGCAGAATCTGGGCGCTGAGCCATGGATCCAGCAGCGTCCGGTCGCGGGAACTCCGGGCGCTGGATGCCAGCATGGCGGCTGCCCTCGCCCAGTCCGCTCGGGCGCCCTGGGTTTGTCCGAGACGCCGACGCTGCTGGCCGCGCTCGATCAGTGCGCTCGACAGGGCGACCGCTCCCGCGAGATCGCCCGGCGCCTGCTCGGCCAATCGATTCAGGTCCGCGATCGCCAGGTCCGTCGCGGCGCTGCTGTCGATGCGGGGATCTGCCTGCGCCAGTTGAAGCCTTACCAATGCGTCCAGCCGCTGCCATTCCGGCAGCGGTTCGGCACCCGAAAGCAGTGCGCTCGACAGCGCTCGCGCCTGCTTCAGATGCGCGGTGGCCGCGGCGTCGTCGCCGCGCAGCCGGGCCATTCTCGCTGCCTCCATCCGCGCATGCGCAAGGTCGCGATGCCAGACCATGTTGCCGGGTTCCTGGCGAACCAGTCGCGCGAGCCGACGTGTACTTTCGTCAGCCTGTGCGGCCGCGTCCTCGAGTTGCCCGCGCGCGAGCGCCAGGCTGGCGCTGCGCAGGAGCGAGGTCGCAAGCCGTCGCTCCCATGCGTGTGCCTCGGGTGCCTCGGCGACCAGCGTGCGCAGCATCGCAATCTGCTCTGCGTAGCCTTCGGCCGCTGTACCGAGGTGGCCCAGCGACTCGTGGCCGCTGCTGGTCCAGGACAGGGTGTCGATGAGGTCGTAACGCAGTGCGCGGTCGAGTGGCCGTTCGGCGATCACCCGGCGTTTGATCGCCGCGGAGCGCTCGAATCGGGCCACCGCCTCGTCGATGCGCTGATGGCTGTGGGCGAGGGTCCCCAGATTGTTGAGCGCGTAGGAAAGCTCCAACTGCCAATCCGCATTCGTCGGTTCGAGACGCACCAGTCGTTCGCTGGCGGCGAGATAGGCGCTCCAGTGCGCATGCGCCGCGTCGAGCCGCTTCTGGCGGTAGTCGTGATATCCGAGCCAGTAGGCTGCCGTGCCGGTCTCCGCGAGTGCATCCACCGAGTCCGGCTCCCTCGCCAGCGCGGCCGACGCCGCAGCGCTGGAACGGACGAATGCGGAGCGGGCCGCGTCGAAGTCGCCCTTGTTCATCAGCACCTCGCCGACCGTTCGCAGCGCCCGCGAGTGGTTGACCAGGTCCTCGGTGCGCATGCCGCTGCCCGGGATCTGCTCCAGATATGACAATGCCTGAGCACCAATGGCATCGAGCAGTTTCAGGTTGCCAAGCGGGCGCAATTGCTCGGCGAGGTCGCCCAGCATGAAGTCGGCCAGCTGCAGCGCCTGTTCGCGGCGTTGTTCCGATTCGCGGCGGGCGTGTTCGGCCAGCACGCCGAAGATCACCGCAATGGCGCTGAAGACCGCCAGTGCTGCGGTCGCGCCGACGCGCAGCCAGCGCTTTCGCCGGTGTTGGCGCTGGCTGGCATTCAGGAAGTCGCGTTCGTGCTGGCCAATGTCGCGGCCCATGCGCTGCGCGGCTTCGGTCGCTTCGCTCAGCGGCCGCCCGGGGTTCAGGAGGTGATCCTGGCGCCGGCCTTCTTCCGACCAACGTGTCGCGGCACGCTGAAGGCGCGCCCGCGCCTGGAGCAGGCGCCGGTTGTCCTGGGTCCATTCGCGCGCACGCGGCCACTGCCGCAGCAAGGCTTCGTGCGCTACGCCGAAGCCGGGCTTGCCATCGCTCAGTTCACCGACAAAAAGGCGCGCACGCACGAACGCTTCCGCCAGTTCACGTGCAGGATCGTCGCCCAGCGACGACCACAAGGCACGGCGCGCGCTGACCGAATCGCCCTCGGCATTGACTACGATCAGTTGCTCCAGCACTGAATGAAGTCGTGCCTGCGCGGCAGCAGGCAGCGTCGCGAACACTTCCTCCGCGCGGTGGGCGAGGGCGCCCACCAGGCCGCCAATCTGCCGGTAGGCACCGAAGGTGAGTTCGCCCGAATCCGTCCTGCGCTCGTACAGCGCCTGCAGCGTGTGCTGCAGCAGCGGCAGCGCGTCGTCGTGCTCGGCGGCGGCATCGCGAAGCACATCGTCAAGCCGGGCGGAACTTTCCCGGTCTTCCTCGAACACGAGGCCGGCGACCGTGGCCGGCGCGCGGATGATCTGCGCGATCTCGCCCCGGCGCGGTGTCAGGACGTCGACGTGCCCGTCGCCGCCCTTGCGCTCGATCACCTCGGGCATGGCCTCGATCAGCCGCGGGTAGAAATCGCTTCGCGCGACCATTGCCACCGCCACATGCGGCTGATCGCAGAGATGATGCAGAACCTCGGCGAACGCACGGCGCTCACGCTGATCGATTGCCGGCGACGCCACCAGCGCTTCGCCATGGTCGATCGCGAGAAGGAAGTGCGCGTGCGGTCGATCCGGTAGTCCACGGACGGTCGTCCTGCTCAGTGCTTCGGCGACGGCGCGGGCAGCCATTGCAGGATCGCGGCGCAGGCCCTGGGCAAGCTCCTTCGGCGGCTGCCGTGCAAACACCGGCCGGTCCTCCAGCGACCATGTAGACAGCGCCGATGCCAACTGCTCGAGCGCATCTCCGTCGTGGCAGGCAGCCAGGTCGCAGTACCCGACCGACAGCGCCTGGAGACCATCGAAACCGGAGTCCTGCAGCAACAGCGGAATCACGCCTGCACGCAGCAGCGAGGTCTTGCCGCATCCGCTGGCGCCAAGGACCAGTACGAAGCGCCGCTGATTGTCGATCTGGCGGCGCACGGCGCCCAGCAGTTCGGCAGTCATGCGGCTGCGTCCGAAGAACACGTTGGCATGGCGGTCGTCGAACGAGGACAACCCGACGTAGGGGCTGCCCTGGGTCCAGGTGGACATGCTCGCCGGGGCGCGGCGGTAATCGTCGGGAAACAACACCCTGGCAATCAGGCGATAACCGCGTTTCCGAATGGTTTCGATGTAGATCGGCGCACGGCTGCTGTCGCCGATCAGGCGCCGCAGCTGCGCGATCGCGCGGTGCACCGGGTTGTCGCCATAGAAGCTGCCGCGCCAGACCTCGATCAGCAACTGCTCGGCGCTGACCACTTCGCCAGCACGCTCGGCGAGCGCAACGAGCACTTCCATCAGCCGCGGCTCCAGCGCGACCTCGCGATCCTCCACGACCACCATCAGACGCTCCGGCTGCACCAGCAGGGCACCGACGCGGAACTGGGAAACCGATGAAAGCGATTTGATGCGATCCGAGCGTTGCTGCATTGTCTCGACTGCTACTGGGGAAACGAGCGCGACTCCCCGTCGCGCCTGGCACAGGCTAGCTTACCCGGGCAACAAGTGACCACCGATGTCGAAACATGGCGCGGCCCTGGCGGCTGGCGTACGCGTCGGTAAAAATTGGATACGCCACGGTACGGCGGCGTTTACGCTGCTGTAACATCCGCTTGCCAATGAATCAGCACAAGGGCGCGCACGGATTCGCGCCGTCGATCGTCAGGGGACGGTCCGAGTTCATGAACCTTCCGGGCTGCGTGCTTCGAACACGGGCCATCGGTCTCTCTACGAACCCCGACGTCGCGCCCGTGACGTCCGCCATCGAGACGCCCTCAATGCAGCAGCCTGCCCGCAAGCTTCCACACCACGCCCTGTCCCTCGCCATCGCGCTGTTGCTGCCCGCCCACGCGGCGTTCGCGCAGGAAGCAATGCCATCGGACTCGCCGCTGGAACGACCATCCCCTCAGCCAGCCGACGCCAAGACACTCGACGCGGTGATGGTCACCGCTCAGCGCCGGATCGAGCGCGCCAAGGACGTGCCGATGGCGCTGACCCGGGTGGATGCGGAAAAACTGCAGGTGCTCGGATCGGGTGGCGGCGACATCCGCTTCCTTTCGGGCCGCTTGCCGAGCCTCAACATCGAATCCTCGTTCGGTCGCGCGTTCCCGCGCTTCTACATCCGTGGCCTCGGCAACACGGACTTCGACCTCAATGCCTCGCAGCCGGTGTCGCTGGTGTACGACGACATCGTGCTGGAGAGTCCTCTGCTGAAGGGGTTTCCGGTGTTCGACCTGGAAAGCGTCGAACTGCTGCGTGGCCCGCAGGGCACCTTGTTCGGCCGCAACACGCCAGCGGGCGTGGTCAAGTTCGAGTCGGCAAAGCCGACGCGGGAGCTCGAAGGTTACGGCCAGATCGCCTACGGCAGCTACGGCACCACGAACGTGGAAGGTGCCATCAGTGGGCCGGTAACGGCCAATTGGTCTGCGCGTGCATCGGTGCTGTTTCAGCGGCGCGAGGACTGGGTCGAGAACACCAATCCGGATGCGAGAACGAATCCCCGTCTGGGCGGATACGACGAGTCGGCCGCGCGCGTGCAGTTGCAGTACGACGGCAGTGACAGCTTCGACGCCCTGTTCAACGTCCACGCACGTCATTTGAACGGCACCGCACGGCTCTTCCGGGCCAACGTGTTCAAGCCCGGGAGCAATGACCTGGTCGACGGCTTCGACCCTCAAAAGATCGCGATCGACGGCCGCAACCGTCAGGAGCTCGACACCTTCGGGGCCAGCGCGCGCCTGAGCTGGGACCTGGGCGACGAACTGACGCTGTACTCGATCACCGGCTACGAGACCGCCGAGGTGTTCAGCCGTGGCGATATCGATGGTGGCGTGGGCGCGGTGTTCGCGCCGCCGTCCGGACCCGGCTTCATTCCGTTCGCAGCCGAATCGGCCGACGGCCTGCCCGATCACCGCCAGTGGACGCAGGAGTTCCGCGTCGAATCGAACTACGCAGGCCCGCTGAACTGGCAGGGTGGCGTGTTCTATTTCGACGAGGACATCACCGTCGACAGCTTCAGCTACGACACCCTGTTCGGTGGCGGAGCGCAGGCCGGGCACGCACAGCAGACGCAGCGGAACAAGACCTGGGCCGCGTTCGGTTCACTGGAATACGACGTCACGGATCGCTTCAAGCTGCGTGGTGGCCTTCGCTACACGCAGGACAAAAAGGATTTCAGTGCCAGCGTGCTCGAGAGCGCCCCGTTCGGCGCCCCGGTTTCGGGGCCGTTCCTGGTGAGCACCGATGTCGATGACGTCAGCTGGGACCTCAGCGGCGTTTATGCGGTCAATCCCGATGTGAACCTTTACGCCCGGGTGGCCAAGGGCTTCCGCGCACCGTCCATCCAGGGCCGGCTGCTGTTCCAGAATCCACCGCAGCCGTCGGTTGCCGATGTCGAGGAAGTGATCTCCTACGAAGCCGGCATCAAGGCCGACCTGTGGAACCGGCGCGCGCGCCTGGGCTTTGCGGTGTTTCATTACGAGGTCGACGACCAGCAGCTCAACGCGGTGGGCGGCGGCAGCAACCAGACCATCCTGCTCAATGCCGACAAGTCGGTGGGGCAGGGCTTTGAGATCGACTTCGACGCCTATCTCACCGACAACCTGATGATGACCTTCGGTGCCAGCTACAACGACACCGAAATCCAGGACGATGATCTTTCGGTACTGGTGTGCGGTGCGACCTTCTTCAATCCGCCCAGTTGCACCGTGACCGACCCGACCGTGGTCGTCGGCCCCGACACGCTCGCGCTGATCGACGGCAATCCGCTGCCGCAAGCGCCGAAGTGGATCTACAACGTCACCGCCCGCTACGGGCTGCCGATGGGTGACAACGGCGAGTTCTACGTCTACACCGACTGGGCCTACCGCGGCGAAGTCAACTACTTCCTGTACGAAGCCGCCGAGTTCACCGGCAAGCCGCTGCTCGAAGGCGGCCTGCGCGTGGGCTACAACTGGCAGCACGGCAAGTACGACCTCGCCGTGTTCGGTCGCAACATCCTGGACGAGGTCGAAGCGGTGGGCGGCATCGATTTCAACAACCTGACCGGCTTCGTCAACGAACCGCGGATCGTCGGCGTGGAGTTCCGGGCCAACTTCTGAGGCACTTTCCGAAGCCGGCTTCCGGCGTGGTTGCGGTGAAGCCGGATTTTTGGAGGCGACCGGCCGCGAGAAAGTCCGGCCCCGGCCTTTCCGACGTGAGGCTGGATGGCGGCCTGAATGCTGACGCTCTGGCTGCCGAAGGCAGGCGAGGAAACAGCGCGACGGCTCGTGCGTGCCGATTTGCATCGAGACCGGTCGGGGGGCTTGATTGCCCCGGGACAAAGCAGCAAGGGACTGCCATATGGAAATTAAGCAGAAGCGCCATTCCAACCGGATCGGTTTTGTCTTCGGCGATGATGAACTCCGCTACAGCCTCAAGGACAGCTCCGGCAGCCGGAGTTTCTCGGTTGCCTACATCGACATCAGCCGCGACCGCCAGACGCTCGAGGAGCGCAGCCAATGGCTGCGCAACGCCGGTCTGCTGTGGCTGGTCATCGGGGCGGTACTGACCGCCGCTGCGTGGTTTTCCAGGCAGGAGATCGTCCCCTCGATCTGGCTGATCATCGGCGCCGGCTGCTACGCCGCCTACTACCTTCGCAGCACCCGCTACACCATCGTGCCGAGCGAAAAAGGGAACCTGCTGGTCATCGACGACAACGCAGGCCCGCGTGTGATCGAAGAGATAGAGACCCGCCGCGCCGCCCAGCTCCGCGAGCAGTACGACTACCGCCCCGTCGTCGGCGAGTCCGCCGAGCAACAACGCAACCGCTACAGATGGCTGCACCGCGAAGGCGCCATCACCAGCGAAGAACTACAGCAGCGGCTGCAGGCACTGGACGTGGATGCATCCGTGGCAATCGAGATCGAGCGGATGACGTTGGGGCAGATGCTGAACTAGCAGTGGCGTGGTGGCGTGTAACCACAGGTGTGCAGAGCAGTCCCCACCGAGGCTCGTTCCTGCTTGTCGGTCGTACAGTCTAATAGTTGATGCCCGCCTTTTTGTCGGCTTTCGGCCAATAGCAGTAACTCCAGCGTAAGACGCCTACCGCCAAAACCTGGCGATCGTCGCGGTGAGCCGTACAGAAGATGCCGCTTCGGGCGGCTAGCCAAGCCCCTAGCAATAAATAGGGGATTGGAATCGGCGCGGCCCGCTGCGACTTGGGTTTCGCGTACCCAGTTTCTCCAGACTTCTTGCTCCTCGCCCACGAAGTGCCACCCCGTACCGGTGGCCTTGCCCTGTGGGAGCATATCGATCGGGTCTGGCTGCCACGCCAGCAGGTCCGCTTTACGCTATCTATTTTCGGTAAGCGAGACCTCACAGTCTTTGCATCCGCAGCATCGGGTTCGTCAGGTGTCGATCTAGGGACGGCCCAGCGGAGCAAGCGGCGGATCACTGAACGGCCCCTCTGCCTCGTGCGGAATCCTGTTCTCCAAAGCCCAGGCATCGACTTCAACGGCGTAACGCCTATTCTCCGGATCAAACAACACCACGCCGAATGTACTGCTCAAGGCATCGACTGGCACGCCGAGATGGCGTGCCGCCTCTTCGAGGCTCGGCGCCCGCTCGCCGCCTGGCACAGTCATTAATGCGCTGGCCGACGGACGACTTACGGAGGATGGATCGCTCATGACATCCAATCACACGCCGGCGCTGCCAGCGGCGGCATCGGGATCGATGATTCCCCAGCCGTAGTCGCCATTCCACTGCCCAGGCGCCGTGCCAACCGCTGGCCGGGCGGTGCTGCGCAGCCGCGTGAACAGATGCGCCGGAGGCTCCGTTGCAGGCGACAGTCTGGTGCGTAATGCCGCCACGCATCCCGCCGCAACCGGGCAGGCTGCAGAGGTGCCGGTGTCCGGGTCTCCGGCACAGGAATACTCGGAACCGAGGAAATGCGTGTAGGCCGTCAGATCGGGTTTCTGCTGCGGCATGTTGGCGACCGACGGACCTTGCGACGAATAACCGACGCGTTGGTCGTGGATGTCGCAACCGGCCACGGTCAGCACGTCCGCAGAGGCATTCGTCCCCATGATTGCGCCCGCAACACGGCCTTGGCATCGACCATCGGGGCATTGCGCGCCGCAGTTGCCCGCAGCGAACAGGATGTCCGCACCAGTGCCCGCGAGTGAAGCGACAAGTTGGTTGAACGGATGCTGGGGATTGTCGATGAACCGGCCGGGATGGCCCGGCGGGAAATCCCAGCTCGGATGGTAGATGCCCCAGCTGTTGTTCACGACCAGTCCCGAGTAACGCTGGGGTCCACCCGCGGCGAAGGCAATGGCCCATTTCGCGAGCAGATCTGCGAAGGCCAGAAACGCGACCCTCAAGGTCGAGCCGGTTAATGCGCCGCCGGGCACGCTCGTCGCCAGGATGGGGTAATCCAGCAGCGTCGCGTTCGGCGCCGCAATCAGCGCGTCGAACGCACACATCGTCCCGTGATCGACCGGATGGTTGAACGGTGCCGGACCGGAACCGCTGGGCGGGCTCCAGGAATTCGCCGCATCGAAGCGCGCAGGCACGCCGCGCTTGGCGTTGACATGCGCGATGTTGATACCGGTATCCATGATCACGATCGCAACGTTGGTGCCGTCGAGACCGCGCGCGCCCAGATTGCCCAGCCCCAGATTGGCGGCCACCTGCGGCACGCTGCCGACCGCCCCGGCGCCGATACAGGTCTGAAAGGATGCGATCACCGGATCGGAAAAGTACCGGACTCCATCCTGTGCCTCCGGCACATCTTCCGACCTCTCGACGGCGAGCGCCCCGGCGACGACGAACCGCTCCGACCTCTCGGGGCGAAGTGAATCGAGGCTCGACGTGGTCGCAAGGCCCGTTCCGACTGCAACCGCCGGGATCGTCGGATCAATGGTAAACCCACGTGGCATCTCGGCACGCCCCAGACCGAGCTCGGGCGCGCGATGCTCAATGGCGGCCATGGCCGACTCCCTCAGCAGATCCTGGCCAGGCAGTACCGCAAATACCGAGACAGCCATATTCGTCATCCTCAGATCCAAGCATCTTTTCGATCGGCAGCCTTCCTGCCGACGTCATTCCCTGCTTTGTGCAAACAGGCGGGTCGCGTACCCACCGAGGTCCCAGTTCTTCAAACGCCATGCGAAGGCGCAGAGCACCCTCGTGGGGACACCAAGGCTCCATTCCGGCTTCCGTGGATGCTCCAATCGCTCCGCCCAAACGTAGAGCGAGACAAAAAGCATCGCAGCAAAATGGAACGCGGGCGCCACCAGAGCAGCCAGCATCAATGCCCAGCAACTGGCCAGGCACCATCCGCCATGCGTGAGCCCCGCCATCAGCGAATCCCAGTAGGCGGCTGCCCCGAAGGCAGCCAGGGGACGGCGGCCATGGCAACGGTTCAACGCGGCTTGCTTCCCTGGCGACATCTGCCAGATCGTCGCCACTGCCAGCGCAACCAGGAACGCGCCGCGTCCGCCCCCCGAGGCGATGCGCATTGTGAGGGCAAGGCTCAGGAAAGCCGACCCGGCGACGATCCAGATCGCGAAATAACCGGCTGCGAAGAACCCTGTCGCAAGAGGCTGTACACGCTTCAGGCTCGCGGAGTGCACCTGCACCAGCGGCACGAAAAGCAGCGGCGTCATCATCGCAGCAACCATCACCACCCAGCCCGCCGCAAGTACCTGTAGCGGGGTGAACGCGAGCATCGCGGTGTAATGATCCGCGGACGGAAGGAACCAGGTAGACCTGGTGAGGCAAAGCTCCGGGACGACAAGACCATAACTGCTCAACCCCAGAAGCACCCACGCCGCCACGGCGACCAGCAGAAGTGGCTCCAGGATGCGGCTGCGTTCCGCTTTCGTCGGCATCACCTAACGAGCCCGCTCACTCGGATTGCCGGAAGACACTGACCCTTCCGATCCTGATCCTAGCGGCCTCCGCAATCTCTTCGAATGGCACAAAATCGACCGAGAGCCTGTCTGCATCCAGGTCGCCGGAAAGGTACAGCTTGTCGACGATGTTCGTAATCTCGAACGTGAACGTCTTGCCGTTGCCAGCATGCATCCCGGTGTTCGTACTGGCTTGGGAGACCCCAAACAGGCTGACACTCCCGACCAGGTTGGCAGGTTCCGCAGACGCCGTAGCGCTTCGGACTGCTCCGACATACACCCTGAAGATCACTGCATCTAGCAACCCGGTCACGCGCTCGATCTTCAGGAAGACGCGATCAGGCGCCTTGCCTTCTGGCGCCGCACCACCGAGGCTCATCGTCAGGCGATCCCGCGCTTCAGGCTCCATCCTCACCGAAGTACTCACCGCACCGCTGCCCGCCAGCGAAAGGCCGCCTTCGCTCGCCCCGACCATCTCCACCTCCGGTTGCTTCTTCACTCCACCCCCTCCAGCAGTGACGGTCACAGCAGCAGGGATTCCCAGACTGACCATCCGCGCCGCCATGGAAACAGGAGGCGTGACGATCGCGCCGGGTGTCAAATCGTCGTACTGGTAACCCAAAGCGCCGATATCCAGGACCCCCGAGGGGGCATAGTCCCATTTGCTGCCATCGGGATTGGGCATCGCGAATGCGCGCTCACCGGTGCTTACCGGCCCCGCCAGCCACCGTGGATCGGTGGGGTTCTGCCAATCCGCCGGCTGGCCACCGCTCCCCCTTGGTGGCTGCCTGTTCCAAGATTCCCACAGCCTATCGAGGTTGCAGTGATGCAGATAGAAGATGGGATCAAGCGCAGCGAGCGCTGGGTTGGACATGAGGCCAACCAAGGGGATTCCGTCAGCGGGCGTACCTGGCGGGAAGGTCTGCGACCCATGCCGACCGCCGATCAGCACATGGATGATGTTGTGCGGGTCATCTTCGATCTCGCCACTCTGTTGGCCATCCCAACTGAATCCCGTTTCCGGACCGCCGAAGCCGTTGTTGCCACTGCCGACAGGAATGGTGAACTCCGGATCTCCCATGGCGTTGAGGTGGGTCACGGAACCCACGTCAAGCGGTGTGCTGCCGCTCAACACGCCCCAACGCTGCTCCACGAACAGTGGGTTGTCGCCACGGTCAGGCCAGTTCTTGGAACGGAATGCGGGAGGCAGTACGTTCTGGCCGGCCGCGAAGTAATTCCAGTAGGGCAAGGCCCAAGTGTCAGACGGACCACCCAGCTTGCCGATCTCGTCCCGGAGGACGTTTTCCAGCGCGAGCAGATACCCGCGGTGCCAAGGCAGGAAATACCAGCTCTGATGCTGGCATTGATCGATGTAGGTCGCCGTGTCCCCCGGACCGGGATCGGCGTCGCCCGAACCCGTGATCTTGTAGAGATCCCACACCCAGCGAATGTTGTCTATTCCGTGGATGGCGGCAAAGAAGTTCCAACTCGTGGGTTCTGCCAGCTTGCGCGCCTTCATGGCCCTTACCCCCCGCGCGTACCACAACAAGGCCTCAGACCAATCGCCCCCCGCTACAAACACGTTCGCTCGAACCCTGTGAATCGTCATGGCCCGCAATCCCGTTTGAGTGTTACGACCTTGGGACCAGAACGGCGCAGAGCGTCGCCATGTATCCCGCCCTTGTCTGCCCGTCGGAATGGGACAGCGTACAAGTGACCATCCCCACGATCATCGGAAGCTGCCTAATCCGGTCTGTACGAACTGTTCGCCCAAAATCTCGCAGCGTTGTCAATTGAAGAACGATGCTGAGGAACGCGAGCGGACAGGCATGCTTGACCGTCTGTGGACGGAGAATCGACCTCCCTGGCACGGACCGGTAGTCAGCCGGTCGCTGCAAGTTGATCACGACGTCCAGCCAGTCTTCGCGCTTGCCGGAAAGGCGCGCTCGCCAGGGCCGCCTGCTGAGTTTCGCGAGCACGCTCTTGCCTGCCTCCCAGTTGTATTCAGACTGACCGCTGGCGCCGGTCGAAGGCAGACAGGCCAAGTCGTGCTCGTAAGGGCTTTAACCCCTTGGGTACGAAGCGCGTGCCTATCCTCGGCTCCTCATCAAGCTGGGCGCCGCGCTTCGACTCCCTGGGAGAGGTCCGTAGGCCACGCTGCGCGCTGCGATTTGCCGCTTGAGCTCTGCGACCTAGCGACGGTGCTCCGAGTTCGCTTTACGAATCGGCTGCACCGCGCTCTTGATCTCCTTGCGGGCCAATCGGGTGATCTCGCTCTTAATCACTGAACTCAGCTTGGGCATTGTCGGGGCTAAAAGGCTGGGGACACATCGGCTCTTTGAACGCCAGAACGGAGCGGCTGCTTCCGGCCGGCCAGCAGCGGACATGCTTTGACCCCCCAACGCAACAGTCAAGCAGACCGGCAACGTGCCAGTTGGTGAGTTCCGTAATGGAACGGCGCCGCATTTGACCGGAGTAGATGGCCTGGCTTGAACAGATCGGGGTAGAGCCCGGGACAGCACTTGCCAATCTGCACAATGTGCGGCACAGTGTGCGTACTAACTGACGGGTGCGTAATGAGCTGGTCGTACGAGTATCCATCCAAGCAGGCGATTCACCTCCCCACCAAGCTCGAGTTCTCCGTCACCTACGACCCAGTGAACTCTGACCGCAAGATCAAGCTAAATAGTGAGAGGCCCGCGTATATGACCGATGCGCAATTAAGTGGGCTCGTACAGGAGCTGCAGGTGCAGATACAGGATCGATATCTCCAAAGCAAGATGTCGCAGTTGCTGCACTTCGACTACGACGGAGACTACGACAGGGCCGCTCTTATCTTGGCGCAGCAGACAAAGAAGCGCGTATCGACACGCACATTGCAGGCTTGGATGATGCCCCCGGGCCGCCCCAGTAGTCGGCGGTGCCCGGAGTGGGCTGTCGCCGCATTGGAGCTGTACCTTCACCAGAACCCGGATGCGCCCCTCTGGTGGAAAGACGTCGCCAATGTGTCCCGAAGCACTGAAGTGGGTCGAAAGCTTGAGCGAACAAAGCAATTGCGCGAAAGGGAAACGTTGCGCATTGCCGAGCAGAGGATCGCAGACGAGCAAGCCATTCGAGCGAAGTGGCAAGAATGTGCTGTGGCAGATATTCCGACACAACTTGCAAGCTTTGAGATAGCCACGCAAGCAAGGCTCGAAAGACACTTCGACTTAATCCACAATATTCTCACCAGTGTCCGAACATGCGAATCACTTGAAGAATTAAAACAGGAGCTAGAGACCGAGGTGGCCAAGACGTTTCAGCTTGATCGCATGGTGAAGGAGACGGCCAGCGACATCCGTGAGGGCAAGAATGAATTCGCCGCGGACGATGGCACTCTGCCCCGTGATTCCAACTGAAAGGAACCGCAACTATGTCCACAATCAATCACCAGTGCCAGTATTGCTACCAAACCACATCCATCGAGGATATCGACAACGGCAAAGATGAATATGATTGGGTTGCGAATGGAGATTGCGGCTGCGAGCGGCAGAAAGCCGCCGATTACGAAATCGAGAATGACGACTAACCTTGGGCGAACGTTTAGGCCCCACCTAGAATAGCTTCCTTAAAAGCTTCCTCTGCAGGCAAGCCATCCATTAGCAGCGCAAGGATTGTCTCTCTGGAATTCCTGATGGCGCCCGGAAGCTCCGACCTATGGCTCTTGTAGTATTCCGATAGCAAATTGAGTGCGTCTTCCCTGCTTGGCTTTCGGGCTACCGTTTTCGCGTCGGTGTCTAGGATGGAATAAGAGCCGATCAGCGTGCTCTTCTTGCTCGGCACCTGTTGCTCACCAATCTTACCAAGTGTCAGAGCGACCCATCGCCCCCCCAGTTATTGACGACATCGCGCCCGAGGCTTGTGCAAAGCATGTCATAGCGTCTGCGCCAGTCGGAGTCGCCTTCAATTGCTGCAAAAACTTCATCAATCACATGGTGCGAGTACGGCGTAGGCATAGCGCTTAGTACATCCCGTACCAGTGTTCTGACATCAGCAGTTCGCATTACTCTTCTCCAAAATTGGGAGCTTCGTAGTTCAGCGGGAACGGGTACATCGGGGTCCGGATGTCCATGGCATGGAACGCTATTCCCGTGATACGGCTCGATCTTAGGGCCGGCGGCTCCGGCTAACAAGCCGGCGTATAGCCAGACCCACCGTCTAGCGCACAAGTTATTACGGGCTCCAGGTTCGGCCCTCGGCAAGGTCCGCTATGGGGCCGAAAGCGGACGCGGAGATCCATGCAGCAGCTGCTCAGCTACAACCTGCGCCAATGCAGCTCGATCAGCGGGGTTGAATTCCGAACAGAATCCTCCTCGCCTCGTCGTCAATGACCGGCGACGAACTGATTTCCTTTCCTTTCTCGTAGGCGACGATGGTGGCGGGGCGTGCCTGGATGCGTTCGAACCAGCGCTTCAGGTGCGGGAAATCGGGCAGGTTCTGCTGCTGGTATTCATAGGGGACGATCCCCGGGTAACACGCCATGTCGGCGATGGAATATTCACCGGTGATGTAGTCGCGGCCGTCGGACAGCTGCTTGTCCAGCACGCCGTACAGGCGCGATGTCTTCTTGACGTAGCGCTCGATGGCGTACGGCAGCTTCTCGGGCGCGTAGCGGTTGAAGTGGTGGTTCTGGCCCGCCATCAGCCCCAGTCCGCTCATCTGCCAGAACAGCCATTGCAGCGCCACGTTGCGGCCGCGCAGGTCCTGCGGGATGAAGCTGCGGGTCTTGTCGGCCAGATACAGCAGGATCGCGCCGGACTCGAACACGGACACTGGCTCGCCGCCGTCGCCCGGAGCGTGGTCGACGATCGCGGGCATGCGGTTGTTGGGCGAGATACGCAGGAAGTCGGGTCCGATGTGCACCCAGGGTTCGTGCGGCCCGCACGAGCGGACCGCACGATTTAATACCAGTGGCTCATGGCTGCCGTTCGACGCTCCACCGCGCGTTGGCGTTGGCGGGGTTTCCGGTGCGGGTGATGTAGGGCGAGTCGTTGTACAGCCACACCCACATGTTCCAGTGGTTACTCATCAGGCCGCCGTCCCGGGGTGTGAAGGCGGCCTGGTTCGCGCTGTCGTAGAGCTTGACCGCGCCGGTGGAGGCCCGGTAGCTGAGAAACAGCGATGGCGCCAGTCGCGAACGGTAATGAAAGCTGCTGGCGTCACCGGTCGGCACCTGCACCAGGTCCAGTGGCGCCACGCCGCTGCGCACGTACACCCAGTTGTCTTTTGCCAGCCCGTCCGGGGCGGTCATGTAGTTGCCGTTGGAATGGCGGACGCGGACCGGTTGGCCGGTGTCGGCCGGTCGCTGTGGGATCTGCCAGTTCGATGGCGGTGTCTGCCACGTCAGCGCCCTCCAGGCCCAGTTGAAGGGCATGTGCATCGAGGTGTCGAAAAGGTCCGAATAGCCCTCCACCGCGACGACGTTGTAGAGGCACATGCGCTGGTCGCTCTTGAACTTGTCGACCGCTTCGGCCTGCGTGCCGGACTTGTATCCAAGTCCCTTCATGCATGCCTCCACTGTCTGTCCCGGACCGGACTGGCCCGCGGCCAGCACGTAGGTGCGGTCTCGATTGCCGAACTGTTCGTACCAGCCGAGCATCTCCTTCTCGTCGAAGCTGAGCCAGTTGACGGCGAGGGTGGTCGCCTCCCTCCGCGCGGTCTCTTCGCGCTGGCCCATTGGCTGAGCCATGGTGCGGATGAATGCCGCCCACAGATCCTTGGTAGCCTCGGTGGCGACCAGAGGCGCGGATTTCATGTTGCTCGGCCGGTAGGCGCCCCAGCCGGATTCGAGCTGGGTGCCGGTGTTCCAGATCACGTCGCCGCTGGTGAAGTCGAAGATGGCGCTGAGTGCGTGGGTGTGCTGTTCGGAGCCGGGCGCGCACAGGTAGCTCTTCACCTGGCGGATGCTGGTGTGGTTGTCGGCGGGGAGGCGGACCGTGTGCTCGCTGCTGAAGGAGTCCTGGAACAGATGTGCCGCGCGGCCGAGCAGAAAGTAGTTGCGGTCGACCTCGGTCTTGGCGCTGTAACCGCCACCATCCCACACCACCATGTTCATCGAAGGCGCGGTGGCGGCAGCGACGAAGTAGTCGATGAAGCGCTGCGTCGAGCGTTTTGCCGCATCGACGCCACCCTGCGCCCCGACATCGTCGAACCGACGCATGAAGTGGTCGTACTGCACCTCGACCGCTTCCTGCGCCACCGCATCCCAGCAGTTGACCGGTGACAATCTGCTCGTTGTGGCATTGAAGCCGCCGATGTCGACCCAACGCTCGCCGACGATTGCGTCGTACACCGCCTTGTAGGTCGACTGGTAGCGCTGGTCCGCGTAGGGCTGGCTGCGCAGGCGGGCAACTTCGGCGCCCGCGCCGTCGAGGCTGGTGTTCTTCGCCAGCCCCTGCGTCCACTGCCGACGTGGGTCGTTCGGGTCCGGCGGCATGATCGGGTCGCCTCCCAGCACTTCCAGGGCGGCCAGCCGGGTAACCCACTCGTGTCCCATCGGTATTCCGTTGCCCATGGCAGTTCCGGCACCGCTCTGGGTGTGCGCGGCTACGGGCGTCACGGCATGGCTTCCCGCCAGCACGAGCGCGACCGCGAGCGCGGCCAGCGTCGGCAGTGGGCGTATGGAGATCTCGCGGACAGCACCACGGCGGGCGCGGTCGGGCTGCCGCCGCGGGGAGCTGCAGGCCTGTCGGGAGTTGTTCGATCGGGTTTCCATTCGCTGTTCCTTGCTGGGGGATAGGAGGGCCGGCCGCAGTGGCGCGTAGGAGCCGGTGAACTGCCGATGCGATGCACAGGCTTGCATCGCGTGGCCGGAATCCGCCAGATATTCGGCCGGAGCCGAGGCAATGTCCATGTTTCCGACGCGATGATTCCGAACTGATCCTGCAGCCAGGCGGAAGGACGTTGCGCGAAGCCCCGCGGGAGGATCCGCATCGCTGGTGACATCCCCGGCTGGTGAAGTTGGTGCTGCTGGAAAGTGCATCGTCCTCTTGCCTAAGCGGTCCCAAGGCGACGCTGCAGCAGTAGGCTTGGGTTTTCGAGCTGAGGGGAAGTTCATGTCGTACGTTCGCTGCCTGCGCGGGCTGGCGTCGGGTGTGGAGTATCCGGCCGATGTGCCGATGAACCTGGACCCGGTGGACGGTCGCCCGGTCGAGATGCTGCTGGATGTCGAGCGCCTCCGCGCCGAGCAGCCGGACGCGCGATGGTACGACCCGTCGCGACGCGACATGTGGCGCTTCGGCGGGCTCATGGCGCTGGACATCAATGACCCCTGCGATGCGGCGCACATCGTCGGGCTTGGCGAGGGCGCCACGCCGCTGCTCGATTACGGACATCATCCCGTCGCCCGTCGCGGAGGGATCACGCTGCAGCTCAAGGACGAGGGCAAGGCGCACGCGGGCCACGGGGCCAATCCGACGCAGAGCTTCAAGGATCGCGGCATGGCGATGGTGGCCGCGCAGGCGCGACGGCTGGGCCTGCTTCGGCTGGCCGTTCCGACGCAGGGCAATGCTGGTGATTCACTGCTGCGCTACGCGCTTGCCGGCGGGCTGTCGGTGGTGGTGGCGATGCCGGAGGATACCCCGCTGCCGATCATGGGAAGCATCGCTGCCGCCGCGCACCGTCACCCCGATCGTGTGATGCTGGAACTGGCCGGACCCACCATCCGCGAGTCGGCGGCGCTGCTCAGGCAGAAGTACGTGTCTCAGGGCTGGTTTTCCGTTGCCACGTTCCAGGAGCCCGGCTGGCGGATCGAAGGCAAGAAATCCCTCGGCCTGGAGCTCGCCGAGCCTGCGCCTGGCGACACGCGGTGGTCACTGCCCGACGCCGTGATCTATCCGACGGGCGGCGGCACCGGCGTGCTGGGAATGTGGAAGGCCTGGGACGAACTGCAGGCCCTTGGACTGATCGATGCCCGCCGGCCGCGGATGATCTGTGTACAGAGCGAATCGACACAGCCGCTGGTTCAGGCGTTCGAGCAGGGTCACGACGACACCACGGCGACAACCGCGGGCCACACGCTCGCGGTGGGACTGAACGTGCCCGGCGGGGTCGGGCACTTCCGGGTCCTGCAGATCATCCGTGAAAGCGGCGGGGCCGCCGTCGCGGTGAGCGAGTCGGACATCGCGACCGAGTTCGCGCGCCTGTGGCAGGAAAAGCCCGAGTGGATCGGACCCGAGGGCGCGGCATGCCTGGCTGCATTGCCGCAGCTGCTTGAGCGCAGGCTTGTTTCGCAGGGGGATCGGGTGGTGGCGGTGAACACCGGTTCGGCGGAGAAGTACCTGCCGATGCTCCGGCATCTCATGTAAGCAGATTTTCCGCGGGTCTTGATCTTGATCCTGATCCCTCGTCTTCAAACGCCTCTTCGCGGAAGTTGAGGGGCGCTTGTGGAGGAACCAAAGTCAAACCGCTGGGAATCACAGCACGACGCTGGCTGCAGGCATCATCCAGCGGCATCGAGCCAAGAGGCAACTGCCGGTCAGTCCGCGAGTTCTTCCGCTGCCACTTCCGAAAAGACGCCGTGATCGTTACCGGGCTTCGGTCCCGACGCGGCGACCGCATCGAGAAAGTCGCGACCCCAGCGGGCGAGGTCGTAATGACATACCGTCTCGAACAGGCCGCGCTGCCTTCCCTCGCACTCGTTGCCGCCCATGGTCAGCGCCTGCAGCAGCGTGTCGGTGAGGTCGATCGGGTCGTGGGGGTTGGTCAGCAGCGCGCCCTTGAGCTCGGCTGCGGCTCCGGCGAACTCCGACAGCACCAGTACCCCGCTGGTGCCGTGCACGCCGTGGGCTGCGATGAATTCCTTGGCGACGAGGTTCAGGCCGTCGCGCAGGGGCGTGATCCACATGACGTCGGCCGCGGTGTAGTAGGCGACCACATCCTCGAATGGCAAGGGCCGGGCAAAGAAGCGGATCGGGGTCCAGTCCAGAGACGAATAACGTCCGTTGATGCGACCCACGGCCTGCTCGATCTGGGTCTGCAGCGAGCGATAAATCGTCATTTCCTTCGCCGCGGGCACGCACACCATCACCAGCGTGACGCCGCCTCGCATGTTGGGATGCCGGTCGAGCAGGCGCTCGAACGCATGCAGTTTTTCGACAAGACCCTTGGCGTAATCCAGCCGCTCGACCGCAAGCACCAGCTTGCGTTCACCGATCTCGTTGCGGATTGTGCGGATGTTGCTGCGCACCTGCGGCGACTCGATGCACTCGCGGATGCGCGCCACGTCGGTGCCGATGGGATGCGCTCCCAGCCCGATCCGGCGGTCGTCGACCCGCAGTTCCGTTGCCATGTTGTCCACGCCCACCGCGCATCCGTAGGTGAGGAAACGTGGCGCGCACGACATGCGCGAGGTGACCTCGACCGGCATCGCTCCACGCACCGCATCGACGAAGTTTTCCGCGTGCCTGGGGACCTGGAAACCGATGTAGTCGCAGGCAAGCAGGCTGGCGAGGATTTCCCGCCGCCACGGAATGATGTTGAACACGTCCCCGGCGGGGAAGTGGGTGTGGTGGAAGAACGCGATCTTCAGGTCCGGGCGCAGTTCCCGCAACGTCGAGGGCACCATCCACAGGTTGTAGTCGTGGATCCACACCGTCGCGCCCGGTGCCGCTTCTGCGGCGGTCGCTTCGGCGAAGCGCTGGTTGACGCGCCTGAAGACATGCCAATCGTCCTCGACGAAGCGGGCGCGCTCCCAGAAGGTGTTGATCACTGGCCAGAAGGCCTCCTTCGAGAAGCGCTTGTAGAAGACGTCCACTTCGCTCTTCGTCAATGGCACACGGGCGGCGGTGAGATTCGGGTAGCGCCGTGCGTCGACTCCGGTGTGGGTCTCGAATACCGCGCCCTTGCGCTCCTGAGTGCTCCAGGCCACCCAGGAACCCGGGTGGCCGTCGCCGAAGAAACTCAGGAGGCTGGGAATGATGCCGTTCGGGGACGTGTGCGGCCGGCGCACCTGCTGGCCGTCGAACGTGTGCTCCTCGTAGGGCAGGCGGTGATAGACCATCACCAGTTCCGCCTTGCCCGGGACGCTGGGCAGGGGTGCATACCGCGTGACCTGGCGCGCGTCCAGCAATCCGAAGTGCTCGATGGCTTCCAGGATGCCGCCGCACCCGGACGAGTCGGCCTGCAGTACGTTGACCATCTCCGCGGTCGCCGAGAGCAGCGCCGGCTCGGATGCTCCCACGCATACGCCGGGAAAGCCGGCTGCGTACATCGACAGATCGTTGAGGGTGTCGCCAGCCACCAGCACGCGCGGCGCGGCCACGCCCAACTGATGGACCAGTGCGGCGAGAGTGCGGCCCTTGTCGGTGCCCCTGGGCAGGATGTCGAGATAGCGGTCAGCCGAATACAGGACTTCGCAGCCCAGGCGCGCGGCCTGTTCCTCGATCTGCTCGCGCAGCGGATGAAGTTGCGATGGATCGCAGTAGTACGAACACCGGCGTTGCTGCGGAACATCCTGGCGGACCAGTCCTTCGAACGTCGCCATGGCCTGCGAAACTACGTGTTCGCCCGGCCAGCGCGACTCGATTTCCCACTGCAGCGGCTGCACCGGCTGCATGTTGGCCGTGCGGACCACGGTCGCGCCCACGTCGCAGATCACGAAGTCCGGCCGGGGCAGGGCGGGGTCGGACAGCAGTGGCAGCACGGCCTCCAGTCCACGTCCGGTGACCCATACCAGCTGTATCTCGGGATGCGACTCCACCATTCGGTACAGCTTCTTTCTCATCGCCGCATCGCCAGCCAGGAAAGTGCCGTCCAGGTCGGTGGCCAACAGCATCGGCAGCAGCGCAGCCGATGGCGTGACTTTCGTGGCGACGGTCTCCAGCGCGGTCATGAGTGTCATGGTGTCCTCGAATCGGATTGTGGTTCTGGAATCTCCGGTAGCAATTCCAAAGCGGAGGGAGTGGTGCGGAGCATCGGGTGGAAGTGCGCGCGGTGCGGGAGGATGCGGGCGCGCAACAGGCGGCGACCGCCGACGAGCAGCGCCAGCAGACCCAGGCTCGCGGCGAACAGGCCCGGCAACGCGTCGCCGCCATACCGGTCCATCGCAAAGCCCGCGACGGCGGGCCCGATTGCTGCGCCGACGCCGTTGATGAGCAGCAATGCACTGCAGCCAGCGAGCAGCGACGCAGCCGGCAGTCGATCGAGCAGGTGTGCCACGCAGAGAGGATAGAGTGCGAATGCAAGGCCACCGAACACGAAGAACAGCGCGTAGACAGTCGTTGACGCCGGGGCGTCGGCCAGCAGCACCATCATCGAGATCCCGGCCGCCAGCGCACTGACGAGGCCGATCGCGGTGCGGCGGTCGCCCTGATCCGAGAGCTTCCCGATCGGCAGTTGCAGTGCGGCGCCGCCGAGGATGGTGATGCTCATGAAGTAGCCGACCCCGGCCCGGTCCAGGCCCAGATCGGAGGCGTACACCGGGCCCATTCCCCAGAACGCTCCCAGCGCCAGGCCCGAGATCAGCGCGCCCGCCGCAGCGCTGGGCGCAGCCCGGAAGATGCCTGCGACGCCCGCCTTCGGCGCGGCCGCCATTATCGGTTGCGGCAGGCTCGTAGTCGTGACCGGCAGTGTCGCGAGGGAAAACAGGATTGCCACGACGCTGAAAAGGACGAAGCTGCCCGGTGGCTGCGTGTCGAGCAGCAGTTGCCCGACCGCAAGCGCCACCAGGGTGACCATCATGTACACGGCGAAGGTGCGGCTGCGTTGTTCGGGTGCTGCGCGCGAGTTGAGCCAGCTTTCGATCACCGTGATCAGCCCGACCAGGGCCATGCCGGTGACCACCCGCAACACAGCCCAGCCGACCGGATCCACCCACAACGGGTAGGCCATCACGGAGGTGGCCGCCAGGGCAGCGTGGAAGGCGAACGCCCTCACATGCCCGACCCGTCGGATCAGCGGCGGCGCGGTGAACGTTCCGAGAAAGAACCCGACGAAGTAGCCCGACATGATCAAGCCAAGCGTCTGGTCGGAAAAACCCTCCAGGCGTCCTCGGACTGCGAGCAGCGTTCCCAGCAGGCCGCCGCCGGCCAGAAGCAGGGCGACGCTCGTCAGCAGCGCGGAGATCGGGAGCAACAACCGGAACAAAAGCGGAAATGCACCTCGGCGTGAGCAGCCGGCGATGATAACACTCTGAAATCAATCGCGTTTTCTGAATACCGCAACATGGTCTGGTCCCTGCGCGCCGTGCCCATGCGGCTCCGACGAACCGCGTGCGTGTTTTCATGCGGTCGTGGAGGCCCCATGCTGTTCACGTCTACTCCAGCCGGCGGTATCAATGATTCCCCTGTCCATCCTCGATCTTGCACCGGTTACGCAGGGCAGTACGCCCGCGCACACTTTCGTCAACACGCTCGATCTCGCCCGCCAGGGCGAGCAGTTCGGTTATCGCCGGTTCTGGCTGGCCGAGCACCACAACATGCTCGGCATCGCGAGCGCGGCCACCGCCGTGCTGATCGGGCACGTTGCTGGCGGCACATCGACCATCCGGGTCGGTGCCGGCGGAATCATGCTGCCCAACCATGCTCCGCTGCAGGTTGCCGAGCAGTTCGGCACGCTCGAATTGCTGTATCCCGGCCGTATCGATCTCGGTCTCGGCCGAGCGCCAGGAACCGATCAGGCCGCCATGAGGGCATTGCGACGCTACCAACAGGGTGCCGACGAATTCCCGGCGGACGTCGTTGAGCTGCTTGGCTACTTCGATCCGCCCAAGGCCGGACAGGCGGTGCAGGCGGTGCCTGGAGCGGGGGTGCCGGTCGAAGCCTGGATTCTGGGATCGAGCCTGTTTGGCGCGGGACTCGCCGCGGCACTTGGGCTGCCTTTTGCGTTCGCATCGCACTTCGCGCCGGCCGCGCTGGAGCAGGCACTGGCGCTGTATCGCAGTGAGTTCCGCCCTTCGGCGCGCCTGGCGAGTCCGCACGTGATGCTTGCATTGAACGTCCTGGTCGCCGATACCGATGCCGAGGCCGCGCGTCTGCTCACAACACAGCAGCAGGCGTTCATAAACCTGCGCAGGGGCCGCCCCGGGCTGGTACCACCGCCGTTGCCGGACGGAAAGTCGATGCACCAGTACTGCACGCCGCAGGAACTTGCCGGGGTGGACGCCGCGCTGGCCGGTGCCGCCGTTGGATCGCCGCATTCCGTGCGCGCCGTCGTCGAGGAGTTCGTGCGTCGCCATCGTCCGGACGAGCTGATGCTGACGAGCATTGTCTTCGACCATGCGGCGCGTGTCCGGTCCTTCCAGTTGGCGATGGAGGCGATGACCTGAAATCGGCTGAGGTAGCGAAGCCGCGCACGCAGGTTGCCGACGTTGCGCGCTTCTGCTGGACAAAACCGCGTCGCACCTGCGCATGAAAAAAAACCCCGGCAAGCCGGGGTTTTTTGTTACTGCTGGACTGGAACGATCAGAACGTGACCGACCAGGAATCGATGTAGCCGGTGTCCTGGCTGTAGTTGTCGTTGACGCGCAACTTCCAGGTGCCGTTGAGGGCCTCGCCCGACAGGTTCACGTTATAGGTCGTGTTGATGTTGTTGGCGCTGCCGCCACTGCGGTTGTGCAGGTTGTACACGCTTCCGTCCGGCGCCACCAGGTCGACCTTGAGGTCGCCGATGTACGTGTGGACGATGTTGACCGCGACCGGGGTGCTGCTCGGAGCGTTGCCGCTGCGATTGGACACCGAGAGCGGGCTTTCGACGGTGGCGTTGTCGTTGATGGTGTAGTTGTTGCCGTTGGAGTAGGTCACGGCGCTGGAGGTGCCGTAATCACCGATCAGGCTGACCCCGGAGAAGCTGGAGTAGGCCTTGACCCGCACGTGGTACGTGCCGGCCTGCGGCGCGGCGAATGTGCAGGTTTCGTTGTTGCCGTTGAGGTACGGGCGGCAGTCGTAGGACGAGTCGGTCGGCGCCGAGCCGAACTTCACGTACATGTCGGCATCGCCGGTGCCGCCGGACAGGTTGAACGACAGGTTGGAGGCGCCGGCAGGCACGTCCATCGTGAAGTTCAGCGAGTTGCCGGTGCTTGCCGAGAGGCCGCTGACAGCCACGCCCTTCGAGAGAACGTCGCCAACCGGCGGCGGTGGTGGCGGGGTGCTGCCGAAGAACGAGTACAGCAGACGGTTCGGCGAACCCTTGACGTCGCTGATCTTGTTCACGCTGGCGGCGTTGATGACGGCGCTGTTGACCTGGCTGGGCGAGGCGGTCGGGTTGACAGCCAGGTAGAGTGCCGCAACGCCGGCGATGTGCGGCGACGCCATCGAGGTGCCGCTGATCGTATTGGTTGCGCTGGTGCTCGTATACCAGGCCGACTTGATCGACGAGCCGGGCGCAAACAGGTCGATGCATGAGCCCCAGCTGGAGAACGAGGAACGCGCGTCGGTCGAGGTGGAGGAGGCCGCGGTCAATGCATTGGGCACCCGCGCCGGAGAATAGTTGCACGCGTCATCGTTGCTGTTGCCAGCCGCAACCGCATAGGTGACGCCGGCGTTGATCGAGTTGTTGATCGCGGTGTCCAGCGCGCTGGAGGCGCCGCCGCCCAGGCTCATGTTGGCCACGGCAGGCTTGACGTGGTTGGAAGTGACCCAGTCCACGCCGGCGATCACGCCTGAGTTCGTGCCAGAGCCGGTGCAGCCGAGCACGCGGACCGGGTACAGTTTCACGCCCTTGGCGATGCCCCAGGTGGCGCCGCCGACGGTGCCGGCGACGTGCGTGCCGTGGCCGTTGCAGTCGTTGGTGCCGTTGCCGTCGCTGATCGCCGTGTAACCGGATCCGACGCGGCCGCCGAAGTCGACGTGATTGCTGAGGATGCCGGTGTCGATGATGTAGGCACTGACGGAGGAGGCAGTGGTGTCGTAGGTGTACGAACCGCTCAGCGGCAGGTCGCGCTGATCGGTGCGATCGAGGCCCCAGGTGGCGCCGGACTGGGTTGCGGTCGTCTGGACGATGCCGTCTTCCTCGACATACTCGACGCGCTTGTCGGCGAGCAGGCGGGCGAGGGCCTGGTCGGAGGCCTTGACCACGAATCCGCGGAGCGCGCGGTTGTAGCTGCGCACGACGTCGGCGCGGTGCGAACGGCCCATTTCGCTGGCGACTGCGGCAACGCTGGGGCGGTTGGAGTTCTCATTGCCCAGGCGTGCGGCATCACTCTTGAGAACGACGATGTACTGGCCATCCACTGGCTTGTCAGCAAAGCGGTACTCTGCGGCTTCGGCGGCGTTCACCGGTGCCAATGCAACCAGCGTGGCTGCAGCAAGTGCGTGCAGGCAAAGCTGCGTCTTTCCATTTACGACGGACATCTGGAACCTCCTAGAGGTGGTAAATCCGCGATTGCGGACAGGTGTGTTGCAGTCGTGCGTACAGCGCGTCGCGAGGCCATTCTTCGACCTCCCGCAGCCTGTATCCCGCGACACCAGAACCCCCCGCGTTCCGGTGCCAATACTTACTCTAGATGAAGTAAGTACCTGCAAATCGCCCACTGCCCTGCCGATATGCGAAAAATACGTGACTGGCATCACAAATCGTAAACTCTCGCTTTCCTTTGTCTCGCTCTTGTCAAGTGCAGTCGCGGCGAAATCGGGTGATGCGGATCGCAGCAGCCAGACTTGGTTCAGGTCAACCCGTCATTGACCCCACAGTCCGGGTTCGCATCGGCCGGACCGGTCCCCGCCTCGCGTGAGACCCCTGTAACGGCCACAGGCTGGCCGACGGAGAGGACGGGCATCTGGCGTGGGAAGGTCGAGTTCATGGTTTCCGCTGGTGCTTGCGCTACTGGCAGGCCCGAGTCCGGCGAAAGGCAGTGGAGGGTCCGGATCCGATGTCGCCGTAGCCGGGCCGCAGGCACCGGAACGAACCGTCGAGTTTCCCGACAGAAGGGCATGGACCGTCCAGGGCGGGCTTGCCTGGGCGATCGGTAATTCGAACAAGGTGATCTTCGTTCCCCGGGGGTTCGTTCACGACAGCACCAGCGTGCCGCCGACGTTGTGGTCGCTGGCGTCGCACACCGATGCGGCAGTCGTCCACGACTATCTCTACTGGGCGCAGCCGTGCTCACGGCTGCAAAGCGACAACCTGCTGATGATCGCCATGGAGCAGGCGGGGGTGGCGTGGGTTCGCAGGCAACTGGTGTTCCGGGCAGTGCGCGCGGAGGGCGAGGCGGTGTGGCGACGCAATGCCGACGAACGCGCGATAGGAATGCCCCGGATCAATCCTTACGGGCACGTGCCCGAAGGGCTCACATGGCCGCAACTGCGCGCCAGGATGTTCCACGACGGGATCCGCGACGTGCGCCACGAAGTGTCCGATGAGTTTTGCCGCCTTGGAAACACCAGGGAGGCTCCGCGGTAGGAGCAAGCCGGGTCGGGACCAGCGGGGCGAGGATCAGTGAGCCGGGCGGTTTCCGATGCTGGACTGGAGCCACCACGGCGGTGAAATTAAAACTCGAAACAGAAAACCGGGACTCCAGCTTTTCAGCCACGATGTCCCGGTTCACGGTGCTATGGAACTAGTGGCGATCGCGGGACTTGTCGGCCGCTTTGCCTGCTTCACGCTGTCCCTTTCCGACGTTCTTTTCAATCTTGCCTTCCGCCTCCTGCGAACGGTCGCCCGTGACCTTTCCTGCAGCTTCCTTCGCGGAGCCACTGGCCTGGCGCTTCGCGCCTTCCTGTCGGTTCTTGTCCACTGTCTTCTCCTGCTGCCCGCCGGGGGTGGCGGTGCATTTTTTGTATCAACGCATGCGTAATGCAGTGGTGAAACGTCACGCGGTGCCGAGTCGGGAGCAGCGGAGTGGCTGCCGCCCGGTGCGATATGATCGTGCGCGTTCCCCCGGGAGCGGCTCCGGCAAGCCCTCATTCACACGTAGGCGCGTCCTTCCTCACGGAGCCGTCGCAGGTGCGCGAGCATCTGGCGGTCGGTCAGTTCGGCTGCCCAGGGCGGCCTGAACTGAAAGTGCGGCCGGTCGATCATCGACTTCCAGTTCCCGCCCCACTCAAGTCCGAGTTCCAGCCCCAGCGCGCCGATCGCCTCGTATTTCGGCGAGTCGGTTACGTACCTGTTTCCCTCGAACACGCCGATGTCGAATGCCAGCCCGAAGTTGTGCACCGACTGCCCCCCGCGGGCATTGGTGACGATCGGCCCAGGCCGCGTGCGCCCCCTCGCGTAAAGCGCGTCCTGTTCCTGAAACGTGCGCATCCCGCTGATGACATTGACCGTGATGCCGTTGCCGCGGGCCTTGAAGTACAGCGCCCGTGCGTATGGCTGAACCACGAGCAGCAGGGTGGCGATCTCCCGCTCGCTGCGCGCATTGGCGCGCTCGCCTTCCAGCGCGAATTCCACCAGCGACCGGTCCGCGGTTGGCAGGATCCTTCCGTGGATCGCGGCCCAGGTTTGCGGACCGGCCTTGCCGTCGACTTCCACGCCAAGTTCCTGCTGCACCTGGCGAATGATCCGTTCGATCCGCATGCCTCATCCTTCTCCGATCATTCCTTCGGGATCATCGTAGCGGCGCTCGCCGGCATAGTCTGGATGAACGTAGCCCGCGATGCAGGACCGGATGCTGCATTGGTTGTCGCGCCTACGGTCCGGGTGTACGGTCCGCCTGCGGGACCAATTCCTGTTCCGCAGGCGGTGCCGCCGAACCGCAGAGCGGCTCGGACCCGCCTTCGATCGATATGGAGGAAGTGCGATGAAAACCTGGATTTCATTTCTGACTGCGGTACTGCTTGGCTCGGTGTTGGCGATCGGGGCTGCCATTCCGACTGCGAGCGCAGGAAGTCTTGCCTCAGCGAAGACCTGCGCGACCACGCAAGCGACGGCCGCGTGCGGCAAATGCGGTGATGGCTACTGCGCAGCGCAGTGCGGCGAGACCGCCAAGAGTTGCCCGAAGGACTGCGGCACGGTGGAGGCCGTTTTACTCGCCTGCGGCAAATGCGGTGATGGCGTGTGTACTCCGCAGTGCGGCGAGAACTCGACCAGTTGCGCGAAGGACTGTGGTGTCGAGTCGTCGCAGCGTAGCGTCGCGAAGCTGGCGCTGCCCGCGCGCTGAACGCCTGCGGGTGCCAGCGCCGTAGCCGACCCGGGAGTTGCCAGTGCAGCTTCCGGGTTTCCCGATGGCTGTCGCACCGAAGGCCAGAAGATCCACCGGCCATGGGGGCGCAACGCCGCGCATTCGCGTGAGGTTCTCTGCGCCCTTACTGTCGCCGTTAACGCCCGCGCCGGTATGCTCGGCCCTACACACGTACGCGGAGGTACCCCATGGCAACCGGCTGGGCGGGCGACGGCGCCGTGCAGGACCAGATTGATGCGACTGTCAACGACGGGATCCAGCGGGCGCGCAGCCGGATGCAACGGGGTCCGGGTCTGACGCACTGCGAGGAGTGCGACGAGGAGATTCCCGCGCCCCGCCGGAAAGCCGTTCCCGGGGTGCGGATGTGCGTGCCGTGCCAGGAGGCGAACGACGCGGACCAGACCGGCGGCAGCTACAACCGTCGAGGCAGCAAGGACAGCCAGCTGCGCTGATCGGAAGGCTTTGCCGAACCCGCTGCGTCAAGTGCTGTCGCGATTCTCACCAGCGATCAGGCCCGGATCAGAGCGCGTTCGTGCGCAGCGGCCGCCGAAATTTTGCAAGCGGCCCGGTCGATCAGGTGGCCGACCGATTCTCTCGCGGGCTCGTGTGATGTGCGGTGCAGTTTACGACTTGCTTGTGCCCCCTCGGCGCCACGTCCTCTGCAGCAACTATCAGGTCCGATGCTCGCTGGGGGAGTCGCGTGACTGCAACCCCAGCGCGCGGAACGGCGGCAGCGGATCCCCGCGGCCGTGCTCCATCAGCCAGGCAGTCATGGCTTCGGGAGGCAACGGCCGACTGAAGAGGAATCCCTGCAACTCGTCGCAGCTTTCCTCCTGGAAGAAGCTGGCCTGCTCAAGCGTTTCCACGCCTTCGGCGACGACTTTCAGGTTCAGTCCATGGGCGAGCGCGATGATGGCGCCCGCGACCCTACGATCCTGCTCGACGTCAGGAATGTTTCTCAGGAACGACTTGTCGAGCTTGATCGCGTCCACCGGCAGGTCGTTGAGATAGCTCAGAGAGGAATAGCCGGTGCCGAAATCGTCGATGACGACCATGGCGCCGCTGGCACGAATCTCCTGAAGGATCTGGAGTCCGTTGTGGCCGCTGTCGAATATTTCCCTCTCGGTGAGCTCGACTTCCAGGAACTTTGGATCAAGCCCGCATTCGTCGAGCGCAGCGGCGATGTTGGACGGAAGTTGTCGGTCCGCCATCTCCGAGGCGCACAGGTTCACGCACAGCTTCAGGTGCGGCCATCCGTTCTCGTGCCAATGCCGGACCTGCCGACAGCCCTCATGGAGTACCGACAGCCCTATCCGCTCCATGACCCCGGCCTCCATCGCCAGTTCGATCACTTCCCCAACGGGAAGATCGGCCAGCACATGCTCGTGGCAGCGCAACAGGGCCTCCATCGCGATCACGCGTCCGGTAGAGGATTCGATTTTCGGCTGGTAGTACACGGAGAAATTCTGCTTTGCCAGCGCGGCGCGCAGCCCTGCCACTGCATTGCGGTGTTTGTATGCTTTCTCGTCGAGTTCCCGGCTGAAGTAGTGGTAGCCGTTGCGCGACTCCGCCTTGACCTTGTACAGCGCCAGGTCCGCCTTGCGCAGCAACTGGTCCGGACCCGTCGCGTCCTGTGGATAAATGCTGATTCCGATGCTCGCGCCGATCCGCATCTGCACGCCTCCCACCTCGAATGGGTGCGACAACGTGGCGATCAGCTTTTCCGCGACTGTGGCACCCACGTCGGGGGAGGAGGCGTCGGGTTGCAGGACCACGAACTCATCCCCACCGATCCGCGCCACGAAATCGGTTTCGCGGACCACGCTGCCGATCCGCTCCGCCGCTTCCTGCAGCAGACAGTCGCCGGCGTGATGACCGAAGCGGTCGTTGATCTGCTTGAAATGGTCCAGGTCCACCAGCAGAAGAATAAGCAACTGATCGTGCCTGGCCGCCGCTGCGGTCATGTCCACGAATCTGGAGTCGAACTCCGCGCGGTTGGCGACGCCGGTGAGCGGATCGACCCGCGCCAGTCGCATGATCTCCTTTTCCGACTCATGTTTTTCGGACGCATCGCGGAGGATCTTGACGAACCCGGCGAGCGCGCCGTCTTTTCCGTACATGGGCGTCATTACCCCGTCGGCCCAGAAGCACGAGTCGTCCTTGCGCCGATGCCAGCGATAGTCCATCGCCCGTCCGTTTTCGCGCGCAGCGGCGATCTCCGTGGCGGGAATACGGTTCAGGCGGTCCTCCTGCGTGAACAGGATATCAATTGGCCTGCCGATCACTTCATCGGGGGCGTAACCGAAGACCTTCTCCGCGCCAGAGTTCCATGTGGCGATCCGGCCGTCGAGGCCGATTACGATGATCGCGTAGTCCTGCGCGCTGTTGAGGATCGCGTCAAGCAGGCCGGACTGGTCCAGCTTCTCCATCATTTCCTCCGTCTTTCGTCGGTTCCGGGGTTGGTCCAGCGAAGATTCCGCCGGCATGGGTCCGCACGGCTTCACAAAGTGGGGAACGGCAAATGCAGGCACGGGCAGCCGGTCACGGGCTTGGCCTGCGGTGGCGGGAGGGCCGGCTGCTGCCTGCACTGGCACCCCCGGTCTGCATCGGGCTGCCGCCACTCAAGGGCGAAGTTCAGGCCGTGGTGCGGACGGCGGACGCGGCGGCATCTCGGGATCACGCGACGGCGTTATCCCGTCTTCGCCTGTGTGGTCCACGGCTGCGAGCCCGAGCCCTGCGGTTCGCGCGATGCCCGCGGCCGGCACCCGCGCGGAACGGCCGCTGAGGCGCTCGAACTCCTGCACATCGTGGGAACAGAAGACCTCGATCTCGCCCGGATGCTGATGCCGCAGTTCCCGGAGTCGATGCTGGTTTCGCAGCCGCGAATGGCGGTCCTTTTCCATCATCCATTGATAGAAGCGCAATCCAGGCGGGCAGCGCGGATTGGCGTGATCCATTTCGCGATCATGGAAGTACGCGTCGCCTGCCAGCAGGTGCCATCCCTTTTCGCCACGAAGTGCGACGCCGGTGTGGCCATGGGTATGGCCGGGAAGCGGCACCAGCAGAATGTCCGGCGGCAGCCCCGAAAGGGCACGAATGCAGTCGAAGCCAAACCATGGTTCACCGTCCATGGCCGAGTAGGTCAGCCACCGACCGCGCGTCGACCACTGCTGCGGTCGGAAACGCTGCCGGTCGAGCCAGGTCCGCTGCAGGGCGGCGTAGTCACGTTCCTGGGCGAGCAGATGCACCCTGGCCTGGGGGAAGTCGTCCAGCCCGCCGGCGTGGTCGAAATCCAGATGGGTCAGCACGATGTGCCGGACCTCGCCGGGGTCGAAACCAAGTCGACGGATCTGCCTGACCGCGGTCATCCGTTCACGGAACTCAGGCCGCAGCAGGAACAGGAACATCCCGCTGAGGCGGCTGCGGGGATCGGCCACGTCGCGCAGGCCCATGCCGGTATCGATCAACACCAGGCCGTGGTCGGTCTCGGCGAGGACACAATGACAGCTGAGGTGTCCTCGCTCCACGATCGAGCTTCCGCGCCCGTCCATCAGGCGACCGCCGACGGGGCAGGTCGAGATGCAGTTGAGATGATGCAGGCGCATGAAGGCGCTCCACCGTCACAGGATGCGGGACTGTGGAATGCGGTGCGTTGTTTGCACGTGACTTCCGGGGGCGCAAAGACCGAAGGAAAACTTAACGAACTTCCGGCGCACAGGCGCTGGGTACGTGGCCTGACATGGGAGGTCGGTTCGTTCAAACTCGCGACATGCCAAAACGTACCCGATCCGGAAACTCGAATTCGCACGGTCCAGCAGGCGGGAGCAAGCCCGGCGGGAAGAAGACAACGAAAAACACGGACGGCTTCGTCGATCGGCTCGATCCGACAAAGCCTGACGCGACCGCTCGGGAAGATGGCAGTGTCGGAAAGCAGCGGGTGCAGTCGCTGGTGCGGCGTGCCGAGGGCAGTCTCCCGGTCGCGGTGGCGCGCCGTTTCGTGGACGTCGAACTCCTGCCTCAGTCTGCCGCGCTGGCCCTGTACGCGATGCTTTCGCTGGCGCCGTTGCTGCTGATCCTGGTGTGGCTCACCAGCATGATGCTGCCCGACGCTCAGGAAGCGCTGATGCGGCAGATAGCCACGCTGCTGGGCAGCGAGACCGAAAAGGTCGCGCGCACCATCCTGGAAAACGCGCGGGATCGCCCCGACACCGGTTCGCTTGCCGGATGGTGGAGCCTGCTGCTGCTGGCCATTGGTGCGACGGCGGTCTTCGCGCGACTGCAGGTAGTGCTCAACAAGATATTCCGGACCGACGCCACCCAGTTGCCGGGCGTCCTGGCGTGGCTTCGAAAGCGCGTGTTCTCCCTGGGACTGGTGCTGGCGCTGGGCTTCCTGCTGCTGGTCTCGATGACGGTGAGTACCGTGCTGCAGCTTGCTTTCGCGCAGGTCGACTGGATGTTGCCGATCATCGCCAACCTGGTGACATTTCTGATCTATGTCGTCGCGTTCGCGCTGATGTACCACTACCTGCCCGATCGCTCGGTGGACTGGAAGCGATCGCTCGGCGGCGGTGCCGCAACCGCGGCGCTGTTCGTGCTCGGACGTTCGGCAATCGCGTGGTACCTGGACCGGGCCGAACCGGGGTCGGCATACGGCTCCATGGGCGCTCTGCTGCTGGCCTTGATCTGGATCTACTACTCGGCGCTGGTGGTGTTTCTGGGCGCCTTGATCACCGCGGTGGTCGACGAGCGCAGCAAGGCGCGCAAGGCGGGCAAGGGGAGAAGAGCAGCCACGGCCTAGTCGTCGCGCGGAACGGCAGAGCGCGGCATCGAGGGTCGCCTGCGCTGCGTCCGGCACCCGCCGGTGCCGTGGATGAATACGATTTCAGGCCGTCCTCGCGTGGTCATTGTGCAGTTGCACCAGGGCGCACAGTAGATGGGCGTCGATCCTTGCGGCGCATGGACCCGGAAAAGGACGACAGCAATGATCCATGACCTGAGAAGCTTCCTCGCCGATTCGTGCCGAACACTCGTGCTTGCCTGTGCGCTGGTGGTATTGCCCACGGCGGCGGCGCACGCTGCGATCAATGCCCAGAACCTGGGAGCGAAATACGACGCCACCCAGGCGAACATCAACTTCCGCGTGTATTCCTCGAGGGCGACACGGATCGAGGTCTGGATCTACAAGAGTCCCGCAGGCGCGCAGCAGGCGGTCCGCTATGTGATGACGAAGGACCCCGCTACAAGCGTCTGGTCGAAGACGGCGTCCGTGTCGACGCTCAAGAACACCTATGGCATCACCGGAACGGTCTATTACGGCTATCGCGCGTGGGGCCCGAACTGGCCCTACAGCAGCAGCTGGACCAAGGGGAGCGGTACCGGTTTCATCACCGACATCGACGGCAACGGCAATCGTTTCAATCCCAACAAGCTGCTGCTTGACCCGTATGCGCTGGAAATCAGCCAGGACCCGCTCGCCGGAACCTGCAGCGACGGGACCGTGTACGCGAGTGGTGCCACCCACCGGAACAAGGACAGCGGGCCGTGCGCGAGCAAGGGACTCGTGCTGGCCCCGATCACCACCTCCACCGGCACCAAGCCGACGCGCGCGCTGAAGGACGAGGTGATCTACGAGGTTCACGTCCGCGGCCTCACCAGGGACGACACCAGCCTGGCTTCCTCGATCCGCGGCACCTACGCCGGCGCGGCGAAGAAGGCCGGATATCTCGCAAGTCTCGGTGTCACCGCCGTGGAGTTCCTGCCGGTGCAGGAAACACAGAACGACACCAACGATGTCGATCCAACCTCCACGGCCGGGGACAATTACTGGGGCTACATGACCCTGAACTACTTCGCTCCGGACCGGCGCTATTCCTCCGACAAGACCGCCGGCGGACCGACGCGCGAGTGGAAGGCGATGGTCAAGACGTTCCATGACGCCGGCATCAAGGTCTACGTCGACGTGGTCTACAACCACACCGGCGAAGGCGGTCCGTGGGGCGGCACCGATGGCCTCACCGTCTACAACGTGCAGTCCTGGCGCGGTCTGGACAATCCCACCTATTACTCGCTCACCAGCGACCTCAGATACCCGTGGGACAACACAGGCGTAGGCGGCAACTACAACACGCGCAATCCGGTGGCGCAGAACCTGATCATCGATTCGCTCGCCTACTGGCGCGACAACCTGGGCGTGGACGGTTTCCGTTTTGACCTGGCTTCCGTGCTCGGCAATACGTGCCAGCATGGCTGTTTCAATTTCAGCAAGACCGACAGCGGCAACGCCATAAACCGGATCAGGGCCGAATTGCCGCCGCGCGCGGCGACCGGAGGCACAGGTGTGGACCTGATCGCCGAGCCGTGGGCGATCGGCGGCAATTCGTATCAGGTCGGGGGCTTCCCGGCAGGCTGGGCAGAATGGAACGGCATCTACCGTGATTCGCTGCGAAAGAAGCAGAACCAGATGGGCGTGGTGGCGGTCACCCCGGGTGAACTGGCCAACCGTTTCGCCGGCTCGTCCGACCTGTACGGCGACGATGGCCGAAGGCCATGGCACTCGATCAACTTCATCGTGGCCCACGACGGCTTCAGCCTCAACGATCTCTACGCCTACAACACCAAGCAGAACAATCAGCCGTGGCCGTATGGACCTTCCGACGGTGGCGACGACAACAACCACAGTTGGGACCAGGCCGGCGTGCTCGCGGACCAGCGCAAGGCGGCGCGCACCGGTCTGGCGTTCCTGATGCTCAGCGCCGGGGTGCCGATGATCACCGGTGGCGACGAGGTCCTGCGGACGCAGTTCGGCAACAACAACGTCTACAACCTGGACTCGTCGGCAAACTGGCTGTTCTGGACCCGCGACACGATCGAGAGCAACCACCAGACGTACACCAGTCGGCTGATGGCCTTCCGCAAGGCGCATCCCGCGCTGCGGCCGCTCAACTTCTACTCGGGCGTGGACAACAACGGCAACGTCATGGAGCAGTTGCGCTGGTTCAAGCCCGACGGCGCACAGGCGGACAGCACCTACTTCGGCAACGCCAACAACCACGCCATCGCCTGGCGGCTGGACGGCACTGAGTTCGGCGATCCGGCCAGCGCCATCTACGTGGCCTACAACGGCTGGTCTTCGAACGTGAACTTTCGGCTGCCGTGGCCGGGCGCGGGCAAGCAGTGGTATCGCGTCACCGACACCGCCACGTGGAACGAAGGCGCGAACACGGTGGTTGTGCCCGGCAGCGAGGCGTACATCGGTGGAGAGTCGACCGTCTACGGTGTGCAGGGGCGTTCGTTGCTGCTGCTGATCGCGAAGTAGCGTCGAATCCACGAGGCGAGACCGTGCATGAAATCGCCCCGAATGCGCGGCCCCGAAGAGGGGAAACGCATGCGGGGCGAAAAGTCCTGCTTTCGCGGGTGGGTGGGACTTACTTCGAGGTGGTCACGGCCTTCAGTTGAGTGCTGTCCAGCGTGTAGTTGGCGAGCACCGTGGCATAGCCCTTGACCTGGTAGGTGTAGACACCCGGCTCGCCAACGCCGTACTCCAGCACCTCCGGGTTCGCCAGGGTGGCGCCGGACGCGACCTCTACGCCATTGGGATCGAGCAGGCTGAAGTCGATATCGACGCCTCCGTCCCAGCCGAGCGTTGCGCGAATCGTCGTGACGTCCAGGCCGACATCGATCCTGAACTCATCGATCTCGATGTTTTCCACCGAGGGACCCATGGTTCCGGTGAAGGTCTCGGTCTCCTCGACAAGCTGCGTGTCGGTGTCGAACAGCTTCCCATCGACCAGCGCCCCGTCGAAGTACACGGTGCCCTGGATGCCGCGCAACTGCACATGGTGCAGCCCACCGGACAGGTTGTTCAGGGCGAAGCGACCGGCCGCCCCGTCGGGATCGTAGTAGCTGATCCGGCCGCGGAACACGCCATCGACATAGACGTCTGCCAGGCCGCCCTTGCTGTTGCGCGGATACAACAGCTGGAACGCCTTGCCCTGGAACGCAAGTTCGAGCCTGGGCGACGACTTCTTCGTAACGTTGGCCTTCGCATGGCTGCCATCCGAGCTTTCGGCGCTGCTGACCGACTGCCAGTTGCCGCTGTAGCTGAGCATGGCATCGCTGTCGCTCACTTCGTTCCAGATGCCCTGGCTGGACCATGCGGTCACGCCATTGAGGAACTCCTGGCGCTCGCCGTCGGTGCGCGAGGCGAGGTCGACCGCGTTGAGCACGTTGATGTAGCCGCCGCCGACCTGATGGAAGGCGTACGTCGGCATCGCGGTGGCGGACTGCATCAGGATCTCTTCGATCTGGTCCGGCGAGAGCGCCGGGTTGGCTTCCAGCAGCAGCGCGGCGGTGCCGGCCACGAAGGGCGTCGCCATGCTGGTGCCGCTGATGCAGTGGTAGTACGTGGTGTAGCTCGGATGGTCGGCATTGACGACCGGCCCGAGCGCACCGACGACGGTGCCCGGTGCACGCGTCGAACAGATGCCCGAGCCCGGCGCAACCACGTCGATGTGCTTGTAGGGGTCGCCCGCCACCCCGCGGCTGGAAAAGTCCGACAGGTCCCCGGCCTTGGTGCCGGATCCGACGTTGATCACCCACGGCACGAGTGCATAGGGATTGAGAGTGTCGTCGGCCGGACCGTCATTGCCTGCGGCGAATGCCACCACCATGCCGCGCTTGTAGGCCTCGAAGCTCGCCTTGTTGATCGGGTTGTTCGGATCGTAGACGCTGGTGGAACTTCCCCACGAGTTGGTGATGATGTCGATGCTGTAGCGTTCCTGGTTGACCAGGGCGTAGTCGAAGCCCTGCAGCGCGAACAGGATGTTCAGGCCCTCGCCGGTGCCGAGGCCGATGAGGTTCGCTTCCGGGGCGATGCCTGCGTAGTAGTTCGCGCGCCGCGGATCGCCTGCCGACGCGGCGCCCGTGCCGCCCACGGTGCCGGCTACATGCGTGCCGTGGCCGCTGCTGGTATCGGTGTTGCTTTGATTTTCGAGCCACGCGCTGGTGCCGGTCAGGCCCAGGTCGCCGACGATCTTCACGTTCTGGATCGTCTTGCTGCCGAACTGCAGGTCAGGATGGTTGGCGTCGACACCCGAGTCGAGCACCGCCACGGTGACGCCGGCGCCCTTGAGCCCGATCTGGTCCTGCACCGCGTGGCCGCCGGTGATCTGGCCGGCCTCGTAGTTGAAGTACTCCAGAGGGGCGTTGAAGTAGAGGCTTTCGACGCCCTCCCACTGCGAAACCTCGTGGACCTGCGCACTGGTGAGCACGGCCCCGGCCATCGGCAGCTCCTGCATCGCCCGGGTGCTGGTGGTGAGGTTCTGCAGGCGCGCGATCTGGTTGCGATCGCTGAAGGTCACGATGACCTCGTGCACGGGCTCGGCCGTGAGGCGCTGCTGCAGGTCGGTGGAGATGACCGCCTCTGCCTGTGCGCCGAACGAGAATGCCAGGCCGGCGGCAATGGCCAGTACGAGGGATGCTCGGGAAAATGTGGGCTTGTTCATGGTCGTGGCCGCTGGGAGTGGGAGACCGCTCGACTGTGCGCGTTCGTCGGTCCCGGGGACATCCGGCAAATCACCCGCGCCCGGTGAGGGAAAACACTCAGGCTTTCCACTCCCGGCCGTACGCTGATGACTCTGACGGTCGGGTTGCTGCCCGGCAGTCTCCGAAGCAGCACTTGCGCGCGCGCAGAAGGAGAGTTCGATGGGGTCCTGGATTGCCGACACACTTGCCGCAATGGGCTATCTGGGCGTGGCGCTGCTGACATTGCTCGAAAACATTTTTCCGCCGATTCCTTCCGAACTGGTCCTGCCGCTGTCGGGCTATCTCGTGTCGCGCGGTGCCCTGACGCTTCCCGGTGTGATCGCCGCGGGCACCCTTGGTTCAGTACTCGGCGCGCTGCTGTTCTATTGGGCCGGTCGCAAGCTGGGCGAGGAACGGCTCATGAGGTTTCTCGATCACCACGGCCGCTGGCTGACGCTCTCCCGAGGCGACATCGAGCACGCATCGGAATGGTTCCGCCGCCACGGTAAAGTGACAGTTCTGGTGTGTCGCATGATTCCGGGGCTGCGTTCGCTGATTTCGATCCCGGCCGGAATTCATTGCATGCCGCTTGGCTCGTTTCTCCTGTTATCCACGCTTGGTACCGCGATGTGGACTACGCTGCTGGTCTGGGCCGGCTACCTGCTTGGTTCGAATTTCGAGCGGGTGGAGAAAATCATCGATCCGGTGACCTGGACCGTGCTGATCCTGGTGGCCGTGGCATATCTCTGGCGGGTGGCGCGGCACAAGGGCGCACCGCGGACGTCCTGACCCATGGCGCGAGCCGGCCGGCTTTGGTTCACAATCTACGAACCTCCTTCCAGGCCCGTCCGATGACCCCCGCCCATCTCGCGCTGCTATTGAGCCTTGCCGCCACGATCCTGCTGCTGATGGCGGGTCCGGGAGTGCGCGCCGGCTGGTGGGAATTCAGCACCGGCTTCCAGATACTGAAGTGGGCTGCATTCACCGGCATCGCGGGCGCGCTGGTGGCTCTGATCATGGTGGCCATCCCAAGAGTGCGCAGGTCGGGACTGCCGTCGCTGATGTTCGCGCTGGTGCTCGGGCTCGCGGTCGCCTACGTGCCCTGGCAAGGACTGCGGCAGGCGAGAAGCGTGCCGCCGATCCACGACATCACCACCGACACCGAAACACCTCCGGAGTTCGTGGCGGTGCTGCCGCTGCGGGCGGACGCGCCGAATTCCACCAGTTACGCCGGATCGGAGGTCGCCGAGGCCCAGCTCGAAGCCTATCCGGACATCCGTCCGTACATCATGTCGGCTCCCGCTCCGATCGCGTTCGAGCAAGCGCTGGAAGCGGCCAGGGAGATGGGGTGGGAAATCGTCGCAGCCGATCCGGTCGCAGGTCGCATCGAGGCCACCGACACCACGTTCTGGTTCGGCTTCAAGGACGATGTGGTGGTACGGGTGTCCCAGGAGGTAGAGGGCACCAGGATAGACGTCCGCTCGGTGTCGCGGGTAGGCAAGAGCGACGTCGGCGCCAATGCCGAGCGCATCCGCGAGTACCTGGACCATCTGGACGGCTGAGGTCCATCCCGGGCAGACGCTTCGCGGTACTCGGTCACTACGGCTGTCCGCGGACCTTCGTGCGTCCGCGGGCGCTGGCCGCCTCCAGGGCCTCGCCCAGTGCTGGGGACCAGACCTGCCAGCTGTGCCCGCCAGGACGGACCAGCACGTTCCCGTCCGGCAGCAGCGATGCCAGCGCCGGCATTGAGGACCTCAGCCGGTCACGCCTGCCATAGGCGAGCCAGATGTTGCGGGTTCTCTCCGGATCCACGCTCCACGATTGCAGGTGTCGCCACATTTCGCGTTGCCAGTTTCCTGCACTGATGTCCTGACGGGGACCAGGGTCCCATTGCGTGATTCCGCCGTCCCTGGCGATCTCCCGAAGGATCGGCGGTTCTCCCAGGTAGGGAGCCAGCAGCACGATCCCGTCAAGTTCGCCGGGGTAGGCCCGGTCGTACATGATGCCGCCCATGCCTCCAAGCGAGGCGCCGGCCACCCATACTTCCGCGTAGCCTCTTCCCCTCGCCGGCGCGATGACCTGTTCGTGCAGCTTCCGCGGTGCGTCGCCGTCAAGGTAATAGCTCATGGTCAATTCGGCGAGCACGACATCCGCATCCGGCCAGTGCCGGTGGATCGTACCGACCACGCCGCTCCGTCTGAGTGACGCCAGGTCGTCGACGCGTCCGGGCAGCACCACAACGAGTCTCTGCGCCGCATCCGGAGCCGGGAAAAGGACCGTAGGAATCGGCTGGGTGTGGTCGCCGCGTGCGGTGCAGGCGGCCAGGAGAATCGCGGTGCAACCCAGCAGCACGCCGATTCGCCGAGCCTTGGTTGGCAGGTAACCCTCATCCATGGAACACGATTCCTTGCGCTCCCGCGCGCAGGCTTGCCGAAGTCGTGGCAAGCAGAACGAAAGATGGGTGGCCGATTTCAGCGGCCACCCATCCGTATCAGCGATCGTTCTTCATGCGCCATCGCCATCTGCGCCTGGTGATGCTTACTGCTCGGGAAGCTCCTCGCGACGCTCGGCTTCCGTCTCGCGCTGCTCGTCGGGCATGGTCACGTCCACTTCGGGCACGGTGACCGTCTCCTGGCGGGTGCCGACATCCACGTCGGCCGTCTCCACGTCATACGCTGGCAACTGCCCGCCCTCGGCGCTCACTTCCGGCAATTCGCCCTCCTGCGTCTTGTCGACGTCGCAGCCGCTCATCGCGATTGCCGATGCGCCTACCAGCAGGAAAGTAGCCGTAGTGAATCGATTAGCAATTTTCATGATTGTGCCTCCGTTGGTGAGTTGTTTCAGATGCCCTGTGGCGGCCGGTTCTGACCACTCTGCGTCGCGTAGCGCGAAGAGGACTGGGTGTCCTTGCCGCCGTTGCCCGTGCGCGCGGCATCCTTGACCTCTTGCCCGATCTCCGACGCGGCGTCCAGGCCGCTCCGGGCCTTTTCGCGCGCGCGGTCGGTGAGCTTGTCGCTCGTCTCACCCATCAGTTCATGCTCCTTGCGGGTGACCGGCACCATGGAGCCGACCAGCGCACCGGCGACGATTGCCATGGCTCCAAGCGCCATCGGGTTGTCGTGGAGCATGTGCTGGAAGCCCTCGCTGGCGCGGTGCGCCCCGCTGCGGGCGGATTCGGCGGCGCTCTGCGCCTTGACCTTGGCCGTGCCGACAGCGTTCTGTGCACTGCGGCCAGCGCTACGCGCCTTCTCGGTCACGTTGTGCGCCCTCTCGGATGCTCCCTCGCGAAGGTGCTGCACGCGCTCGCCAATGCGGGGCTTGTCCGCGCCGCTGCCGATGCTTGCGCTGCTGCCCAGGCCGGTGGTGGTGGTCGTGGTCCCGGAGTCGTGCCGGCTTCCGGCGTACAGCCACAGCAACCCTGCTGCGGTGAGCACCGCGGGCACGGGATTCTGCTGGATCGTGTGGCTGAGGTTGCCTGCAAACTCGCGACCGCCGCCCTTGCTGTAGCTCAGGGCGCGCTCGAAGATTTCGCCCGGTGACAGCTTGCTGCCGAGTGCATCCACCAGATCGGTGATGTGGTCGCGCTGCTGGTCTATCTCGCGCTCCAGTTGTGCCGGGTCTTTTTGCGCCTGGATCCGGATGTTGTTGGTTTCAGTACTCATTGGGTCCTCCCGCGGATGGCGTTCTTGTCCTTGTCCAGCGAATTCATCGTGCGCTCGGGGCGCAGTGCGTCGGCTTCGAATTTTTTCTTTCCGGCCTGCACCATGCCGAAGCCGATCAACAGCGCCACTGCGCCTACGATCAGGGCTGCGGCCCACGGGACGATGATCTCGCTCAGCGCGTATACCGCGGCGAACATCAGCACGATGAGTCCGGAGACCGCGACGGCACCGCCGGTGGCGACGGCCGCGATGCCTGCCTTGGTGGCGCGCAGGCTCTCGCGCATTTCGCTCTTGGCGAGAGCGATTTCCTTGGTCACCAGCGAGGGAACCTCATGCGCCAGTTCCCTCAACAGCACGCCGACCGGGGCGTCGGCCGTCGAATGACCATTGCCGCCACCGTAGGTCTGCTGCGTGACTCGGATCTCGGCCTCTCTGCCGTTATTCTGGTTTGTGCCTGGGTTGTAATTCATTAGTGGATCCCCCCTTGAGTGCCAGGGGTCTGGCTTGATGCCGGATCCATGGGGTTCGCCGTCGGGGTCGCGGGCGCACTGCTGGTGCTGGTACCGCCGGGAATTCCTGCTGTCGACCCACTGTCGTAACTGGTCCGGGTCGATGTCGAGTCCTGGGACCTGGCACCTGTCGTGCCTGCGCCGCTGCTGATCGTCGCCGAGTAGCCACCGGTCTCGTGAGCGGTAGCGCCATGATCGCGCTCCAGCGCCTTGCGCTGCGAGGCGCGAGCGAAGCGGGAGATGCCGAAGCCGATGGCCAGACTTCCGGTCACGAACAGCGCCGGGTTCTCCCTTGCGATGCGGCCGAGATCCCTGAAGACCTCATCGATGCTCTTGGTGCGGAGGGTGTCGGACAACTGCCCCATGCGCGACGCAACATCGGACACGTATTCGGAAAGGTGGCCGACATCGTCCTCCTCGAGCTTCGAGGCCGCTGCCTGGGCGCTCTCGGCGAGCTTGTCGAGGTTCTGGGCGGCAGTGCCACGCAACTGCTCCAGTTGTTCCTTGCCCTGCACGCGGGCCTCGTCGCCGAGGTGGCGCGCTTCTTCGCCGAGGTGACGGGCAGTCTGCTTGATGTCCTCGCCGGCGCGGTTCTGATCGCCGCTGGTGCTGCTGCGCTGGCTGCCGGGGGGATTGTTCTGCGGTGGAGTAATCATGGGTGCCTTCTCCAATTTGTGGGTGGGCTGTACCGCCACGAAGGCAGTCGGAAGGCGGCTCAATGAGAAGAGCGCCGATCAACCGCAACGTTTTTCTGCATGCCGGTCCAGTCCGTAGGCTGCCTGAAGCGGCGTTACCAGCCTGTACACGGAAGATGTACAGGGCTTCACATCCGGCCTGAAGAAATCACGGGTATTGAGCGAAACCATCGTGTGATTTGCCAATGCGGCATGGGAGCGAAGGATGCGTTGCAATCGCAATACATGCGCTCGCTTCTGGCGCGTGCTGCGCACGCGTTGCCGCGTGCGGTTCCATTTTTCTGCGGAGCATAGAAGCTCCGCGCTCAGCCTTCGGGCGCGTGCTGCGCGAGCAGTTCACGCTGTTTTCGAACCAACACTGCTAACGTCCTCATGGGTCGAACGTCATTCAACGTACCAGGTCAACAGGGCCGGACGAACCAGATCCGCGGCGCCGGTAGAAGCCATCCGGTGAACCGCAGGACACCCAACACCACCACATAAGGATGTCGCCATGTACAGGACCCTTTCTTTGACGGCCTGCGCGCTGGGGCTGATGAGTATTGCCGGTTGCCAGGAGCGCACGAACGTCGTGGCGCCGGCCTCACAGGCCGATCAGGCCACGCAGGTCGCACCGCAACAGTCGCCTCGAGCCGCAGCTGCCACCGGGGAGTTGACGCTCGTGCAGGGGCAGCCGGGGCCATACATCGCCGATGCTGCCGGCAGCGCGGTCTACTCGTTGAAGGGAGACGTTTCCGGTGAGGGCTGCATCGATACCTGTTTGGAGGTCTGGCCACCAATGCTGATATCGGAATCCCAGCCGAGCGTGGGCGCAGGGCTTCAGCCGAATTTCGTTTCATCCGCGCCGAGGCCTGATGGCCGCCAGCAGGTGACTTATGGCAACAAGCCGCTTTACCGCTATGCGGGCGACACGGGGACCGGCCGCACCGCGGGCCACGGTGTCGAGGACAAGTGGGGCCAATGGCAACTCGTGGGGCCGCAGGGCGAACACCTGCCCGTGAGCCAATAGCGGTAGCGGGGCGATTCGGCCGAGAGGTCAATCCGCGCGAGGTGCTGTAGAGGCAGGTATCGCGAACTCGACGAATTCAGCGGTCCAGTCCTCGGCGCAGGCGCACATGCGTTCTGCGAGATAGTCGCTGTGCCGGCAGTCCCAAGGCGCCTCCGAAACCCGGGCGGCCTCGGTGCTGGCGGAGCGCCACGCATCGAGCAAAGCAGCCGGATCGGGATGGGTACGGGCCAGCGCTCGAAGTACTACCCGCATCGAGTAAAGCTGGGCCTGTATCTCGCACAGCATTTCCTCGGTCGCACGTTCCATATCGCGCTCCTTGTGCGACCGCCACGCGAGCTTTCGCGGGCGGCCGCCCTCGCCAGGAATCAGGAGTTGAGTGTGTTGCCAACCTGGATGCGCCTCGGCGTGGTCTCCGGACGCTTCGGGATGACGATTTGCAGCACGCCGTTCTGACCGGACGCGGTGATGCCTTCGGGGTCCGCGCTGTCGGGCAGCGCGAAGCGGCGGTGGAAGCTGCCGTGGCGTCGCTCGATGCGTGAAAAGCTCTCGGTCTCCGTGACGGCCTCTTCGCGGCGCTCGCCCTTGATGGTCAGCATTCCCTTGTCCATCTGCACTTCGATATCTTCCGGATTGACGCCGGGGATGTCGGCGTAGAGCACGAACTGGCGGGACTCTTCCTTGATATCGACGCGCGGCACCCACTGGCTGGTCACCACCGACGACTCGTCCCCGGACTCGTGCTGGTACAGGCTGCCTTCGAACAGGCGATCGAACACCTGCTTGATGGGATCGTTCGACATCCCACGATTGTTCCTTTGCGATTGACGCATCATGTTGTTCATTTTGTCTCCTCCTGCTGGTGAACCCGCTCGGGCGGAAGTCCTCCACCCCGGTTGCAAATGCGGTCCGCACCCGGCGCTTTCCAAGTGGTGCGTGGATGCCTTTCAGGAATGGTTGAACTAAGTGGAGAACGCGTGAAACGCAGCCTGGGCCGGCCGCTCGGGGAAGCCGGGGCGCGGTGGCGTCGAATGATTCGTCGCGGGGCGATCACGGGATCGGAAAGCGCCGTTCATTACTCCCTGCGAGTCTTCTTCGATGCCCCGGTCGTCCCGCGTTTGCCGCCGTCTACCGGATCGACCCGCAAGGTCACCCAGGTCGGGGCGTGGTCGCTCGGATGGGGAAGTCCGCGCACCCAGCGATCGACGCCCGCGTCCAGCAGGCGCGGCGCGAGTTCGCCGTTGAGCAGAAGATGATCGATCCGCAGTCCGGAGTCGCGCTCCCAGTGCTGCCGGAAATAATCCCAGAACGTATAGATGCGCCCGTCCTGGTGCGCTTTCCTCAGCGCGTCTACCCAGCCCTGTTGCAGGAGCCGTCGATAGCACTCGCGGCTTTCGGGTTGCAGGAGTGCGTCCTTCAGCCACGACCGCGGGTTGTAGATGTCATCGTCGGTCGGAACCACGTTGTAATCACCCGCCATCACCACCGGGTAGCCGCTGCCATGCAGTGCCTCGGCGTGTGCGATGAGCCGCTCGAACCAGGCCAGCTTGTATTCGAACTTCGGGCCGGGCTGCGGGTTGCCGTTGGGCAGATACAGGCAGGCGACCATCACTCCGTGCGCCGCCGCTTCCAGATAGCGGCTCTGCGCATCTTCCGGATCGCCCGGCAGTCCTCGGCGGCTTTCAATCGGCTCCGAACCGCGCGAAAGAATCGCGACACCGTTCCATGAGCGCTGCCCGTGCCAGATCGCACCGTACCCCGCTTCCTCGATCGCCTGGATCGGAAATGCCTCGTCCGGCGCCTTGAGTTCCTGCAGGCACACCACGTCCGGCGCTTCCTTCCGCAGCCATTGCAGCAGGATCGGCAGGCGCGAACGTACGCCGTTGATGTTGAACGTGGCCATCTTGAGCGTGGCAGGCATGGGAGTAGCTCTTGATCGGGACATCGATGCTGGCCGCATCCCCGTGGATCGTTGGTGAGTGGTCGCGGCCGGTGGCGGGGCCGATCCCCTGCAGCGTCGGAGTTCCAGGCGTCACCGACCGCTCGCCTCGCTGCCGTTCTGCCGCGCTGCGACACGGCGAGCCTTCCAGCCGGGCGGCTGTTTTGCTGCGGGTCGCCGCGGTCGGTGCAAGCGCCACCCCTGGAATCAATGACTGCCACTGCCGCCAGGTTCATACTCGATTGGTCCGACGGAGCCAGCGCTGTTGATCGAGGTTCACCCGTTCCAGACCGAAAGGCTGCATGCACGCCCGATCGCCGTCGGCGACCAGGCGCTGTATCTGGCGCTCTATTCGGATATGAAGGTCATGCTGCACATCGGATCCCCGTTGACCCTGGATGCAGCGGCGCGCGGGTTTGCCGAGGTGATGCGGCAGGCGGGCGAGCAGGCTGGGAGTCTGAGCGTCTGGGTGCTGTCGGAGCGGGTCAGCGATGTCCGGATCGGAATTCTTGCCTTGTCGGGAAAGGCTGGGGGGGAGAGCCTGGAACTGGGCGCGATGTTGTTACCCGAGGCGCAAGGTCGTGGCTTTGCAGCAGAGTCGCAGGCGGCGCTTCTTGACCGGCTCTTCCAGACGACCCGCATTCGCGCAGTATGGAGTCGCAATGCCGAGCTCAACCTCGCCGCGCGTTCCGTCAGAATGAAGCTGGGGTTCCTGCAGGTCTCTGCCGCAAGCCAACGCGGGGAGCTCATGCGCTGGGAAATGACTCGCGCGCGCTGGCAGGCACTACGTGCTTCGAAGGCCGCCGTTGATGATGGGAGCATTGGTGGAGACGCAAACATGATCGGGATGTACAAGTGTCCGAACTGACGAAAGAGGGCAGCGGGCCGGACGCGAAACACTCCGGCAGGCTCGCCTGCGTAGGGCTGGGAATGATGCTCGGTGCGCATCTGGCTCCCCGGTCCCGCAGCCATATCGAACGCGCCAACGTGGTTTTCATGCTTGTCTCCGACCCGCTGGTGGAACTGTGGGTCCAGCAGCTTCGGCCCGACGCGCGCAGCCTCCAGCCGTACTATCGGGAGGGCAAATCGCGCCAGGTGACATACCGGGAGATGGTCGAGGCGATGCTGGTGGAAGTGCGGGCCGGGCACGATGTCTGCGGCGTGTTCTATGGACATCCCGGAGTGTTCGCGCTCGTGCCGCACCAGGCAGTCGAGCGTGCCCGGGGCGAGGAATTCCCGGCACACATGGAGCCGGGAATTTCGGCAGAGGACTGCCTCTACGCCGACCTCGGCATCGACCCGGGCACCTTCGGCTGTCAGCACTATGAGGCCAGCCAACTCATGTTCTATCATCGCCGCATCGATCCTTCCGCGTACCTGATCCTGTGGCAGATCGGCATCGCAGGCGATCGCTCACTGGCACGATTCGCGACCGGGCCGGCCTACCGGAGGTTGCTGGTCGAATTGCTGGAGAAGGACTATCCACCTTCGCACGAGGTAATTGCCTACGAAGCTGCTACGCTGCCGATCACGACGCCGCGCATGGAGAGAATGCCGTTGTCCGACCTGATCGATGCCGAGCTGCACCTGCACACGACTCTGGTAATTCCGCCATCCCGGCCAATGCAGCACAATCAAGCCATGATGGATCGGCTCGCAGAGCTTGACGCGGCGTTTCCCGGTCAGGGAAACCTGTGAATATCGTCAACTCATGGTCGCCGACATGGCAATGGGGGCAAGTAAAACCAGGGCAGCGTGAGGACGGAATTCGAGGCGGCGGCCCGGCGGGGCAGGCGTGCTCTCGACCTGGTGCTGAGCAGGATCGCAGCTGTCAACAGAACTCCCGCGGCTGGCGTAGCCTGTTTCAAGCGGGCTCGTATCAGCTTCCAACTACCTAAACCACCAGGAAAGGCAATGTCCCAGATCATCCAGTTTCTCGACTCTCTAGGGTCCAGTTCGGGAGCATCTCACCTGACGGAGGCTCAATACGCACAAAGCGTGGCAGCACTCGACGCGACCGGCGCCGAGCGCCAGGCGCTGCTCGAGCGCGACCATCTTCGACTCGGACGACTCCTTGGCGGCCGCGAAAAGTTGATCTGCGCCATCTTCTCGCCGAGCCGCGAAGAGCAGCCGGAGGACGACGGAGCAGGCGAGCCCTCACCGCTCCAGGACGGTCCCATCGCGCAATAGGTTTCCGGGAAAAGCGTCAAAATGGCAACAAGGATGCTCGCCGCCGCTGCAGTTGCTCTTGGCCTTCTGCTCGCGGCGGGCAGTGGACCCGTGCGCGCTTCGAATACTGCCGAGGCGCTGCTGCTGGAGGCGGAGTCGATCCGCAGTTCCGATCCCGAGCGCTTCAATGACGCGATCGCTGCGCTGGGAACGATGCAGGAAGAGCTGACGCCGGATCAGCAGGAGCATCTGAAATACCTGCTTGCGTATGCGGAGGGATACGGCGGGAACTACGAGCGAGCTGCGGAAATGGCCAGGCAGCTGGCTGACGGGTCCGAGAACATCGAGATGCGCTTCCGCGCGGGCTCCCTCGTGGTCAACAGCTATTCGGCCACCCGGCGGTTTGCCGATGCTCTTCGCCAGCTCGAAGCGAACATGCTGTTACTCGACAGCATCAGCGACCGGGACCTGCGACACCACGGGCTCTTCGTGGCAGGACAGGTTTACAGCCGGGTAGGCCAGGAGCAACTGTCGCTGAAATACGCGCAACAGGTTCTTCGCGATTCGCCATCTCCCCGCACCCGTTGCTTCGCGGAGCAGATGAAGCTGGGTGCGCTTGAGAACATGGGAGCAATGCCTGCCGACGATGCTGCGATCCTCGACGTGATCGCGCATTGCAGCGCACTGAACGAGAGCGTGATGGCCAATCTGGTGCGAGGCACGCTCGCCCGCAAGTGGGGTGCACAGGGCAAGCGCAAGGAAGCTGTGAGCATGCTGGAAAAGCATCTTCCGGAAATGCGGGCGACGAGGTTTCCGCGGCTGATCGGTGAAGCTCACTCCCTGCTGGCGGAGTTCAGTCTCGCAGGCGGCGACATCGACAGGGCGCAGGCGCATGTGGATTCAGCCATGTTTTACCGCGCGAGCCTGACCAACTCTCCACCGCTGGTCGCCGCCTATCGGGTCCGCTACGAGATCGCACAGCGGCAGGGAGATCCAGTTGCGGCGCTGTCGCACTATCGGGACTTCGCCGAGGCAGACAAGGCCTACCTGGACGACGTGAAGATGCGTGAGCTGGCATTTCAGATGGTGCGTCACGAGACGCAGCAGAAGACGCAGCAGATAGAGCTCTTGAGCCAGCAGAATCAGGTGCTGCAGCTTCAGCAGCGCGTGCAGAAGCAGGCCACGCAGAACATGGGGCTGGTGGTCGTGCTCCTGGCGCTGCTACTGGCGGGCACCTGTTATTGGGCCTACAAGGTCAAGCGCCTGCACCTGACGCTGCGGCACTTCGCTGAGACCGACGTACTGACCGGCATCAGCAATCGCCACCATTTCACTCAACAGGGGCAGCGTTCGCTCGAGGAATGCCGGACGGCGGGTGAGGCAGCAACCTTGATCATGTTCGACCTGGACCGTTTCAAGACCATCAATGACAACTACGGGCATGATGTTGGCGACTGGGTGCTGAAGCAGGTGGCATCAAGCTGCACAGGACTGTGTCGACGTATCGACCGGTTCGGACGCGTTGGCGGTGAGGAGTTCGCGATCCTGCTTCACGGCTGTGAACTCGCCGCTGCAGTGCGGTTGGCGGAAGACTGCCGCGTGCGGTTGAATCAGATCGACACCCGCGAGAGCGGGTATGCGTTCCAGATTGCCGCGAGTTTCGGTGTGACCTCGACCGTGTTGTCCGGCTACTCGCTTGCAACTCTGATGTCCCACGCCGACCTGATGCTTTATCGCGCCAAGCGCGAAGGCCGCAACTTGGTGAGGGCCTACTCCGGCGACCTGCCGACTTCCGCGGAGCCGGAAAGCGCAGACAGCCGCGGTGCCACTGCTCCGCAGCGCGACCGGGACACTGTCGAAGACGACGCTTCCTGAAAGCAATGCCAGCCGGATTGCGGCAGCCGCGGTACTCCCGCCGGAGCTCGTAGTCGTACGCCCTCTACATGGCCGGTCCTGCGGCCAGACTGCGTTGGACAGGCTTGGGGAATCACTAAGGGCTGCTCAATCTGTGCACGGGGCTTCAGCCAAGCATGCAGTCCGCTTCATTGGAGGAAGCACCACCGTGGCCTTCGTGGTGGCGTTTGTCCTCGCGTGCACGACCGCGCCAACTTCGCCATCAACGTCGCTCCCCGCATACGACGACCTTCTCGCAATGGCCGCGGACTTCAGCCAGAGCGGGAACGAAGAGGTCGCGCTGGAGCTCTACCGTCACGCGGCCATGACCGAGCCGGCCCACAAGGAGCCATGGCAACACATTGCCAGGCTGAACCTGGAGGCTGGTCGGCCGATTCATGCCCTCGCTGCGGCCGAGGAGGTGCTCCAGCGCGACCCGTCCGACGCACTTGCCAACGAGGTATACGTCGCCAGCGCGATGCAGGTGGCGAGCAACGCCGCGCAAAGGCTTGTTGCCTCGGGTGCGAGGCCCAAGGCGGAAGATCTTGCGCGCGCTCAGCAACTGGTGACTACGATGGGGCTCGTGTTCGGTGAAGACGCCTTGATCAGCGACGAAGCGAAAGACCGGTATGCCCGACGCGCCGTGCAGCGATATCTCGAAGGACGGGCACCGGGAAAAGCCGCACGCCCACCCGATGCGAAGCCCGAACGGCCTCGCGATCCGCTGGACGTACTGGGTGGCGAGTGACGGGCGCGATGCCCGCGAGCAGCCAAGCAGAGCGATGTTCCCTCGCACCATCGCGGTGAAAAGCCGCTGCAGACGCGCAAGGAGGACCCCAGGTTTGCCTCGAACGACTTTTTTTACGGTCTTTTCTGCGTTTTTTCTTGGCGCGGGGCCAAGCTTGCCCTACATTCCACCTGCCGACGGGATTTCCAGGCAGTCCATCAACCATCTACCGATCACGGGGAATTTATGGCGACGAAGAAAGCAGTGAAGAAGACGGCAGCCAAGAAAACGGCAGCGAAGCCGGCAACGGCCCAGAAGCCCATCAAGGAGACGCTGAGCAAAACCGGTCTGGTGTCGCACATCGCAGAGACGAGTGGGGTGGCACCCAAGGATGTACGCGCGGTAATGGCCTCGCTCGAAGGCGCCGTCACTGCTTCGGTCAACAAGAAGGGCGCAGGCTCCTTCACGCTGCCTGGCCTGCTCAAGATTACCGCGGTCAAGGTTCCTGCCAAGGCGAAGCGCAAGGGCATCAACCCCTTCACCAAGGAAGAGCAGTGGTTTGCCGCCAAGCCGGCTTCGACCAAGATCAAGGTTCGTCCGCTGAAGAAGTTGAAAGACGCCGCAGCCTGAAGTTCGGCGCGCGGCCCCGGGCCGCGACATGAGATTGATGGCCAGCAGGGGGACTCCACGGAGTCCCCTTTTTTGTGGGTTGCGCAAACGCTGTCGTGTGCGTGTCCTCGGCTATCATCCCGTCATGGCGAAACTGCTGCTCAACCTGCGCAACGTGCCCGACGACGAACTCGATGAGGTGCGGGCGATGCTGGAACAGCATCGGATCGGGTTCTACGAAACGCAGCCCAGCCGGTGGGGCATGTCGTTCGGAGGTGTCTGGGTCGCGGATGAGGTGGATGTCGCGGAAGCGAAGCGGCTGATGGCCGACTACCAGTCCAGTCGCCAGGCACGGGTTCGGGAGGAGTATGCACGCGCTCGCCAGGAAGGGACTGCGGAGACCTTCAGGGACATGGTTCGCGAGCAGCCGTTGCGAGTGCTGCTGACGGTCGTGGCCGTGATCGTGCTGCTGGGACTCGTCGCGCTGCCGGCGTATCTGCTTCGCCAGTGAATCGGCTGCGGCGGGGTGCCGCAGTGCACAGCCGGCGGCGGGGAAATCAAGGGGCTGAGTGACGACCTCGTCTGCGCCGTGCGGCGCCCAAACGGAATCGCGCGTTTGACAACCTGCGCGGGTCGCCCGCTTTGTCACCATGTCCGCGACCGCAGCAGGGACCAGGCCACTGCACGTGACGTCACCGATCGGTGGTGGCATCTCCTTGATCCGGATGGCGAACCGCTCGGACACGACGGATGGACATCCACGACGGATGTCGCCCATCGGCCGGATCTCTTGCCATGGCGTTGAGTTTGCGACTCGAGGAAGCCGCTCGCGGACGACGCAAGCCCAACGCCGCGCATGCGATCAGTGGGTCCGCAATGGAGTGCACGTGATTGCAGACCGGAAGCAAAGACCAGGCTGCAGCAAAGCCACGTCTCCCGCCTCTTCCTCCCACGCGGGAAGCGCCCGGGCATCCTGGTCTGGCAGAATCCGTTGCACCTCCGCTGCGCTGTGTCCAGATGACCGACTCCGTCCTGCCCTCCGCTGTGGCTCCTCCGGCCACCCGTCAGCGCGTGCTGTTCGCAAGCCTGATCGGCACCACGATCGAATTCTTCGACTTCTACATCTACGCCACCGCCGCCGTGCTGGTATTTCCGCAGTTGTTCTTCCCGGCCGCCGATCCTGCCTCGGCAATGTTGCAGTCACTGGCGACGTTCGCGCTGGCGTTCTTCGCGCGGCCAATCGGCTCGGCGGTGTTTGGCCATTTTGGCGATCGCATCGGCCGCAAGGCGACGCTGGTCGCGGCCCTGCTGACAATGGGACTGTCGACGGTCGCGATCGGGTTGCTGCCTACCTACGCCAGCATCGGTTTGTTCGCACCCGCGCTGCTTGCCTTGTGCCGCTTCGGCCAGGGTCTTGGACTGGGTGGCGAGTGGGGCGGGGCGGTGCTGCTGGCTACCGAGAATGCCCCTCCCGAAAAACGCGCCTGGTACGGCATGTTTCCGCAGTTGGGCGCGCCGCTGGGCTTCTTCCTCGCCACAGGCGTGTTCCTGCTGCTGACCGCGCTGCTCGACGACGCCGCGTTCTTCGCATGGGGCTGGCGCGTACCCTTCGTGGGCAGCGCGGTGCTGGTGCTGCTGGGACTGTGGGTGCGCCTTCGCCTCACCGAGACCCCTGCCTTCCAGCGCGCGATCGACAACAACGAGCGCGTGCGACTTCCTGTGCTGGTGATCTTCTCCGCACACCGCCGCGCGCTGCTTGCCGGCACGTTCGCGGCATTGGCCACCTTCGTCCTCTTCTATCTGATGACCGTCTTCGCGTTGAGCTGGGGCACCTCGGCGCTCGGTTACACGCGCGACCAGTTCCTGTGGCTGCAGATGATCGGGGTGCTGCTGTTCGCGGCGACGATCCCGCTGTCGGCGCTGCATGCCGACCGCCGCGGTGTGCGCGGCACCATGATCATCGCGACGCTGGCGATCCTGGCGTTCGGCATCGGATTGGCACCGCTGTTCGTCGCGGGCAGCCTTGGCGGCACAATGCTGTTCCTGGCTCTCGGGTTCGGGCTGATGGGACTCACCTACGGCCCCCTGGGCACGCTGCTCGCGGGCATGTTCCCCACGCAGGTGCGTTACACCGGCGCCTCGCTTGCATTCAATCTGTCGGGAATCCTTGGTGCATCGCTCGCCCCGTATCTTGCGACGTGGCTGGCACTCAATCACGGCCTTCCGTACGTGGGGTATTACCTTGCGGTCGCGGCGGCCCTGACGCTCGCGGCATTGCTGACGGTTCCGGCGAGTCCGCATCGATGAGAAACCCGCCGGAGGATCCTCATGCAACTGCTGCGCTCTGCATCGCCATCACCGCGAGTTGCCCCGGGCTTCACCCCGGGGTCGCCACCATGAAAACCCGGCGATGCTGCCGCGCCCATGGAGTCAGGTCATGAATTCCAGTCCGATCCAGATCGCGTGCCCCCATTGTGCGGCGATCAACCGGGCCCCCGTGTCGCGCCTGAAGGAAGCGCCGACCTGCGGCAAGTGCCAGCTTCCGCTGTTCGCGGCCAAGCCCGTGGCCTTGACGTCGGCGACCTTCGATCAGCACGCGCTGCGTAGCGAGTTGCCGCTGCTGATCGACTTCTGGGCGCCGTGGTGCGGTCCTTGCAGGACCATGGCGCCGCAGTTCGAAGCCGCTGCACCGCTGCTGGAGCCGCAGGTGCGCCTTGCCAAGGTCGACACCGAGGCCGAGCCCGCGCTTGGTTCCCGCTACAACGTCCGCAGTATCCCCACGATGGTGTTGTTGCACTCGGGCAAGGAGATCGCGCGCCAGTCCGGTGCGGTCGGCACCCACCAGATCGTCGGCTGGGTGCAGTCGCAGCTGATCAGATCCTGACGTATCGCCCCGTTCGGCATGCCCGACCCAGAAGACACCGCGTCACCCGACCCGCCACCGCTGCCGCCTCCAGAGCCGGACCCGACCGAATGCTGCGGCGAAGGCTGCATTCGATGCGTCTGGGATGTTCACGACGAAGCGATGGAGGTCTACCGCGAGCGACTGGTGGCCTGGAAGGGCCGGCACCCCGGAAAGGCGGGGATCCCGGGGGCTGAGGGGAACGGTCAGCAATCGATTGGTTAGTCCGGAGGAGTCTCGTTGCGCGTTGGCTGCACAACCTCCAGATGGGTCAGGTATACGCGCAGACCGAACTCGAGCTGGTGGTAATCGGGTTCCATGTGCGTGCACAACTGGTAGAAGGCCTTGTCGTGGTCGCGCTCCTTCAGGTGCGCAAGTTCATGCACCACGATCATCCGCAGGAACCCGGCCGGAGCATCGCGGAACACGCCGGCAACCCGGATCTCGCGACTGGCCTTGAGGCGGCTGCCCTGTACCCGCGAGATCGTCGTATGGGTGCCAAGGGCATGTCGCACCACGTGCAGGCGGTTGTCGAAGATCACCTTGTGCAGTGGCTCGGCCTTGCGCAGGTAGCGGTTCTTCATGTCGATCGTGTACGCGTAGAGGGCCTTGTCGTTGCGGATGTCGTGGGCCTCGCCGTACCGGCCGCGCAGCCACTCCCCCAGCCGGTCGCCCGCGATCAGTTCTCGCACCTGGGCCTGCGCCTGATCGCTGTATCCGCTGAGGTATTTCAGTGCTGTCATTTGTGGCAACGATACGGCAGGGTTCATGCCACCTGCGGATCTTGCGTCAGCCCCTGTCGCCAAGCAGCCCCAGCACGGCTTTGGCGGCTGGCTCAGACGACGCCGGGTTCTGTCCCGTCACCAGATTGCCGTCGGTGATTGCGTGCGGCTCCCAGTCACCGCGTTTCGAATACTCGCCGCCGTTCTGCCTGAGCATGTCCTCGACCAGGAATGGCACCACGTCGGTCAGGCCGACTGCGGCTTCCTCGGTGTTGGTGAACCCGGTGACCCGTTTGCCTTTCACCAGCGAAAGGCCATCAATGCCCCGGGCGTGCCGGAGCGCCGCGGGAGCATGGCAGACGGCGGCAACGGGCTTGCCGGCGACATAGGCCGATTCGATCAGCCCGATCGAGTTCAGATCCTCCGACAGGTCCCAAAGCGGACCGTGCCCGCCCGGGTAGAACAGCGCGTCGAATCCCTGGGTGACCACGTCGCTGAGCTTGTGTGTGGTTGCCAGCGCCTGGGCCGCCGCTGGATCTTCGCGGAACCGGCGCGTCGCGGGCGTCTGCGCGTCCTCGCCGTCGCTCGCCGGGTCGAGCGGTGGCTGGCCGCCGAGGGGCGACGCCAGCAGCACTTCGGCGCCGGAGTCCTTGAACACGTAGTAGGGCGCTGCGAACTCCTCGAGCCAGAAACCGGTTTTCCTGCCGGTGTCGCCGAGTTCGCCATGGGACGTGAGGACCATCAGTATTTTCATCGGGAGCTCCTTTCGCAGACCACAAATGCTGACGGCGACCGCGCTAAACCACCGTGACCTCGCGCCGAAGCCGGTTCAGGGCTGGGGAGCGACGACCAGCGGTGCCGAGTCGAACAGCGGCAGCATCGACTGGATCAACGGCCCGATCGCCAGCGCATACGCAACGGTCCCCAGACCGACGGTACCGCCCAGCAGGAAGCCCAGCAGCAGCACGCTGCCCTCGATGAGGCTGCGTATGAGGCGCACGGAACGCCCGCTCGCCCGCGCCAGTCCCGTCATCAGCCCGTCGCGGGGGCCAGGCCCGAATCGCGCGCCAATGTAGGCTGCCGTGGCGACCGCATTCAGGACGATCCCGCCCGCCAGCAGCGCGGACCGGGTCGCCAGATCGGCTTTCAGCAGCATGTCGCCCAGCAGCCACGAGACGGTGTCGAACACCAGCCCGACCACGATCACGTTGCTGATGGTGCCAAGCCCGGGCCGCTGCCGGATGGGAATCCATGCCATCAGGACGAGGAAGCCCACCGAGATCGCCACCAGGCCCATGCGCCAGCCACCCTGGATCGCCAGCCCAAGGTGCAGGACGTCCCAGGGCATCAGCCCCAGCTGCGAGCGCAGCATCATCACCATCGAGACCCCGTAGGCGATCAGGCCGAAATACAACTGCAACAGGCGCCGGGTCATGCGGGTCCTTCGGGGCATGGCATGGCCACTAAAAACGTGCGGGAAGGCAAAGCCCGGCTTCCAGCCGCGATCGAAACGGCCAGGTGGCTCGCCGACAAACGGTGCCCGGACAGCCATCGGACGGAGCGATCAGGTGGGGATACAGCCGCGGCGTGTAACTATACGCGGCGGTGGCGGCCCGAATCGGGGCTGCCGACAACGTACAGGACTCCATGAAGACCCCCCACGGCCTGCAGGCACTGATTGACGATGGCGTGATCGACGAGGTCATGCGCCCGCTCAAAAGCGGAAAGGAAGCGGCGGTCTACGTGGTCCGCGCCGGCGGCGAGGTCCGCTGCGCCAAGGTCTACAAGGACATGGCCCAGCGGAGCTTCCAGCAACGCGTGCAGTACCAGGAAGGCCGCAAGGTCCGTGGCAGCCGCGAGGCGCGCGCGATCGGAAAGGCCAGCAAGTACGGCCGAAAGCAGCAGGAAGCCGCCTGGAAGAACACCGAGGTCGACGCGCTGTACCAGCTTCGCGATGCTGGCGTGCGCGTGCCGGAGCCCTACGGCTATTACCACGGCGTTCTGGTCATGGAACTGGTGATCGACGCCAGCGGGCATTCCGCGCCGCGGCTTTGCGAAGTCGAGCTGTCGCCGGACGAAGCGCGCGGCTTCCACCGTTTCCTCGTGCGCCAGGTCGTCAAGATGCTGTGCGTCGGACTGATCCACGGGGACCTGTCCGAATACAACGTGCTGGTCGGCCCCGAAGGCCCGGTGATCATCGACTTTCCGCAGGTGGTGAGCGCGGCCGGCAACAACGCGGCGCGGGCGATGCTGCTGCGCGACGTCAACAATCTGACCGCGAGCCTGGGCTTCTTCGCGCCGGACCTGCTGGATACCTGGTACGCCGAGGAAATGTGGGCGCTTTTCGAGGCCGGCGAACTGCGGCCCGACACCGAGCTGACCGGCAGGTTCGTCCACGACGAATCGACCGCCGACCTGGACAGCATCCGACACGCGATCAACGATGCACGCGAGGAAGCGCTGATCCGCCAGCAGGGGCGCGAGGCGGCAGCCGAAGAGTACTAGCGGATCGAAGCCGATGAAGGCGCGGCGCAGCGCCGGGAGCGGCCACTGCGACTGTCGGCATCGTCGATATGAATACAAACACCCCACAGGAGTTCCCAATGACGATATCCATGCATGCCGCGTCCGTCCCCGTCTTCAGGCAGATGCTCGGCAGCCTTGCCGAAATTCTCGCCAAGGCCGAAGTCCATGCTTCCGAGCGCAACATCGAGCCGTCGGCGCTGCTGCATTCGCGGCTTTACCCGGACATGCTGCCGCTGTCGCGGCAGGTGCAGATTGCCTGCGACTTCGCCAAGGGCGTGACGGCGCGCCTTGCCGGAGCCGAGGTTCCGGTGTACGAGGACCGCGAAAACAGCTTCGAAGACCTGCGCGCGCTGGTGGCACGCACGATCGAGTTCGTTGGCGGTTTCGACGAGGGCAGCTTCCAGGGCAGCGAGTCCCGCGAGATCGTGACCCGCCCCGGCACACCGAAGGAGCGCCGCTTCGATGGCCGCAGCTACCTGCTCAGCTACGGGCTGCCGCAATTCTTCTTCCACGTGACCACCACGTACGCGCTGCTGCGCCACAATGGCGTCGAGATCGGCAAGCGCGATTACATGGGCGCGTATTGAGGCAGCGCGGTCAAAGCCGCGCGTTCAAGGCCGCGTCGAAAGAGAAGGTGAGGCGCGCGCTGTAGTCGGTTCCGCAAGCGCCATCGGCGGGAGTCCGGTGCGCAGTCGACCTCTTTTTGTACCTGAGAGGTCGCGCACGAACGGATTTCCGACACGCAGCTTTTCCAGGATCAGAAGCGGTCGGTCACCGGCAGGTAGCGCCAGTGGCCGATCGGCATCTTCGCCAGCGGAATCCGGCCCAGGCGGATACGCCTGATCGACACCACCGACAGGCCGACTTCGCCGCACATGTGTCGAAGTTGCCCTGGTCGCACGTCCTTGATCGCGAACCGCAGCCGGACCTCGTTCTGCCAGCTGACCTTGCAGGCGGGCAGGGCGCGCCCTTGATGGCTCAGGCCGCGCGCGAGCCGGCTGAGCGTATACGGACCGCTTTCGCCTTCGATCTCGACAATGAATTCCTGTTCGATCTGCGCGGCGTCCTCGGTCAGCCGACGGCACACGCGGCCGTCCTGCGACAGCACCACCAGACCGCTGGCATCGGTGTCCAGGGGCATCAGCGTCGTGAGCCGTCCGAAGTGCCGGGAGTGCACGCGCCATCCGCTGGGATCGACCCGCGCATGGTTCTCCGGGGTGACCAGCGACGCCGACTGCGCGAACGCAAGCCCCTCGGGCTTGTGCAGCAGCATCGTCGCCGGTTCGGTCGGCGTCAGTTGCGCATCGGGGTCGATCTCCACCGCCTGCCCGGCCACCATGAACTGCGGCTCCTCGACGACCTCGCCGTCGACGCGCACCCAGCCGCCCTCGATGAACTGCTCGGCCTCCGAACGTGAGCAGCGGGCGAGATCGGCGACGCGTTTGGCCAGGCGAACCGGTTCGGACATGGGAAACGCTCTATGCGGGGAAGGCACCCAGTGTAAAGACTCGCATCGGTGATCCGGCGCGATTGATCAGGCGTTGGCCGCGGCATGCCGCGCGCGTGCCGACGGGGAGGCGGGCACCCGGGCGACCTCGTCGGCGAGTTCGCGCAACTGGCGCTTGTCCTCTTCCAGCGTCAGGACCTCCAATGCGCGCTGCAGCGCCTGCCTTGAATGATGCTGCGCACATTCCGCAAAACGCTCGTCGCCGATCCGGGCGAGGGAACGCAGGGCTTTCTGGAGGCGGATCCCGATCTCCACCAGGCCCGCGCCATCGCGCGCGATCGGACGGAAGATGTCGTCGAACAGATCGGGCAGCAGGATGCCCGGAACGTAGACGCGCGGATGTGGGACATCGTCGCCGGGTGCCGGCTCCTTTCGCTCGGCCCATACCGACAGCAGGCGCACGGCACGTCCGATGATGTCGATTGCCGTGCCCGGATCATTGATGCCACTGGACAGGGCGTGCGATGCGATTTCCGCCAGCACCGAGGCGCCAAAGCGCGGGTCCTGGTCGTACGAGCGCAGCCGTCCGATGCTGAACGCTTTTCGCACCTCCTGCTCACACTGCTTGCCGCCAGGCCCGGACCGGATCCAGGTCAGTGGGCGTGACGGTTCGGCCAGCGTGCCCGGTGGCGAGCCGATGTAGATGCTGCAGCCGTTGTGTTCCTGCGCGAGCTCCGACAGTGCTTCCATGTCGATGTTCTGCACATAGCCGACCTCGCGCGGATAGATGGGCTGCGCATCGTCCGGGATATCGGCCATCGAGCGTAGCGGATGCCCTCCGAGGTAAGGATTGTCGTGCCGGGCCCGCATCGCCCTGATGGCCGCCTCTTCGATGCGATGGGTGGTCCCGGCGACCTGTCCGAGCTTGGATACATGATCGATCCAGCGCAGCAGCGTGAAGACGACGAAGGCCACCACCGCGAGGGTCACCACGAACAGGACCAGCCGGCCCTGTGCGCCGTACACGCCGGTGCTGAGCGCGATGATGCCCACCAGGCTGAAGAGGAACGCACCGATGAAGGTGCCCAGCGCATTCTGTGCCGTCGCATCGTCGGTCAGCAGGCGGATCGACCGCGGCGTGACGTTGCTGCTGGCGGCCACGTACGCGTTGACCATCGTGCTCAGCGAAAAGATCGTCACCGCCAGCATGCTCGAGGCGATCACGCCGAGGATGTTGTCGACCGCATCGGCGCCCACGCCGCGGGAGATCGAGTCGGGAATCAGCGGCTTGAGCGCTATCCCGACCAGTGCGGTGGCGACCGCCAGCAGGGAAAACAGCGTGGCCCTGAACCACAGCTTTCGCGTGAGTTGCCTGATGCGCCACTGCAGGCGGGAGGGAATCGAGCTGCTCATGGGAGGTGGGTACCAGGTCGATTGTCGCTGGCCAGGCTTCTCAGTGCCCGAGCTTGCCCAGGGAACTGTCCAGCGCCCGCTTGAGCTTGTGGGCGGCGCCGCTGATCGCCGCGCGCATGGTTTCGGCTTCGTTCTCGGCAGCGATCGGCTGCAGTCCTTCCAACCGGGCCTCCATCACGCAATGTTTGTCGTTGCCGCCGGCCTTGGCGGCATTGGCGTCGCTCAGATGCACCTCGACCCGGGTGATCTGCTTGCCGAAACGGCCCAGCACGTTCTCCACGACGGTGTCCACGTGCTCGGCGAGCGGCTCGTCGCCCTGGATGTGATTGTCGGTGTTGAGGATTACTTTCACGCATCTGCCTCCGGTGGTGGTTCAGCAACGCGGGGCCTCACGCCCCACCGCTTCAAAATATCCGGAGTGGCATGTACGCGATGAGAAAGCCTCTGCGGCCGCGGCTGCTGCCGCTCGGTCACGTCTAGAATGCGCGCACCATGATGCTCAATCTTGCTGCCTATCATTTCGTCCACATCGGACAGCCCGAATCGTTGGCCGCGGACCTGCGTGGCTGGGCCGAGGCCGGGGGCCTGCTCGGCACGGCGCTGGTCGCGGGCGAGGGCCTGAACCTGTTCCTGGCGGGCGGCGAGGCGGAGATCGGTGGGTTTTTGGCGCAGTTGCGCCGCGACAGCCGATTCGCGCACATCAGGGTCAAGTTCAGCCGCAGCCGGAAGAGGCCGTTTTCCCGTCTCAAGGTGAAGGTCAAGCCGGAAATAATCGCATTCAGGCGAGAGGGCATCGCGCCGCTGGCCCGGCGCGCGCCGGCCGTCGTGCCGGTGGACCTGGCGCGCTGGCTGCGTCAGGGCTGCGACGATGAAGGACGGCGCGTCGTGCTCCTGGATACGCGCAATCGCGAGGAGGTCGCCCATGGCACGTTCTCCGATGCGCTGACGCTGCCGATCGACAACTTCACCGAATTGCCCGAAGCGCTTGCGCCGCACCGCGAGGCTCTCGCCGATGCGACGGTGGTGAGCTTCTGCACCGGCGGCGTGCGTTGCGAGAAGGCCGCGCTGTGGCTGCAGGATGACGGTATGGACAACGTGCTGCAGCTCGATGGAGGCATCCTCGGCTACTTCGAGGAGGTCGGCGGCGCGGGCTACGACGGACGCTGCTTCGTCTTCGACGAACGCGTGGCATTGGATCCGCAACTGCAGCCGATGGTCGATCCCGACTGATCGACAACGTTGAACCTGCGCCTCGGCGGCTACGCGTTGGCAGGAGAATCCGTTGCGGCGTTCGTTTCGAGCCACGCTGCCGCGCCGGCCCCGGCACGCCGGCCGCTGGCGAAACAGGCCGTCAACAGATAGCCGCCGGTCGGTGCCTCCCAGTCGAGCATCTCGCCTGCGCAGAATGTTCCGGGGCGGTCGCGCAACATCAGCGATCCGTCCATGCCCTCCAGCCGCACGCCGCCGGCACTGCTGATCGCCTCGGCGAGCGGACGCGCGCTGCGCAGCACCAGTGGCAGGCGCTTGATGGTGCGCGCCAGTGCCTCCGCATCGCCCATCTGCGCCTTGTCCATGACTTCGTGGAGCAGGGCGGCCTTCACCCCCACCAATCCGGCCTGGCGGCGCAGGTGCTCGCTGAGGCTGCGCCCCGAACGCGGCCGGGAGAGATCACGTTGCAGGCGATCGGCGTCGCGGCCGGGCGCCAGGTCGAGGTGCACCGTGGTTTGGCCGTGTGCATCAACAGCGTCACGAAGCGCCGCCGACAGTGCGTAGACCAGGCTGCCCTCGATGCCCGTTTCCGTGACGACGCATTCGCCCTGCAGCGATCGTTCGGCGCCGGCTTCGGTCCAATGAGCCACGACCGGCTTGAGCGGGGCGCCTGCGTGACGCGTGGAAAAGTATTCGCTCCAGCCGATATCGAATCCGCAGTTGGAGGGTTTCAGTGGCGCGACGTCGATGCCTGCATCCGCCAATCGGGGTTGCCACGCACCGTCGGAACCCAACTGCGGCCAGCTGCCGCCACCGAGCGCGAGCACCACCGAGCGCGCCCGCACCCGGCGCTCACCCTCGGGGGTGTCGAACAGCAAGGAACCGTCATCGGCCCAGGCAGCCCATCGGTGCTGCACATGGAACCGCACACCGGACTCGCGAAGACGCCGGACCCAGCCGCGCAGCAATGGGGCGGCTTTGCGGTCGATTGGGAAGACGCGTCCAGAACTGCCGATATAGGTCTCCACACCCAGCCCAAGCGCCCAACTGCGCAGATCGTCGCCATCGAATCCGTCCAGCCAGTGCGAAATGTCCGGCGCGCGTTCGCGGAACCGCGCGTCGAATGCGGGGCGCGGCTCGCTGTGGGTGAGGTTCAGCCCGCCCTTGCCGGCGATCAGGAACTTGCGCCCCACCGAACCCTTGCCCTCGAACAGATCGACCTCCGCTCCGGCGGCACGCGCGGCTTCGGCGGCCATCAACCCTGCGGGGCCACCGCCGATGATCGCCACTCCGGGCAGGGATGTAGCGGATGTCATTGCGACGGCGAGGCCGGAATCGTGCTGTCGTCGCGGTCGAACACGATCACATGGTCGAGCTCCATTCGGATTCCGATCTTCTGCCCGATCGCGTGGTCATGGTGCGAGGGCACCAGCGACAGCACCACGTCTCCGCTGTCCAGCCGAAGCGCGTAAAGAAATTCGGCGCCGCGAAAGTGACGCTGGATGATTTCCGCCTTGAGCGGCGCGTCGTCGTCGTGCACCACGTCGTCGGGCCGCAGCAGCAGCGTCAGTTCGGTGCCGGTTGGCGCGTTGATGTTGCGTGCCTTTGCGTCGCCGAACGGAGTCGCGATCAGCATCGGACCGCACACGCGCGCGGGCAGGAAAGTGCCTTCGCCGACGAAGTCGGCGACGAAGCGGGTGCGCGGCCGGTGGTAGAGGTCGTAGGAATTCGACCATTGCTGCAGCCGGCCCTGGCCGATCACACCGACGCGGTCGGCCATCGCGAACGCCTCGATCTGCGAGTGGGTCACCATCAGCGCGGCGACGCCGGCAGCCTTGAGTGCGGTGCGCACTTCGAGCGCCAGGCGCTCGCGCAGGTCGGGATCCAGACTGGAAAATGGTTCGTCCAGCAGCACCAGCCGCGGCTGTGGGGCGAGCGCGCGGGCTAGGGCGACGCGTTGCTGCTGTCCGCCGGAGATCTGGTGGGGATGGCGGTCGGCGGTCCCGGACAGTCCGACGAGGTCGAGCATGTCGTGGGCCCGCTGCAGTGCCTGTGCACGCGGCTGTCGGAACAGACCGAAGCGCACGTTGTCCAGGACGCTCAGGTGCGGCAGCAGCGCGTGGTCCTGGAACACCATGCCGATCCTGCGGTTCTCGGGCGCGAGGTGAATACCGTCGCCAGCGAGCACCTGTCCGGCCGCGATGATGCGACCCGACAGCAGCGGCTCGAAGCCGGCCACGGCGCGCAGCAGCGTGGTCTTTCCGGCCGCAGAGGGTCCGAGCAGGCAGCCGATCTGCCCGTCCTCGAGCACCAGGGAGGCTTGTTCCAGCACCGGCAGATTGCCGTAACCGACGGCAACGTCATGGAGCTCAAGGCGCATGTGCGGACTTCCCCGGCCGGCTCAGCAGGATGATGGGAATCAGCCCGGTCAGCACGATCGCCATTGACGGCAGCGCCGCGCGAGCCCATTCGCCTTCGCTGGTCAGCTCGAACACGCGCGTGGCCAGGGTGTCCCAGCCGAATGGACGCATCATCAGTGTGATCGGCATTTCCTTCATGACATCGACGAAGACCAGCAGCATCGCAGTGGCGAAACTTCCACGCAGAAGTGGCCACTGCACCTGCTGCCATTGTCGCGGACCGGTGACCCCCAGCGAGCGTGCCGCTTCCACGAGGCTTGGCTTCACCCGCAGCAATCCGCCTGCGACCGGAGCGTGCGCGACCGCGCCGAAGCGGATGCCGTAGGCGACCAGCAGCAACAGCAGGCCGCCTTCGAGCGTCACATCGACGCCATGCCGGTCCGCGAGCCATGTCGAGAACCGCGCCATGGGTACGTAGAGGCCAATGGCCAGCAGTGCGCCCGGTATTCCGTAGCCGAACGTCGCCAGGCGCGTGGTCATGGTGGTCAGCGGCCCCGGCTGCAGGCGCGCGGCCATCGCGATCACGAACGCTGCGACCGTGGTGGCGAGCGCGGCGATGATCGACAGCGTGAGCGCGTTGCGCACGGTCCCGAGATAGCGTGCATCGATGTCGCCCAGATGCGATGACGCGTTCCACACCAGGCGCGAGACCGGCAACAGAAGCGCCAACGCAAGCACCAGCGCACACAGCGCTGTGGCCAGCCATGCGCGGCTACCGAGCGGAATGCGGGCGCTGCTGCGATGGCCGAGCGAGGCGAACGATTGGCGGCGGCGACTGGCCGCCTCCATCGCCACCAGCGCCACCACCACGATCAGCATCACCGCGGCGATCTGCAGCGCTGTGTCGGTGGAAAACAGCGCGAACCACGCCTTGTAGATCGCGGTGGTGAAGGTGTCGTAGTTGAAGGCGGCGACCGTTCCGAAGTCGGCGAGGGTCTCCATCAGTACCAGCAGGAGCCCTCCGGCGATCCATGGCCGCGCCATCGGCAGGCTGGCGCTGGCGAACGCGCGCCAGGGACCCATGCCGAGCGCCCGCGCGGCTTCGAGCGCGCGCGCGCCCTGGCTGGCGAAGGCCTCGCGTGCGATCAGATAGACGTACGGGTAGAGCGCAAGGGTCATCACCGCGATCAGTCCCGCGCGCGAGCGGATCTCCGGCAGCGCAACGCCGCCGGTTTCGCGCAGCCAGGTCGCGATGGGGCCGGCGTAGCCGAACAGGTCGATGAACACCACCGCAAGCACGTAACCCGGCAGCGCCAGCGGCAGCACCAGCGCCACCTCGAACAGGCGACGACCAGGAAATTCGCACAGCGCAACGAGTGCCGCCAGGGTCGTGCCCAGCACGGCGGTGCCGGTGCCGACGCCGAGCAGCAGCCAGAAAGTATTGGCGCTCACGCGCGGCAATATCTCCCTGAGCAGGTGGTCGAGCGTTTCGTGATCCGGCCTGGTCAGCGATGCGAGCGTAGCCAGCAGCGGCACCAGGCTGGGCAGCGACAGCGCCACTGCCAGCCAGACCCACGGCGAACCCGCGACCGGGCGCCGGAAGTGCGGGAAACCTGGAGCCTCAGCGATAGCCTGCACGGTCCATCAGCTTGACCGCGTCCGCCTGCAGCTTGCCCGCCTCGGCGACGTTGATCAGGTTCTGCTCGTAGTTGCCCCAGGCCTGCACGATCGGCGCCGCATCCACCTGCGGATTGGCCGGGTACTCCAGGTTCTCGTTGGCGTACATCGCCTGTGCCTCACCCGCGGAGAGCCACTCGATGAAGGCGCGCGCGCCGGCGGGGTTGTCGGCGTGGGCGGTCACGCCGGCACCGGAGACATCCACGTGCGTGCCGCTGGCATTTTCGTCCTCGCCCTGGTTCGCCCAGAACACCGTGACCGGCAGCGCCGGATCGTCGCGCTGGGCGCGGCCGAGATAATAGCTGTTGACGATCCCCACGGCGCAGCGACCCGCGGTCACCGCTTCGATCACCGCGGTGTCGTTGGCGAAAGGCGGCGCGGCGAGGTTCTCGACCCAGCCCTCGACGATCTCTTCAGTGCGCTCCTGGCCCAGCCGGGCGATCATGGTCGCCACCAGGCTCTGGTTGTAGACCGATGCGCTGGTGCGCAGGCACAGCTTGCCTCGCCATTTCGGGTCGGCAAGATCCTCATAGGTCGACAGTTCCGAGGCCGGCGTCACCTCCGGGTTGTGGATGATCGTGCGGGCGCGCGCGGAAAGGCCGAACCAGCGGTTTTCCGGATCGCGCAGGTTTTGAGGGATGTTGGCCTGCAATACCGCGGAGTCGACCGGCTGCAGCAGCTCCATGTTGGTCGCCTGCCAGAGATTGCCGGCGTCGACGGTGATGAACACGTCGGCCGGCGTGCGGCTGCCTTCGGCGCGGAGGCGCTCCATCAGCGGCGGCGCCTTGTCGGTCAGGTAGGTGATCCTGACCCCGGTTTCCTTGGTGTACCGATCGAACAGGGGCTTCACCAGTTGCTCGTTGCGCGAGGTGTAGACCACCAGTTCCTGTGGCGCGGCGGTTGGCTCGTCAGGCGTTGCCGCTTGGTCGGACGACTCCTGCCCGGAGCAGGCGGCGAGGGAAACGATCAGGGCACTACACACAAGGGAATGTCGCATCGGGTTGGTCTCGCCTCGCAGGAAATGAGAATCACTATTATCTACCAATTGGGCGCTCGCCCAAAATCCGCGGCGAACGCTGCGATGCGGGCTGCATCAGGGCGCCGCGCGGGGTCTCTTGGTGAGCCGCACCTGCGGGAAGCTTCGGTCGATGCGGCCGGGTGACGCCACGACGACTGCATACTGTGTCGGATACGTGGGCGGAGAAGGCGATGAACTGGTTCGGGGTCGTGTTGGTGGTCGTTGGTCTTTACATCGCGCTGAAAGTCGCGGGTTTCATGCTCAAGTTGCTCATGTGGGGAATTGTACTGGTGGGCCTGTACTGGCTCCTGGCCCCGACGCTCGGGTTGCCATCGCCGTTTTGATGGCGGCAGGCGGTTCGCGGCGGACCAGGGGTGGAATTTGCGCGAAACCGTCGCGGCACGCGCGGTCGTCGACATCACGCCGGCCACAACCGTGAGGCACATCCGGGATCCAGCACCACGTTTTTCAGGGGTGAGCTTCTCCGGCATGGAGACACGTCGAGCGGCGCATCGAGCGCTTCGGCGATGTCGCCGACGGTCTGGAGTCGCTACAAGGCCCGGCTCCCTGCCCGCAAGTGGAAGAGCCGCTCGAGCGCGGGCACCGCAATCAACCGTCCCGCAGACGGGAACCCTGTCGGGTGACCTGCATCGAGTATGTCAACCAGCGCGGTGTCGCTCGAAATCGCTGATGGGTTCTCGCTGCCCGGCAGCCGGTCCGGATACCTGCACCGGTGTGCGTCTTCGGAGGGCTGCCGCTACTCGATGCCGGGCACAGGAAACTCCACATCCTCGCGGCGGTCGAACAACTGGCGCCGGTCGGCGTCGAAACGGATCATGTCGCGCCGATCGAAGCAGACCCTTCGATCGCTGTGCACCCTGCGTTCGCCCGGGTGGGTCTGGCGCCGCGACAGCGCCTCCTGCTGTGCGGCGGAGGTCCTTTGCGGCTGCGCTTCGTTCGCCGGTCGTTGCTGGTGCGGACTCATGCGGGTACCCCTGGTTTGCAGGCACGCCGCAGGTGCGTGCTGCAGGCGTGCGACGGAGCGGCCCACTGCAACGGCCGTTGCTTGTCCCAACGCCCGGCGGCGTCGATCCAGGACACGCGGCACCCGGCGAGAGCTGCTGTCATCACCGCGCGTTGCCCGGGAACGCGTTCTTATCGGCTCCTGATCACGTAAGGAGCAGATGATGAACAGCCGCGCCGACTACACGCCCGCCGAAGACCGTACCGCCAACATCGAGAAGCTTGCGGAGTTGATCAACGATGTCGAAATCGCGATGCTGACGACCGTCGCGCCGAGTGGACATCTGGTCAGCCGACCGCTGGGCACGCAGGAAGTGGAGTTCGACGGCGACCTGTGGTTCGCGACCGAGTGCGACAGCGGCAAGGCGGCGGAGATCGAAGCCAATCCGTACGTCAACGTCGCGTACGCCGCGCCGGGGAAGGACATCTACGTGTCCGTGGCGGGTCGCGCGTCGCTGGTGCGCGATCGCGCGAAGATCGATGCGCTGTGGTCGCCACGTCTGCAGTCCAACGTCCAGATCGGCAAGGACGATCCGAACCTCTGTCTGATCCGGGTCGAAGCAGACTCCGCCGAATACTGGGACGGCCACGGTCGGCGCCTGGGCCAGGTGTTGAACCTGTTCCTCAGTGCCGTGACCGACGAGCCCGGCAACCTGCAGGAGAACGAACGCATCGACCTGCGCTGAGTCGGATCGCCGGGGAGCACCCGATCCGGCGGGCGCTCGCTTTTGTCCTACAGTTTGGCTGGACCGCCGTGACGCTGCCCGGCGGCTGCCGGCACCAGCGTGACCAGCAGTCGCTGCAGCGCGCCAATGTCAGCCGGCTTGCTGAAGTGATGGTCGAATCCCGCGTCGCGCGCGCGCTGCTGATCCTGCATCTGGCTCCAGCCGGTGAGCGCGACCAGGGTCGTGTGCGCGTGACGCGGGTCCGAGCGTAGCCGCCGCGCGACCTCGTAGCCATCCATGCCCGGCATGCCGATGTCCAGCAGGACCGCGTGCGGCAGAAAGCGGCCAGCCAGATCCAGTGCCTCCTGTCCCGTGAACAGGACCTCGTGTTCGATGCCGAGCAGGTCCATCACCATTCCCAGAGACATGGCTGCATCGACGTTGTCGTCCACCACGAGCACCCGGAGTCCGGCGAACTGGCTTTCAGCCGCTGGTGCGGTCCTGGCGCGCGCGGGCGAGATGCGGATGCCTTCGGAATCCTCGCCCTCGGCGAGCGGAAGGCGCACCACGAATTCCGAACCGTGACCGAATCCTTCGCTGGACGCGGTGACCGATCCGCCGTGCATCTCCACCAGGCTGCGGACGAGGGTCAGGCCGATGCCCAGGCCGTCCTGCGCGCGATGCGCGTCGCGCCTGCCCTGGGTGAACAACTCGAATACGTGAGGCAGCATTTCAGGCTCGATGCCGATGCCGCGGTCGCGTACGCAGACCACCGCCTCGTCGCCGCGCCGCGCGACCGACACGGTGATGTGGCCCTCCGGCGTCGCATACTTGGCGGCGTTGTTGAGCAGGTTGCCGAGCACCTGGGCGATGCGGACCGGGTCCGCGTCTACCCACAGCGGGTCGTCGGGCATGACGGTCTCGAGTCGATGCTGTCCTGCGTCGAGCAGGGGTCTGCTGAGCTCGACGGCGTTGCGCAGCATGGAGCCCATCTCGACGCGCTCGCGGCGCAACTCGATCGTGCCGCGCGAGAGTCGCGAAACGTCGACCAGATCGTCCACCAGGCGGACCATGTGATCCACCTGCCGGGCCATCATTGCGCGGACGCCTTCATTGTTGCCGCTCATCTCGCCGTTCGTGCCGAGCAGGTGCAGGGCGTTGCGGATCGGCGCGAGTGGATTTCGCAACTCGTGGGCCAGCATGGCGAGAAACTCGTCCTTGCGACGCGCCGCGCGGGCCTGGTCGTCGCGCGCGGTTTCCAGTTCGTCCAGGTGCGTGCGGATCTGGTACTGCCGTTGGCGCGCACGCAGTGCGCTGCGCACGGTGCTCACCATGGTCGCGAGCCGCAGGGGGCGCTCCAGTACCGTCACGTTGCCGAGCTGCTCGATGGCATCGCCGACCTGCTGCGAATTGGCGCCGCTGCGGGTCAGCACCAGCACAGGAATATCCGACCAGCGCGGTTGGCGTTCGACGGCCCGCATCAGGATTGCCTGGGCTCCGTGTGCCAGCGACTCCTCGGACACCAGCACTGCGGCCGCACCCTGCTCAAGCTGCCGTGCGAGGTCTCCCGGACTGTGGCAGACCGTGGTCGCGATGTCGTTTTTCTGCAGGATCCCGGAAGTCAGGCGCGCGTCGGTATTGGTGGGCAGCAACAGCAGCAGTCGCTCATGCGCAGTTGGCAAAACGGGAACGTCGCTCATTTCAGTGGCGCTGGCGACGGCTCCGGATGACCGTCGTGCTCGTGCGGCACGCCCGTCAGAACGCCGCGGAATTCGCTCAGCGGTTCTCCGATATGCAGGCCGTCGTGGCTGATCGACAGTTCGCGGATGGTCCGCTCGTGCGAACCCGTGCGCTTCTTCAGCACGGAAATCGCCTGGCGCACCGAGCCCCGCGATTCGAAGTACCGGAACAGGATCACGCCGTCCGCGAGATAGCTCACGTCAAGCCGGTTGGCCATCTGTCCGATGAGTCCCTGCTGAGCGCTGACGAGAATCGTAACGACGCCGAGTTGACCCAGGTAAGCCAGCAGTTCATGCATCTGCACGATCATGAACCGCTCTTCGGGCATGGCGTTGAGATAGCCGTTGAGGCTGTCGATCACGATGATCCGGGCGCCGTCCTTCTCGGCGGCCTCGCGGATCCGATGGGTGAATTCGCCCGGCGAAAGCTCGGCGGGATCTATCGCCGAGACGTTCATCAGCCCGGCGTCGATGTGGCGCCTGACATCGAACCCGATGCCCCCTGATCGGGTCAACATCGAGTTGACGCTCTCATCGAAAGTGAACATCGCGGACGGCTCGCCGCGGTCAGCCGCTGCGACCATGTATTGGGTTGCCAGTGAGGACTTGCCGGTGCCGGCGGCGCCAATCAGCAGCGTGCTGGTGCCGCGGTCGAGGCCGCCACCGAGGAGCGCATCCAACTTCGGAAGACCACTGGAGATCCGGTCCTGCAGTCCAGGGCGTCGGTGTTCGGCGGCGATCAGGCGCGGGAACAGCCGCAGCCCGCCACTTTGTATTTCGTAATCGTGATACCCGCTGCTGTAGCTCTTGCCGCGGAACTTGGAGACGCGCAGGCGCCGCCGGTCGCCTCCGTATTCGGGGTTGAGCTGGCTCAGGGAAACGACACCGTGGACGATGGTGTGCACGTGCAGTCCGTATTCGGTCACTGCGCTGTCGTCCAGCAGCAGCACGGTGCAGCCGCGCCCGACGAAATACTGCTTCAGGGCGAGCACCTGGCGGCGGTAGCGCAGCGCCGAGCCGGCGAGCAGGCGCAGTTCTGCCAGCGAGTCGAAGACCACCCGCTGCGGGCGGAGACGTTCGACCTCGGCCAGGATGCGCTTGGTGGTGTCGCCCAGTTCCACCTCGGATGGGTGGAACATCGTGTATTGCGAATCGGGGTCCAGCCGCTCCTGCGCCGTGGCGAGTTCGTGCATGTGCACGCCCGCGAGGTCCCAGCCGTGCGACTGGGCCACTTCGCGCAACTCGTCCTCTGTCTCCGACAGCGTCACGTACAGCGCGGTCTCGCCCAGGGCGATTCCCTGCATCAGGAACTGCAGCGCCAGCGTGGTCTTGCCGGAACCCGGCACGCCCTCGATCAGGTAGAGACGGTGAGGGGTCAGTCCTCCGGCGAGAACCGTATCCAGTCCTTCGATGCCGGTGCTGACCGACCTGCCAGGAGAAGTGGGTTGTGTGCTCATGTGTTCCCCGTTGCGGGCCTCGACGGCCTTTCGGCCGTGACCGGAGCGGCCGCCCGACTGCAAATGGGACACGAACTTCCGTCAACAAAGTGTTCAGATACTGGACGGGGCTGGGGCCGCTCGGCCCATGAAGCAGCCCTTTTGTTCCAGGAGGCTGGCCCGCTGTCGGCGTGACTACCGGAGAGTGGTTGATCTCCGTCAGATTGCGGTGCCCGCCGCATGTCCTGACGCCCAGGCCCACTGGAAGTTGTAGCCACCCAGCCAGCCGGTGACATCCACCACCTCGCCGATGAAATACAGGCCCGGCACGTGCCTGGATTCCATCGTGCTGGACGACAGCCCGGTGGTGTCGACGCCGCCGAGGGTCACTTCCGCGGTGCGGTAGCCTTCCGTGCCGCTGGCGATGAGCGGCCAGTCGTGCAGTGATCCTGCGATGTCCCGCAGCTGCGGCTCGTTGTACTGCCGGATCGGCCGGTTCTGCATCCCTTGCGGCAGCCAGACCTCGCAGAAACGCTGGGCGAAGCGCTTGGGGAGCAGTTCTCCCAGGAGCGTCCTGAGTTCGGCGGCAGGGCGGTGCGCCTGCAGTTGCCGCAGCGTTTCAAATGCGTTGCTGCCCGGTAGCAGATCCAGCCGCAGCTGGTCGCCTGGCTGCCAGTACGAGGAAATCTGCAGGATCGCGGGACCGCTCACCCCACGATGGGTGACCAGCATGAAGTTGTTGAACCCGGGCGCATCGCCGCCGGGGAGACTGGCGTTGACGGGCAGTGCGACGCCGCTCAGGTCGGCGAGGCGTTCCTGGTGCTTGCCGCTGAGCGTCAACGGAACGAGGCCGGCGCGCGTGGGCAACACCTCGTGTCCGAACTGGCGCGCCAGTTCGAACCCCAGGCCCGTGGCGCCCATGCTGGGAATCGACAGCCCGCCGCTGGCAACCACCAGGGCTGCGGTTGTGATCGTACCCTGCGTCGTTGCGACCTCGAAGACCGCCTGTTCGCCACCGGCGCTCTTCTGCGAAACCCGTTCGATGCTGCAATTGGTCTGGATTCGCACGCCGGCCGCTTCGCACTCGTCCAGCAGCATGCGGACGATCTGTTTGGACGATTCGTCGCAGAACAGCTGGCCGAGTTCCTTCTCGTGGTAGGCGATCCCGTGGCGCTCGACCATCGCGACGAAGTCCGCGGGTCGGTACCGCGCCAGCGCCGACTTGCAGTAGTGCTTGTTCGCCGACAGAAAGTTCTCGGGACTCGTGCCGGTATTGGTGAAGTTGCAGCGCCCGCCGCCGGACATGAGGATCTTCTTGCCGACGCGGTTCGCGTGCTCGATCACCAGGACCCGGCGGCCGCGGTTTCCCGCGGCGATCGCGCACATCAGGCCGGCAGCACCGCCGCCGATGACCAGCGCGTCGTACGCGCGGCGGGGGGCGGCGGCGGTCACCCGCTCAGTCCCCGGTGGTCGCCGCCATGCGCACTTTCGGCGTCAGCGTAACGTTGATGAGGTCGCTCATCAGCTGCATCTCACCGTCCTGGACGAGGCAGTTCAGGCGCATGCCGCGCTGGATGAGCGTGACCAGCGAGTCGACCACCTCGGGCGAGATGTCGATGATGGTGACGTTCTTCAGGCGCGTCAGCGAATTGGCGATCTTGTCCCACCAGATATCCGCACCACGGCCGCTGTAGTTGACCACCACGACCTGCTGCGCGCGCCCGGAGGCTTTCCTGATGCGCGATTCGTCGGGCTGCCCCAGATCTATCCACAACTGGATGTCGCCCACATAGTCGCGGAGCCACAGGTCCGGTTCGTCCTCGTTGCTGAGACCACGCCCGAACTCCAGCCTGTCCTGCGCGTACAGCGCGAAGGCGAGCAGGCGCACCATCAGCCGCTCATCGGTCTCCGACGGGTGCTGGGCGAGCGTCAACGCGTGGGTTGCGTAGTAATGCCGATCCATGTCGCTGATCTGCAACTCGGCTTTGACGACGGTGGCCTTGGGCGCCATGGAAATCTGCCTGCGAAAAACAGCGGTCATTCTAGAGGTGATGGGCCGCTGGCGGTGATCTGGCGCTGGACAGTCGATTTCCGGCGTACCAGCGACACGCCAGCGTGGATAAGCTGTCCCCCTCCACGCTCGACCCGGCACCCGATGCGCGCAAGGCCACCCGCAAGAGACGGCACGCCCTCCAGCCATGTGCAGCTGGAGGCGGGGTCGTGGTCGACCGTGCTGCAGGCGCTGTGCGCGCGCTTTCCCCGAATACCTGCCGTGACCTGGCAGGCACGCCTGGCGGAGGGCAGGGTGCTCGACGGTTGCGGCCGCCCCGTGCTGGCCGGAACGGTCTGCCACGGCGGCATGAGCCTCTACTACTATCGCGAGGTGCAGGCCGAGCCGCGGGTTCCGTTCGAGGAATCCGTGTTGCATGTGGACGCGCACCTGGTGGTCGCCGACAAGCCGCATTTCCTGCCGGTCACTCCGGCCGGTGGCTACGTGCGCGAAACCCTGCTTGCGCGGCTGATACGTCGACTAGGCAACCCGGCGCTGGTTCCGCTGCACCGGATCGACCGGGCGACGGCCGGCCTGGTGCTGTTTTCCGCCGACCCGGCCTCGCGCGACCAGTATCAGGCGCTTTTCCGCCAGCGGTGCATCAGCAAGGCTTATGAAGCCTGGGCACCCGCTTTGCCGGAACTCGGGTTTCCGCATGTGCGCGCCAGCCGGCTGGTAACGGGCGATCCTTTCTTCCGCATGTGCGAGGCTCCGGGTACGCCGAACAGCGAGACGCGCGTGGAGGTGATGGAACGCGCTGACCGCTTCTGGCGCTACCGGCTGGAACCGGTCACCGGCCGCAAGCACCAGCTGCGCGTGCACATGGCCGCGCTTGGCGCGCCAATCCTGCACGACCGTTTTTACCCGCAGTTGGCCAACGAGTCCGCGGACGATCACGAGCGGCCGCTTCAGCTGCTGGCACGATCGCTGCGCTTCGTCGATCCGCTGACCGGCGCCGATCGCGAGTTCGTCAGCCGGTTGTCCCTGTCCAGTGAGCCGGGGCACTCGGTGGAGGCCGCGAACGGCGCCAGCTGACGTATTCGGTTATCGAGGCGCCGCGCCCCTGCGGGGCGATGGCGACATCCGCGATCCGTCGGCATCGGGCATCGACCAGGACAGGCATGACACTGCACGCACGAATGCTGCTGGCGATCCTGCTGCTGCTCGTGCCGGGCTGGGTGGGATCGCAGGAGCCTGCAACGGTCGCCGGGGAAGGGCGGGTGATGCTTCTCGACATACAGGGGGGCATTGGTCCTGCAACGCGCGACTACCTGCAGCGCAGCCTTGCGCGTGCCGCGGAAGAGAACGCTGCGGCCGTGGTCCTGCGCATCGACACGCCCGGCGGACTGGACGCGGCCACGCGCGACATCAACCGCGACATTCTCGCGTCGCAGGTTCCGGTGATCACCTGGGTGGCCCCGCAGGGTGCACGTGCCGCCAGCGCCGGCACCTACATCGTCTATGCCTCGCACCTTGCGGCGATGGCGCCAGCGACGTCGCTCGGTGCCGCCACGCCGGTTGCGCTCGGCGGCAAAGGTGCCGACCCGGGGGATGCCGGTACACGCAGGCGCGGGTCGCCAGGTGGTGCGGATGACGGCGCCTCTGCCGAGCGTCAGGGAACCGACCCTGACGAAGGTCCGCCCGCTGGGCGGGAAGCCGAGCCGCCCGGCAGCCCACAGCAGGGCGGCGATGCGATGTCGCGCAAGACCATCAACGACTCGGTTTCCTACCTGCGAAGCCTTGCCGATCTGCGCGGGCGGAATGCCGGGTTTGCCGAAGCCGCGGTGCGTGATGCTGCGACGCTCACCGCCACGCAGGCGCTCGACCGGGGCGTCGTGGAGATCATGGCCGACGATCTCAGCAGCCTCCTGCGCCAGGCCGATGGCCGTGTCGTTCAACTTCGCACCGGCCCCATCGTGCTCGATACCGCCGATCGGGAAGTCGACACCGTATCCCCGGACTGGCGCTCCAGGCTGCTGTCGGTGATCACCGAACCGACGGTCGCGTACCTGCTGCTGCTGGTCGGCCTGTACGGGCTGCTGCTGGAGGGCTACAGCCCCGGCGCCATCGTGCCGGGCGTGGTCGGCGGGATCAGCCTGCTGCTGGCCCTGTATGCGCTGCAGGTCCTGCCGGTCAACTACGCCGGCGTGGCCCTGATCGTGCTGGGTGTGGTGCTCATGGTGGCGGAGATTGCGGCTCCCAGTTTCGGCGCGCTCGGAATTGGCGGGGTGGTGGCGCTGCTGGCCGGCTCGCTGATGCTGTTCGACAGGCAGGTCCCGGGCTTCGCGATTCCGCTCCAGCTGATCGGTGGTATCGGTCTGGCGAGCGCCCTGGCGTTCATGGGCGTGGTCTACCTTGCGGCAAGGGCACGCAAGCGCCCCGTCACCACCGGCATCGACGAACTGATCAGCCACATGGCGACCGCGATGCGGGACTTCCAGGGACACGGCCACGTGCGGATCCGCGGCGAGGTGTGGCAGGCCAACTCGGACGCGGCGGTGCACGAAGGCGAGCACGTGCGGGTACTGGGGATCGACGGCCTGACGCTTCTGGTTGTGCCGTTGCGAAGCGCGGAGACGCCGCCGCAGCGGGCCAGTACGTCGGCAGATCAGCCGGGAAACCGCCGTGCCCGCAATTCCGACAATGGAGCCGAACCATGAACCTGTTGATATTGATGCCGATCCTGCTGGTCATCGCCGCCTTCTTGTTCAGCTCGATCAAGATACTCCGCGAGTACGAGCGCGGCGTGGTGTTCCAACTGGGACGCTTCTGGAAGGTCAAGGGGCCGGGGCTGATCATCCTGGTGCCGATCGTCCAGCAGATTGTCCGCGTGGACCTGCGCACGATCGTCATGGACGTCCCGACCCAGGACGTGATCTCGCGCGACAACGTCTCGGTCAAGGTGAATGCCGTGATTTATTTCCGCGTGGTGGACCCGCAGAAGGCGATCATCAACGTCGAGCACTTCTACGAGGCCACCAGCCAGCTGTCGCAAACCACGCTGCGATCGGTGCTGGGCAAGCACGAGCTCGACGAGATGCTGGTGGAGCGCGACAAGCTCAACCGCGACATCCAGGAAATCCTCGACGCCCAGACCGACGCCTGGGGCATCAAGGTCGCCAACGTCGAGATCAAGCACATCGACCTCAACGAGACCATGGTGCGGGCGATCGCCAAGCAGGCCGAAGCCGAACGCGTACGCCGCGCCAAGGTGATCCATGCCGAAGGCGAGCAGCAGGCCGCCGAGAAACTGGTCGAGGCGGCCAAGCTGCTCGGCGCGGATCCGCGCGCGATCCAGTTGCGCTACATGCAGACGCTCACGGAGATCGCCGGCGACAAGAACTCGACGATCGTGTTCCCGCTGCCGCTGGACCTGGTGGAACCGATGCTGGCGCGGATGAAGCGCGATCGGGAATGATCTCCGGTTCCTGTTCGGCGGCGCGGCTGTGGCGAGCGCGGCTCCATCAACGCCGGGCATACCGAGAGTCAGCTAGGCTCGACCGACTCTTCATTGATCGGGGCCATGATGGCGATTACCCAAGTCTACGAAACGATCGAACCCCCACGGACCGATGTGGATGCTTTGCAGGAGCCTACGGTGATCGAGTTCGGCACGCCGTGGTGCGGTTACTGCGCGGCGGCGCAGCCGCTCATCGCGGACGCCTTTGCAGCACACCCGGACGTGCGGCACATCAAGATCGAAGATGGGCCTGGTCGCCCGCTGGGCCGGACCTTCCGGGTCAAGCTCTGGCCGACGCTGGTGTTCCTGCGCGAGGGTCGTGAGCTGGGTCGGGTGGTCAGGCCCACGGATGCGGAGGCCATTACCGAGCAGTTGCGACTGATGGACGACGGGTCCACCGACCACGACAGCCGGGCCGGATGATCGCTTATGTCCGCGGTAGCGGGTTCTCCCGTCACGTGCCGGCGGACGTGCTGCGCGACAGGCGCAAAGGAGCCGGGGCATGGAATCGCTGATCGATGCCCTGCAGTGGCCGGCGATGGCGATCACCCTGGCCGCCGCCTGGCTGATCGCATCGCAGTCCGAGCGCAAGCGCGCGTGGGGCTTCTGGTGCTTTATCGCCAGCAACGTGCTGTGGGTGATCTGGGGTTGGCACGCGCAGGCCTACGCGCTGATCGCGCTGCAGATCGGGTTGTTCATGCTCAACCTGCGCGGTGCACGCAAGAACGATCCGGACCATCCGGCCTAGCCGTTGGTCCGGAGAGCGACCGAAGGTCGGTCCGGTCGCTCGCTCTCAGCTGCCGCCGCGCGGACCGCGATTGCCGCCACCGGGGCGGCCGCCGCCCTTGTTGCCACCCGGCCTGGGCGCGCCGCCGGGCTTTCCACCGGGACGCTGACCACCGGGCTTGCCGCCGGGACGCTTGCCGGCCGGGCGAGGACCACCGGGGCCGTTCGGGCGCTGCTTGTCGCCATAGGGATTGAACGCGCCGGGGTTGGCATGGTCCGAAGGAAAGCTCGGCGCGTTGTCGGGATGACCGTAAGGACGCGGCGCGCGCTGTCCCTGTCCGCCGCCGCCGTACGGTCCGCTGCGATCGCCACCGGGGCCGCTACGACCGGCTCCGCCACCGGGTCGACCGCCGGCAGGGCGTGGTCCGCCCGGACGCTGCCCGCCGGGCTTGTTGCCGTAAGGCTTCCGCGGTGCCTGGCCATCGGCATTGCGGTGCCCGCTCGGTCCGGTGTCGACGCCCTCGGGCACGTACCAGCTGCGGAACGCCGCGGGATTGCCTTCGGGCAGGGCACGCGGTCCCTTGTCCTGGCGCTGCTTCAAAGGCTTGTGCGACTGCTTGGCGGCCGCTTCGCCGCTTACGGTCAATCCGCCGTGAGGCTTCCTGGCTCCGAAACGGCCGCCCCGATCCTCGCGTACATGGTCGAACCGGCGCAGCTCGCGTGCTTCGTCGGCGCGGCCCTCGCCACCGACGTGGGCGCGGCCTTCGCCGAAGTTGATCGTGGACTTCGCGGCCTTGCGCTGGCCGATCACCGGCAGCAGCGTCAACGCCGACGGGGCACCATCCTCAAGGCCGAGGTCATGGCGCAGCTTCTCGACCTTTTCGTTCGGCATTTCCTGCGACTGGCCGCGCAGCAGTTCGCGCGGAAGTTCGACCGCGCCGTAGCGGATTCGCTTGAGCCTGCTGACCTGGCAGCCCTGCGATTCCCACAGGCGGCGCACCTCGCGGTTGCGGCCCTCCTTGAGCAGCACGCGGAACCAGTCGTGGGAGTCGCTGCCGCCGATCCGCTCGATCTCCTCGAACTTCGCCGGGCCATCGTCCAGGGCCACGCCGCGGGCGAGACGGTCGACGAGGGTGTCGGGCACCTTGTCCTGCCCTTCGGGAGCGCGCACGCGACAGACGTATTCGCGCTCGACCTCGTGCGACGGGTGCATCAGCGTATTGGCCAACTCGCCATCGGTCGTGAGCAGCAGCAGGCCGGTGGTGTTGATGTCGAGGCGACCGATCGCGATCCAGCGCGCGCCCTTGAGCGCGGGCAGTGCCTCGAAGATCGTCGGGCGACCTTCGGGGTCTTCCCGCGTGGTGACTTCGCCTTCTGGCTTGTTGTACATCAGCACGCGGGCCGGTTCGGTGAGGGCGCTGGCCACGAAGCTGCGACCGTCGATATCGACCTTGTCGCCGCTCCCGATGCTCATGCCGACCTGCGCGGTCTCGCCGTTGACCTTCACCAGACCGTCGGCGATGCGCTGCTCCAGCGCGCGACGCGAGCCGAGTCCCGCCTGCGCCAGGACCTTGTGCAGGCGCTCCTGCATGCGCGGGGCTTCACTGGCGCCGGCTTCGCTGGCGCGCTTGAGGGTCAGCTTGCGGGGTGGTTTTTGATCATTCATTTCTGTTGCTCCGACGAGGCCGTTGCGGTGTCGTCTGTGTCGTTGGAAAAAGCCTGCTCATCGGCCACGGTCGTGGACGGCTCGGCGTAGTTGGGTGCTTCTGTGGAATCCTGCGGTTCGTGTTCGCCGCCGAACGGAGCGGCGTGCGGATCGTGCTGCGCCTGCCCGGCGCGTTCCGGGAAATCGCCTTCCTGCGCGGGGGCGCCGTCATCTCCGGCGGCGTCTGCAGGCTGGTCGCCGGCTTCATGCTGCTCATCGCCTGCGTCCGGTGCGTCGTCATTGTCCGCTTCGGCGCCCGCCGGCTGCTCGATGCCGCCGGCAGCGATCGTTTGGATCTGCGGGCTGCCGGGTTCGAACTGGAGCTGTGGTTCCAGCTCGCCTATGTCCTTCAGCTCCGACAGCGGTGGCAGCTCGTCCAGTCGCTTGAGTCCGAAGTAGTCGAGAAACGTCTTGGTGGTTCCGAACAGCGCGGGTTTTCCGGGGACGTCGCGATGGCCCACGACGCGGATCCATTCGCGCTCCTCCAGTGCCTTGATGATGTTGCTGTTCACCGCCACCCCTCGCACCTGCTCGATCTCGCCGCGGGTGACCGGCTGGCGGTAGGCGATCAGCGCGAGGGTCTCCAGGGTGGCGCGGGTGTATCGCGTCTGGCGCTCGGTCCACAGGCGCGCTACCCAGGGGTGCACGTCGGCCTTCACCTGGTAGCGAAAGCCCGAAGCAAGCTCGACCAGCTCCACGCCGCGCCCGGCGCAATCCTCGCGCAGGCCTTCCAAGGCGTGTTCGACGCTGTCGGCCGGCGCAGGCTGCTCTTCCGGAAACAACGCCTGCAACTGGGCAAGGCTCAGGGGCTGATGCGCCGCGAGCAGGGCGGCTTCAACGATGCGGGTGACTAGGGTCTGGTCCATAAAATGCGGCTTGGTTGAGTTCAGGGCTGTCTGTGCGGCTCGGGCAATACAGATCGCCATGGATGTCGCGCAGACGGTTGTGTCCGATGTCGTGGCAGTGCGGCCCGTGTGCTGCACCATGTCTTTGCTTCGTGTTCCCACCGCACCCGGCTCGTTCACTTCGATCGGGCGGTCCGCCATCGTCATGAAGCACGAGGCCAGGGAGCGGCTGCCGTCCCGGAGTTCCGGTCGATCCTGAAACAATCGCGGGTGACTCGATTCCCGGTCAGGGTTCCAGCGACCCCGGGGTGCATTGCTGATCCTGTTCCGGCTTTTCCCTGCGGCATTCGCGCTTTCCCGTCCTTCGCAAGCCGCTCTCAAGCGGCAGAGTCGGAGTCGTCCTCATCGAACTCGGTGCTCAGATCGAACTCCGACACATCCCCACCGATTGCCAGCGACTTCACGTAGATGGTCGCCAACGGCTGCTCGTCCGTAGGTGGCTCCTGGACGATCTCGACCAATTGTTCCTTGGCCAATGTCAGCAGGCCGAGAAATGTCACCACGACGCCCAGCCGGCCCTCTTCCGTAGTGAAGAGCGATTCGAACCGGTGAAACACGCCGTCGCCCAGTCGCGTCAGCAGTTCGCCCATGCGCTGGCGCACGCTGAGCGCCTCGCGCTTGATCGCATGCTGCGTGAACAGTTCGGCGCGTTTGAACACGTCGTGCAAAGCCAGCAGCATTTCGCGCAGTTCCACCGGCGGCGGCAGCTTGACCGAGGCGCGGTCGGGAACGAACGCGGCGACCGGCACGGTGTCGCGATCCTGCCGCGGCAGAGTGTCCAGATCCTGCGCCGCCTTCTTGAAACGTTCGTACTCCTGCAGCCTGCGCACCAGTTCGGCGCGGGGGTCGTCCTCCAGGTTCTCCTCGGTCGCGGCACGCGGCAGCAGCATGCGCGACTTGATCTCGGCCAGGATTGCGGCCATCACCAGATAGTCGGCCGCCAGCTCGAACCGCATTTCGTGCATCGCCTGGATATAGGCAACGTACTGGCGGGTGATCTCGGCCACCGGAATGTCGAGTATCTCCAGGTTCTGCCGGCGGATCAGGTAGAGCAACAGGTCCAGCGGACCCTCGAACGCGTCGAGGATGACTTCCAGCGCATCCGGCGGAATGTAGAGGTCCTGGGGGATCTGCAGCACCGGCTGGCCGTGAACCACCGCCAGCGGCATTTCCTGCTGCTGTGGGTGTGTGGGGCCAGGGTTGTCGGGTGCGTTCGCGTCGGACGCGTGCGCGGAATCTTCGGTCATGCGGGGCCGGCCCCTCCGGGCCGTGGCGGTACTTTGGCGGGTACGACGGACGGGCGTACCGGGGTGGTGCGGGTCTGGCGCTTTGCAAGTGGCGGTCGGGCACGAGCGGGGTAGGACTGTAAAACGGGTACTTCTCTGATCTGCAGATCATCCGGGCATGCGCGCTGCGACGGACACGGCCTGCCTCAAACGAATCGCATGAACGGCAATGCTCGGAGCCGCACGGGAAAACAGTCCCCTTGATCGTGCCGGTCGCCAATATGGCTACGCGTCCGGATGCCACCGCGTGCGCGTCGCGCCTCCGGCGCGGCGTGGTGCAGAAAACATCGGGTAGGCCGTGAGGCCAGCAGAACGTGCCTGGCACACGCGCGTCGCGAAAGGTAAGAGCCGAAAGGCGATCGCTGCTGCCTTGGCCTCGCGCAATGTCGCTCAGGGTACGGTCTGCCGTGAGCGGTGTCCAGTCGCCCCACGCATGCCTGTGGCTACAATTGCCAGTGCCCGCTCCGGGCGGGAGGGAAGCAGACGCGATGTGGTATGTGATCGAAGGGTTTGATGGGAATGACGTATTGGCGCGACGCATGGGGGCACGGGCAGAGCATCTGGCCCGCTTGATTGCGCTGCGCGACGAAGGGCGCCTGCTGCTCGCCGGACCTTGTCCGGCGATCGATGCCGAGGACCCGGGTCCGGCGGGCTTCAGCGGCAGCATGGTGGTTGCC
>JALYOF010000073.1 GCA_030857025.1 Pseudomonadota bacterium | reverse complement strand
GGCTGGCGCTCAGATAGTCACTGAGTCGTGCACCCGCACCCAATACCGCCCTGGTTCGCGCCATGAGCCGCTCCACTGCAACAGTGGGGCGATTATGCGTCAAATGGTTCTAAACGAACAGTATTGGAACCTGACCCCGTTCTTCGTCGGAACCTCCTGCGGAGCAATGCCCTTCGGTCATTGCGCCCCAAGCGGGCTGAGCCTGCAATTGTCCCTGACACCTTTTCTGCGCCGTCGCCCACCAGGTTGGATTGAAACATTTCAGGCGTGGTGCCGGTGGGTGTCTTATAAATTCGAAATGAAGACGCTAGCAAACACCGCTAGAACAACTATCCAGCTCACGATCACCAACCAGTAGCCCACCGCCTCCTCGGACCTCGAAGCTTTCTTGCCGTTGATGAAAACGTACCTATTCTTCATGGCGGAGAAAATGTTCTTCGCGCACAGCAGTACAAATAGAAGCGCTGCCACCTGCACGATCCCGTCGACGATCATAATGAGGGTTTGACGGTCCATCAGTTCGGCTTCACTTTCTCTTCAACGATGCTGCCAGCAGTGCTGTTGAGAACTTCAGCCGCAGCAGGCCTCGTGACCGTCTGGGCCGGAACGTTCACCGTGTTGAATGTCTTTCCGCTCAGAGACGTGACCGGGTGCGAGGCGACCGCTGGAGTCACCGTTGTTGTAAGCCTGCTCGTGACGGGGCTCATCGCCGCCCCTGCAATGGCACCGGCAGCTGTAGCGGCGCCTACTGCTAGCGACTCCCCCGCGCTAGGGGCAGAATTTCCCTTTGCAACCTCACCTACGGAGTGCGCGCCTGCTCCAACACCCAGGCCTACACCGCCTGTTGTTAGCGCCTGAGCGCTCAAGCTCATCCCGCTCGCGGCAGCCGCGCCACCAGTCAGCCCGATCAATCCCCCAACTAGCGCGCCCTTGCCGCCCTCAACAGCAAAAGCACGTCCGTTGAAATCACCTGACTTGAACTGTCGAAAACCTTCCATCCCCAGTCCGACTACCAATCCGGCGACGGCACCGATGCCACCTGTCACACAGTTGGGGCAACGGCCATCCGGATCGGTGAACTTGTAGGGGTTGTCAAAGGCGTAGGCATAGCGGTTGAAATACCTGTAATCGCCCGTGTCATACGCCGTAACCGGATCAACACTCAAAAACCGCCCGATCCCCGGATCGTAATAGCGCTGCTGCATATAAGTCAGCCCGGTCGCCGCGTCCTCCACGTGGCCGGTGTACCCGACGCCGTCCTTGACTGCCGGTGTGCTGCTGGCCAGGCGCTTCCCGTAGGGTTCGTACTCGGACCGCTCGATCACCTGGCGACTGGCGTCCGTCACTGCCACCGGCGAGCCCAGTGCGTCGGTGTGCTGGTACTTGTCGATGAACTGGTAGCCGCTGGCGAGGTCGCCGTGACGCTCCCGAATCGCAACGAGACTGCCACCCAGGTAGACGTACTTGCTGTTGATCTTTACGCGTCCATCGCTTGTGTACATTAGCTTTCCGGTCGCGCTGTACTGGCTGTACTTGCTGGCGTTGGTGGTGTCGCGTACGCGCCGTCCGTGGCCGTCGTAGACGTACGTGCCGCCGCCGTCGGAGACGCTGCGCAGGCGGTTGCCGTAGTCGAACGCGAATGCGCGGCCGTTCTTGTTGGACAAGTTGCCCTGCACGTCGTAGCCCAGCCCGGTTACGGTGGCGCTGGTGGCGGTTTCGATGACGTTCGTGAGCCGCTGGTTGGCGTCGTAAACGTAGGTGTGATCGCGACCCGGCACCTGCACTCGTTTAAGGTTGTCGATCGCATCGTAGCTGTAGGCCGCGCCACCTGTGCCGAACATCGGAGAGGTGGTGGCTGTGAGGCGGTCGAGTCCGTCGTAAGTCATGGTGCGGTTGCCGCGTGCGGCGTTCAGGCCGTCGCTGATCGCGGCAACGTTGCCATTGAAGTCGTAGTCGTAGCCGTCGTTGAGCACGGCGGTCGTGCCATACGTATCGACGCTGGTGTCCGGAAATTGACGTGCGTTCTGCGTCAACGTATGAACGATGCCGTTGCCGTAGGTGAACTGTCTGATCGCGCCGTTGGGGAAATAGCTGACGCCGTTCGCGTAGGTGCCTGCCTGCGTCGGCTGGCCCAGTGCATTGGGGGCGTAGGTAACGTTGAATCCGCCGGACGACTCGGAAGCTAGGTTGCGGTTGGCATCGTAGACATAGCCGAGCGGGTTGCCGCCGGTCATGGTCTCGCCGGTCATCATCCCGAGCCGGTTGTAGGTGTACTGGGTGATGATCTGACCGGCAGCGCCGTTGTCGGCCGTGATGCTGGCAAGCTTCCCGTCGGCGGTATAGGTGCGGGTGGTGTTGCCCAGCCCGTCTGGGAACGCCATCGTCGCGATCCGATTGCGCGCGTCATAACTCCGCGCAGCCTTGCGTTCCAGCACGGCCGTGGTGGTGCCGGTGGCGTCGCAGGCGGTGGCCTCGGGCAGGCCGCTCGCGCTCCAGGCGACGTTGCCGGCCGCATCGTAACCGAGCAGAGTGGCGCCGGTTTCGGGCTCAGTAATCTTGCACAGTTGCTGGTGCTGGTCGTAAACATAGCGACGTGTGAGCGTGACTGGCGCAGGGATCACAAACACGCCGGACCTGTTTATCACCAGATTGCCCGCACCGACCGGCGAGATTCCATGGATGTAAATGGTCCTGTTCGCGTGTTGCTGGCGGTCGGCTGCCGTGAGCACGATCGAGAAGCGGTGCGCGGTCCCCGTCGACTGGCAGGCGGTGGCAACAGCGGCTTCGCTGGCGCGATTGGCCGTCGCCACCTTGACGAAGGTGCCGGTGCCCGCAGCACCACCCGCATACAGGTGAACGTTGATGGGGTCGCTGATCCCTGTGGAACAGGCCCAACCGTATACCCGATAATCGCTGCCTGAGGGAACTACGTTATCTATATTGCCAATGACCTTCGATTGGGCCATCGCTTGCGACGTCGGCAGCAGGGCAGACAGTGCCGCAAGCACTGCCAGCAGAAATAGTCGAAACATGCAAAATCCTTGTGTTCTGCCCGGAAAGGCGACGGCAACTTCGACGACGCCGACCGGCGCCATCACTCCCTGATTGCTGTTACCCGTCAGCCGTCGGGGCCACTCCGCGTCACTTCGAGGGGCTTGCCAAACACATCCCGGGATATTTCTGTGTGTGCGCCTTCCGGATGATCGATGCCGCGCGGAAGGTCGTAGCTGGGCTGGTCGTAGGCTTGGTAGATGGTGGTGGTCGCGTGGCCGCGGGGGTTCGTGGTCCGGGTCTGGAAACCAGGCAGGTATTCGGTTCGCGTGGTCAGCAGCCCCAGTTCGGAATCCTGGGAGCTGGAGGTCACGCGGCCGAGCGCGTCATACAGCGTCCATGTGCCGGTCGTCGGGTTGTGGACGGTGCTCGGATACGACGCGAATGCCTCCCGACCGCTTTCGTCGAACGTTCGCCGGGTAAAGCGCGAAGTGGCCGAGACCTGACTGGCGTCGAACTCACGCGTGAGGATCGGGCGCCAGAGTGCGTCGAAATAGATCTGCCGACGGGCGTCTCCGTTGATGATGGTCTGGCGCCAATGTCCCGCGGGAATGTCCCACTCAACAGCGTTGATCTTCGCGAACTCCTGACGGGTCTGGTTCCACGCCGAGGTGTCGCACACGCCCGTCTGGGTCTCCGACGGGTAGGTCACCGTCGTCGTGCGGCCCATGATGTCGTACGCGTAGCAGGTCTTGAAGCCGTTTTCGTCGGTGACGGACGTAATCCAGCCGCGATGGTCCACAACCGCGGACTGACGCGTGCCGTCGGGGTGCTCGATCAGTTGCGGAAGGCCGCGGCTCCAGTTGGACAGCTTGGCCGTCAGATTGCGGCCGTCGGTGACGGACGCCAGCGTGCCGGCTGGGTTGTAGGCGAGAGTCTGCCGCAGCTTGCCGAAGCTATAGCTCTTCCATGGCAGGGAACTGGCATTGAAGTCGGTACGGCTCGTCTCAATGCCGTTGGTGGTACTGCGCCTCACCTGCCCAAGCACCCAGTACGACGTGTCGTCATGGTATTCAATAGTTTCGGTTTTACTGTGTGTCTGAGCTTGGGCTGCGCCTGCCCCCAGCAAACCCAATACCGCAACGATCCCCAACCCCTGTTTCATGCTGCATTCCCATGAGCGGAAAGCCCAGTTATCCAATTGATTTCCAGGTACACGACTAGCACGAAAATTAGTGGCTGCCCGAAGTCCCGTTCTATAGATTGGTGCGCTTGCCTGGTGAGTTCTCCGTCAGGGCAGCGACCTTGTATTCGCGTCTTCGCCTCCTCCGAGCAAGAGCACCAAGGGAGGCGTTGGTAACGCATGTTTTGATTCTTGCTATGGGGTAGGTGCGCTCGACTTAATGATTTTGGTCGGGCGGGCACGAGAGTCGAAGTTCGAAAAGGTTCTGCTGAATGTGACGCCATCTCGCGAAATGGCTTGACTAGTCACCGGAAGATTCATCACGGACATGCGATTTCCGTAAGGTGCGCATCGATCGATCGTAGATGGGTATCCACCCATTTGCAGGCAGCTTCCCGTCGGAAACTCTCCAAACGAGACAGGAAACGCTTGATTCGATGCGCCGACTCGAGAAAATAAAGTCGTTGAATTTTCATATAATACACCGCTGTGAGCTCGTTCAACCTTGAGCAGGTGCCCGTCGTTGTACTTGTAGTCGTTTCCAAAGGTATAGGTGATGGTTTCTCCGCCTGGCGCGGAAACACGCGTCCGGGTGGAGTTGCAAGGGCCACTTGTGCACAGCCCATATGCCGACTGCCATTCCGCATCATTCGACCATGTGGGAAAGTAAGAGTAAGTCCATTGCTGAGGGCTGAGTCCCGGTCCAGAAATTGTTTTGCTGTACACCGACTTGACGCCGTACACGGCCGGCAACCCATACGGTGCATGGGAATAAGTCCCGCCAACTGACCCGTCGGGATTGCTGTTTACTATCGAGCAGCCGCCTGGCGACCTATTCTTGCCATGCACAATATTTCGGAACTTAAACACTCCGAGCGCACCAGATGGATGAGTTATGGAAATAGCCGCACTGGCCGCAGGGTCAGGAGCGCTGGCCGAAGAGGCCCCTGGATCCATTTCGCAGGAGTTCCAGAACGACGGATCCACCCTTCCCTTGAATGGGTGACCCGTAATGTGGATCTTCCAATCAGAACCGTCTGGATTGACGACACGAACAAGCTGTCTGGGAGCAGCGAGAGAGTAAGGAGCACTCCCATACTCGTAAGTCCATCGTCTACCATTTGTCGTTGCCGAATTAAGCAATCCATCGGCGGCGTATGAAAGCGCAACCGAAACACCATCATTCGACTCGATACTTAGAAGCCTGTGCGGACGGCCGGAGTCGTACGTGTATTTAACGAAGTTCCCAAAACGATCCTTGACGAGAGTTGCGTACAGGAAATGATCAGTTAATGGCGTCATAGTATGCCAAGAATCGTAGTTGCCATCACTATAATCAGTCAGTGGCTCTGATGTATCGTCCCTGGAGTCGTATGCATTGCGGGTCGCCATCCAGTCAAAGAAAAATTCACGCCCATCAGACGTCAGCAACCTGAAGCCTTCTCCAGGCGCATTTTTCAAAGTGTCCAAGCAGCTGACCATCATGTTTCCGGATGCTGTAGCAACATATGTTTTTCCGTCTGCCGGAACTTGCGTATCGTCTGTCACAAAATGCAGCATTTTTCTCACACCTTCCCCGGGCAGGCTGATATCAATGCCTGTCCACCACGTGTGTTGCTGAACTAACGTCGTGTGGTAATATGGCCACGGCCCCAGGTGTGCAGGCGGGACCAAGCTCCCGCCACTGCAACGCTGATCCCCGGTTGCTCCCGCTACCCAGCCTCTTCGCGTGTCGTATGTCGACAAGAGAAATGGAACATCCATTTCCCAGTTCAGGCCAAGCACCGTGGTAGCGGGCTCCCGCCCTTGATCGGTGTGCGGCGTCCTTCTTCCGAATTCGACACGAAGTTGGCTGTTCGTAGGCAAAGACACATCAACCTGGCGAAAACTCACTCGTCCGTCGACCAGGCTGATCGACTCACCGAACAGTTCGTCGGATAGGGCTGAAACAATCCCGCCTCTTCTGATTGTCTCGTCGTAATACAAAGCGGGGTTAACCTGCGCGGACGCTTGACCACACGCAAGTAGCGCTATCGCTCCAACAGCAAGATGCTTGAAGGAAATCCTTCTGCTGGCTGCATAAATGCCAACTGCAATAACCGGGGCAGCCAGTGCCAGGAAGCGGCTACACGAACAGCGCCATGTTGCGTTGGACATCCAGTTTTCCCTTATTTCACGCGGAACATACGTCGTAGCTTGGTGCCCGACTTCAGAAGGGCCTCAGCGAAAGTAGGGAACCCGGTGACGCGAAATAGCAGCGCGACCCCATGTCGAACGAGTGACTACAGTTTCCGCTGTCCCGGCCGACCATACGGCTACCCCGGCTCGATACTGAGCCGCGGCGATGGGCGAGTATCGGTTGCAACCACGTCCGGCGCAACTCCCCCCGGAGGTGACTAAGGTGTTCCCCGTCAATACACTGATCAAGCGTGCGACTGACGACCCGGACCAAGCCCGAGGCTGCGACCCATTGAAGCGCCCGAAAGCTGGTCGAAAAAAAGTTGCCGTCAGCGACACCACCGTACTGCGGGCGTGGCACCCGCATGGGCTCAAGCCGCACCTCGTGCGCTGTTTCAAGGACTCTCGCTACCCGAACCGAACAGAAAGAAGCACCACAATGGGTTCACTGTCTGCATTGGTGGGTCGTGATGGATTCGAACCATCGACCAGCGGATTAAAAGTCCGATGCTCTACCGACTGAGCTAACGACCCGACGCACCCGGCATTGCGCCGGGGCTGCGATTCTACCGTACCGCTGCGTTCGATGCAGGCTGCGCGTAGTGGGGCTCAGGAGCGCCGCATCCTATCGACTTGTTGATGCCGCACCTTGTGTCGATGTCCCGACATCCCGGCGCGCACGCACCGGATGCGCGGCATCATCCGTAACGCGTCGGATCCACCACACCCGCAGCCGCAAAGCCCTCTGCACGCAGGCGGCAGGCGTCGCAGTGGGCGCAGGCGCGGCCTTGTTCGTCGGCGCGGTAGCAGGAGACGGTCAACGCGAAATCCACGCCCAGGCGCTGGCCCTCGCGGACGATGTCGGCCTTGCTCATGTGCTGCAGCGGTGCGTGCACGCGCAGGCCGGCGCCTTCAACGCCGGCGCGCGTGGCGAGGTTGGCCAGGCGCTCGAAGGCTTGAACGAATTCTGGGCGGCAGTCCGGATAGCCCGAGTAGTCGACGGCGTTGACGCCGCAGAACAGGTCGGCGGCGCCGAGCACCTCGGCCCAGCCGAGCGCCAGCGACAGCATGATCGTGTTGCGCGCGGGGACGTAGGTCACCGGGATGTCGTCGGGTACGGTCGGCAGGCCGTCGGCGTCGGTATCGGTGTCCAGCGGCACGTCAATGGCGTCGCTGGTCAGCGCGGAGCCGCCGATGCTGCGCAGGTCGACGGCCACGGTCTTGTGGGCCACGGCGCCCAGCGCCTCGGCCAGGCGCGCGGCGGCGTCGAGTTCGGAGGTGTGGCGCTGTCCGTAGCGGACGCTCAGCGCGTGCACGTCGAAGCCCTGCTCGCGGGCCAGTGCGATGACAACGGCGGAGTCCATGCCTCCGGAGACGAGGACGACGGCATTCTTCATTCGGCTGTTCCGGTAGGTTCGGGTTGCGGGTTGGGTGTTCGCGGTCGCCAGGCGATTCGTGGCGGCCATGCGATGGCACGACGTTGCGGAGGCGGTCAGCGGCCCGGCGCGTCGTCCCAGAGGATCTTGTGCAGTTGCAGCTGAAAACGCACGGGCAGGCGGTCGGCTACGATCCAGTCGGCCAGGTCGCTGGGCTTGACCTGGCTGAAGCTGGGCGAGAACAGCACCTCGCAGGTCTTCGGAAGGTCGTGCTCGATCACGACGCCTTTCGCCCAGTCGTAGTCCTCGCGCGAGCAGATCACGAACTTGACCTGGTCGTGTGCGGTCAGCAGCGGCAGGTTGCTCCACAGGTTGCGGTGCACTTCCATCGAGCCGGGTGTCTTGAGATCGAGCACGCGCGATACCCGACGGTCCACGGGGGCGATGTCGATGGCGCCGGAGGTCTCCAGTGATACTTCCAACCCGGCATCGCACAACTTCTGCAGCAGGCCGATGCAGCGCTTCTGTGCCAGCGGCTCACCGCCGGTGACGCAGACGTGGCGCACGCCATGGGCGAGCACTTCGGCGACGATGCCGTCGATGTCGCGCCACTGCCCGCCGTGGAACGCATAGGCGGTGTCGCAGTACTGGCAGCGCAGCGGGCAGCCGGTCAGGCGCACGAAGACGGTCGGCAGGCCGATGCTGCGGGCCTCGCCCTGCAGCGACAGGAATATCTCGGTGATACGGAGGCGGTCGGCCGATGCGGCGTCCGCGTCGGGCTGGACTGCGTTCATGGCGGCATTTTAGCGCCTAAGCCATCGGCAGGCCGCAGCGATCACGGTTGGCCCGCGCGCTGGATTCGTTTTAATTGGTGCTGTCGACGAATGCTGCCGGCATCGCCGGCAGTTCGTGTGCCGCCTGCCTAGCGCAGCCGGCCCAGCTGAATCGCGTTGAGCCGATCGCTGGCAACGCGCGCCGCGTCGGTCCCGGAAAAACGCCGGGTGACCTCTTCCAGCGTCCGCTCCGCGGCATCGATCTGCTGCTGCCCGAGTTGCGACAGCCCGACCTTGAGCAGCGCACCAGCTGCCTTGTCATGCGTGGGATAACGCCGCATCAACGCTTCGAACTGGCGCTGGGCGAGTTCGAAGTTCTGGTTGACGTAGTAGCTCTCGCCCAGCCAGTACAGGGCGTTGGGTGCGTAGGAGCCGTCGGGATACTGGTCCAGGAATGCCTGGAACAGCCGCGCCGATTCCATGTAGTCGCCACCCCGCAGCGCAGCGAATGCGGTGTCGTAGGACTCTCGCTCGCTGGCGCCCAATGCCAAAGTTCCGGCATCACCGTGGATGCTTGGTGCGATGTCCGGCGCCGCCACTTGCGGCTGGGGGACCGGCACGTCCGCAGGTGCGGTTGCAGACGGTGGCTCCAGTGATGCCTGTGGTGGGACCGCCACCGGCGCACCGCCCTCGATGCGCTGCAGACGGCTGTCGAGGTCGAGGTACTGCGCCCTCGCCCGCTCCGCCGCCTGCTGCTGCTCCTGGGTCAGCTCCTCGATGCGCCCGCGGAGCGACCGCACCTCGTCCTTCAGCTGGTCGACCTGACGCAGCAGGTCGACGTTTGCCTGGTTGTTGGATGCCTGCTGTTCGAGCAGCGCCACGCGGTCGGCCAGGCTCATGCGCTGCGCCGATGCGGGTGCGGCGGCCCCGAGGGCCGCCGCAATTACGAGTGTCGCGGTGAAAAGGTGTTTCATGACAGCGTGTGCACCTTACTGGGCGGTGTAGACGATCTCGACGCGACGGTTGCGGGCCCAGCAATCCTCGCTCGACTCGGTGCAGACCGGACGCTCTTCGCCGTAGCTCACGACGGTGATCTGGTTACCGGAGCCGCCATTGGCCTGGACCGCGGACGACACCGAATTGGCACGACGCTCGCCGAGGCCGAGGTTGTATTCGCGGCTGCCGCGCTCGTCGGCGTGGCCTTCCTGGGTCATGCGTGAGGTCGGACGATCGCGCAGGTACTTGGCGTGGCAGGCGACAATCGGCTGGAACTCAGGCCGCAGCGCGTCCTGGTCGAGATCGAAGTAGACCACGCGCTGGCGCAGGCAGGCGTCGGTGTCCAGGTCGCCCGGGCCGTAGGCTCCCGGGGTGGTCGGCGCGGTGGTCACCGGCGCACTCGGCGTGGTGGTCGCGGGCGGCGGCGGCACTTCCTTGACGCGCTTGGAGCAGGCAATGGCGGAGGTGCAGAGCACGGCGGTAAGCAGGATGCGTGTGGCGATATTCATCGTCGGGTCCTTTTTGGCTAGTTGCGAAGCAGCAGTGGGTGGATCAATCCGTGTAGACGCCTGTTGCCCGTTTCGCCAGGCCAGTGCGCATTCTCTGAACTCGTCATCGTGGCGACCGGAACGGGCCCCACGATGGTTCGCGAACATTGCCATCGGCAAGCACCAGCCGCTGGCGCACGCGCCCATCGGCCGATACCGCATACAGAACACCGCGGCTTCCCTCGCGGGCTGCATAGATCAGCATGGCGCCGTTGGGCGCGAAGCTCGGCGACTCGTCCAGCGAGCCCGGCGACAACGTGCTCCAGCGCGGGGAACCCAGGCTGGTGTCCATCATCGCGATCCGGTACGTGTTGCCGCTGCCTTGTGCGGTGGCGATGCGCTTGCCGTCGGCGGAGACCGTCGGGCTGGCGTTGTAGTTGCCTTGGAACGTCACGCGCGTGGCGCTGCCGCCGGTAGCCGGCGCGCGGTAGATCTGCGGGCGGCCGCCGCGGTCGGAGGTGAAATAGAGGCTGTTGGAATCGGCACTCCAGGTCGGCTCGGTGTCGATGGCGAAATGGTCGGTGATCTTCGTCAGCGCCCGGCTGCCCAGGTCCATCACGTAGACCTCCGGGTTGCCGGTGCGCGAGAGGGTCATCGCCAGCCTGCGGCCGTCCGGGGAGAACGACGGCGCGCTGTTGATGCCGCGGAATTTTGCGACCTGTTCGCGCGCGCCGCTGCTGATGTTCTGGATGAAGATCGTCGAGTTGCCGCCTTCGAAGCTGACGTAGGCGATGCGGTTGCCGTCCGGGCTCCAGGAAGGCGACAGCAGCGGCTCGGGGGATCGCACGACCGTCTGGGGGTTGTGGCCATCGGAGTCGGCGACCATCAGCGCGTACTGCGTGCCCCGGCCGGTGCCGGTCGCGGTCACATAGGCGATGCGGGTGAAGAAGGCGCCGCGAACCCCGAGGATCTTCTCGTAGACCGCATCGCTGATCTGGTGGGCGACGTCGCGCATCGCGTTGCTGCGCGCGGTCATCGCAAAGCCGAGAAGCCGCTGCTGGGTGGCGACATCGAACAGTTCGTACTCGACGCGATAGCCACCATCGGCGGCGTCGACCACGCGTCCGACCAGCAGGTAATCCTGGTTCAGCGCGCGCCAGGTCGGGTAGTTCACCTCACTGCCGCGGGTCGGCCGTTCGATGATGTCGCCTTGCGGCAGCGAGCGGAACTGGCCGGAGCGGTTGAGATCGGCGGTGATGACCTGGGCTACATCGGTCTGCGGGGGAGTTCCATTTCCCTGGTACGGCATCGGCACAACCGCGATCGGCAGCGCGGCGGCGCTGCCGCCCACGATGTCGATCTCCAGTCCCTGCTGCTGGGCCGCTGCGGCCAGGGGCAGCAGGGCAGCGAACAAGGCGATCAACCAGGAATGGGCTCGTTTCATGCAGAAGGTTTCCGGAAAAGTGAAGTCGAACCTGAACATTCTTAACATTCGGGATGTGAACACTGGCTCAAGCTGAATACTGCCTGCGCCAGACGGTGCGTTGCCTGCGTTCAGCGGTCGCGAGCTTCGAAGTTCAGGGTCAAAGTGCGCGAGAACACCGTTTCGAAACCAGCGTAAGGCAGCGGCTGCGCCTTGAGCACGGCCGCTTCGATCGAGCGACGCCCCTGTTCATCGTAGGCGCATGGAGATGCGACTTCCGCGCTCATGACCTCGCCGCCGGGCAGTTGCCGGATGATCAGGCGACAGCGCGCGCCGACCGGCACCGTCTCGGGCCGGGTCCACTTGGCGAGGATCGCCTCCTGCAGCGCCGCCGCATACCGCGCCTGCAAACCGGTATCGGCACCATGGTTGCCGGGCGGTGCAGTGGTGGCGACGGTGGCGCTGGCCTTGGCCGCGCGTGCGTCGGCGACCTGCTTGAGGCGCTGCTCGGCGGCCTCGGCTTCCCGCGAGGCGGCAGCACGCTGGCGGCGAATCTCGGCCAGTTGCGCCTTGCGCTCTTCCTCCATCTTCGCCAGCCGCTTCTGTCGCTGAGCCTCTTCCTGGCGGCGCTGCTCGGTGAGGTCGATCTGTTCCTGCCGGCGCCGTGCTTCGCGAAGCTCGTTGTCGTCAGCGGCCTTGGGTGTCGGCTGGTCGACCACCGCCTCCTGCGCCTGCGTGTCGGGCTCGGGAATGAAATCCTGCGCCTGCGGCTGCGCCGGGACCGGCGCCTCCTGGGGGACAGGCTCGGGAATCGGCTGCGGGAGCGGCGCCGTTTCTTCTTCGACCGGCTCGGGAAGCGGCACGGGCAGCGGATCGACGGCAGGGTCCGGGCGCTGGGACAGCGTGCGCTGCATCGCCTCGGAGAGCTCGCTGGCGTCGACCAGTTCGGCGCTTGCTGGCGCCCCGGCCGCGCTCGAACTGGGAGGCGAGCGCGACCACCACAGCCCGGCGAACATCAGCGCGAACAGCAGCACGTGCAGTCCCAGCGCCAGCAGCAACGCCTGCGCGTCGTCAGCGCGCGTTTCCCTCATCAGTGGGTGCCCTGTGCCTGCGTGTCGGACTGGCTCATGAGACCGACCTTGTTGACGTTGGCGTTCTGGAGCAGCACCAGCGCGTCCATGATCTTCTGGTAGCTCGTGGTGCCGTCACCGGCCACCAGGACCGAGACGCCCGGGTTCTGGGACACGATTGCGGATACCTTTGCGCGCAGTGCATCGGGCGTCACGGCCTCGTTGCTGCCGGCCTCCACCGCGAGGAAATAGTTGCCCTGCGCGTCCACGGAGACGATCACCGGGTCCTTCTTCTCACGTATCGACTTGGCGTTGGATTGCGGCAGGTCGATGTCGACGCCCAGGTTCAACAGCGGCGCGGTGACCATGAAGATGATCAGCAGCACCAGCATGACGTCGATGTACGGAACGACGTTGATTTCTGCCTTGAGCCTGCGCTTGCGAACGCGACGGCCGTGGATCACTGCCATGGGTCACCCCTCAAAACCGACTGCGCGCGAAGGACGCGGGAACACCGCTGGGAACAGCACGGCAGCCGCAGATTTTTCATGCGCTTTTCCTGGTCCCTCGCGAAAGGCTGCTCGTGCCTCACGCCGGGTCCGTGTGGGTCTGGCGTTCCAGGATCGACGAGAACTCCTCGCCGAACGCGTCGTAGCGCACGGCGATGCGTTCGACCTTCGAGGCGTAGCGGTTGTAGGCCCACACCGCGGGGATCGCCGCGAACAGGCCCATCGCGGTGGCGATCAACGCTTCGGAAATTCCGGGGGCGACCGTGGCGATGGTCGCCTCCTGGAGCTGCGCCAGGCTCTGGAACGAGATCATGATTCCCCAGACCGTGCCGAACAGGCCGATGTACGGGCTGATCGAACCCACGGTGGCGAGGAACTCCAGGTTGTGCTCCAGACCGTCGAGCTCGCGCGCGGTGGCCACGCGCATGCCGCGCTGCGCGCCTTCCAGCTGCGTGCGCGAATCGGCGCCGCGGCGCTGGCGCTGCTTGGAAAACTCGCGGAAACCTGATTCGAAAATGGCCTCCAGACCGCCGATATCGCGCTTGCGCTCGGTGGCACCGGCATAAAGCGCGGACATCTCGGCCCCCGACCAGAAACGCTCCTCGAAGAGGTCCGCTTCGCGCGCGGCGCGATCGAGCACCTTCTTCTTGCGGAAGATGATCACCCATGAAGCGATCGATGCAATCAGCAGGATCACCATGACCAGCTGCACCGGGATGCTCGCATGGAGGATCAGCTGCAGCAGATCCAGGCTCGCGTTGTCGCCACCGGCAGGCAGGGCGACTGCAGCCTGCGCCGCGGTCTGGGTATCTGCGGGCAGGGCTTCGACAGTGGTCGCCTGCATCGCGAACATCAATGGGGTCATTCGTGGTTCTCCGTGCGCTGCGGGCAATAGGTGGAATACGCCAACCGCGCGCGCGCCGCGGAGTTCTGGCGATGGGGCCGGGGATTCGGTTCGATCACCGGGCCAGTGTGGTCGGGTTGGGTGTCACGATGCAGTCAATCCGGTCGTTCGAGCAGTTTCAGTCGGTCGTACAGCGGCTGCGGAATCGGCTGCGGCCTGAAGCCTGCCGCATCGAGTGCCGCCAGCCGCACGGTGGCGGTCAACAGCACTTCGTCATCGCGATGCACCGACTGCACGAACACCGCGCTGGCGCGGCGGCACTGTCGAAGCACCGCACTCACCCGCAGTAGATCGTCGAGCCGTGCAGGCTTGTGGAAGTCCAACGTCATCGCCCGCACCGCGAAAACGAAACAGTGCTCACGCCGAAGCGAGTCCTGACCATATCCCTGGGCGCGCATCCATTCGCTGCGCGCGCGCTCAAGGAACGCCACATATCGTGCGTGATACACCACCCCACCCGCGTCGGTATCTTCCCAGTAGATGCGTGTCGCCCAACTGAACGAAGGCTCACCCGGTGGTTGCGGGGCAGGGGCCGGATGTCGGGAATTCAAGAGTCGGCGCTCCTGGCTGGCGCAAGGGCGATCAAAACAGGCTCTCCGGCTCCTGGCCGCGGTTCAAGGGCTTGAGCCCGAGATGGCGATAAGCCTTGGCGGTGGCCATGCGCCCCCGCGCGCTGCGCTGCAGGTAGCCCTGCTGGATCAAATAGGGTTCGATCACGTCCTCCAGCGTACCGCGCTCCTCGCTGAGCGCCGCGGCCAGCGATTCGACGCCGACGGGACCACCGTCGAAGGCTTCGATGATCGTGCGGATCAGGCGCCGGTCGAGTTCGTCGAAGCCTTCCGGATCGACATTGAGCATCACCATCGCCGCGTCGGCGACGTCGCGGGTGATGTCGCCGCCTGCGCGCACCTGCGCGTAATCGCGCACCCGCCGCAGCAGCCGGTTGGCGATGCGCGGGGTGCCGCGAGAGCGACGGGCGATCTCCGCGGCGCCTTCGGGCACGCAACTGATCCCGAGGATCTTCGCCGAGCGCCGCACGATGCGGGTCAACTCCTCGACGCTGTAGAACTCCAGGCGCTGCACGATGCCGAAGCGGTCGCGCAGCGGCGCCGTCAGCAGGCCCGCGCGGGTGGTCGCTCCGACCAGGGTGAACGGAGGGAGGTCGAGCTTGATCGACCGCGCCGCCGGGCCTTCGCCGATCATGATGTCGATCTGGTAGTCCTCCATCGCGGGGTAGAGGATTTCCTCGACCACGGGCGAGAGCCGGTGGATCTCGTCGATGAACAGGACGTCGTGCGGCTGCAGGTTGGTCAGCAGCGCCGCCAGGTCGCCGGCCTTCTCGATCACCGGCCCGGAAGTCTGCCGCATGCCGACACCGAGTTCATTGGCGATCACGTGGCTCAGCGTGGTCTTGCCCAGGCCGGGCGGGCCGAAGATCAGCACGTGGTCCATCGCCTCGCCGCGCTGTTTTGCCGCCTCGATGTAGATCTTCAACTGCTCGCGCACGGGCCGCTGGCCGAGGTACTCGTCCAGTCGCCTGGGCCTGATCGACGCCTCGATGGCGTCGTCCTCGTGGGTGGCCTCGGCGGCGATGATGCGGTCGTCATTCATCTGCTTATGGTCGCATGCGTGGCGGCACTCGGGCGGCGCGCGACGCCGACGCGAGGACATGCGTACACGCTCCGGTCGGGCGCGACCAGGGAAGTGACATGGCGCAGGATCCACGGGTCTGGTGGCCGGCTTTCCTGCAAAAACGGGCATCCCGGCCAGGAATGCAGTCTGCTCCTTCCGGGTCCGGGCCTCGTGCCTGCACCGCATGGCACAATCGCCTGCGTCCCCGCGGCCATACGCATTGGAGATCGGCTTGCGCCGAGGCGGCATCAAACATCCTGCACGCCTGGTGCCCCTGGCCTTTCTCGCCATGATTGCGCTCGGCACGGCACTGCTGATGCTGCCCGTGGCGACCGTCGGGCCCGGCGGCGCGCCCTTCCTCACCGCATTGTTCACCTCGACCTCGGCCGTATGCGTGACCGGGCTGGTGGTGGTGGACACGCCGACGTACTGGTCGACCTTCGGCCAGATCGCGATCATGGGCCTGTTCCAGGCCGGCGGCTTCGGCATCATGACCGGCGCCACCCTGCTCGCGCTCCTGGTTGCCGGCCGGCTCAACCTGGGTGCGCGCCTGGTGGCGCATGCGGAGACCCGCACCGGCCTGGGCAACGTCACCGGGGTGATCAAGATCGCGATCGTGGCTACGCTGGTCGTGGAGCTGACGACCGCAGTCGTGCTTTCGTTGCGTCTGCGCACCGGATACGGGATGGATTGGGGCGAAGCCGCCTGGCACGGGCTGTTCCAGTCAGTCTCGGCATTCAACAATGCGGGGTTCTCGACCTGGTCCGACAGCCTGACCCGGTTCGCGGACGATCCGGTTTTCATCGTGCCGATCACGCTCGCGGTCCTGATCGGCGGACTTGGCTTTCCCGTGATGTACGAACTGCGGCGGAATGGCTTCGCGTTTTCCCGCTGGACGCTGCACACCAAGATCACCGTGGTGGGCAGCGGCTTGCTGGTGGCGGCGGGCGCGCTGGGCATCAGCCTGTACGAATGGCGCAATCCGGAGACGCTGGGAGCGCTGGACGCGACGGGGAAGTGGACCAGCGTGATGTTCCACTCGGTAGCCGCACGCACCTCCGGGTTCAACACAATCGACATGGGCGCGACCACCATCGAGACCCAGGCCATCAACTGGGTGCTGATGTTCATCGGGGGCGGCAGCGCCAGCACCGCCGGCGGCATCCGGGTCACGACCTTCTTCCTGCTGGGCTTGGCGGTCTGGGCCGAAGTCAGCGGCAATCGCGACACGGTCGCGTTCCGCCGGCGGATTCCCGAGCAGAGCCTTCGACTGGCTGTGGCGGTCGTACTGATGGCGCTGACGATGCTGGCGGTAGGCACCCTGGCGCTGCTCAGCGTCACCGACTTCCCGCTGCAGGACGTGCTGTTCGAGGCGATTTCGGCGGGCTTCACCGTGGGCCTGTCGACCGGCATCACCGCGCAGATGCCGCCGGCCGGCCAGGCGATCCTGGTCGCGCTGATGTTCGTGGGGCGCGTAGGATTGGTGACTCTCGCCATTGGACTGGCCATGCGCGGGCACACGCGGCTGTATCGCTACCCAGAGGAGCGCCCGATCGTTGGCTGAAAAATTTCCATCCAAACGGGACATCGTGCTGGTGGTCGGACTGGGCCGCTTCGGCGGGGCCGTGGCCGAGTCGCTAACCCACCTGGGTCATGAGGTTCTAGGCGTCGACGAGAATCAGGACATCGTGCAGCGCTGGTCGGAACGGCTCACGCACGTGGTGCAGGCCGACTCGACCAGCAGCGAGGCCCTGCGCCAACTGGGAGTCGGGGACATCGACCGCGCGGTGGTGGCCATCGGCAGCGACGTGGAAGCCAGTGTGCTCACGGTTCTGGCCCTGGAGGAACTGGGCGTGGGCAACATCTGGGCCAAAGCGACCTCGACCAAGCACGGCCAGATTCTCGAGCGCGTCGGCGCGCAGCACGTGGTGTACCCCGAGGCCGCGATGGGCGAGCGGGTGGCGCACCTGGTCACGGGACGCATGATCGATTTCATCGAGTTTGACGACGGATTTGCCATCGCCAAGACCACGGCGCCGAGCGAGGCCTGGGACAAGACCCTCAGCGAGTCCAACCTGCGCCAGAAGCACGGCATCACGGTGGTCGGCCTCAAGCGCCGCCATGCCGACTTCACCTACGCCCAGGCAGACACCTTCGTGGAGTCCGGCGACATCCTGATCGTATCCGGACCAACCCGCCTGATCGAGAAATTCGCGGCGCTCAGTTGAGGGGCGCGCAAGCTCCCGCTGCACTGCCGCAACCGGCTATCCACGCCCGGCGCCATGCACCAGCCCGGTAGGCACGCAGGCATCGCTTTGACCGGCGAAAGGAAACTGCCCAGCAGCCCGCGGCGCCGATCCGCGACACCCGTCGCCGCCTGCCTTCCAGCCGCAGGGAAAATCTAGATCTCGACCTGCGTGCCCAACTCGACCAGGCGGTTGCCAGGGATCCGGAAGTAGCCCGAAGCCGGGGCCGCGTTGCGGTGCATAACGGCAAACAGCTTGTCGCGCCAGATCGGCATCCCGCGGCGTGCGCGGGCGACGATGCTCTCGCGGCTGACGAAGTAGGTGGTGTCCATCGGGTCCAGGCACAGCTCGCTGACGTCGCAGGTCTGCATCAGCGCGACCGGCACGTCCGGGGATTCCATGAAACCAAAGCGCACCACCACACGGTAAAAGCGATCCCCGACCTGCTCCACGATCAGCCGCTTGTGGGAATGCGGGACATTGAGCGTTACCACGTTCAGGAATATGTTCTGCTCGTGCAGCACTTTGTTGTGCTTGAGGTTGTGCAGCAACGCGTGCGGCACCACGTCCTTGTCAGCGGTCAGGAATACCGCCGTGCCGGGCACCCGCACCGGCGGCGCGAGCATCAGACCCGAAAGGAAGGAGTCGATGCGGATGCCTTCCTTCTGGATCTCCGCGCGCAGCAGCTGACGACCGCGACGCCACGTGCGCAGCATGGTGAACAGGACGATTCCCAAAGCCACCGCGAACCAGCCACCCTGCGGAATCTTGACGAAGTTCGCCGTCAGGAACGCCAGATCGATGCACAGCAGCACCGCGCACAGCGGCAGCACCCAAACGCGCCAGCGCGGCCACAGGGCACGCGCCACGATCGCCAGCAGCACGGTGTCGATGAGCATTGTCATGGACATCGACACACCGTAAGCGCTCGCCAGCGCCGAGGAACTGCCGAAGCCCAGCACCAGGCCCACCACGATCACCATCATTGCCCAGTTGATGCCGGGAATGTAGACCTGGCTCCTGTTGGCTCCGGAGAAGTAACGCACGGTCATGCGCGGGATGTATCCCAGCTGCATCGCCTGCTGCGCCACCGAGAATCCGCCGGTGATCACCGCCTGCGAGGCCATGACCGTGGCCGCCGTGGACAGCAGGATCAGCGGTATGAGCCCCCACTCCGGCACGCCCATGTAGAACGGGTTGCGCGCGGCATCGGGGTTCTCCAGCACGAGCGCACCCTGGCCCAGGTAGTTGAGCATCAGCGCCGGCAGCACGAAGAAATACCACGCGCGCCGGATCGGGCGCGCACCGAAGCGCCCGAGGTCGGTGTAGATCGCCTCGCCGCCTGTCACCGAGAGGATCACCGCACCGAGGATGAAGATTCCTCCCCAGGAATGATCGACGAAAAACCGCGCTGCCCAGACCGGGTTGACCGCAGTGAGCACCTCCGGCTCGCGCACGATGTCGGCCACGCCGATCACAGCCAGTACCAGGAACCACATCGCCGCGACCGGTCCGAATACGTAACGCCCTACGTTGGCGGTGCCGTAGCGCTGGGTGGCGAACAGTGTGACCAGGATCACCACCGCCACCGGCACGATCCATCCGTGCAGTCCCGGCGCCACCAGGTCCAGACCTTCGACCGCCGCGAGCACGGAAATGGCGGGTGTGATCACCCCATCGCCAAAGAACAGCGCCGCGCCGAAGATGCCGACGATGCCGATGAAGTAGGCCGCGCGTGAACCCTTCGGCAGGTTTCTCTGCGCGAGGGCCATCAGCGCCATGATGCCGCCCTCGCCCTCGTTGTCGGCGCGAAGGATGACCGTCACGTACTTGAGTGCAACCACCAGCATCAGCGACCAGAAGATCATCGACAGCAGGCCGAGGACGGTGTCATGGTCGGCGATCAGCCCGTACTGGCCCGAGAACGCTTCGCGGATGGTGTACAGCGGGCTGGTGCCGATGTCGCCGAAGACCACGGCCATGGCGCCCACCATCAGGCCGGACAAGCCGATGCGTGACGAACGGGAGCCGGAAGGTGGGATGGGGGAAGTGATGGGCATGGGGAATGCGGTCGCGTGATCGATATCGGCTGGCTGCGCTCAGCGCAGGGCGGACTGTAGTGCTTTGCGGATGATGGCTTCCGGTCCGTCGCCCTCGGCCTGCGCAAGGCGCGCCATGCGCTGAGCGTCGGCCGGCTTGTAGCCGAGCTGCTGCAGCGCGATCGTGGCTTCGGACAGCGGGTCGGTTGAGCCGCCGCTCGCGGCGACCGTCGCCCCATGAGCCATGTCCGCCGCGCGGTCGCGGAGCTCGACAACCATCCGTTCGGCGGTCTTCTTGCCGATACCGGGGATTCGTGTGAGCGCGGCGACGTCGCCAGCCTGAACGAGCCGCGCGAAATCGTCGACCGTGACGCCCGACAGCACCGCCAGCGCGATCCTGGCACCGATGCCGCTGACCTTCTGCACGTCGCGGAACAGCCGCCGTTCGTTCTCGCGCAGGAAACCGTACAGCGAGACGCTGTCTTCCTTCTGCGCGTGGTGGGTGAACAACGACACTTCGCGGCCGAGCTCCGGCAGGTCGTAGAAGGTGCTCATCGGCGCCTCCAGTTCGTAGCCGACCCCGTTTACGTCGACTACCAGCCAGGGCGGCTGCTTGTGGATCAGGGTGCCTCGCAGGCGTCCGATCATGTGGATACTCCCGTGTCGCTCTCCGCTCCACCCGTGCGGCGCGGGGCTGCAAGCGCGCGATGGTGGGTGCGGATCAAGCGCCGCGCCTGCGCAGTTGATGGATATCGATGCCGGTGCGCATCTGAGTGGCGCTCATGTGCGCATGGGTCAGGGCAACGGCAAGCGCGTCGGCGGCATCGGCCTGCATCCTGGCATCCGGCAGCTTCAGCAGAAGTCGCACCATGTGCTGCACCTGCGACTTGTCGGCGGCGCCGCGTCCCACCAGCGACTGCTTGATCACGCGCGGCGCGTATTCGCTGATCGGCAGATGCCGGCGCACCACGGTGGCCAGCGCCGCGCCACGTGCGTGGCCCAGCTTCAGTGCCGAGGTCGCGGACTTGTCCATGAAGACGGTTTCGATCGCGACCTGCTGCGGCTGCCAGGCATCCAGCATCTGCTCCAGTCCTTCGCACAGCAGGCCCAGCCGCGACGGGAAGTCGGCGGCACCCAGCAACACGATGGCCTGGGCATGCACGAACGTGCATCGCCCATCGGCGGCGACATCGATCACGCCCACGCCGGTGCGCTGGGAACCCGGGTCGATGCCCAGGATGCGGATCGAGCCGGAACACTGGATTGGCGCTTGGGAAACCGGGGGCATGGTGGTCTGCGGGCTCATGCCCGACGGGCAGTGGCGCCGGAGATGGCGCCCCGGAAACCGGTAGCTGGACGCCCGACCGGCACCGGGCCGTACGCGCGGACAGTCAAGCGACCGTGCACCGGGCAAGCCCCGGATTCCGGTTCCCGCTCCTGCCTTCGACACCACGCCCGACCGTTCAAACGTACGCGTCCTCGCCCAGTTCGGCGTTCGAATACACGTTCTGCACGTCGTCCAGGTCCTCCAGCCACTCCAGCAGCTTGACCACGGTCTGGGCCGCGTCGCCGGTCACCGCGATGTCGTTGTCGGCGCGGAAGGTGACCTCGCTTCGCGCGGGCTGCAGCCCGGCGTCGGTGATCGCCGACTTGACCGATTCGAACGACTCCACACTGGTGAGCACGTCGATCGCGCCGTCCTCGGGATACACCACCACGTCGTCCGCGCCGGCTTCGATCGCCGCCTCCGTTATGCGGTCCTCGAAGCCCGGAGCCTCTTCGGCACCGGGCACGAAGCTGAGCACGCCCAGCTTCCGGAACATGAAGGCCACCGACCCGTCGGTGCCCAGATTGCCGCCGAACTTGGTGAATGCGTGCCGCACGTCCGCGACGGTGCGCACCTTGTTGTCGGTCAGGCAGTCGACGATCACCGCCACGCCGCCGGGCGCATAGCCTTCGTAGCGGATCTCCTCGTATTCGACGCCTTCCAGTTCGCCGGTCGCCTTCTTGATCGCGCGCTCGATCACGTCCTTCGACATGTTGGCCGAATAGGCCTTCTCGATGGCGCTGCGCAGCCGCGGGTTGATCGACGCATCGCCGCCGCCCGCGCGCGCGGCGACCGAGATCTCGCGAATGATCTTGGTGAATATCTTGCCGCGCCGCGCGTCCTCGGCGTTTTTGCGCCCTTCGATCGAAGGTCCCCTGCCCATGGCTGTCCCGTACGGTGTGCGAATGGTGAGCCGGCAATTTTACGCGTTTGCACCCGCTCTGCCGGTTTTCACCCAACTCGCGCGTGACCGGCGGCCGCCCGACTAGTGCTGGAACCTGCCATTGCTAAAGAATTCAATGGCTTGGCGCAGCGCATCCGTCGAAAGCAGCAGCCCGCTATGGCTGGCGCCGACCACGACGTGGTCGGCCACACCGGCGAGCCTCGTCTCCTCGACGGCGACCGTGCCATCGCTGTCGCTGCGGATCCCGCCGAAGAACTGCCCCAGGCCGAACGGAACGCTGCCGGCAACCACCCCGACCTGCGCCTGTCCGCTCCAGATCTGGCAACCGCTGCGCAGCAGGTCCGCGCTGCGCCCCAGGGCCGCGGCGGCAAGCGTGCTGCGCGACAGGCCGGTCGCGGCCGCGCTGCCGCACAAGGGCGATCCCAGGCAGACCACGCGCGATACCGGGAGCGAAGGCTCACGCTGCAAGGCGGTGAGCGTCACCAGTCCGCCGAGGCTGTGGGCGAGTACGTGCGCCGGGGCGTGCGACAACACTTCCGCCAGTCGCGGCAGCGCCGCATCGGGGCCACCGGCGACTGTCGGGTAAGCGAATTGTTCCGGCGCAAACCCGGCCTTCGACAGCCCGGCCGCGAGCCAGCGCATCGACGCTCCGGGCATCCAGAGGCCGTGCACTAGAACGACGCGGGTGATCGGCTGTTGCAAGGCTGGGCTCGGGTGTCGGGAAGTTGACGTTCAAGGAACTCTAGCGCGCAGGCAGCGACGCGACGCGAGAAGCGGCTCGCTCCCTCTGGAGGGATCCCGGATGGCTTTCAAACACGGAGCCGATGGGAAGCCGATGCATACGAGCGCTGCCGCAGCGTGTGCCGTCTGCGATCAGGCGTCCGCAGCCCGCGCCGGGCGACGGAACATGAACTCCCGATCGCGGGCGCTTCCGACTTCGAACTCGTATTCGCCGGCCAGCTCGAATCCCGCCCGCGCGTAGAACCGTTGCGCCCCGAAGTTCTCCGACCAGACGCTGATCCACAGCGTGCGCGGACCATCGCGCTCCAGCCACGCCAATGCCGTTTCGAACAGGCGCCCGCCCCAGCCATCGCTCTGGTACCCGGGCAGCACGTACAGGCGCTTGAGTTCGCCGTCTCCGGGGCGGACATCGGCATGCGGCAGCCCGCATGGCCCGGCGGCGGCATGGCCGACCGCCTCGCCGTCGACCTCCAGGAGCCAGATCGCATACGCATCCAGGCTCAGGATCAACGCCTGCTTGTCCACCGCGTAACTGTCGAGCAGGAACGCCTGCAGGTCCTCGTCCGCGTACAGATGCCCGAAGGTTTCGGTGAACGTGCGCGTGGCGATGCGCGAGACCGTCGCGGCATCGGCGACGGTCGCGCGGCGGATGATCATTCCCACCGGCTTACGCGTCCGCAGCGTCGGGCCTGGCCTGTTTCGGACGAATCGACACGTGGACCTCGGCCAGTTGCTTGTCCGGCACCGGCGACGGCGCGCCGGTCATCAGGCACTGCGCGGTGGTGGTCTTGGGGAATGCGATCACGTCGCGGATCGATTCGGTACCGGCCATGAGCGCGGCGATGCGATCGATGCCGAAGGCGATGCCACCGTGCGGCGGCGCGCCAAAACGCAACGCGTCCAAAAGGAATCCGAATTTCGCTTCGGCCTCCTCGGCGCCGATGCCCAGCAGTTCAAACACCGCCGATTGCATCGATGAACGATGGATGCGGATCGATCCACCGCCGATCTCATTGCCGTTGAGCACCATGTCGTAGCCACGCGACACGGCCGTGCGCGCGTTGGCACGCAGGTCGGCGACGTCGTCGACCGCAGGCGCGGTGAACGGATGGTGCAGGGCGACATGGCGCTGCGCCTCCTCGTCCCATTCGAACATCGGGAAGTCGGTCACCCACAGCGGTGCCCAGCCTTCGCGGACCAGGCCCAGGTCCTTGCCGACTTTCAGCCGGACCGCACCCATGAAGTCGCTGACGGTGTTGTACGCGCCGGCGCCAAACAGCAGCAGATCGCCGGCCTGCGCGCGGGTCGCCTCGAGAACGGCCGACAGCGTTGCGTCGTCGAGGAACTTGGCGATCGGCGAGTTGATGCCGTCGCGGCCATTGTCGGCATCCTCGACCTTCATCCACGCCAGGCCCTTGGCACCATACTTCGCGGCATGCGCGGCACATTCGTCGATCTGCTTGCGCGACAGCGTGGCACCGCCGGGAACACGCAGCGCGGCGACGCGACCGTCGGTCGCACCGGCCCAGTCGGTGAACACCTTGAACCCGCACTCCCGGACCAGCGCGGCGATGTCGACCAGTTCCATCTCGATGCGCAGGTCCGGCTTGTCGGAGCCGAAGCGACGCATGGCCTCGGCGTAGGTCAACCGCGGGAAACTCTCGCCTTCTCCGACCAGTTCCACCTGCATCACCTCGCGGAACACGTCGCGGATCATCTGCTCGGTGGTGTCCTGCACCTCACGCTCGGTGATCCAGGCGAATTCGATGTCGAGCTGGGTGAATTCGAGCTGGCGATCGGCGCGCAGCGCTTCGTCGCGGAAGCAGCGTGCTATCTGGTAGTAGCGGTCGAAGCCCGCGACCATGAGGATCTGCTTGAACAGCTGCGGCGACTGCGGCAGCGCGTAGAACTCGCCCTCGTGCATGCGCGCGGGCACCAGGAAGTCACGCGCTCCCTCGGGCGTGGCCTTGGTCAGGATCGGCGTCTCGATGTCCTGGAATTCGCGTGCGTCCAGCCAGCGCCGCAGCGCCTGCACCAGGCGCGTGCGGGTTCGCATCCTGCGTTGCATGTCGGGCGTGCGCAGGTCGAGGTAACGGTACTTGAGGCGGATGTCCTCGCCCGCGTTCTCGTGCGCATGGAACGGCAGCGGCTCGGCCTTGTTCAGCAGTTCGATACGGGTGGCGACAACCTCCACCTGACCGGTGCGGATCTTCACGTTGACCGACTGGCGGCGGCGCACCGTGCCGGTGACGCGCAGGCAATCCTCGTAGCCCACCTGGGCGGCCGCTGCGATCACCCCGGCGTTGCCCTCCTCGCCCTCGGCCGGCTCGGCCACGATCTGCACGATGCCCTCGTGGTCGCGCAGGTCGATGAAGCACAGCCCGCCCATGTTCCGGGCCACGTCGGCCCAGCCGCAGAGGCTGACGGTCTGGCCGATCATGGCCTCGTCGATGAGGCCGCAAAAATGAGTACGCATGAAAGCTCCAAGGATCGGCTGATCCGCCCGGGCGCGCCGGACGGCACCTGAAGTCGATGATTTTACTTCCCCTGCCGCCTCAATGCCGTCGCAGGGATGAGGCGACAGTTCGACGAGTCCGTCGACCGGCACAAATGTTCCTGAACACATATATGGAACGTACGTCGGCTTCCCGGCGGCACAAGCAGGCGTATCTGCGACCTGCGTTGGCTTCGGAAGCATCGAGAAGTGCGTCAATGAGTTGCACCAGAAAACGCGCGACTTCTTCCAAGCCAATGACCTTCATCCTTCCGCCAATGGGCAACCAGCCCGTTGATGAAAGTACGAAGCAGGCTGGATCACCCACTGCGGCAATTTATTGCCGCCGGGAGAACGTCAATGAAAAGTTCGACCACGCTGGCGATCGGGATCCTTTGCCTGCTCGTCATCTCCGGGCCAGCCTTGTGCGAGGCCCGGTTTTCACACGCCGCCGGGTTTTCGGCGACTGCGGGCGTTGCGCCATCCGGTGTCCGGTCCAGCGCACAGCTTCGGGTCGGCCTCACCCTGGTTTCAGCCGATGAATCACAGGTGGAGCCGCCTTCGCCCGTTGAACTGGACTACCCCGCATCACCCAGCGCGCTGATGTGCCGCAGCGAAGCGGGCGCCTACCGCGAATGCAGGACACCGTTCCGAGGCAAGGTCGTCCTGTCGCGTGAACTGGACGGCACGCGCTGCATCGAAGGCAGCAACTGGGGGTGGAGGGAAGGTGCGGTCTGGGTGGATCGAAGTTGCGCCGCGGTTTTCCTCAGGGAGTCTGTCGCGGTCGCCGGCTCCAGGGTCTGATCGACCCGCGAGCGGTCCCGGCCCCGGGCCAAGCCAGCGGCCCGGCCGCGCCTAGCCAGCCGCCATGAAGGCCTCGATCTCGTCGCTGCTGCGCGCCAGCGAATCGGTCAACACGCGGTGTCCGTCACGCGTCACCAGCACGTCATCCTCGGTGCGGATGCCGATGCCGCGCCACTTGGGGGCAACGGTGGTGTCGTCCGGCGACACGTAGAGACCGGGCTCGATCGTGAACACCATTCCCGGTTCGAGCACGCGCGATTCCCCCTCGATCCGGTACTCACCGACGTCGTGCACATCCAGCCCGATCCAGTGCCCGGTCTTGTGGCGATAGAAACGTTTGTAGCTGCCATCCTTCAGGTGCTTGCCCAGCTTGCCCTTGAGGAGGCCCAGCTGCAGCAGACCCTCCGTGAGAGTCTCCACCGCCGCGAGGTGTCCGGCTTCATAGGCAACGCCTGGCTGCGCCTGCGCAAGGGCCGCAGCCTGCGCGGCGCCGACCAGGTCGTGCAATGCACGCTGCTCGGTGGAGAACCGGCCGTTCACCGGGAAGGTCCGGGTGATGTCAGCCGCATACCCCCGGTATTCGGCGCCAGCGTCGATCAGCACCAGATCGCCGGCTTTCGCCTGACCGGCGTTGGCGACGTAGTGCAGGATGCAGGCGTTCGCACCCGCGCCGACGATGGTCCCGTAGGCCGGCACCGCGTCGCTCATGCGGAACACCCGCTCCAGCTCGGCCTGCAGTTCGTATTCGCGGATTCCCGGGCGAACGCTGCGCATCGCCACCTGGTGCGCGGCAACGGTGATGTCGGCGGCGCGTTGCATCATCCGGATCTCGTCGCGATCCTTCATCAGGCGCTGCTCGTCGAGCAGGTGTCCCAGTTCGAGGAATTCGTGCGGGGGCTGCGCGCCCATGCGCATCATCGCCCTCACGCGATTCACCCAGCCGATCAGCTTGAGATCGAACTCCGCATCGCGGCCGAAGTGGTAGTAGACCCTCGATCGCCCCTCGAGCAGGCTCGGCAGGATGTCATCGAGGTCGGTGATCGGGTAGGCATCGTCCATCCCGAACGCTTCCACCGCGCCTTCGGTGCCGTAGCGCGGACCATCCCAGCCTTCGCGCTCGACGTCGCGCTCGCGGCAGAACAGCAGCGTCTCGCCGGCCGCCCTGCCCGGCACCAGCACGAGCACCGCTTCGGGCTCGGGGAAGCCGGTGAGGTACAGCAGGTCGGAATCCTGCCGGTACGGATAGTGGGTGTCGCGGTTGCGAAAGCGCTCGAGGGCCGCGGGAAGAATCAGGATCGCGTCGTCGCCGGCCATGCGCATCAGCTGCTTGCGGCGTCGGGCGTAGGCCTTGGGGGGCATGCTCAGGGCAGCGGTCATCTCAGTTGAGGCTTTGCCGACGCTCGCCGGCGAGCACGCAGTCGCCATGCAGCAGCAGCGCGGCAACACGGACGAACTCCTGGATCTCGACCAGCGCCGTCTCGTCTTCCTCGTCGCCCTCGTCCTGCGGTTGCGCGGCAGCGAGCTTGGCGATATCGGCGAGCGCCTCGGTACTCTCCTCCGACAGGGGCGGTCTCGCGCCGGTGGCGAGCCCGAAAGCCCCTAGGAAGCCGCGGCACCAGTCGAACAGCGCGCCACTGCGCACCACCAGGGTCTCGTCGGCGTCGGGCATCAGCAGATCGAAGCTGAAACTGCGGTCCGCCAGTTGTGCCGCGCTCACGGTGCGCATCTCGTCCAGCGCACTGCCCTGGGCGGGCGTCTCCAGGCTGGCGTCGACCAGCACCCGGGCGGGCCATTCCGGTACCGCATCGCCGCCGCCGGCCAGCCAGCCGCATAGCGCGCCGTGAAGCTCCGCGGGGGAGGTGGCGAGCGCCTGGCGGCGAATGGCGGAATCCACTGCAGACCATGCCGGCAGTTGGGAAGGTGCGGGATCTGTCATCCGTGCGGCCCGGTGGAAAAGATGCCACAGTTTAACAAGGAGGCGTTCAAGGCCTGTCGCCATTCGTCAATCCTGCCAAGACCTTCCGCCCAACCGCCAAGGGTCCGTGCTTCTGTCCAGCCCACAATCCCCCGCGCCAGCGACCCGCGCCGTGCTCGCGTGCGCGTCCACCCTGCTCGTGCTGCTGGCGCTCGCCTCGCCGCTGGCATCGGCAGCGGTGCGCGACTACTACTTCACGCCACTGGGCAGTGACAAGGGGCTGGCGCAGAACTCGGTAACCGCGTTCGCTCAGGACTCCCAAGGGTACGTGTGGGTTGGCACCCAGGGAGGGTTGCACCGCTATGACGGGCAGCGTTACGTCGCCCACCGACACGACCCTGCCGACCCCTCCACCCTGCCCGACAGCTTTGTCACGGCGCTTGCGGCCACAGGAGAAGACGTCCTGTGGGTCGGCACCTACACGCGTTACGTTTCGCGGCTGGATCTTCGTAGCGGGCGGATACAGCGGTTCCGCTCGGTGGACAGCGACGCCGCGGGCTCACAGGTGATGGCGCTGTTGCCGCAGCGCGAACGGCTGTGGATCGGCACGCTCAACGGACTGGAGCATCTGGACCCCGCCACCGGGCGCAGCGTGCAGGTGATCAAGCTGGAACCGAGTCTGATGCGCGAGTCGCCATGGCAGCAACTCCTGCAAGACGAGGACGGCACCGTCTGGTACGCGAGCGCGGCCGGGCTGTTCCGTATCGATGCGAATGGCGAGGTCGCACGGGTCGGCCCGCCCCTCCCAGTCCGCAGCCTGGTCCTGGACCGCTCCGGGCAGTTGTGGATCGGGCGACAGGACGGACTTCATCGCCTCGGCCCGGGCGGCTCGCTGAGTCGAGTACTGTCGCACACCGGCTTGACCCCGGCTGGCGGCGATCAGGCAATCTGCGATCTGGCGGAGGCACCGGATGGACGGCTGTGGCTGGCGGTCTGCGCAAGGGGGCTGCGCCGGTTCGATCCCGCGACCGGCAGCGTGGAAGTACTTCGCGAAGAGGCGTTCGTATCCGGCACGCTACCGGAGGACTCCGTGAGCGCGCTGATGATCGACCGGGGCGGCACGCTCTGGGTCGGTGGCACCTTCCGGGGAGTGTCGGTCGCCAACCCGCTGGGGACCCGCTTTCGCTACGTCCATGACTTTGCCGGTCCGGAAGGCGCCGATCGATCCCGCAACCCCGCTTCGGGCGACAGCGTGCGTGCGGTTCACGAAGCCGCCGACGGCGCGCTCTGGATCGCCACCGACAACGCGAGACTGCTGCGTTATGACGTCGCCGCCGAGCGCTTCGAGGACCGCAGCGACAGTCTTCCAGGGGGCGGTGACAACGCCCAGCATCGGGTGATGGCGATCGCCGACGCCGCAGGCGGTGGACTGTTGCTGGCGACCAGCAGGGGTCTGTTGCGTCTGGGAACCGATGGGCAATCCGCGGAAGTGGTGGATCTTGGCGCGTTCACCGGCACGAGCCTGCGCAGCCTCGTGGTGGGCCGTCGCGGCGATCTCTGGCTCGGCACGAACGCCGATGGCGCCCTGCATCATCGTGCCGATGGACGGCTGATCGCGCACTACAGCGATCGCGACATCGGCTCGCGCCGCCTGGCGAACCCGACCGTCCACTCACTGATGGAGGACGAACGGGGCCGCATCTGGCTGGGCACCGGCAACGGACTGCACCTGCTCGATCCGGTCAGCGGAGATCTGCAGTATTTCGGGCACGGCACCGATCGTCCGGACTCGCTGCCAGGCAGTATGGTTCGCGCCCTGCACCAGTCTCGCGATGGCACCGTCTGGGTGGGTACCCACGCCGGCCTGAGTCGCGCCGTCGAGCAGGCCGACGGCACCATGGCATTCCAGCACCCGCTGAGTGCCGCCTTGCCGGAGACTCCCTCGCCGACGGTGTTCTCGATCGTCGGAGAGGAGGGCGGCGCGGAAAATGGCGACCGCCTGTGGCTGGGCACGAGTGCGGGAATCATGCGTTTTGACATCGGGACGGAAGTCGCGCGCAGGTACGGTGTCGCTGACGGTCTCCAGGACCTTGAGTTCAATGGGGGCGCCGGCACGCGACTCCGCGACGGGACGATCGCCCTGGGCGGCGTAAGAGGGCTCAACCTTTTCCAGCCCGGCGAGCAGCCGGTCGATGCCTACGTGCCTCCGCTGCGGTTGCTCGGGGCATGGTTCGGCGCTGAGGCTCCCGGTGACAGTGCTCTGTGGACATCGCAGCGGCTCGACGTGCCCGCGGGCGTCGATATCGTGCGTCTGCGGATCGGCGCCCTGGATTTCGCCCCCGGCGCAAGGACCCGATATCGCTATCGCATGGACGGCTTCGATGATGGCTGGATCGACAACGGGGCTGCGACCGACATCACCTACACCGGATTGCCTCCTGGCAGTTACCGCCTGCGTGCGCAGTCCAGCAATCGGGACGGTCTATGGAGGCCGCAGGAGTTGCAGGCGGATGTTCACATCGCCGCTCCACCATGGCGCCACCCTCTGGCAATTGCCGCGATCGCGCTGGCCGTGCTGGCGATACTGGCGATGTCGGGACGCCAATGGGTTCGTCGACGTCGCAGGGAACAGGGCTTTTTCCGGCAGATCCGCGAACGCGACGAGCGACTCAAGCTCGCGCTGTGGGCATCGGGCGAACAGTTCTGGGACTATGACCTCGTCCAGAACGAATTGCGCCGCATGCATTTGGACGGACACGCCGACGATGACCGCGGCAGCGCCAGCGACGAAATTCACGCTGACGATCTGCCCCACGTTCGGGAGGCAATGCGCGAACACCTGCGCGGCAACACCGCGTTGTTCCAGTCCGAATACCGCAGGCGCACCGGCGGCGGCTGGAACTGGTTGCGCGCGCGCGGCCAGGTGGTCGAACGCGAGGCCGGCGGACGAGCGCTGCGCGTGGCCGGGACCGCTCGCGACATCAGCGCCGATCGCAGTGCCGAGCGCCAGCAGCGGATTGCCACCGAGGTGCTGCGCAGCATGGCCGAGGCCGTCACGGTGTTCGACGCCGATTTCCGCTTCACATCGATCAACCCTGCCTTCACCCGCATTACCGGCTACGAGGAGAGCGAACTTCTGGGCCGCCCCACCAGCATGCTCGACAGCACCCGGCATCCCCCGGAGCTCTATCTGCAGATGCGTGACGATCTCCAGCGGCACGGGCGCTGGTCAGGGGAAATATGGCAGCAGCGTAGCGATGGGCAGGAATTCCTCTGTCTGGTGCAATGCAGCGAGGTCACTGACGAAGACCAGCAGGGACTCTATGTTGCGGTTTTGGCCGACATTACCGACCAGAAGCGCGCGGAGGAGGAACTTCGGTTTCTCGCCAACTACGACCTGCTTACCGGGCTTCCCAACCGCGCCCTGCTTTCGGACCGGCTGTCGGAGGCCATCGTGCGCGCGCGCCGCAACGGACGCCGCATTGCCGTGCTGTTCCTCGACCTCGACCGCTTCAAGGACATCAACGACTCGCTGGGTCACGCCGCGGGCGATCGGATCCTGCGCGCAGCCGCTGAACGCCTGCAGGAGGTGGCCGGCGAAGCCAACACGGTTGCCCGGCTCGGGGGCGACGAGTTCACCGTGGTCATGGAGAACATCGACAGTGCCCAGGAGGCACTTGCGATGGCGGGGCGGCTGATCGCGGCCTTCGACGCGGTACTGAATGTCGACGAGCGACACGAAGTCACGATCTCGCCGTCCATCGGCATCAGCCTGTATCCGGAACATGCACAGGCGCCTTCGGAACTGCTCAAGCACGCCGACACCGCGATGTACCGCGCGAAGGCCAGCGGCAGACGCACCTTCACCTTGTATGCGGACGAGATGGATCTGGAGGTTCGCCGTCGAGCGACGATTTCGGCGGCGCTGCGCAACGTGCTCGATCGCAACGAGTTGCGCCTCGTCTACCAGCCGCGGCTTTCACTCGTCAGCGGCAACATCACTGGCACCGAGGCGCTGCTGCGCTGGCAAAGTCCGGAGTACGGCAACATCTCACCGGTGCAGTTCATCCCGCTGGCGGAGGAGAACGGCATGATTCTCCCGATTGGCGAATGGGCGCTGCGCGAAGCCTGCAACACCCTGAAGCAGTGGCGGAAGCAGGGCCTGCATTCGGCATCGATGTCGGTGAACGTGTCCGCGCTGCAGCTCCTGCGAGACGATCTGCCCGGCACGGTTTCACGCATCCTGAGCGACACCGGCCTGCCGGCACACCGGCTGGAACTTGAACTGACCGAAAGCGTGATCATGTCGAATGCCGAACTGACTGCCAGTACGCTGCACGCGCTGCGGATGCTCGGGGTGGGGCTGGCGATCGATGATTTCGGCACTGGCTATTCGTCGCTCGCCTACCTGAAGCGCCTTCCGATCACCACGCTGAAGATCGACAAGGAATTCATCGACGACCTGACGCTGGACCCGGACGATGAGGCGATCACCAGCACCATCATTGCGATGGCCCGGTCCCTGGGCCTGAACGTCGTTGCAGAGGGCGTGGACAACGACGCCCAGGTGCGGTTCCTGCGCGCCCATGGCTGCGACGAGATCCAGGGGTATTGGCTTTCCCGGCCACTGGAGGCGGACCAGTGCCGAACGTTCCTGGAAGAGTACCGGTCCAGTGGATGCCTCAACGACGCAGCGCCGTCGGCGACCGGTGCCGCCGAACTGCCTTGACCGGCCCGCAGTCGCTGCTATCGTGCCGGGATGGATCGCACCGAACTGCTGGGCCAGCTTCAGTTGCTCACCGACAAGGTGGACGAGCTCGCCGAGCGCGCCCGGCGGTTGGGCGAAGAAAACCGGAGCCTGCGCCAGCAGCAGGAACAGCTCGCGGGCGAACGCTCTGCCCTGCTCGCCAAGAACGAACAGGCCCGGGTGCGGGTCGAAGCGATGATCGCGCGCCTGAAGTCTCTGGAGCAGCACACGTGAGCAATCAGCCGGTCAACATCAAACTACTCGACCGCGAGTACACCGTCGGCTGCGGGCCTGGCGAACAGGACAGTCTGCTGAGCGCCGCCAGGATGCTTGACAGCAAGATGCGCGAGATCCGTGGCGGCAATCGCATGGCGGCACTCGACCGCGTAGCCGTTCTGGCAGCGCTGAATCTTGCCCACGAACTGCAGATGCAGCGCCAGGCCAGCGAAGCCAACGATCGCGAACTGAACGAGGCACTGGGCAAGCTGCATAGCAGGTTGGACGCGCTGATCGATGTTCCAACGCGTTGAAGGGTGAACCTTTTCTGTCGCTCATACCCTCTGTGGTGCCGGACTTACCTTCAATGAATCGACGGCCAGCGACAACCGACGGACGGCATCTGCATCACGCGCCTGCGGGCTATACTCGACCCACGTCCTCTGCTGTGCGCGACGGCGTGCGCAAACATTCGCCTTGTCCCTTAATTGCGACCGCGGGGGCGCAGCGGAGACCCGGAGTGCAGGTCCGCCTCGTAGCGGGAAGCCCGAAGGTCTCCAAGCGCTCCCACTTGAACCACGGGTTCAAGGTCGTTTCGCACGCATCGTCATGGCGGAGGACTTTTTTTCTGGCGTCCAGGTCCACCCTGGACGTGCGGTGCCTGCTGGCGGTATCGGCCTCATCTCGCCTGTTGCACGTTCCGGGCCCTGCCCGTGAGTGACCTCCAGACCGCAGGCCGCCAGCAACTGCGTGAAGAATTCCGCGCGCGACGACGCGAACTCACTCCCACCCGACGTATCCAAGGCGCTCAGGCGCTCGCAGCGCGCTTGCTTGCCCTGCCATTCGCCCCGTCCTCGGGTCCGGTGGCGGGCTACTGGGCGACTGACGGCGAAGTGGCGCTGCATGCCTGGCAGGTCCAGTTGCCGGAACAGTGCACCTACTGCCTTCCTGTGCTGCACGCCGACCACCGCCTTCGGTTTGCGCCCTGGCGCCCTGGCGAGGCTCTGCGCAGCAACCGCTTTGGCATTCCGGAGCCCGATGTCGACGCGGACCGATTGCTCGACGCGGCTGCCATGTCGCTGGTGGTCGTCCCGCTGGTCGCATTCGACACGCGGGGCAACCGCCTGGGCATGGGCGGCGGCTGGTACGATCGCAGCTTCGCGTTCCGGCAGCACCAGTCGGCGCCGCCTTGGCTGGTAGGCGCGGGATTTGCCGAGCAGCACATCGAACGGATCAAGCCAGCGCTTTGGGATGTGCCCCTGGATGCGGTGTGCAGCGATGCCGCGTCCTTCGACTACCGACCTTCCGCCTGACTTCGAACCGATATGACCGCACGCCGCCGCTACTGGTTGATGAAGTCCGAGCCCGACGCGTTCTCGATAGACGATCTGGAACGGGTCGGAACCGAGCCCTGGACTGGCGTGCGCAATTATCAAGCGCGCAATTTCATGCGCAATGCAATGAAACCTGGAGACGGGGTGCTCTTCTATCACTCCAACTGCTCTCCGCCGGGCATCGTGGGCGTGGCAACAGTAGCCAGCGAAGCGTATCCGGATCCAACCCAGTTCGAGCCTGGATCCGATTACCACGATCCGAAGTCCAGCCGCGAGGAACCTCGTTGGCACATGGTTGATGTGGCCTTCGACCGCAAGTTGAACCGGATCATCAGCCTTGAGGAGATCAAGCAGCATGCCGAGTCCCTCGGCGAGGATTTTCCACTGATCCGCCGCGGCAACCGCCTTTCGGTGCTGCCGGTCAGCGCTGCTCAGTTCAAATACCTTCTATCCCTCGAGTAGCGCGAACCCCATGAGCGAAGCCAAACGCCTGGCCGGCGAAAAAGCCATTGAGTACATCGAGGACGGCATGATCGTCGGCGTCGGCACAGGCTCCACCGTGGCGTACTTCATTGAAGCCCTTGGTCGCATCAAACATCGAATTGCGGGAGCGGTCTCCAGCTCCGAGCAAAGCAGTGATCGCCTCCGTGAACACGGGATAGACATCCTCGATCTCAATGTCACCGGTCCGCTTCCCCTCTACGTTGATGGGGCCGATGAATGCGATTCTGAGCGTCGGCTGATCAAGGGCGGCGGGGCGGCGCTCACTCGCGAAAAGATCATCGCCGAGGCCAGCGCCAGGTTCGTGTGCGTCGTGGATCCGGCGAAATGCGTTGATGTGCTCGGGAGATTTCCGCTCCCGATCGAGGTCATCCCTATGGCACGAAGCCTCGTCGCGCGTGAAATCGTGGCATTGACAGGCGCGCAGCCCGTGTGGAGGCAGGGCACCACAACGGACAATGGCAACTGGATCCTGGATGTTCACGGATTGGCGATTGCCGATCCGATCGCTCTGGAGGCGGCCTTCAACCAGATTCCGGGTGTGGTGGCCGTCGGACTGTTCGCCCGCAGGCCAGCAGACGTGGTGATTATCGGCGGCGAGTCGCCCAGACTCCTGTAACCACGCTGTGGTGCGGAGCACGCATTCCGTGCCAAACACCGGCGGCCAACTGGATCGCCCGATAAAAAGCCCGGGGGTGGCCTCGGAGCAGGCCGCACGAGTGCTAGGAGCCAAAACCGCACGGAGGTTTTGAGCCCGATCACCTCCGCCGTGGACGAAATAATGATCCGTGCCGGACAAGTACATACAAGTACATCTGCCTTCAGGTGGTTGCGATGGGCCATCGCCCGACCGCCAGTCCCGTTCTAACGAACGGCACCCGAAGCCACGACGGGCGAGTACGGCAGGTTTTCCATAACTGCGATTGTCGCCGCTGCAGTCCGGCATGTCATTGAGCTTGGCTGGTCCAGGGGGCGAGCTCGGTCCCATCCCTAGGATCAGCGCATTGGCAGGATGTCTGTAAGCGTCCGGCCGCGCCACCTGTCCTGACGATCTGAACCCTGCTTCGATACGCACCTGTTCTCACAGGAGCGTACGCATGGGCGGCAAAGCGGCATTGTGGAAATTACACCTGGATGGTTGGCGC
>JALYOF010000048.1 GCA_030857025.1 Pseudomonadota bacterium | reverse complement strand
AGAAGGATGCCACGGTGTCCTGCGTCCCTCCGGCCAACGACTCCGAACAGACTCTGGCCCGCATCTGGTCCGAGTTGCTGGGAATCGAAGAGGTCAGCGTCACCGCCAATTTCTTCCAGTTGGGCGGCCACTCGTTACTGGCAACGCGGATGATTGCGATACTTGCGGACGAACTGCGGGTACGCGTGCCCATCAAGGTCGTTTTCGAGTACCCGACTGTCCGCCGGCTTTCCGACTGGATCGATGTCAGCCGGATGGTGGCCGAACTGGACGACGCCGTGACACAGGCAGCCAGCGACGAGTTCGTCATATAGCGCGCTGATGATTGGTCTTCAGGTGATTCACGCCGGGCCCGGGCAGCAAGCCGTGCTTTGGCAACGACTACAACAAGGGAAATGGGGTAGAAAATGAAACTTGGATTTTCCGAGCAGTTCGTCAGCAGGGTCATTGCCGAAATCACCCCATTCCAACATCTCTCTGGAACGGAGCACGTTGCACCGCTGTTGTATTCCCTTGTTCGCATGCTCAAGCCGCGGACCGTGGTCGAGTTCGGCAGCGGATACACCACGCCTTACATCCTGCAGGCGCTGAAGGACAACGTGGATGATTTCAATCTGAACCAGAAGCTGTTGAAGAGTCGTGTAGTCAAGCACTTTGCCAAAATTTCCGATCCTGCGAGATCCAAGCTCACACCAGACGAATGGCTGCTCGACGAGGCCACGCAGGAGGTCTACGGCCAGGAGCCGGTAGTACCCATTCCGTCGTTCTATGCCAAGCCGTACCGGCCGATGCTGTTCACCTTTGAAGTACTTCCCAGCAACGATGCCTACGTATGTAGCCTGGCGAAGCTCGTGGCCGACTTGAAACTGGACAACTATTTGACTTTGAATGCCGGCTGTCGCGTCATCGACTACGTCAAGCAGATTCCGCAGCAATACCTGCCGATAGATTTCGCGTGGAACGATTTTGGCAACAAAAAGCGCTTCTATGACGAGACCTACGCCAGCGTGCGCGGAGACGGCGGCGTCATGGCCTTCCATAACACCACGAGTAGCGAGAAGGACCACAAGGAAGACCTCGACCGGGTATTCGCCGAGTTGAAACCGCAGTTGCAGGCGCGGCACGCCGAAATGTTGACCTTCCTCGAGCCACACAAGTTCACGCAGCGCAGCCTGACCGTGGTGCGCAAGCTGACGGATTTCAAGGAGGAGTTCTTCCACGACATGACACAGGAATACGACAGCAGCCTGCTCAAGCTGTCGCGCGCACGCAGCGACATCCTCGCCTAGCCGCACAAGGAAGTGAATACAAAATGATGGCCGTCGATCTCTACAGGTTGTGCAATGAGAAGGGCATCCGCCTCTCTGTCCAAGGCGCCGATCTGCGCGTATCGACGACCCTGGGCACCATTCCCGACGACATAAAGGCGTCAATTCGCGAGCACAAGCAGGCTCTGCTGTCCTTGCTGACTGCGCACGATGATTCCGAATCGCCTTGCTTGCCTGCCACGCATGGCGAAGTTGTCCTTTCCTACGCTCAGCAAAGGCTGTGGTTCCAGCACCTCTACGACCAGGACAGTGCGATCTACAACATTCCGCTGGTTTTGGAGAGTCGTGAAAAGCTGGACCATGAAGTACTGGTCGCGAGTCTGCGATGGCTGGTGGCCCGGCACGAGCCATTGCGGACCGCGATCCGCAATGAGGCCGGCGTTGCGACGCCGTACCGACTCGATCCGCAGACCTTTGCGATCGTCGACCACAGCGACACCGGCGAGGCTACGGCGACGGTCGAGCGCCTCGCTGCAGCCCAGACTTCGGTGCCCTTCGATCTCGCATCGGACTTCATGATCCGGGTCGATCTGCTGCATCGACGCGAAGGTTCGCTGGTGTTCGTCACGCTGCACCATATTGCCGCGGATGGATGGTCGCTGAACCTGCTCATCAAGGAACTCAACACCGCCTACGACGCGATCGCTCAGGGCGATGCGCCCGACGCAACTGCTTTGCCGCATAGTTTCAGCGCCTATGCCGCGTGGCAGCTGTCGCAACTGCAGGGCGGCGCTCTCGATACACACCTGTCCTATTGGAAAGGCCGGCTCGCCGGCATTCCCGAAATGCACCGTTTTCCGCTCGACAAGGCCCGCCCGGTGGCTCCCAGCCACCGCGGCGATCGGCACCGCTTCGGCCTGGATGAAGCGACTGGCCGCCGTTTGCAGGCCCTCGCCTCGGCGCAGGGTTGCACCATGTTTGCGCTGGTGCAGGCGGCATTCGCGGTCTTTGTGTCTCGTTACAGCGACAGCCCGGACGTGGTGTTCGGCACGCCTGTGTCCAACAGGACGCTCCCCGGCACGGCGGGGCTTGTTGGTTACCTGGCCAATGTAGTGCCAGTGCGGACGAAGATCGTCCCGGGCGTTTGCTTCGTGGATGTCCTTCGACAAGCCAGCGTTGACTTCGTCGATGACCTTCCCCATCACGGCATACCGATGGAGATGCTGATCGACGCCCTCAAGCTGGGGCGACGAGCCAGCCATAATCCCCTGCTGCAGCTGATGCTGGTCTTCGAGGAGGGCTCGCAGGGACCCGCCGATGCGGTCGCCGGCCCCACTCTGCGTCGTTCGGCGCAGGAACGCGCCCAGACCGGGAGCAAATTCGACCTGAGCCTCATCGTCCGCCATTCCGCCGCAGGACTGGCATTCGCGTGGGAATATTCGTCGGACCTGTTCGACCCCGCCACCATGCCGCGGTTGGCGGCAAATTTCGTCAAGCTTCTGCACAGCATCGCCACCGCGCCGGAAACGCCGGTGAGCGATCTCGACATGCTCGCTGAGCAGGAAAAGGCATTCCTATCCGAAATCGGTACCGGGCGTGCCGTCGACATCGGGGACGCAGCGGTACATCGCCTGTTCGAGCGCTGGGTGCTCGAGACGCCGCAGTCCATCGCGCTGATCCGCGGCGACGAAGAGGTCACTTACCAGGAACTGGACGAGCAGGCCAACGGGCTGGCCTGGCTGCTGATCGAGCGCGGCGTCGTCCGGGGCGACGTCGTCGGACTGTGCCTGGAGCATCCCGGCACGTTTCCCCTGATCGCGATGGCGGTAATGAAGGCGGGTGCTGCATACCTGCCGATGGATCCGCGTTACCCCGCCAAGCGTATCAAGCATATCGTGGAGGACAGCGGCGCCTGCCTCTGGCTGACCGACGGAGATACTCCGGATCTCACATCCTCCGGCGCGCGGGTGCTTCGCGTCGCCGATGCGCTGATTGCCTCGGCCGACCTGCACCGGCACTCGCCGACGGTCCAGGTCGGAGCCGCCGATCTGGCCTACGTGATTTACACGTCAGGTTCGACCGGCCTGCCGAAGGGCACCTTGCTGGAGCATCGGGGCGCCGCCAACCTCGCGATGGCGCAGAAGGCGCTGTTCGATGTCACGGGCGATGGCCCGGCACAGAGTCGTGTCCTGCAATTCGCCTCGATCAGCTTTGATGCAGCCACGTGGGAGCTGCTGATGGCGCTGTGCAACGGGGCGCGCCTGGTCATCCCAGAGCCGCAGGACAAGCAGGATCCAGTGGCGATTGCCCGGTTGATGTCAGACCGTGGCGTGTCCCACGCGACGCTGCCGCCGGCATACCTGGCGACCTTCCGGCGAGACAGCCTTCCATCACTGCGTCATCTGATCGTGGCTGGAGAAGCGATCAGCTGGGCCGAGGCGCAGAAATGGGCCGAAGGACGCAATTTCTACAACGCCTACGGACCAACGGAAACTACTGTCTGTGCGACCGTGGGCCAGTACCGGGAGGGCCGCGTCCACATGGGGCGGCCGATCTCGAACCACAAATGTACGGTCCTGGATGCACGTGGTCATCGGGTTGCGGTGGGCGCCATCGGCGAGCTGCATATCGGCGGCTTCGGCCTGGCTCGCGGGTACCGCAACTGCTCCCAACTGACCGAAGAAATGTTCGTGGTCCGGAGTGTGGCAGGAGCCTTGCCTGAACGCTGGTACAGGAGCGGCGACCTGGTGCGCTGGCTGCCGGACGGCAACCTCGAGTATATCGGCCGCACCGATACGCAGGTAAAAATTCGCGGGTTCCGTATCGAACTGGGCGAGATCGAGGTGGTCCTTGCCAGCCATCCCGATATCACCGCGGTACATGTGAGCCTCTGGCAACCCGAAGGCAGCGACGAGTCGCGACTGACGGCCTACTATTCGCTCGCCGCCGGAAGTGGCGCGGGCAACCACCGTTCCGTCGTCCGGCAGTTCATGGAGCAGCGGCTACCCGATTACATGGTGCCGGCAGCTTACGTGCCCATGACAGTGCTGCCACTGACGCTGCACGGGAAGATCGATGCCGATGCATTACCGCCCCCCGGCGACGGCGACACTGCGCAGCAGGACTACGTGGCACCCTCGACCGCTTCCCAACGACTGATCTGCTCGATTCTGAGCGAACTATTGCCGGCGGCGCAAATCAGTATCAAGGACGGTTTTTATGCGCTGGGTGGCGACTCCATCCTGTCGATCCGCGCCGTCGCCAGGATCAATGCACATGGTCATCGGCTGACATCGCGGCAATTCTTCGACGCCCAGACCGTGGAAGGCATCGCTGCACTCCTGGATGCAAGCCTCGGGGCTGGCGCCGCATTCAATCAGGAGCCGAGTTGCGGGAAGCTGGAGCTGCTGCCGATCCAGCGTCGTTTTCTCGCATTGCGCAGTGGCCAAAATGATCGCTATCTGCAATCCGCTCTGTTGCACGTGCCGGAGGGCGTGGACGAAGCATTTCTTGGGCTGCTGCTGCCCGCGCTGTACGCTCGCCACGACCTGCTGCGGCTCAGGGTCGGCGACACCGATGGCCCGGAGCCAAACGCATGGTTCCAGCCCGTCGCCGACGTCGAGCCGATGGCTGCGCTTTCCGTTGTGCGGCAGCATGGATTGAGCCAAGCCGAGCGCATGCGCGGCCTGGAAGAGGCCGGTGATGAGTACAAGGCGGCGATCAGCATCGCGGGGGGCAAGCTGTTCTCGCTGGTGCTGTTCGACGCGGATACGCCGAGGGATCGCCGTCTGCTGGTGATCTTCCATCATCTGATTGTCGATGGCGTGAGTTGGCGGATTTTCCTTGACGATCTGGCGCTGGCGTACGAGCAGTACCAGCGCGACGGCGATATTCTCCTGCCCGCCAGGACGACAAGCTTCCAGGAGTGGAGCGCCAGATTGTCGGCAAGAAGCGCCGAACGCGGCAGCGAATCGGAGCGGCCCTGGCCGCTGGAGCTGGGCGACGGATCGAACTACGACACGTTCCTGCGAGGCAGTCGGAATGAACTCACGGAGGACGTGAGTGACACCCTGGGCGATTCGCAGACGGTCGTGGCGGCTCTCGATTCCAACGACACTCAAGCGCTGCTGCAGGGCTGCCAATTCGCGTATCGCACACAGATCAATGACCTGCTGTTGGCTGCCCTCGTGGTAGCACTGGAAGGCTGGCGCGGCGTTACCAGGCACGAGGTGTTCATGGAATCCCATGGGCGCGACCACGAGCTGTTCGAAGACACCGACCTGGGCCAGTGTCTTGGGTGGTTCACGACAATTTACCCGGTCTGCGTGGGGTCGCACGGCGCGGAAGAGGAGGGGATTCGCGCAACCATCCTCGACGCAAAGCGCGCCTTGAAGCAGGTTCCGCATTTGGGGTTGGGCTATCTGGGGGGCGAGCGCCTGACGGTCAAGCCCGCAATCGTCTTCAACTATCTTGGACAATTCGATCAGCAGTTGGGGCAGGCCAGTTCGTTCGCTCGTGCTCCGGAATTCACCGGATTCGATGTCGATCGTCGCCGCCGTCGCGAGTACCTGCTGGGCTTCAATGGCCGGGTCGCGGATGGCCGGCTGACGTTCAATATCGATTTCAGCCGTCATTGGTTCGATGCCGCGGATGTCGCCGCGCTGGCGACGGGCTTTGAGGACGCCTTGCGCAGCGTGCTGTCGCATTGTCGTCAGCAGACCCGCAGTTGGGCGTCGCCTTCCGATTTTCCCCTGTGCGTCGTCAGTCAGGACGACCTCGAGCAGTGGCAGCGTGAGTTCGGCGACATCGACGACGTCTATCCGGCTTCGGGCAGTCAGCTGGGTATGCTTTATCACGCTCAGCTCGATGGTGGCACAAGCTATTCGACACAGAACCTGGTGCATTTCCCGCCGGGGTTCGACCCTGTGGCCTTCAAGCGCGCCTGGGAACTGATCGTGCAACGGCACGCCGTGCTGCGCACCGTGTTCGTCGGCCTGGAACGCGAAGAAAGCCTGCAGTTGGTGCAATCGAAGGTGAAGCTGGCGTGGAACGAGCAGGATCTGTCGCACCTTCCTTCTGATCTGCAGAAGGCATCGATCGATGACTACCTGCGCGATGACAATCGTGAGCCGCTCGATCCAAGGCACGCGCCGCTTGCAAGGTTTGCGCTCTTCAAGACCGAAGGCGGCCGGTTCGTGCTCGTGTGGACCTGTTCACACGCGATTCTCGACGGGTGGAGTCTGGGCATCGTCTATGACGAATTGCTGGTCGCATACGAAGCGATGCGTGAGTCGCGCGAGCCGGCGCTTGCGCCGGCTGTTGAGTACCGCCGTTACATCGAGTGGACGCAAGCCCAGAACACCGAAGATGCCCATCACTTCTGGTCCGAGGAGCTGGCGGGCGTCGTTACCGACGAGCACGTCGGCATCGAAGCAGCGTCGGCTGATCCAGGCGCGGGCAAGCGCACCGTCCGCCACACCTTGCCGGAGGGCGATCACGGTTCGCTCAAGCGATTCGCTGCCGAGCACAACATCACAGTCAGCACGCTGGTGCTCGCGGCATGGGCCTACCTGCTGGGAAGGTATGGCGACTCGGATGTCGTGACGACCGGGATGACCTTGTCTGGGCGACCTGCCGAGTTGCCTCGTGTCGAGGACATCGTCGGTCTCATGGTGAGCACGGTTCCTGCGGTCGTGCGTATGGTTCGCGAGGAGAGCATCGTCGGCTGGCTGCAGACACTGCATGATCGCCAGCGCCAGCGGGAGACGCATGCCCACGTTTCTTTGGCCGAAATAATAAAACTGGCGGAGATGGAGGACGGCCAGACGGCCTTCAACACAGCGCTCGGCTTCCACAGCCAGCCGACCGGGAATGCCGCGTCAGCGATGAACGAGGCGGGCATCAAGGGAGGAGTGGGCCATGAGCACACTCACTACCCTCTGGTCGTGGGCGTATCTCCGCACGGCAACATGCAATTCACGGTGACGTACGACGCCAGCAAGTTCACATCGACGGCCATGGAGCGCCTCTGCGTCCATCTGGAGAATGCACTCAAGGCACTGATTTCACCCCTTAGCCATACGGTGGGCGACCTCGATGTGCTGGCGATCGGTGAACACGCAGCTCTGACCGGCTTGGCCCAGGGTCCGGCTGCATTGCGCGAACCGGTGCTGGTGCCGGACCTGATCGCCCGGCAGGCTCGCGCCCGTGGCGACGCGCCAGCGCTGCTGTTCGAGGACGAAATACTCGGATTCTCGGCTCTGGAAGCGCGTGCCAACCAGCTCGCTCGAGCGCTGCTGGCGGCAGGCGTGCAGGTCGGCGACCGTGTCGGTGTCTGCCAGGAACGCACGCTGGACCTGCTGGCCAGCGTGATCGGTGTGATGAAGGCCGGTGCGGTTTACGTGCCGCTGGATCCGGGCTATCCGGACGAGCGCCTGGCCCACCTGCTGGCCGATGCCGGCATCGGCCATGTGCTGACCGAGGCGCATCTGGCGCCGCAACTGCCGCTGTCGGGGCGGTCCGTGGTTCTGGTGTCGTCGGCCGATGGCCAGGACACCACGGCGTTCGAGAGTCCGGTGACGCGTTCGTCGCCGGCCTACATGATCTACACGTCTGGTTCGACCGGGCAACCCAAGGGCGTGGTCATCAGCCACGGCGCGCTGGCCGACAAACTGGCGGCGCTGGCGCAGCACTACGAACTGGACGAGACCGATCGCGGGCTGCTGTTCGCATCGATGAGTTTCGACGCGTCGCTGAGCCAGTTGCTGGTACCGCTTGCGGTGGGCGGCAGCGTGGTCCTGCGTCCGGACGGATTGACCGAGCCGGAGGCGCTGCTGGCATACGTGGCCGCGCAGCGCGTGACCTGGATGCATGTGGTGCCGGCGTACCTGCGGCAGTTGCTGGAGGTTCCGGACTGGTCG